>NZ_JADKYL010000007.1:0-236275 GCF_019633785.1 Bacteroides sp. FSHCM14E1
ATGTAATGAATTATATTACACACAGACAAAAGGAGCAGGAAATATTGAAAAATACAGGGAAGGGACTACATATTTAGGAAATAATACAACCCTAATAAGATGTTATACTTATTGAGCGTCCGCCCTGTGAAAGAGCCGTGTAGTGGGAGTAGAATAAAAAAGGTAATTCTTGCTTTTCCGGGTTATTCTTGCTATTATTGCAACCATAGTAACAGGACTATGAAAAACTAATTTCAGGAAAAAAGTGATTTACATTAAAAACCGCTTTACATCAAAAAGAAATTGTATGAAATATATTTGTTTTTGGGCATGTATATTGCCAATGATATTATGTTCAGGTTGCTCCTCTCCCCATTTTAAGGAAATAAGTTTGAATGATGCGGAGTTGGGACTCTGTTCTTTTTGTGAATTTGACTTAGATTCTACCAATATCTTATATCCGCGCGGACTTTTTTATTTTGATCATCACTTGATATTGGTTGAGGTAAAAAACAATCCGACACTTTCTTTCTGGACGTCAGACAGCTTGAAGTATGAGTTTTCATCGGGGTATATAGGCGGAGGCCCCAATGAGCTGATTCGTCCCCGCGCTGATTACTTTACAAGCTCCGATTCCAGTTTCTTTATCTTAGATTCTGATATAGAACGAGAAATCAAGATTGAAAACAGGGGCATTTGTATACTAAATAATATTCCGATAGCCGTTTCGGATGCAATAAATCAGCTGGTTCGATTGGATCATGGGCATTATATCATGAGCGGTAAAACGGATGGAGCTTCGGGTAAAGAGCATTTCATATATTCTAAAGGGGAATTTACCCCTTTTGGAGATTATCCTTCTACGGATTTAGAGAAGATGGAGCAAGCAAAATTCGATTATAAGTTTACAGCGGGAAAAATGGGAAAGAAGGTTATATTGGATTTTTATTTGTATCATAATCTTATACGGAAGTATAGTATAAAGGGAGAGCTGTTGCAGGAAATCAGGTTGCAGGATATTCCGGACAGACATAATACGTATGAAAAGTTCAGGGAACAAAGTGTGTATCCTTATTGGCGCAAGACTGTGGCTACTGATGATGCAATTTACGTTCTTTTTTATCAAGGAGTTACTGAGAAAGTAATATATAGTGAAGGAGCAATACCGGAATTACAAGTATGGGATTGGGAGGGAAAGCTGAAAAAGAGATTTTTATTTGATAAAATCTATGATAATTTTACTGTCTCTCCCGACGGTCGGTTGTATGCATTGAATACACAGGAGCCATATAAGATATATACTTATGAAGTAGGTAAATAATGCTTTGCCATTGGATAAAGTGAGTTTATGATATTTGCGTCCGATGAAGGGGGAATGAAATAGAAAGAGCCCGGCACAATACCGGGCTCTTTACTCGGGAGACTATGATGTTTGATCTGACTTCCAGCTTTATATGGCAACTTTCGGACAGCGTGGTTCCCTTCTCGTGGAGAGTCGGGACTTTTAGATACCTGCCAGTTCCAGTACCTTTTCAACAGCAGCGTTCAGTCCGTCCGGATTCTTACCGCCGGCTGTCGCAAAGTGAGGTTGACCGCCACCGCCACCTTGAATCAGTTTGGCAGCTTCTTTTACCAGATTACCTGCTTTCAATCCGCCTGCAACCAGATTATCGCTGATCATGACCGTCAGCATTGGCTTGTTGGCATCAACTGTTCCGGCTACAAAGAACAGGTTCTCTGTAATTTCGCCACGGAGTTGGAAAGCGATGTTTTTCACTACTTCCGCGGGCATCGGCAGGCAGAACTTAATGACTTTAATGCCGTTAATCTCTTGTACATTCTTCAGCAGGCGTTCTTTGACGGCGGCTTCTTTCTCTTTCATAAAGTCTTCCACCTGTTTTTTCAGCCCTGCGTTTTCATCGATATACTTACGAATGGCTACGCCAAGGTCGGGAGCATTGTTGAAAAGAGCTTTCAAATCGTTCAAAGTATCCTGGATCGTATCCAGCATTTCTTCTACGCGGGCTCCGGTATATGCTTCGATACGGCGTACGCCGGCGGCTACTGAACTCTCAGAGATAATTTTTACCATACCGATGTTTCCGGTAGCAGCAACGTGAGTACCTCCACAGAATTCAATGGATGAGCCGAACTGGATAACACGTACGTGGTCGCCATACTTCTCACCGAACAGGGCGATTGCCCCCAGTTCTTTAGCTTCTTCGATAGGGATGTTGCGATGTTCCTGCAATGGAACATTGGCACGTATCTTAGCGTTTACCAGATGCTCCACTTTGCGGAGTTCTTCGTCCGTTACTTTCTGGAAGTGAGAGAAGTCGAAGCGCAGAGAATCCGGAGTTACCAAGGAGCCTTTCTGTTCAACATGCTCTCCCAATACTTCACGGAGTGCTTCGTCCAGTAAGTGAGTGGCAGAGTGATTGGCTGCACAAGCTGCACGTTTGTCGGTGTTTACACAAGCCATCATCGGAGCCTCCGGATGTTCGGGAAGTTTTTTTGTTATGTGTATCGGGAGATTGTTTTCTTTTTTAGTGTCGATCACTTCAATAGTTTCGAACTCACTTACCAATACACCGGTGTCACCTACCTGACCACCGCTTTCTGCATAGAACGGGGTATAATCTAATACGATTTGGTACAGAGTCTGATTTTTCTGTTTCACCTGGCGATAACGCAGAATAGAGGTTTCATATTCTGTATAGTCATACCCTACGAATTCTGTTGTGCCTTCTTTCAAAATAATCCAGTCGCCTGTTTCAATGGCAGCGGCGTTGCGTGCACGTTGTTTTTGCTGTTGCATTTCGGCGTCGAATTCCACTGTGTTTACTGTCATGCCGTTTTCACGCAGAATCAGTTCTGTCAGATCGAGCGGGAAACCAAACGTATCATACAGCGTAAAGGCGTCTTTGCCACTGATTTCTGTTTTTCCGGTGGCTTTTGTGTCCGCCATGGTTTTGTCGAGCAAGCGGATACCGGTTTCCAAAGTGCGTAGGAATGATTCTTCTTCTTCTTTGATAACCTTTTCGATCAACTCTTTTTGAGCAATCAGTTCCGGATAAGCATCACCCATGCTGTCAATCAGAACCGGAAGCAATTTGTACATAAACGCTTGTTTCTGTCCAAGGAATGTATATCCGTAGCGAACGGCACGGCGGAGGATACGACGAATCACATAACCGGCTTTGGCATTCGACGGCAATTGTCCGTCGGTGATTGAGAAAGCGATAGTACGGATATGGTCGGCAATCACACGCATAGCGATGTCGTTCTGTTCATTCTTGCCATATTCTGTTCCCGCCATTTGAGCGATTGATTTGATCAGTGGCTGGAATACGTCAGTGTCGTAATTGGATGTTTTACCTTGCAAAGCCATGCAAAGACGTTCGAATCCCATACCGGTATCGATAACTTTTGCCGGTAGCGGTTCGAGGCTGCTGTCGGCCTTGCGGTTGTATTGCATGAATACGAGGTTCCAGATTTCTATTACCTGGGGATGATCATGGTTCACCAAATCGCGTCCTGAAATCTTAGCACGCTCTTCAGCCGGGCGGAGGTCGATGTGGATCTCCGAGCAAGGACCGCAGGGACCTGTATCACCCATTTCCCAAAAGTTATCATGCTTGTTGCCGTTGATGATATGGTCTTTGGGAAGGAATTGTTCCCAGATGGAAGCTGCTTCGTTATCACGTTCCAGCCCTTCTTCGGGGCTTCCTTCGAACACCGTGGCATACAGGTGTTCCGGGTTCAGCTTCAATACATCTACCAGATATTCCCATGCCCAGCTGATGGCTTCTTTCTTGAAATAATCGCCGAATGACCAGTTACCCAGCATTTCGAACATGGTGTGATGATACGTATCGTGTCCCACTTCTTCAAGGTCATTGTGCTTTCCGCTTACGCGAAGACATTTTTGCGAGTCCGCGACTCTGTGGTATTTCGCCGGGTGGTTACCCAAAATAATATCTTTAAACTGGTTCATCCCTGCATTGGTAAACATCAGGGTAGGGTCATCTTTAATCACCATCGGAGCCGAAGGAACAATCTGATGTCCTTTTGACTCGAAGAAATTCTTAAACGAATCTCTGGTTTCTTTTGCAGTCAACATACTTCTATATATCTATTGTTGAGGTTAATATTCTGAAAAAAGCAGTGCAAAGATAGCTTGTTTTTATTATTTTTGCCGTATTAACAAGCGAAATATTTATAAGATGCGCAAAGTTTACTATATCTATAATCCGCAAACGCAGACTTATGACCGGATTTATCCGACTGTCCGACAACGGGCATTGAGCATTCTCCGCCGTCTTTTTATCGGGATGGGGCTGGGGGCCGGCAGTTTCATTATATTGTTACTGATTTTCGGCTCTCCTTCAGAGAAGGAGTTGCGGAAAGAGAATAGCCAACTTTTGGCGCAATATAATGTTCTTTCTCGTCGTCTTGACGAAGCAATGGGAGTGCTTCAGGACATTCAGCAACGTGATGATAACCTTTACAGGGTCATTTTTATGGCCGATCCCGTTTCACCGGCCATTCGTCAGGCGGGCTATGGCGGTACGAACCGTTATGAAGAACTGATGGATATGGCCAACTCAAAACTGGTGGTTAATACGACTCAGAAGATGGATGTGCTGAGTAAGCAACTTTATATACAATCCAAGTCGTTTGACGACGTGGTGGCGATGTGTAAAAATCATGACCAGATGTTAAAGTGTATTCCTGCCATCCAGCCGATATCTAATAAAGATCTTCGGAAGACAGCTTCCGGTTATGGTACACGTATCGACCCTATTTACGGAACGACGAAGTTTCATGCCGGAATGGACTTTTCTGCTCATCCCGGGACGGATGTGTATGCCACTGGTGACGGGACAGTGGTGAAAATGGGGTGGGAGACCGGTTATGGCAATACTGTTGAGATTGATCATGGCTTCGGGTATCGTACCCGTTATGCTCATTTGCAGGAGTTTCGTACTAAACTGGGTAAAAAAGTGGTACGCGGTGAGGTGATTGCCGGAGTGGGAAGCACCGGAAAGAGCACCGGACCGCATTTGCATTACGAAGTGCATGTCAAGGGGCAAGTGGTGAATCCGGTTAATTATTACTTCATGGATTTAAGTGCGGAAGATTATGAACGTATGATTCAGATAGCTGCCAACCACGGTAAAGTGTTTGACTAAACAAAAAGAGAATTATGCAAAATACAGAAAGGGATCTGAAATTATATTACTCTATCAGTGAAGTTGCCCAGATGTTCGATGTCAATGAGTCGTTGCTTCGTTTTTGGGAGAAGGAGTTTCCGCAAATTGCCCCTAAAAAGGGTAGCCGTGGGGTACGCCAATACCGGAAAGAGGATGTAGAAACCATCCGTCTGATTTATCACTTGGTGAAGGAACGGGGGATGACTTTGCCCGGAGCCCGCCAAAAATTGAAAGATAATAGAGAGGCAACAATCCGGAACTTTGAGATTATCAATCGTCTTAAGCAGATTAGAGAAGAACTGCTTGGAATGAGGAATGCCCTTGATAGATTTTCAACGACGAACGGAGAGGAACGATGAACGCAGGTTGGTACTCCTGTTATCGTTCATCGTTGATGGTTCATTAGTTTTCTACGCGTGTCACTGACTTTATATTTGGAATCTTGCGCAAATTGTTGCAAATGGCTTTTACGTCTTCCACATCGTGCACGTATAACTGTACTTTTCCTTCAAAAATGCCGTCATTGGTCTCCATGTCCAGCTTTCGGATATTAACGTTCAGTTGGCGTGAAATGACCTGCGTGATTTCGTTCAGTAATCCTACATTATCTATGCCTTTTACATAAATATATACCAGGAAAGAAAGTTTCTTGTGTGTATCCCATTCTGTGGCAATGATACGGTTGCCATAACTGCTTTTTAACTTAGCCGCTACCGGACATTGGCGTTTATGGATGATGATGCGGTCGTTTTCATCCATATATCCCAGTACGTCGTCACCGGGGATGGGATGACAACATTCGGCCATGATATATTTCTTTTGCAGGGCATCTTCCGTCAGTTTAAGAATCTGTTTGGTATTAATCTTCTCTTTTTCTTGCGGTTCTTTTTCTTCCTGCTGTTTGTCTTTATTGTTGTTGCCAAAAGAGAAAGTCAGATACTTCATCCAGTTACTGCTTTGCTTCTCCTTCAGTTCATTCTTGTCGGCGTCTCCCAATACGATGGTTTTGTTGCCGATGGCTACAAGAAACTCCTCCTCGTTTTTCATGTTATGCAGTTTGCATAACTTCTCGATGACAGCTGCTTCCGGACGGATCTCCTCTTTCTTAAAGAATTCGTTCAACAATTCTTCTCCTTCTTTCTGGAAGGTTTTTCGTTCTTTACGCAGAATAGCTGCAATCTTTGCCCTTGCCCTTGCAGTAGTGGCAAATACTTCCCATTGTGGCTGTACACGTTGCGACTTGGATGTCAGTATCTCTACCTGATCTCCACTTTGTAATTTATGGCTTAGGGGCACCAGTTTATGATTGACTTTGGCGCCGATGCAATGGCTTCCTATATCTGTGTGCAGGGAGAATGCAAAATCCAGCGCAGTAGAGTTCTGTGGCATGGTTTTAAGCTCTCCTTTCGGAGTGAAGACAAAAATCTCCGAAGCAAATAAATTCAATTTGATTGTATCGAGGAAGTCGATGGCGTCCGGTTGCGGATCGTCGAGTATTTCTTTAATGGTACGCAGCCACTTTTCCAATTCACCTTCATCTTCGCTGCCTCCTCCTTCTTTATATTTCCAGTGGGCGGCAAATCCTTGTTCGGCCACATCGTTCATCCGTTCGCTACGTATCTGGACCTCGATCCATTGTCCGTTGTTTCCCATCAAGGTGACATGCAGTGCCTGGTATCCATTGGCTTTCGGGTGGCTCACCCAGTCGCGCAGGCGGTCGGGGTGGGGCTTATAGATTTTAGAGATTGAGACATAGATGTCAAAACAATCATTCAGTTCCTCCTCCATATTGCGTGGTTCGAAGATAATTCGTACAGCCAGCAGATCATAAATTTCTTCAAAGGGAACATGCTTGGTTTGCATTTTGTTCCAGATGGAGTAGATTGATTTCACGCGTGCCAGGATACGGTATTTTAGCCCCATCTTATCCAGTTGCTCTCGTATCGGGGCGGTGAATTCATTAAATACCTTGTCACGTTCGGCCGCTGTTGCGTTCAGCTTTTCTTCAATTTCCTGATATTCTTCAGGATGTTCATATTTGAAACTGAGGTTTTCCAGCTCTGTTTTGATCTTATACAGTCCCAGGCGGTTGGCAAGAGGTGCATAAATATACAATGTTTCGCCTGCGATCTTATACTGTTTGTTGGGTAACATAGAGCCGAGGGTACGCATGTTGTGCAGACGATCGGCTATTTTGATTAAGATCACCCGGATGTCATCGGACATCGTGAGCAGGAGCTTTTTAAAGTTCTCTGCCTGTGCCGAAGCGCGGTCACCAAAGATACCTCCGGAAATTTTAGTTAGCCCGTCGACAATTTGTGCGATTTTAGCTCCGAAAATGTTTTCGATATCTTCTACCGTATAGTCGGTATCTTCTACGACATCGTGCAAAAGGGCTGCACAAATGGAAGTCGAACCAAGCCCGATTTCGTTGCATACGATTTTTGCGACGGCAATGGGGTGCATGATATAAGGCTCCCCGGAGCGTCGTTTGATGCCTTTATGTGCCTGATTGGCAAAATTAAAGGCCTTGGTTATAATCTCAATACGTTTACGGTGCTTGGTAGCAAGATAATCGTTCAGCAATTCTTGAAAAGCTTGTTCAATCATTTGCTCTTCAGCTATTTCTTTCTGGTTCTCAGTGTCCATAATTTAGTCCTTTCGTTCCTTTTCTGCAAAAATAATCAAATTTAAACATCAGGCAAGCGAAAGGGGATTTATTTGTATATTTTCAAACGTTTTCCTGCGGAAATGTTAGTTCCCCGCAGTCCGTTCCAACTTTGAAGATCTTTTACGCGTACACCATATTTTGCTGCAATAGCTCCCAAGGTGTCTCCATTTTTGATTTTATAATATGTGGGTGTACCATTGCCTGCTTTGGCAGAGCTACCTTTCCTTCTGGAAGCAGGACTGTCATTTTTAATGGCTACTGTACGCCGGTTTTTGAATAATTCGTCGGCACGGTGGGCGTAAATAGTGTCCTGGCGATCGATGAACGAACTTACGGCGTTTTGTGGAAGGCGCAAAGTATAAGATTTGCTTTCACCCGGAATTATCTCTTTTTTGTATTGTGGATTGAGACTTCTGATTTGATCCATCGGAACATTGCACAAGTCGGCAATCTGTTGGAAGTGAAGGTTTTTGTTTACCTGAATCGTATCGGTGCTTTCCGGAATATCGGTTTCCATCGGACAGATATTATGATCGCAGTAATAGGTCATTACATAGTTGGCTGCTATAAATGCCGGTACATATCCTCTTGTTTCTTTGGGCAAGTAGTTATAGATGCTCCAATAGTCGGTTTCTCCTCCTGCACGGCGGATGGCTTTGTTGATGGTGCCCGGTCCGCAATTGTATGCTGCGATCACAAGATTCCAGTCATGATAAATATCATATAGATCTTTCAGGTAGCGTGCTGCTGCCCAAGTTGCCTTTATCGGGTCACGACGGTCGTCCACCAGGCTGTTCGATTCCAGCCCGTACATTTTGCCGGTTCCTATCATGAACTGCCACAAACCTCCTGCACCTGCGCGTGATACTGCCGACGGGTTCAGAGCCGATTCGATGATAGGTAAATACTTCAGCTCCAATGGCAGATTATACGCATCGAGAGCTTCTTCGAAGATAGGCATGTAGAAGTTGCAGGCACTCAGCATAAAAGATACCTGATTTCGCAGGCGGCCGGCATACATATCGATGAACTTACGTACGATTTCGTTGTATGGCATCTCCATTACGGTCGGCATGCGCGATAAGCGGTCGATATATACGGAGTCACTGAACAACGGATTGATTTCCGCCGTACTGCAATCTTTTCCTAAGTCAATGTAGTTTTTGGCTTTCCAGTCGTTGAGCAGACTATCGAGGGGATAAGTCATACTTTTCGGAAGCTCGATGCTTTCCTGGCGTTCTTTGCCGTTGTCGCGAATCACTACGTCTACACTCTGTGCGTTTACCTTTGGGGTGGCAAACAAAAACAATAAAATCAGGGGGCAATAGTTTGCTAATTTCTTCATTCTTATTTGTTCAATCTTCATGGGTTAAAATCTGAGGCTGCATTGCACGCCTACCGACTTACTGCCGGGTTGTAACGGGTTATTATTTATAATAGTAGGTTCCACCCTCATGCTTAGGTCGGGTGATATGTCGAAATTGGATAACTCCGCGTCTACATAGGCGTCGATAACGGAAATCAGATATACGCCGATGACAGCGAATATACTGAGGTCACGATAGCGGCGATACGTATCTTTCCGTTTGCGGAGTATATCTTTCAGCTGGGTATCGGTGTAATTGTGATTTGGCGGAAGTAAATCCTGATAGCTGTTCGTATTTGGATTATTGTCCATAATGTCCATATAAGCCTGAGCATAGTCCTTATACATTTTCCCGTTCCAGCTTAATGCGTAGGCGCATCCGGCGAATCCACCATATATAATAGGTAGTTTCCAGTATTTGCGGTTATATATCTGTCCGCCACCCGGAAACACGATGGCATACCAGGTTGCTTTCGTCGGGTTAGGTACGAACATTTTTTTAGGCATGATGGGAGGCGGCAGGCTATCTGTCTTTACGACTGACGGAATGACAGGTGTTTCTATCTTTTCCAGGTTCTGCCGGTTGACTTCCTCGAGGCTGTCTGCCGTAACAATGGCGGGTTTCCGGTTTTCCAAACTGTCTATCGGCGGGAGGATAACCGCTTTATCCACTTTTACACTGTCGGCGACCGGCGAAGAAACTACCGGTTCACGATGGCGGCGTGCCCGTGCTTTAGGAGCCTCGCGGACCGGAGAGATGGAATCCTGGACTGTTTTTACAGGCTCCTGTGCATACACATCAATCCCTGCTACCTGAAAGAAACAGAGAAGCAGGGCAATGTATAGCTGATATGTTTTACTTTTTTTCGTCATTTATTTCTTCAGTGAGTCGAAGATTTCCATGATACGTTCCAGTTCCTCTTCATTACTAAAAGGAATACTGATCTTCCCTTTGCCCTTTTCAGAGCAAGTCAGTTGTACCTTGGTGTTAAAGAATCCCGATAGATGTTGTTTCAGCATGTTGAATTCCTCGGGCAGTTTGGCCCGCTTCGGGGTAATCTTTTTGGTTCCGCTCTTCACGGCTTCTCCTTCGCTCAGTGATTTTACTATTTCTTCTACTTTGCGGACAGAGTATCCGTGTTCCAGAATTTCTTCGAAAATTTTAACTTGTAGTTTCGGGTCGCCCAGTGTGATCAATGCCCGGGCATGTCCCATGTCTATCTGTTTGTTCTGCAGTGCCATTTGTATCGGTGCAGGCAATTTGAGCAGACGCAGATAGTTGGCAATGGTTGTGCGTTTCTTGCCGACACGTTCACTTAACCGCTCCTGTGTCAGGTCATATTGCTCTATCAAGTGTTGGTAAGCCAGTGCGATTTCTACCGAATTAAGATCCTCGCGCTGTATATTTTCTATCAGCGCCATCTCCATCACGTTTTCATCATCGGCTGTGCGGATGTATGCAGGAATCGTGTCCAGTCCGGCTTTCTGTGAAGCGCGGTAGCGACGTTCCCCGGCAATGATCTGGTACTCGTCGTCCGAGACTTTGCGCAGGGTGATGGGTTGGATAATTCCTATTTCCCTGATCGAATCGGCCAACTCTTCCAGTGCCGTTTCATCAAATTCGCGACGCGGCTGGTTGGGGTTGACGGAGATTTTCGACAGTTCTATTTCGTTAATAGACGAAGAACCTTCGGTTTTCACCTCCTCCATGGAGAGCAGGGCGTCGAGCCCGCGGCCTAATGCATTTCTTCTTTGTGTTGCCATATCTTCGTTTATTTACTATTTCTGCTTATTAGTTCCTTAGCCAGTGCCAGGTGATTTTTTGCTCCGGTAGATTCTGCATCATATAAGATGGTGGGCAGTCCGTAACTGGGTGCTTCACTGAGCTTCACGTTGCGCTGGATGACGGTTTTGAACACCAGTTCCTGAAAGTGGCGTTTCACTTCGTCATAGATCTGGTTGGCTTGGCGCAGGCGTGAGTCGTACATCGTCAGCAGAAAGCCTTCTATTTCGAGTGCCGGGTTCAGTTTTGATTTGATAATCTTGATGGTATTCAGCAGTTTGCTGATTCCCTCGAGGGCAAAGTATTCTGCCTGTACGGGGATAATCACCGAGTCTGCTGCCGTCAGGGCGTTGATTGTGATCAATCCCAGCGAAGGAGAACAGTCTATCAAAATATAATCATACTCTTCCTTTAGCGGAGTCAGCACTTCTTTCAGTATCTTTTCGCGGTTTTTGAGATTTAGCATTTCAATTTCGGCGCCTACCAGATTGATGTGCGATGAAATGACTTTCAGCGAATCAATTTCAGTGTCATGAATAGCGTCCTGTACGTTGGCTCTGTCGATAATGCATTCGTAGATAGTACATTCGGATTGCTTGATGTCGACTCCCAATCCGGAAGAGGCATTTGCCTGTGGGTCTGCATCAACAACCAGTACTTTCTTTTCAAGCGTAGCCAGCGAAGCTGCGAGGTTAATCGTAGTCGTTGTTTTTCCTACACCACCTTTTTGATTGGCCAAAGCAATTATTTTTCCCATATTATCTAAATTTATTGGCAGCGAAATAAGTGATAAATCCTCAGAGCGCCTACTAAAAAATAGAAACTTTGCTTAATCTGTTGATAAGTCACCTGTTTTGTTAATAACTGCCAGGCGAGATACGGGCATTTTTTCTCTTTTTAGCTCGCAAATATACGTATTAAAATTGAATATCAATTCCTTTTTTTACTCACTTGCAGAAGATTAAGATTTGTAAACGGGTAGTCTGCATGGCTAACCATCAGATGGTTTCAAGACTTCCATTAAGAGTTAGCTGATAAAACATCCCCATGTTTTTGATGACAAGATCCCCATGTTATATCTAATAACATCCGGATGTTCTTCACGATAACATCCGGATGTTTTCCACTCTTGTTTCTTATCTGCTGTGAATACAATATTAATAGACCTTCGCTTTCCTATTTGGTTCTGTTGTCGATACAAGTTCTTTTTGCTACTTTTGTGCATTTCGAAAACATAAAATAATAGATAAGGTAAGATTGTATGGAAAATAAAAGGCCTTTGATCCTCGTTTCCAATGACGACGGTATTATGGCAAAAGGTATTAGTGAACTGATTAAATTTCTTCGTCCGCTGGGCGAAATCGTAGTAATGGCTCCTGACGCTCCCCGTTCTGGCAGTGGATGTGCACTGACGGTGACACAGCCGGTGCATTATCAGTTATTGAAAAAAGATGTGGGGTTGACTGTTTATAAGTGTTCCGGTACGCCGGCCGATTGTATAAAACTGGCACGAAATCAGATACTTGACCGTGAACCCGATCTGGTTGTCGGTGGGATTAATCATGGTGACAATTCTGCTACCAATATACACTACTCCGGCACGATGGGGGTTGTAATCGAAGGTTGCCTTAACGGAATTCCTTCTATCGGGTTTTCTATTTGTGACCATGCCCCCGGAGCTGATTTTGATGCTGCAGGACCTTATGTGCGGAAAATAGCGGCAATGGTTCTTGAGAAGGGACTTCCGCCACTGACTTGTCTCAATGTGAATTTTCCCAATACTCCGGAACTGAAGGGAGTGAAAATCTGCGAACAGGCCAAAGGGCACTGGAGCGGAGAGTGGCAGGCCTGTCCACGGAGAGACGATACGAATTATTATTGGCTGACCGGAGAGTTTATCGATCACGAACCGGAGAACGAGAAGAACGATCATTGGGCGTTGGCCAACGGATATGTAGCCATCACACCGACGATAGTGGATATGACTGCTTATCATTTTATGGACGAATTGAAATCCTGGGAATTATGAAATACTATCTCATTGTTGGCGAAGCCTCGGGCGATTTGCATGCTTCTCACTTGATGGCTGCACTGAAAGAGGAGGATCCGCGGGCTGAATTCCGTTTCTTTGGCGGTGATATGATGGCTGCTGTAGGAGGAACGATGGTGAAGCATTATAAGGAGCTGGCTTACATGGGCTTTATCCCTGTATTGCTGCATCTGCGAACCATCTTTGCCAACATGAAGAGATGTAAGGAGGACATCGTGGCATGGTCGCCGGATGTTGTTATTTTGGTGGATTATCCGGGCTTTAATCTCGATATTGCCAAGTTTGTGCATGCGAAAACGAAGATTCCGGTTTATTACTATATTTCTCCCAAGATTTGGGCATGGAAAGAATATCGCATCAAAAATATAAGAAGAGATGTAGATGAGCTTTTCTCCATTCTCCCTTTTGAGGTTGAGTTTTTTGAAGGGCATCAATACCCGATTCATTACGTTGGTAATCCGACGGTGGATGAAGTTACCGCTTTCAAGGCTGCAAATCCGGAAACATTTGCCGATTTTATCAGTGATAATGAGTTAGCGGATAAGCCTATCATTGCTTTGCTTGCCGGAAGCCGGAAGCAGGAGATTAAGGATAATCTCCCCGATATGATCCAGGCAGCCTCGGCTTTTCCGGATTATCAGCTTGTGCTGGCTGCCGCTCCCGGCATTTCTCCGGAATACTATGCTGAATTCGTAAAAGGGACAAATCTGCAAGTAATCTTTGGCCGGACTTACCGCTTGCTTCAACAGGCGGATGTCGCTTTGGTGACATCCGGAACTGCCACTCTTGAGACGGCACTTTTCCGCGTACCGCAAGTGGTTTGCTACCATACTCCCGTAGGGAAGCTGGTGTCTTTCCTCCGGAAACATATCTTGAAGGTGAAGTTTATCTCGTTGGTCAACTTGATTGCCGGACGGGAAGTAGTCAGGGAATTGGTGGCTGATACGATGACGGTGGAGAATATGCGGAACGAGCTGAAACGTTTGTTGTTTCAAGAAGACTATCGACGGAAAATGTTGGATGGTTATGAAGAAATGGCACGGTTGCTTGGACCGGCAGGAGCCCCGAGGCATGCCGCCCGCGAAATGGTGAAATTGCTTAAAAAATAGTTTTTTATTCAATAATAGGACAGAAACCGGTGCAGTAAATGCCCGGTTTTTTTATTTATAGGGTAATAAGGAATAAATTAAGAATAGATATGAAAAGAGTTAAACTACTTTGGGTGGCAATGTTGACGTTGATACTGCCGGCATTGCAGTCGTGTGATGACGGTGACGGTTATTCATTGGGCGATATAGCAAGAGACTGGGCTACAGTCCGGGTAGTCGGTGGCGATACTTATGCACTGAATGCCGACCATTGGGGAAGTCTTTGGCCTGCTGCGACCGCGGTTCCGGGCTATAGGCCGATAGACGGACAGCGTGTGATTACTTATTTCAATCCTCTTTATGATAATTATGAAGGATACGATCATGGGGTAAAAGTAGAGTGTAACTATGACGTCCTGACCAAACAAATAGAGGACCTGACTGCCGACAATGAAGCGGAAATAGGCAATGACCCTGTTCTTGTATATAAAGATATGATGTGGATTGGAGGCGGATATCTGAACATCATTTTTCGCCAGTGCTTACCGGCCAGAGAAAAACATCGCTTCAGTCTGGTTCGCGATACGCGAAACATGGCTAAAGATGGTGATGACGGGTATATCCATTTGGAATATCGTTATAATACGTATGGTGATGTGACTAAGCGTTGTTTAAACGGTGCGGTATCTTTTAATTTGAATTCGTTGGATCTGACCGGTAAGAAAGGCATTAAAGTGAAACTGAATTCTGTTGAAAACGGAGAAGTTGAGGTAGTCTTTGATGTAAAAGAACAGCCGATACCCGAGGGTGCAAAGAATATAGAGCTTTCAAACGAAGTTCAGGTAATGTAAAAAGGGTGAGTTGTAAATAACGGGCTACAAACGGAAGTTTCGCTATATTCTGCGGGATGCTTTACGTTTGTAGCCCGTTTTTATTTGCGGCTATTATTTTTTTATCGATTTTAGAACAGGGTCAGTGCATATAAGTAGACAACTCCTGCCGGTATGGCCATAAGCGAACTGTCGAAGCGATCGAGCATACCACCGTGTCCCGGCAAAATGCTTCCAGAATCTTTAATTTGCAATTGACGTTTCAGAAGTGACTCCGTTAAGTCTCCCCAAGTTCCGAAAATAACAACGACCAGTGCCAACCCGGCCCACTCAGCCCAAGTCATGACCGGAAAGAAATAGGCAAATGCAAACGAAGCGGCAATGACTACGATACCGCCGCCGATAGAACCTTCCCATGACTTCTTCGGAGAAATACGTTCGAATAAACGATGCTTGCCAAACAGAGAGCCGAAGCAGTAGGCGCCCGTATCATTCAGCCATAGAAATACAAATATAGAAAGCGGTAATATCGGATTATAAGAGACGCTGGTTGTTTCCGGATCATTCTGGAAAGCGAGTACATTCAGCAAAGCAAAAGGGAGAGCGATATACATCTGGCTCAACATGGAATAAGCCCAGTTGAGTACCGGATTCTTTTTCTTAAGGTATAATTCGCTTACCATCAGGTAAATGAGCAATACCAGATAAGGAATGAATATTTTGGAATCGGCAGCATCGATGCAGAATCCCATGAGAGCAAGGAACAGATAAGCTCCTCCCAGCATGGTGATGGTCCGGTTGATGGCTACTTCTCCCGATTGATTGACAAGATGGCCGAACTCACGTATGGTCAAAGCACTGACAATAACGAAAAGTGTTCCGAAAGCCAGTGGATCGTACAGTATACAACCCACTATGATGGCTACAAATAATATTCCTGTTATGGCGCGTTGTAAAAAGTTGTTTTTCAAGGTGCTGTTACATTTTTAGTTTTGTGATGCCGCCGGTTCTTGTTGCGCATTGTCTTCTTGAGACTCTGTTGC
Source organism: Bacteroides sp. FSHCM14E1 (assembly GCF_019633785.1). NCBI lineage: Bacteria > Pseudomonadati > Bacteroidota > Bacteroidia > Bacteroidales > Bacteroidaceae > Bacteroides > Bacteroides sp. FSHCM14E1. Next base: position 16,027 of record NZ_JADKYL010000007.1, read on the forward strand.
TTGTGGAGTATCGGTATCTTCTCCATCCGTAGGGTGGGCGGTATTTTCTTGTTTGCTATTGGCTGCCATGATCTCTTCCGAACGGGAAGCCCAAGGACGTTTACCGAAGATTCGTTCTACGTCTTCGGCAAAGATTACTTCTTTATCGATCAGTAGCTGCGCCAATTCGTTGTGCTGCTCTTTGTGTTCCGAGAGGATTTGTTTGGCACGTTCATATTGTTCGTTAACCATTCTTTTCACCTCTTCGTCAATCAGTTCGGCAGTCTTTTCGCTATACGGACGTTGGAACGAATACTCATCATTATTATAATAGCATAAGTTCGGCAACTTTTCACTCATTCCCAAGTAGGCGATCATGCCATAAGCCTGTTTGGTCACACGTTCAAGGTCATTGGCAGCTCCACTGGATACGCGCCCAATGAAGAGATCTTCTGCTGCGCGTCCGCCCAGAGTGGCACACATCTCATCGAGCATTTGCTCTTTGGTGGTAATTTGCCTTTCTTCCGGCAGATACCATGCAGCTCCCAATGCGCGTCCACGAGGAACGATGGTTACCTTAATCAATGGGTTGGCATATTCCAATAACCAAGAGATGCTTGCGTGTCCGGCTTCATGCAAAGCAATAGAGCGGCGTTCGGCTTCCGTGGTGATTTTGGTTTTCTTTTCAAGTCCACCGATGATACGGTCTACAGCATCCAGAAAATCCTGTTTGCCTACGAATTTCTTTCCATGTCGCGCAGCTATCAGGGCTGCTTCGTTGCATACGTTTGCAATATCAGCTCCCGAAAATCCGGGGGTCTGGCGGGCAAGCAGATCTACATCTACTGTATCGTCTATCTTGATGGGGCGCAAATGCACACCAAATACTTCCTTACGTTCGTTGAGATCCGGTAAATCTACATGAATTTGCCGGTCGAATCGTCCGGCACGGAGTAATGCTTTATCGAGTACATCCACACGGTTAGTGGCTGCCAGAATAATAACACCGCTGTTTGAGCCGAAACCGTCCATTTCAGTTAGCAGCTGGTTCAACGTGTTCTCACGTTCGTCATTGCCGCCCATCGCAGGATTCTTGCCGCGGGCACGTCCTACGGCATCAATCTCATCGATGAAAACAATACAGGGAGCCTTTTCCTTAGCCTGTTTGAAAAGGTCGCGTACGCGGGATGCACCTACACCGACAAACATTTCAACGAAATCGGAACCGGCCAAAGAGAAAAAAGGTACATTGGCTTCACCGGCTACAGCCTTTGCAAGCAATGTTTTACCTGTTCCCGGAGGGCCTACCAGCAAGGCGCCTTTAGGAATTTTACCTCCCAAATCCGTATATTTCTGGGGTTCTTTCAGGAATTCGACAATCTCTTCTACTTCCTGTTTGGCTTCTGCCAGTCCGGCTACATCTTTAAATGTCACTTTGATGGATCCACCTTTCTCAAAGAGCTGTGCTTTCGATTTTCCTACATTGAATACGCCACCTGCTCCACCACTGGCACCACTGCCCATGCGGCGCATGAAGAATATCCACAAGGCAATCAGAAAGACAATAGGCAGCACATTCCAAAGTATTGCGCTGAAGTAGTCTTTCTTCTTATCATAGCTGACAGAACCGTCGAAGTGTGTTTCTTCTTTCTCCTTTTGCAGGAAGTTATCCAGATTTTCGCGTGAAGGAGCTTCGGTGGTAATCATCGGATTCCGGCCTACACGTGTAGAATCTTGTTTGAATACAGCTCCTACGTACTGTGGCTTAATATAAATTTCAACTGTGTTGTCATCATAGCCAATCACTTTACTGACATACCCGTCACGTACGTATTGTTGGAATTCATCATAAGAGATGTTCTTGTTAACAGAACTGTTTCCGTTAGCGAAATACAGCCCTAAAAGCATCAGGGCGATAATCATATACATCCAGTTCAGATTGAACTTGGGCATATTTACTTTATTGTTGGTTTTCTTGCTGTTATTGTCCATACTGATAGATTAATCAATGTCGGGAATAGTAATTAGTTTGGCATCTGCCCACAGGTGCTCCAAATTATAAAAGTTTCTGGCCTCCGGCAGGAATACGTGTACTAATACGTCAGAAAAGTCCATAGCTACCCACTCTGCGTTTCGTTGTCCATCGATGGCAGAGGGTTTAGTGCCGGCACCTTTTCGGGTAAATTCTTTTATGGAATCTACGATGGCAATGACCTGGCTGGGGGAGTTCCCCTGACAGATTACAAAGTATTGGCATATCGTGTCGTCAATGTTTGTCAGATCTGCTATGACAATGTTTTTACCTTTTTTTTCTTGTATACCTTCGGTTATCTTTTCTATTAATACTTTCGTTTCGTTCATTTATAGGTTGAAATTAAATAATCAATGTTTAGTTTCTGTTTATAACAAGGAAGGGGCATTCTTTGTTTTCCTGTCATAAACGTGATATTTTTTACAAATATACGCTGATTTATTGTATCAAGGAAGGTTATATGCTAAATCTATTTCATTTTTTGTTTTTTTTTAGGGATGCATCTCTTTGGAATCCGGCGTATTAGATATTTTTTTGCAAAAAAAGAGCGAAAAGTATTTGTGATTAAAAAAAACTTTGTACCTTTGCAACCGCAAACGAGAAACAAAGGATGTGAATCGTTAAGCGACATTGGGCTATGGTGTAATGGTAACACTACAGATTCTGGTCCTGTCATTTCTGGTTCGAGTCCAGATAGCCCAACAAAGAGAGCGAAGTTTTTATATAAAACTTCGCTCTCTTTGTTGGTATTCTTTCCTATTTATAATTTTCGTATATAAAAAAAGCGAATCAAAGGGGCTTATGCCTTCTGATTCGCTTTACATAGAACTAAAAATTATTTTCCTTTATTCTTCTTTGATTGATTCATCAATTACCTTTATCTTCTGCAATACCAATTCCAGATCAGCTTTGAGCTTTTCTACCTTACGGTTAATTTCGGTCAAAAGGCTGTTTCCCTTTTTGGAAGAGGTAGTGAGGAAGCCCAAGTTGTTTTCATAGGTCTGGAGTTCGTTTTTCATGTTCTCGTACGTACGAACCAATTTTTCGCGTTCACGATAAATAGATTGCGAACCTCCACTTTGAATATTACCGATAGAAGATTTGAAATTACTCAGTTTCTTGTTCGATGCACTGATATTGAATCGGTCGAAAAGCTGGTCAATCAAACCGTGATATTGCTTATAAAGCTTATCTTTCTCTTTGAAAGGAACATGCCCGATATTATTCCATTCTTTCATCAATTCACGAACTTCTTTGCTTGCTTCATCAGCATCTGTTGTTTCGTCAATTGAGGTTAACTGGGCTATGATTGCTTTTTTCTTTTCCAGATTTTCTTGTTCTACAGAACGTTGGGAAGAGGTGGCTTTGCCCTTTTGTTCAAAGAAGTAATCACATGCAGTGATAAAACGTTTCCAAACTGCATCCGAATATTTTTTAGAAACAGGGCCGATTGTCTTCCATTCTTTTTGTAGTTTAGTCAAGATTTCGGCTGTTTCTTTCCAGTCGGTACTATCTTTCAGAGCTTCTGCCTTTTCACATAATGCTTTTTTCTTTTCCAGATTGGCATTCATACCCTCTTTCAGAGACTTGAAGAATTCTCCTTTTTTCTTGAAGAACTCGTCGCAAGCTTTACGGAAACGCTCAAAGATTTTCACGTTCATTTTCTGTGGAGCGAAACCGATTGTTTTCCATTTGTTTTGCAGGGCGATTACTTCTTGCGTCTTGGTTTCCCATGCAGCAAATGTTTTCAGTTGATCGAATTCGATTGCTTCTACTATTTCGCAAATAACTGTTTTCTGATCCAGATTATGCTGTTCGCTCTCTTTTAATGCTTCGAAATGTTGCTGATGACGACGATTGACAGCAGTAGAGGCAGCTTTGAAGCGGTTCCATATTTCGTCACGCAATTCTTTGGCAACCGGGCCGGTATCGCGGAACTCTTGATGTAGTTTCTGTAATTGATGGAAAGCGGAGACTACATCTTGTTCGTCGGCCAGTTTCTCTGCAGCTTCACAAAGGTGTGTCTTGATTTCCAGATTCTTCTTGAAATCATATTCCCTGAATTCATTATTCAGTTTTAGTATATCGTAGAACTTCTCAACATACAGTTGATAATTCTTCCACAACTCGTTTACTTTAGCCTGTGGTACCAGCTTTACTTCATTCCACTGTTGCTGTAGCTTTTTAAATTCATTGTAGGATTTATTGGCGTCATCGGGTGATTCCACCAGTTCTTTTAATTCTTCGATAATCGACAGCTTGACCTGAAGATTCTCTTCTTTCTGTTTTTCAATCTCAGCAGCCAAAGCACTTCTCTTCTCTTTGATGGCTGCCATTAAACTTTTGAATTCTTCTTCTACACCGTTAGGCTGTGCAATAAATTCATCTTCGGCACCACCATTTTCTACGAATAACTTTTTCGCAGCCTCGAGTTCGGCATTATGAATTTTATAGAAAGTCTGCTTTAAACCATCCAGCTCCTGTTTACTTGCATTTTCAGCATCTTGGGCAACTTCTTTTAATCGGGACAGCACTTCTTCTTTAGTGTTCAGTCTTGAACCTGATTCGGTTGATTTTTCAGCAATCGTTTCTTCAGCCGGAGTTTCTGTAATCTCTTCAGAAACCTCAACTGCTTTTTTTTCTTCTTCTAATTCCCCTTGTTTCAAAGGTTGGTTAGTGTCATGAGAGTCCATCATTGTATATTCGTTTTTAGGAAAACAGGATTTGTCCTTAAATCCATTAGGTCACAAATTAATGAAATAAAATGATTACTTCATACTATTTTCCTTTATTTTTTTTCATTATAGCTGTTTTTTACGATAATAACACCGTAATTCCCATGTACATCATCATACCAATGATGTCATTTGTAATGGCAATAAACGGCCCTGTAGCTATAGCAGGATCTATTTTCATCTTTTCCAGTGTCATTGGAACCAGAGTACCGAAGATGGAGGCAAACATCACTACTGAAAACAGGCTGATGGATACCGAATAAGTAACAGTGGCCGTTGCACCGAAACGAATGAAATTATAGGTATATACCAGTAAAGAGATGATTGTGGCATTAATCAATGCAACTACAGCTTCTTTGCTGACTTGCTTGAACGTGTTTTTAGCATCGAGAGAACTGTTTGCCAAGCCTTGTACGACAAGTGCCGATGACTGGGTTCCCACATTTCCACCTGTACCGCCAATTAACGGTATGTAAAGAGCCATTTCGGGATGTGCGGCGAAAGTAGAATCAAAATTACCTAATATCATAGAGTTACCTATGCCGCCAATCATACCGATTAATAGCCAGGGCAAGCGGGCTGTAGTCTGACGAAGTACATTGTCGTCCGTTTCTACATCCTGCGAGAGACCGGATGCCAATTGGTAGTCGCGCTCCGATTGTTCACGAACCTCGTCCATGACGTCGTCGACGGTAATCTGTCCTACTAACCGGCCGATGCTGTCGAGAACCGGGATAGCAACCAAGTCATACTTTTCGATAATTTGTGCCACTTCATCGATAGGTGTGTCTACGTGTACCGAGATAGGGTCTTTCTGCATCACATGTTTTACTTTGGATACAGAGGGTGACGTAATCATCTTTTTCAGTGGAAATATTCCGCGAAGACGTTCGTCATCGTCTATCACGTATACATAATAGATGTCATCAAGTTCTTCTGCCTGTTGACGCATTTCTTTCAGGCATTCGGGCATACTCCAGTTTTCGTTGACGGTCACCATTTCCGTACCCATCAAACCACCGGCGGTATTTTCGTCATATTTCAGCAGGTCGACAATGTCTCCTGCCTGTTCGATGTCTTCAATGTGCGAAAGTACCTCTTCCTGCTTGTCTTCATCCAGTTCGCGCATCAAATCTACGGCATCGTCCGTATCCATATAGTCAACGAAACGTTTGGCAATGGTTTCTGATGGCAGGATGTCAAGAAACTCTTTACGAACATCCTCGTCCATTTCTACAAGTACGTCCGCGGCAGTTTCATTATCAAGTAATCGATAGACGAAGCGGGCTTCTTCCGGATTCAATTCGTTACACAACTCCGCTATATCAGCAGGGTGCAGATCGATAAGAAGCTCTTTTACTTTATCGGCATCTTTTTCTCCGATAAGCTCTTTTACGTTGTCAATGTATTCTTCGTTCATAATTACATCCTTACCTGCTTCCCGTAAATCGAGGAAGTCACGTTTAGTATACTACGTTTGTTCAGTCCGATAATCCGGCTTCCCCATTGGGAATTTCTTTTTGAGAAGTTGCTTCTATCGGGGACTTCAGCGCTTGTTCCACCCGGTTTGTCAGGTCTATAAACTCCTGTACCGAGAGTTGTTCAGGGCGTTTGTTGAATAGAGCGTCTTCTGTCAACGGGCAATCTTTACCCAAGATCGGTTTGATGGAGTTTCGTAATGTCTTTCGACGCTGGTTGAAAGTAGTTTTCACTACCTGTTTGAATAGCTTCGGATCACAACCAAGGTCTTGTACCTCGTTACGTGTCATTCGTATGACTGCACTCTTCACTTTTGGAGGTGGGTTGAACACATGTTCGCTTACAGTGAAAAGATACTCTACCCGATACCAGGCTTGTATCAGAACGCTGAGAATGCCATATGTTTTACTGCCCGGCCCGGCCGCAATGCGTTCGGCTACTTCCTTTTGGATCATTCCTGTACAGCAAGGAATCAGGTCTTTGTTATCCAACATTTTGAAAAATATCTGGCTGGATATATTATAAGGATAGTTTCCGGTTAATGCGAACGGATGTCCGCCAAATAAACGTTGCAGGTTCATTTTCAGGAAGTCATCCTCGATGATGTTGTCTTCCAGTGACGGATAGGCTTCTCGCAGATAGGCTACCGATTCATAATCGACCTCCACCACTTTTACCAACCGTTCTTTTTTGACAAGGAACTGAGTGAGCACACCCATTCCCGGCCCAACTTCCAGAATCGGCAGTTCGGGGAATGTATCTACTGTATCGGCAATGTCCTGTGCCACTTTCAGGTCTTTCAGGAAGTGTTGTCCGAGAAACTTTTTAGGCTTTACTAATTTCATTTATCAACTAAATAACTACTTTTGCAGCAGACAAAGGTAATTCTTTTAAATGAAGAATAAAGAATTAGGGATGAAGAAACTAATAAAAAAGACACTGAAACTTATCTTACCATTGGTTTTGGGAGGCTTTATCTTATATTGGGTCTATCGTGACTTCGATTTTGTAAAAGCCGCGGAGGTTTTGCAACACGGCACAAACTGGTGGTGGATGGCTTTTTCACTTCTTTTCGGCATATCGGCACAAGTGTTTCGTGGTTGGCGTTGGCGTCAGACGCTGGAACCTTTGGGAGCGTTTCCCCGAAGAAGTGATTGCGTCAATGCCATTTTCATTTCGTATGCAGCCAGTTTGGTGGTGCCGCGGGTAGGAGAAGTGAGCCGGTGTGGGATACTTGCAAAATACGATGATGTTTCCTTTGCTAAATCTTTAGGTACTGTGGTAACCGAACGTTTGGTAGATACACTGACTATTCTTTTGATTACCGGTGTCACGGTTTTGTTGCAAATGCCTGTATTTGTCACCTTTCTTGAACAAACCGGTACGAAGATTCCTTCATTGATGCATTTACTTACGTCTGTTTGGTTCTATATCATTCTGTTTTGTGGAATAGGAGTTGTTGTGCTATTTTATTATTTGATTCGTACCCTTTCTTTTTTCGAGAAAGTGAAAGGAGTTGTACTGAATGTTTGTGAAGGCATTATGTCACTGCGGAATGTGAAAAATCTTCCGCTTTTCCTGCTTTATAGCTTTTTGATTTGGCTCAGCTATTTTCTCCATTTTTATTTCACTTTCTATTGTTTTGCTTTTACGGCACATCTGGGACTTCTTGCTGCATTGGTCATGTTTGTCGGAGGAACATTTGCCGTAATTGTTCCTACTCCGAATGGGGCCGGTCCGTGGCATTTTGCAGTGATCACCATGATGATGCTTTATGGGGTAAATGCGACAGATGCCGGAATATTTGCATTGATCGTTCATGGCATTCAAACCTTATTGGTCGTTTTATTAGGCATTTACGGGTTGGCGGCTATTTCCTTCCTCCGACGAAAATAATATTTGCTGATAACAATTGTGTTTCAGGAAATGCGCTTTGCTAACTTAAAACAATATGTGTGTTATTGCTATACATATTTAATCTGTAAATCCGGTTTTTGAACTTTTTTTATTTGAATTTCTTCCGGTAATTCTTTCTTTTCCATTCTTTTTAGTAGCTTTGACCTTTAGAAATTGATTTAAAACCTATAAATAATTCATTTATGAGCACAATTCTTGATTTAGCTCCACAAAATGTATGGAAGCACTTCTATTCTTTGACGCAGATTCCGCGTCCGTCGGGACATATGGAAAAAATTACCGGGTTTCTGGTAAATTTCGGTAAAGGTCTCGGCTTGGAAACCTTTGTAGATGAAGCCGGCAATGTGATTATCCGTAAACCTGCCACTCCGGGGATGGAAAATAGAAAAGGAGTAATCCTTCAGGCACATATGGATATGGTACCACAGAAAAACAATGATACTGTTCACGATTTTGAGAAAGATCCGATTGAAACTTATATAGATGGTGAATGGGTGAAAGCTAAAGGTACTACACTTGGAGCCGATAATGGTTTGGGAGTAGCTGCTATCATGGCTGTTCTTGAAGATCAGAATCTGAAACACGGACCGTTGGAAGCTTTGATTACAAAGGATGAAGAAACAGGTATGTTTGGTGCTTTTGGTCTGAAACCGGGTACTGTGAATGGAGAAATACTGCTTAATCTCGATTCTGAAGACGAAGGTGAACTTTACATCGGCTGTGCCGGTGGTATGGACGTTACCACATTTCTTGAGTATAAGGAAGTGGCTCCGGAAGGTGGTGATATTGCCATTAAGGTAAGTTTGAAAGGTCTTCGTGGCGGTCATTCCGGACTGGAAATCAATCAGGGACGTGCCAATGCCAACAAATTACTGGTACGTTTTGTGCGTGAAGCTGTAGCAAGTTATGAAGCTCGCCTGGCAACTTGGGAAGGTGGAAATATGCGGAATGCCATTCCCCGTGAAGCCCATGCGGTAGTAACTATCCCCGCTGAAAATGAAGAAGAACTATTGGGTTTAGTGAAGTATTGCGAAGATATTTTCAATGAAGAGTATAAAGCAATCGAAACTCCTATCAGCTTCACTGCCGAGCGGGTAGAACTGCCTGCAGGAGAAGTACCTGAAGAGATTCAGGATAATCTGATCGATGCTATTTTTGCTTGTCAGAATGGTGTGATGCGAATGATTCCTACAATTCCCGATACAGTAGAAACCTCTTCAAATCTGGCAATCATTAATATTGGTGGTGGAAAAGCTTCTTTCAAGATTCTGGCACGTAGTTCCAGCGACAGCATGAAAGAATGTCTGACTACCAGCCTTGAATGTTGCTTTTCTATGGCGGGTATGAAAGTGGAGATGACGGGAGGATATTCCGGATGGCAACCCGACATCGATTCTCCGATTCTGCATGCAATGAAAGAATCTTATAAAAAGCAGTTTGGTACAGAGCCGGAAGTGAAAGTTATTCATGCCGGGTTGGAATGCGGTATCATTGGGGCTATTATTCCTGGACTGGATATGATTTCATTTGGCCCTACACTGCGTTCACCGCACTCTCCTGATGAAAGAGCCTTGATTCCGACTGTGCAGAAATTCTATGATTTTCTGGTTGCTACGTTAGAACAGACACCGATTAAATAAAGGTTCATCAGCGAATATACGAATGAGGGGCAAGCGTTACAAGCGTTTGCCTCTCTTCTTTTTTAAGGATCTCTTTTTGTTTTCCTGTTTCATGATGACTTGTCATCCAAATGCAGAATTGTCAATGGCAACCTGCCTTTCTGACTTTATTTATGTCCGGTTTTGTCATATGATTGCCAATAGAAACCGATTTTCTTGATATATATCAAGAAATATGTTTTAAAACATATTTTTCTTCCCTTTTTGAGTACAACGTATCTATTTAGGCTTTATTTTTGTGCTGTAAAACATAAGAATTAGGATAACATAGTTTTTAGGTAACAGTTTTTTTAGGTAAAAAGATTATGAAGATTGTAAGAAGTTTATTAAAGAATTTGGCAAATGCCAATCCTAACATCTGGGGATATGTAACGCTTTAAGCATTCTCCCCTTTAGGTTTTCGATGTGTGTTTATTAATTAAGGTAATTATTATTAGTATTTGAAGCAATGAAAAAAGTAGTAATGCATCTGCTGGAAAGATGTTTAAGAGAAGCCGGCAGAAATGAAATGATGAAGTGGGGATACACTAAATAAAAAGTGTTCCCCACTTTTTTTATTGGGGAGTTACTTCACCCATTGGACTGCGAGGGTCATTCTCCTACACGAAAACTCGTTTCACCTCGGATTGCTTTTCCTTGGTGCGTAAAGCCTTCCACCACTACTTTAAATTCTCCTTCAAGGTCGGATGTGTAAAAAAGGAGTGTGGTAGCTTTTCCCTTTTCTGTTTTTACGGAGGGGTTCCAGTATAATGTATGCCGGAAATCCGGTTTGCGTGATTTTCTGTCAACTTCGTTTTTGTACTCGGGCATGCTGAATGCAACGGGCAATTGAGGACATTCATATACTGTCAGTTGCGAGTCGTCACTTAACTGTATGGAAGGCAGGTTTCCTTTTTGCGTGGTCAGGGAAATCATACATTCGAATGTTTCACCGCTAAAAGCATAGCGGCTGTTATAGATATCGATTTTTTTCACCAATTTGGGGTTATACTTCAGAATATCTTCGTGATCGTGAATAGGAACACCATCCAATAACACTAATGTATTTCCGACATTGAATCTTTTTTCTTCCTCTTTGAGTACTTTTAGCCTGCGTTTACCATTCACTTTGCGTATTATCACGCTACGTACAAATTCTACAAAGGTTTCTGTCATCGTGCTGAATCTTGTGTATTCATCCAGATTGTAGTTCAGATAAGGTTGGAGCCCGTAACAAGATTGCAGAGGGATACCATGGTCAAGAGAATCGAGCATGACAACTTGTTGTAGCTGTATGCCTATGCTTCTTTCCAATAATCGTTTTTTATTTCGATAGAGTTTAAGTAGGGGGAGATTTTTCGGCAGATTCTCACAGAAAGGCGATAAAATATTCATTTGGTAAGATTCTCCATTAGCTCCCCATGCGGCAGCCACTATGTCATTGATTCCAAATATATTGCTTGTGTAGAATCGTGCATTCCCTTCAACGTCTACTTGTCCTTGTACATACCGGATATCTTTACCTACAAAAGCGATGTCTGCTGACACATGTTTATTCTGTATCTGTTTCAGTGTTTCTCCTTCGGGAGTTTGTATTTGTCCGCGGATGATATGTCCTTCATATTCCGGTACCCATTGACCGGAGAATGTGCCGGGCGTACTGGTAACTTGCTGTCTCCAGACAGATTCTTCGTGATGTGGAAGTATGACCAGTGAATCATTACGGCTTACCGAAACGATAAGGTCGGATACTTCTTCGGGCAGGCCATTGATGGTCAATTCTACAGGTTGGCGTATACTATACGACGGCCGGGAAGTGTTTATACGAATGTTTCCGTTCATAGCCGGTACTTCTTTCGGGTATGTTTCCGTAGAATCGGCTAATGTTATCGGGTCAGATTCCGCAATTCGGAAAGTGTTGATTATGGCAATCTGCTTTCGAAAAAAGATTTTTTCCCCTTCATTTCTCATATATTGGGTATATCCGCTTAACTCGTAAATACCTGAGGGAGCATCAGCCGGAATCTTTATTTTTCCCGAACCGCTACCATTGTCAAGTGCTAATTTTAACTGGGCCTGTGGGCGTTCGGCATTTGATATTTCTACGTATCCCACTTTGCTGAAAAAAGATGGTTGGAAGTGGGTGTCAGTGGTATAAAACTTGATCCAAACTTCTTCGCCGGCCAGATAACACGTTTTGTCCGTATGTACATACACCCGTTCGTATAGTTCTTCCTGTGCCTGTGAAATCAGACAAAACAATGCAAAGAAATATAGTGTGAAGATTCGTTTCATGATTGTCTCCTTTCTTTTTAAGTTATTGGTGATCATTGGGCCAGAACGAAGGTTTGTTTTTGTTTCCTCCGTTATATTCACATTCTGTGCATCTTTGCAGCGTCCAGTTATCGATGTGTGTACCTGTTCCGACAGGACGATAGCCAGCCAGATACCTTGTCAGATAGGTGTTGTAGCCCATTTCGTTCAGATCATCGTCCGTCAGTTCCTCGCAATCAGTGTATCGGGGAGGACGTTCTATGTCATTGGGGCGAATATAGATTCTCTTTTCGACTATGTTTTTGTAAACCCCGACATAGCCGATGGCTCTTCGCTCAGGCTGAGTGGTACAACTGAGATTTCCCTGAACTTCGGAAGGTTGTGGAGTAAAGATTCCTCCCATGTCTTCATTTTGCTGTTGTACATTCAGATAATATTCATACCCTGCTTTACTCAGTGTCCGTTGTTGTACCAGTACACTGTATAACACTGTAAATCTATCTCCTTTTACCGGTGCTTCAAACAGCTTATTGTTTATGATCCGGTTCTCTTTCAGTGATTGGGTTGAACTGATCAATATATTTCTGGATAATTCTTTTTTCCAGCAATAGAAGGTAGGGTAACTGCTGTCCTCGTAAATGCGGTTTGTTTCCGGATCGAAGTAACAAGTTGTCATGTAATTAGCTCTAATCTCCCAGTCTTCTTTGTAATTCCACATGTAATATTGGGCTTTTCCGGGATCACCATGTGTAGATACCCGGATGGTCAGTGGCTGTTCTTTTACGGGCTGTATCCATGAAACACTGTCTATTTCAGGAGTTTCCATCGGTTCGGAGGGAGAAGAGATATAAATCTCTCCATTATATTCTATTTCTACTCCATAAGATACGTTGTTCTGTAATTCCCCGATGCTGATTTGATATTTGCCTTCTCCGATAGCCTTACCGGGATTACTCCGATAGCCGTCACTGCCGGTTACAATGATTTTGGCCTCAATGTCTCGATAGTTTTCCGGGGATTCTTCGGACAGTGGGACACTTTTACTTAATGAAAATACGACTTCCGTATTGGCAATGATGTCGCCGGTCACTACCAACAGTTCTTCGTCGGAAGTGGGAAGTTGTGCGTTAAATTCGGAGACACAACCTGTCAGGCAGAGTAGCAATAGATAGATAATATATTTTGATTTCAACATGGTGTTAGAATTTTATGTTATATGTAATGAAAGGAATCGGCACTCCGAAGATAGACATCTGGTACCCCTTTATCTGACCTTCTTCCGACACATAATAAACGGAATAAACATTTTTTCTTCCGGTGACGTTGTATATGCCGATAGAAATAGAACTATGCGTTAGTAGCGTCAGGTGATGGCTGGGCTCTATATTGAAAGAGATGTCTGTACGAAAGTAGTCCGGTATACGGTATGAGTTTCGTTCCGTGTAATAAGCCCGCATCGATTGTGTCGACTCATCATAATATTGTCCGGCAGGAATGGTTGTCGGACGTCCTGTGCTGTAGTCCACATTGATCGACATACTGTAGCGGTGCGTAAATTTATAGTTACCTACAAACTTGAAATCATGAGGCTTATCATATTCCGTAGGATACCAGTCACCGTTGTTTACAGGTTTTTCGATCCGTTTGTCATTCTGTCTCAAGAAAGTACGCGAATAGGTATAACTCATCCAACCGTTCAGTTTTCCAACCTGTTTTTTTACCTGCAGTTCCACACCGTAGGCGTGTCCTTGCGTGTTGATAACATCAGTTTCAATATGGTGGTTCATTAGCAGTTTGGCTCCTCCGCGATAGTCCAGATAATCGGACATCCGCTTATAATAACCTTCCACTGAGTATTCCCAGATACCGTTCGGAGAATTCAGGTAAAGTCCTGCCGCGGCTTGCCAACCTTTTTGGGGTTTAATGTTGACATCACTCAGTTTCCATGTGTCGGTTGGCGACATGATGACAGTATTCGACAGTTTATGTATATATTGCCGCATCGAATTAAATCCTGCTTTAATTGAAAAATCATCCGTGAAGGAGTATCGTGCGGATAGCCGGAATTCGGGTCCGTGATAGGTTTTCATCACTTTTCCTGCTCCGGCAGTGATAGTATCTGTTATAGTCGATTCGTGCGGGAGTGTACCCGGTTCATATTTATAATACGAACGTGGGCCTAACGCATTGAATAGCGAATAGCGGATTCCTGCGTTGACTGACAGTTTGGGAGTGATTTCCCATTCATCACCCAAATAGAACGCCGTTTCCAGGGCTTTATCTTTTTGCAAAGCATCCTTTTTCACCAGTGATTCACTTCCTTCAGGTTCGTAAGTTCCCGAATTGATATTGTACAGCATTGATTTAAAACCAAAGTTTAATGTATTATTGCCGGTCAGTTTGTTTGTAAAGTCTGCCTTAACGAAATATTGATTAATGTCAAACGATAGCTTATATGCGCTTGAGGCATTGACTGTTTCCCGGTCATTGTAGTCGTAGTGATCGTATCCGGCCGAGAAATATCCCACCAGTCTCTCGTTAAATACAGCCCTCCATCGTGCTGAGGCATTAAGGTTGTTGTAACCGTATTTTTCGTTTGAGTTGAAAGCAAAGCGGTCATGGCTATAATATCCGTAAATATTAAGGCTGTGTTTATCGTTGAACTTATGTGCCACAATGGCGCCCAGGTCATAAAAACCGGCGGTGCCGTCTTTGTAACCGCTTTTTTCCGGAAGCTGTTTCATAATCCAGTCGGAATATGTAGTACGTCCGCTTAGTAAGACAGATGTCCTGTCTTTGATGACCGGAATCTCCAGATTCAGTTTGCTTGTCACCAGTCCGATACCCGCCGAACCTGTGAACTTTTCTTTATTGGCCTCTTTGCCGGTGATATCCAGAATAGACGAGATACGTCCGCCATATTGTGCGGGGATGCTGCTTTTATATATTTCGGCCTCTTTCACCATGTCCGAATTGAAAGCGGCGAAGAAGCCAAATAAGTGGTTGGGGTTATAAATGGTTCCGTCATTAAGTAAAATCAGGTTTTGGTCGGTAGCTCCGCCACGTACGTTGAATCCGCTTGAAGCTTCACCTACTGTTTTTACTCCCGGCAAGGCTTGTACCATCTTCAGAATGTCCACTTCCCCCAAAGCCATTGGGATATTTTTCAGCTGTGTAGGGCGCAAAGTCTCAGCTCCCAGCTGTGTGCTCTTTACATTCTGTATGCGTCCGGAAGTAATGGTTACTTCGTCCAGCATATGTGCACTCTCTTCCAGTTCTATATTGAGTGTTCCGTCACTGAAAAGCATGATTTGACGTCGCGTATCTTTTACATTCAGTCCTTTTATGTCCAATTGCTTATGTCCGGTAGGAAGCTCAAGGGTAAAGTTACCCTTTGCGTCTGTTGTTGTCGCTATCCATGGGTCCTTTAAAATCAGATTGATACCGATCATGGGCTCACCGGTTTTAAAGTTAGTCACTTGCCCTTTGAGTGTTGCTTTCCGGGGGCGTTGTTTGATCCGTACATCTCCTACATTATATACTTTGTTTTCTGAAGATGCTTTTTCCGGTTCGTCTCTCAGATAAGTATATACATCCCCATAGTAACCTTCATCTTTTTCCGGTTCGCCTGTCAGTGTGGGAGGCAATAGTGTGATAAGCTCCTGTTCTTTCAGCACGAATAAAATGTTCCCATATACCGATAGTTTATAGGGTGTCGGTGCCAGTGCTTCTTTCAACTGCTGTAAAGGCGTAGTCTTTCCTCTTACCAATACCTTGAAGGAGGTGTCAATGGTAGTATAAATTCTGTAGGATGTATTTTTCTCCATTGATTCCAGTAGGGTATCAATGGTTATACTGTCGGCAGGAAGTGAGAGCGGCTGTTGTGCCACTGCTTGTTGCGGCCACCAGAATAACAGGGGCAGCATCCATAGGTATATATTCTTTTTCATCGTGTCTGTTTGGGGGCTATCAATTCTTCACAATAGTTTGTAAGGGCTGTCAGTGAGGCGTCAGTATCATGACGGAAGTTTAGCTTCTGTTTTCGTACATAGCGGTTTATCAGTTTACGCTGTTCCGGAAAGATCCTGGCAAACGTCTTTTTGTTACTGACGGAATAATATACTCCGTTGTACTCCAGATAATATTTTGCTTTGTACGTGAAATATTCAGTCTGGTGTTTGCCGGTTTTTATTATTTTTTCCGCACTGATATGAGCAATATAATATTTTTTGCGTGCCAATAGTCTCAATTCTTTTCCATTGTGCAGTAATTCGTAAAATCCTTTGTCCAGATTTGTATTTGGCGTTGGACGGAAGTAGATGAATGTAGCATTGTGTAGTTTTACCTGTTCGATTCCTTCGTTATTAATAATAATGCTATGACGGCTACCGGGATTCAGAGCCGAAAGTTGGTCTTTGTATAAATCCAGGTGAAGGGCCAGACCCGGATACCGGTTACCTCTGAAGATGATCTCTCCGGAAGTAAATTCGTCACTTTGAAAATAAGGGAGATTTTCGTATTGAGCAAGACTGTACGTAAATTCTATTTCACCATTATAAATGGTTGCATGGTCTCCTGCCGCTTTCAGATAACTTTCTATCGGATGGGTTTGTGAGTAGATTGCTTCTCCATTGAATAATAATGCGGTAATCGCCAGCATATACTTCAAGTAATGTCTGTTTTTCATAAGATGTTGTGTGTTGGTTTGTGATTAGATTAATGGTTGCGATTACAAAGTTAACTGAAAAAGTCTTGTCGTTTTCAGTTTTGTGTTAAAAGACCTTAATTTTGCTCATGCTGGTTATGGAAATATGCCCGATCTGTTCTCTTTTTTTATAAGAAAAAGAACAAATCTTTAAACTTTATTTTGTTACTTTGTTAATTATGTATTGATACTTAAACTTTTAAGATATGAAGATTAGACTAATTTGTATTATCGTGTTACTTTCTATGGGAATGATGTCATGGACACATGCCCAATCATACGATAAGTTATGGAAGCAAGTGGAGCAGGCCCAACAGAAAAGCCTGCCCGAGACTATCGTCCGGTTGACCGGTGAAATTTATAAGAAAGCTGAAATTGAGAAGAACTCTCCTCAAATGCTGAAAGCCTATGTCTGGCAGATGAGATTCAGGGAAGAGATCACTCCGGATAGTTTCTATGTGTCGTTGAACGGATTAGAGCAGTGGGTGAAAACTACAGATAAGCCACTGGACCGTGCGGTTCTGCATTCGCTTATCGGCAGTATGTATGCCGATTATGCTTCTCAAAATCGTTGGAAACTAAACCGCCGTACAGATTTGGAGGAAGTGACTCCCTCAAATGATATTCGGGAGTGGAGTAAAAATCAGTTTGTAACGAAAGTGATGTCAGAAACAGCCGTAACGTTTCAGGATTCCTTGTTACTGCTCGATACTTCATCCCGAAGTTACATTCCTTTTGTCGAGCTGGGGGTAACAAGTGATTATTATCATCATGATATGTATCATCTTTTAGCTTCCCGTGCCATTGCTTCATTAGAGAGTTTATCCGGGTTGGGCAGTGATTCTCTGATAAATGCACGTATCGAAGGGATTTATCGACACATGATGGATTCATATCGCCGGACCGATAATCCGGACGCTCTGTTGCTTACTAACTTGGATTATCTGCAGTGGAAAAGGCGCACCGATCCCGGTTTTCGTCCTTATCATGCTCCCGAAGGTAGAATCGGGCTGACGCAAGATCCTTATCTGGCAGCATTGAATAAACTGATTGCTGAGAACCAGTCACGTGACATTTGTGCCGAGGTTTATTTACTTAAGGCCCAGGAGGCGGTGAATGCCGGTGTACCTGCTTCCGGATTGCAATTGTGTGATGAGGCTATTTCCCGCTATCCGGCTTATCACCGTATTAATGCCTTGAGAGAGCTGAAGCAGGATATCCTGAGCCCGGATTTTACAGTGCAGACCCCGTCAGCGGTTTATCCCGGTGAGGAATTCGACTTGAAAGTCAGTTTTAAGAATCTGAAGAGTTTCGCAGTTCAGTTGTATGCGATCAATTTGCCGGTTCGCCCCAATGCAGTGGAAGTACCTGATGAAACATTCTTAAAGAAATATGGGCGCTTGCTTTCGTCGGTGCATTATGTCCTTTTCCCGTCTGGTGACTATAAAATGCAAGACTCTATATTTCATATGAAAGCTCCTGAAACAGGCCTCTATGCCCTCCGTATTGTTCCGGATGCTGAGGTTCGTTCTAATTCTGCGAAGTTTCTGTCTTCCACCCGCTTCAAAGTGCTGACCCGCTCTTTGCCTTCCAAGCTAAGTGAGGTAGCTGTACTCGATGATATGAGTGGGAAGCCTATAGAGGGGGTTCTGCTTTCAGTCTTCGACCGACAGAACAAACAGCTTCTGACCGCTACCACTAATGCTGAAGGGAAAGCACAGTTTGCTTCATCAGGAGAGTACAGATACCTGACGGCTGCTAAAGGAGCCGATACGGCTATGCCGCAAATCTATTTATGGGGTGGGAATTATAACTTTACAGATGATACAAAGCCGGTTTCTGCCGTAACTTTGCTTACCGATCGTTCTCTTTACCGTCCGGGACAGACTGTCTATGTGAAAGGAATTGCCTATGAACAATACCCGGATTCTGCCCATGTGCTTGCCGGGCGAGAATATACACTGACACTTACAGATGCCAATGGGCAGGAAGTGGGTATAAAGAAGCTGCGTACCGGTGATTTCGGTTCTTTTACTGCTGAATTCGTATTACCATCCGTTTGTTTGAACGGCATTTTCAGCCTGAATACTCAAAACGGTTTCCGTACCATTAGGGTGGAAGATTATAAACGTCCTACATTTGACATTACATTTGAGCCGGTGACTGAAAGTTATCGTTTAGGGGACCGTGTCGAATTGAAAGGGAATGTCAAGACTTTCAGCGGTGTGCCTTTACAGGATATTCCGGTTACTTATACCATAACCCGTTCCCTTTGTTCCTGGCGGATGTGGGGAGTGAATCCCGTCATATTGGCTTCTGACACCGTGCGTCTGGGGGCAGATGGAAATTTTGAGCTCCCTGTTGACCTGAAACCCGATACTTCAGGCTCCGACCTTGACGATGGTGATGACACTTCTTCCTATTATGACTATAAAGTACAGGTCTCGGTCACGAATGTTGCGGGCGAAACGCAGACTTCGGAAATCAGCCTGCGGGCCGGAAAGACTTCCTTGCTGCTATTTGCCGATATAAACGGACTTATCTGTAAAGACGATTCCATAAAAGCTACTTTTCAGGTAAATAATCTGGAACGTAAACCGGTTGCCGTCGAAGGCAGTTACCAATTGTTCTCTATTTCAGGTTATGAGGAATCCAAAGCTGTGAAAGATCAGAAGGTTTCTGCTCAGGCAATCCTTTCAGGTTCGTTCAGATCCAATGAAGAGACGTTATTGTCCGACTGGAAAACACTACCTTCCGGTGCTTATAAACTTGTAGCTTCTGTGACGGATGCCCAGGGACGTAAATCAGAAACGGAAAAGGTTGTGATCCTTTTCGCTTTGAATGATAAACGTCCACCGGTGTCCATGCCTTTATGGTATTATGAGGTAAATACCCGGTTTGATGCAGAACATCCTGCACTATTCTACTTTGGAACTTCCGAAAAGGATGCTTATGTACTTATGGATGTATTCAGTGGTAACAAGCATCTGGAGAGCAAACTTCTTCATTTGTCCGATTCGCTTGTCCGTTTTGAGTACCCTTATCGGGAGGCTTATGGAAATGGTTTGGGCATTACTTTTGCATTTGTTCGTAAAGGAATAGTTTACGAACAGGAAGTAAGTCTGACAAAGCGTTTGCCCGATTATACTTTGAATATACGCTGGGATGTATTCCGTGACAAATTACGTCCCGGACAGGAAGAGGAATGGAAGCTGACGATCCGGAATCCACAAGGATCACCGGTTTTGGCCGAGATGTTGGCTACCATGTACGATGCTTCACTGGATAAAATCTGGAAAGCTGACCAGTCTCTGCAGCTATATTATCATCTTTCCGTTCCTGTTTCCCATTGGAGGAGGGACTATGCAGATTCGAACTATTTCTATTTTGGTTTCCGTCAGCGTAGTTTGAAAGTACCTTCGTTCAGTTACGATCATTTTGTATTACCTCCTGTCGGATATGCTGTTGCCGAGGTGTTGTCGATAACCAATGACGCCGCTCCGGTTACCCGCTATGCTCGTATGCGTGGAATGGGAGCTATGAAACAACAAATGAAAAGCGAGGTCGCAGACGATGTTCTTTTTGAATCCGAGTTGATTTCTGTTTCACAAGATGCGGGGGCTGTAAATCAGGCAGACCATCCGGCTGTGAATGGGGCTGCAGATATAGAGTTACGTACCAACTTTGCTGAAACAGCTTTTTTCTATCCGCAACTTCATACCAATGCTCAGGGTGAGGTCAGCTTCTCTTTCCGTATGCCGCAAAGCCTTACGACCTGGAATTTCCGTGGTTATGCCCACACACAGAATATGATGACGGGTCAGATAAATGCTACTGCTGTTACCAGTAAAGAGTTTATGCTTACCCCAAATCTGCCGCGGTTTGTCCGGGTGGGAGACCATACTTCCATCGCTGCTTCTGTCAGCAATCTCACAGGTAAAAGCATGTCGGGTACAGTGAAACTTGTGCTTTTCAATCCTATGACGGATCAGGTGATATCTACCCAGCAAAAGAAATTTAATGCCGGGCCCGGACAGACTGTCGGGGTGGATTTCCTGTTTACGGTTACTGATAAATATGAAGTTCTGGGATGCCGGATGATAGCCGAAGGAGGCAATTTCAGCGATGGTGAACAACACCTGCTTCCGGTTCTCAGCAATAAAGAGAATCTGACAGAGACCTTGCCTATGCCTGTCCGTGGTGAACAAACGCGTACTTTCTCTTTAGCAGACCTTTTCAATCATCATAGCAAGACTGCAACCAACCGGCGTTTAACCGTTGAGTTTACTTCCAATCCGGCTTGGTATGCCGTACAAGCATTGCCAGCGTTGTCGCAACCCAGAAATGATGATGCCATTTCATGGGCTACTTCCTGGTATGCCAACACAATGGCCTCTTACATAATGAATGCCCAACCACGTATTCGAGCTATTTTTGACAGTTGGAAACTCGGGGGAGGCACCAAAGAAACTTTCCTGAGTAATTTGCAAAAGAATCAGGAAGTGAAGAATATCCTTCTTTCCGAATCTCCCTGGGTGATGGAAGCTACCTCGGAAAGCGAACAAAAAGAACGCATTGCCACTCTATTCGATTTGAATAATATCCGTAATAATAATGCAGCAGCCTTACTGAAACTACAGGAACTCCAATTACCTGATGGTTCGTGGAGTTGGTATAAAGGAATGGACGGTAGTCTTTTTGTTACCGATTTTATTGTGGAGCAGAATGCACGTATAGCCCTGCTTACAGGAAAACCATTGGAAGGCGCAGCCTTGAATATGCAACGGTCGGCTTTCAACTATCTTCATAAAGAGGCCTTACAGGAATATCGTTCTATTCGTGAAGCCGAAAAAAACGGCAGTAAATCACAAGGAATTTCACGAAGTGCATTAAAGTATCTCTATCTGATTGCTATTTCTGACGAAAAAGTGCCGGCATCCATGAAAGAAGCATATACCTATTTCCTTTCGAGAGTAGCTCCGTCATTGTCTCAGCAGTCTGTAACCGAAAAAGCTTGGTCGGCCATTATCTTGCAGAAAGTAGGCAAGGTGAAAGAGGCTCAGGAGTTTATGGCATCTCTTAAAGAGTATCTCACTCGGACAGATGACCAGGGAATGTTTTTTGATACAGCCGACAGTCCATATACTTGGAATAACCTGAAAGTACCTGCCCATGTGGATGTAATGGAAGCTTTTGAACGAGTGGGAGAGGATGCACAGGTTGTTGAAGAAATGAAAATGTGGCTTTTAAAGCAGAAACAGACCCAGCAATGGGATTCTCCGGTAGCTACTGCAGATGCTGTTTATGCTCTGCTTTACAATGGAACTAATTTACTGGATAATCAAGGAGATGTCCGTATTGTTCTTGGCAATGAAGTGTTGGAAACGGTAAGTCCTGCCAAAACGATTGTTCCGGGATTGGGCTATGTTCGGAGGACTTTTACGGACAGAAAGACCGTAGATGCCGCTGAGATTATTGTTGAAAAACGAGATCCGGGTATTGCCTGGGGAGCAGTATATGCACAGTTCGAAGAGAGTCTTGATAAAGTAGTTCGCCAAGGGAGCGGTCTGGATGTAGATAAGAAATTATATGTGGAAACGATTGCTCATAACAATCGTCAGTTGCAACCGATTATTGGTAAAACTCAGTTAAAGGTTGGTGATAAAGTGGTAGTCCGTCTGACTGTCCGTCTTGACCGTACGATGGATTTTATACAGTTGAAAGACCAGCGGGCTGCCTGTCTCGAACCGATTGAAGTCCTGTCCGGATATCGCAATGTTGGTGATGTCGGTTGTTATGTAGCAGTAAAAGATGCTTCAACTGATTTCTTTTTCGATACCTTGAATAAAGGAACTTATGTTTTAGAGTATAGTTACCGTGTCGATCGTGCAGGAAGTTACGAAACAGGAATTGCTACTATTCAGAGTGCATATGCACCCGAATATGCAGCCCACTCAGCTTCGTTTCGCTGTAACGTATCTCAATAAATAAAATTAAATATTTTCAGGAGGGTGTGTCGAAATTTTTTTCACCACGGAGTAACACAGAGTATCACAGAGTCTTTTTATTGATAATCAACAACCTAAAATTGTCTCTGTGTTACTCTGTGTCCTCTGTGGTGAGTTTTGACGCAGCCCCTGTTTTTTTGAGTAAAGCCACTATGTCCTGTGCTTAAAAATATGTAATCAGTGGCAGATTCTCGACGAAAACTCCTATTTTTGTACTTTAAACAACTAACAATAATAAAATAGGAACGAATGAAACGTAGTTTACTCTTCATATTTACTTTACTTACTATTACTTTATCGGCTGTAGCTCAACCTCGTATCTCTTCTAATAAGGAGACCCATCATTTCGGACAGATTGAATGGAAGCGTCCGGTTTCTGTAGAGTATACTATTACCAATACTGGTGATAAACCTTTGGTACTGACTAATGTTACTACCTCTTGTGCCTGTTCGGTTGCTAACTGGACGAAAACTCCGATTGCTCCCGGAGAAAAAGGAACGGTTGGTGCTACGTTTGATGCA
Organism: Bacteroides sp. FSHCM14E1; assembly: GCF_019633785.1. Lineage (NCBI taxonomy): Bacteria > Pseudomonadati > Bacteroidota > Bacteroidia > Bacteroidales > Bacteroidaceae > Bacteroides > Bacteroides sp. FSHCM14E1. Next base: position 39,336 of record NZ_JADKYL010000007.1, read on the forward strand.
AAAGCGTTGGGGCATTTCAATAAATCGATCGGCATTTACAGCAATGCGCAGCCTGGTTTGGTTTATTTGAACTTCGATGGAGAGGTGGTTCAGGAGATCAAGGATTTTACTAAAACCCATCCCTATGCAATCGGACAAATCCGGATTGACCGTACAGATATAGATTTTCCTGATGTACACAGCGGAGAAAAACCGGTCATTACGTTGGGGGTAGTCAATCTTTCCGATCGTCCATACGAACCTGTATTGATGCACCTTCCGCCTTATCTGAAAATGGAAACTAATCCTACCGTCCTTTTGAAAGGTAAGAAAGGAACCATTACCCTGACACTTGATACCAAACAACTGATGGATTTAGGTTTGACTCAGTCTTCTGTTTATCTGGCTCGCTTTGCCGGTGATAAAGTGAGTGAGGAAAATGAAATCCCCGTGTCAGCAATACTTCTTCCGGACTTTTCAGGAATGACCGAGCAAGATAAAGCTTTAGCTCCTGCTATTCGTCTGTCCGAATCCAAGATTGATTTAAGCCGGGTTTTGGTTAAGAAAAACAAAGCCCGACATGACATTGTTATCACTAACACAGGTAAGTCTCCTTTGCAGATCAGTAAACTGCAAGTATTCAATCCTGCGGTAGGTGTTGCTTTGAAGAAAACTATACTGCAGCCGGGCGAAAGTACCCGCCTGAGAGTGACTGTCTTGAAAAAGAATCTTGGAAAGAAGAAGAGACACTTGCGAATTCTGATGATCACCAATGATCCGGTACAGCCGAAAGTGGAGATCGATGTAAAAGCTACGAGTAACGAATCACATAATTAATATCTGCCATGGAACATCCTGAAAATAACGAAGTATATAAAGGTTTGGTTGTGAATGCAGGCATTGAACAACCGTCATCTGTAAATCCCTATCTGAAGCGAAAAGTAAAAAAACGCCAGTTGTCGGTTAATGAGTTTGTGGAGGGCATTGTCAAAGGGGATGTGACGATTCTGAGCCAGGCTGTAACTTTAGTGGAAAGTGTGCGTCCCGAACATCAGGCTACCGCACAGGAGGTCATTGAAAGATGTCTGCCTTATTCCGGTAATTCGATTCGTGTAGGCATCAGTGGTGTGCCGGGAGCCGGTAAAAGTACTTCGATTGATGTCTTTGGATTACACGTTCTTGAAAAAGGAGGTAAGTTAGCTGTTTTAGCTATTGATCCGAGTAGTGAACGCAGCAAAGGAAGTATTTTGGGTGATAAAACCCGTATGGAGCAGCTTTCTGTACATCCTAAATCATTTATACGTCCCAGTCCCTCTGCCGGTTCGTTGGGAGGAGTGGCCCGTAAGACTCGTGAAACGATTATTCTATGTGAAGCTGCAGGGTTCGATAAGATCTTTGTGGAGACGGTAGGAGTGGGACAAAGTGAGACGGCAGTTCATTCAATGGTCGATTTTTTCCTGTTGATTCAGTTGGCCGGTACGGGAGATGAACTACAGGGTATCAAAAGAGGGATTATGGAGATGGCTGACGGCATTGTGATAAATAAAGCTGATGGCAATAACATTGACAAAGCCAAGTTGGCGGCTGCGCAATTCCGTAACGCTTTACATCTTTTCCCGGCTCCGGATTCCGGATGGACACCGCGTGTACTTACTTATTCGGGATTCTATAATCTTGGAGTAAAGGAAATATGGGATATGGTGTACGAGTACATCGATTTTGTGAAAGGTAATGGCTATTTTGAATATCGTCGTAACGAACAAAGCAAATACTGGATGTATGAGAGCATCAATGAACAGTTACGTGACAGCTTTTATCACAATGCCAAGATTGAATCGATGTTACAAGAAAAGGAGCAACAGGTGCTCAAGGGAAATCTCACCTCTTTTGTTGCTGCCAAGAGCTTACTCGATACTTATTTCGAAGATCTGAAATAACGATGAAGAGGTGTCAAAATTCGTATTCACCACAGATTACACAGATAATTATTATTGGTTGTCAGTAGATTAAAATCATTTTGTGTAAATCTGTGTAATCTGTGGTGAGTTATGACACACCTTCCAAATCTGCCTTCGATTTACTTTGAGTCACAAAGTAGACTCCAAGAAATACCAATGCAATCGCAACTCCTTTTTCCCAGCCGAAGCTTCCGATTCCCATTAAGATTGCCGCTATGGAAGCAACAATGGGTTGCACATAGTTATACATACTTACTACTGTAGGGCGCATCAGTTTTTGTGCAGTCATAATGCAGATGTAAGCAATGAAGCTTCCGCATAGTACCACATAAAGTACCTGATAAATGGCAGCGGTCGAAATGCTGTTCCACTCGATGCCCGCTATATCCTGGTAAGAAAAAGGAATATAGCATATAGATGCATAAATAAACATCCACTTATTGATTGTGATGGCCGAATAGCGTTGGGATAATCCTTTGAATACGGTCAGGTAGATAGAGAAGCTGAGTTGGGCGATCATACAAAGTAAGTCTCCCCAGATGCTTCCTCCTCCTGCGTTTGTCGCCTGACTGCTTAAAATCAAGATCAATGCTCCCATTGCTCCAATGAAAATTCCCAATACCTTTTTGTTTGTAACCGGTTCTTTCAGATAGATAGCTGCCACAATCATGGTGATGATAGGTGAAGTCGTTGTTACGATAGATGCGTCTATCGGAGAAGTGAGAGACAGGCCGAATATAAATATTCCCTGATTGAAAACAAGGGCGAACAGAGAAGCGAAGAAAATTTTCAGCATGTCACGGTGCCCTACCTGCTCTTGTTTACAGAAAGCGGAAAGTATCCAGAAAGCTGCTGCCGCCCCTACCATGCGAAAGGTGGTTACCGAAAGTGCCGAGAGCTCTGTCAATGCCGATTTGCCGATAGGGGACATTAATCCCCACATCACGTTGGCCGTAAATGCCAGTGCATGTCCTTTCAGATTCTTATCAATCTCCATACCGAATGTTACCTTTATTGAAAACTGATGCAAAAGTAACTAATTTATCGTTTGAATTTTCTATATTTGTTTAATTTAAATGCAACCATTTATGGAACTATCAGCCAATTATATCAAACGAATTGAAATAAACGGATTATGGGACCGGTTCAACATAGTCTGGGATCTTCGTCCGGATGTCAATATACTATCCGGTATCAATGGAGTAGGAAAAACTACTATCCTGAATCGATCGGTCGGTTATCTTGAACAGTTATCAGGCGAAGTAAAGAGCGATGAAAAAAACGGGGTACGTGTCTTTTTTGATAATCCGGAAGCTACTTACATTCCGTATGACGTGATCCGCAGTTACGATCGTCCGCTTATTATGGGAGACTTCACAGCCCGTATGGCAGATAAAAATGTGAAATCCGAGCTCGACTGGCAACTTTACCTGTTACAGCGCCGCTACCTTGACTACCAGGTCAATATCGGCAATAAGATGATCGATCTGCTGAGTAGTAATAACGAGGAAGAGCGCGGCAAAGCAGCTACTCTTTCAGTAGCCAAGCGCCGTTTTCAAGACATGGTCGATGAACTGTTCAGCTATACCCGTAAAAAAATAGACCGTAAACGTAATGATATTGCTTTTTATCAGGATGGTGAACTTCTGTTTCCTTATAAGCTCTCTTCCGGTGAGAAACAGATGTTGGTGATCCTGCTTACCGTACTTGTACAGGACAATGCCCATTGCGTTTTGTTTATGGACGAACCCGAAGCTTCATTGCACATCGAATGGCAGCAAAGATTGATTGCGATGATCCGTGAACTGAATCCGAATGTACAGATTATACTTACCACTCATTCGCCTGCAGTCATCATGGAGGGATGGCTCGATGCAGTAACCGAAGTCAGTGATATTGCAACCAGTTATAAATAGCATTTAACCAAAACACGACCTATGGCAATTAGTCTTAAAGATAATCTGACCTCTTCCTACTTCAGTGCAGCCCATAAGCTGTACTCTAAAAAGGCACGCCGCCGAATCGTTGCTTATGTTGAGAGTTATGATGATGTAGCTTTCTGGCGTACCCTGCTTGAAGAGTTTGAGGACGAAGAACATTATTTTCAAGTGATGCTTCCTTCCGCTACATCGTTGGCCAAAGGCAAGAAGATGGTGTTGATGAATACTCTCAATACCGCTGAGCTCGGGAAAAGCCTGATTGCTTGCGTAGATAGTGACTATGACTTTCTGTTGCAGGGAGCTACCTCCACCTCGCGTAAGATTAACCGTAACAAATATATTTTTCAGACCTATGCCTATGCCATTGAGAACTATCATTGTTACGCCGACAGCTTGCATGAGGTTTGTGTACAGGCAACTTTGAATGACCGTCACCTCATTGATTTCAACGAGTTTATGAAGCGATACTCCCGGATCGTTTATCCGCTTTTCCTATGGTCTGTCTGGTTTTATCGCCGCCATGATACTTATACGTTTTCCATGAGTGAGTTTAATGGCTGTGTTCGCTTGCACGATGTTAGCCTGAGACATCCGGAACGTTCTCTGGAAGTGGTGAGACGTTCGGTTACAGCTAAGTTGTCCGAATTGTCTACACGCTTTCCGCAGGGGCTCGAAGAGATTGACAGATTATCGGCCGAACTTGAAAGGCTCGGAGTACTTCCTGATACTACTTATTTGTTTGTTCAAGGGCATCATATTATGGATAATGTAGTGATGAAAGTGCTGACTCCCGTCTGTACGGCTTTAAGGCGCGAGCGTGAACAGGAAATCAAGAAGTTGGCAGAACACAATGAACAATTTCATAACGAACTGACTTGTTATCAGAACAGTCAGGTGAATGTGGAAGTAATGCTCCGCAAAAACAGTGCATACAAAGATTTATACCTCTATCAATGGTTGAAAGAAGATATTAAAGAGTTTTTATATGGAACAAATAACCGAAAAGATAAATAACCTATTCGTTTCCTGGGGATTTAACAGCAATGAAGTAGGTCCTATTATAACACTGATACTGATTATCGGTGTTGCCTTTTTAGCTGACCTTATTTGCCGTCATATCCTTTTGAAAGTGGTTGCTAAATTAGTGAAAAAGACCAAGGCAACCTGGGATGATATTGTATTCGATCGTAAAGTACTGATTTATCTCAGTCATCTTGTCCCCCCCATCATTATTTATGTGTTGATTCCTTTGGCAATTCCAAATGTAAGTGCCCTCGATTTTATTCGTCGTATCTGCATGATTTATATCATTGCGGTTTTTCTACGTTTTATCAGCGCATTTTTATCGGCTGTTTATCATGTATACAGTGAGCGAGAGCAGTTTCGTGATCGACCATTGAAAGGTTTGTTGCAAACAGCACAAGTGATACTATTTTTCATTGGAGGAATTGTTGTTATCAGTGTATTGATAGATAAATCTCCGATGGTGCTGCTCACCGGGCTTGGTGCTTCGGCTGCCATCCTGATGTTGGTGTTTAAAGACAGTATCATGGGATTTGTGTCCGGCATCCAACTTTCTGCAAATAATATGCTGAAAGTAGGTGACTGGATTGCTATGCCCAAATACGGAGCCGACGGTACGGTGATTGAAGTGACGCTCAATACAGTGAAGGTGCGCAATTGGGACAATACCATCACTACCATTCCTCCCTATCTGCTGGTCAGTGATTCTTTTCAGAATTGGCGGGGTATGCAGGAGTCCGGTGGGCGGCGTGTGAAACGTTCTATCAATATCGATATGAACAGTGTCAGATTCTGTACCCCCGAAATGCTGGCTAAATATAAGAAAATCCAATTGTTGACCGATTATGTGGAGCAGACCGAGAAGGTGGTGAAAGAGTATAATAAAGAACATCACATAGACAACTCTATTTTGGTCAATGGGCGACGCCAGACCAATCTTGGTGTGTTTCGCGCCTATTTGACGAACTACCTGAAAAGTCTTCCCGACGTGAATAAAAATCTCACTTGCATGGTACGCTATCTTCAGCCCACCGAACAAGGTATTCCGGTCGAACTTTACTTTTTTTCTGCTGTGAAAGAGTGGGTACCTTACGAAGGAATCCAGGCCGATGTATTCGATCATCTGCTTGCCATTATTCCGGAATTCGGATTACGTGTATTCCAGAATCCTACGGGAGAAGATTTTAGGGAGTGGAGTAGAAGAAATTAAAAAAGTGTATTATATTTGTAGCTAATAATACTATATTAGCTATGAATGCACTACAAAGCAACATTATCCGGGAGATCACTCCGTTGTCTGACAAGGATTGTTTTTATATTGCCGAACGGTATAAAACGGAGTTTACCTATCCCATTCACAACCATGCCGAGTTTGAGCTGAACTTTACGGAGAAAGCCGCCGGAGTGCGTCGCATTGTCGGCGATTCGGCAGAAGTGATCAGTGATTATGATTTGGTTCTGATTACTGGAAAAGACCTGGAACATGTATGGGAGCAGCACGATTGCCATTCAAAAGAGATCCGTGAAATAACGATCCAGTTTTCCTCCGATCTCTTTTTTAAAAGCTTTATCAATAAGAATCAGTTCGATTCCATTCGTGATATGCTTGAGAAAGCTCAGAAAGGTCTTTGTTTTCCGATGTCGGCCATCCTTAAAATCTATCCTCTGCTCGATACCTTGGCATCCGAGAAACAGGGGTTTTATGCTGTTATCAAATTCCTGACTATCCTTTACGAACTGTCACTTTTCAACGAAGAGGCTCGTACGTTGTCAAGTTCTTCTTTTGCTAAAATCGGCATTCATTCGGATAGTCGTCGCGTACAGAAGGTGCAGGAATATATTAATGCCCATTATCAGGAAGAGATCCGCCTGAATCAGCTGGCCGATATGGTAGGAATGACTCCGGTATCTTTCAGTCGCTTCTTTAAATTGCGTACCGGTAAAAATCTTTCGGACTATATCATTGATATTCGTTTGGGGTTTGCTGCCCGCCTGCTGGTTGATTCTACTATGTCTATTGCTGAAATCTGTTATGAATGCGGGTTTAATAATCTTTCTAATTTCAATCGGATTTTCAAGAAGAAGAAAGAATGTTCACCCAAAGAGTTTCGTGAAAACTACAGGAAGAAAAAGAAACTGGTATAATCTTAGTTTCATTATTGTCCATGCCATTGTATGGCAGTATATGGTTTACCTTTTGGCTATTGAACAGCTCTTTCAATGCAACAGGCGAATAGGTTGAGAATCCCTTTTGTAAAGTAGAAGGACAGCAAGTTAATTCAATCATAGTCGAGAGGTTTTATGGTTACAGCCCCAGCCGTGTCGGTATGTGCTGTAGCTAATAAAATACCAAAATCATCTTTTTCATCAATCTTCAATAATCTTGCCTGAACGAGGCGGTTGTGCCCTTCTGACAGCATGTTGGCAAAAAAGGGAAATAGATAATGGGAAGTATATTCCTGTTGTTGTTTTGTCAATGTCAGGCTTATGGAGGGCTTTGATGGATCATTGAAATATTCGTCATCATAGCGAAATTTATATTCGTTAGAAGATAATTCCGTAATAATGCCTACCCGTTCTTTATTCAAGTATACGATTCCTTGTCTCATAGATGTCCCTCCTTATTTTTAATTTTCAGAGAAAGTTCTAATCCTAATACCTCCAATATGGCATAGAGCTTTTGAAAATTAATATTTATTTCTCCATTTTCAATTTTTGTTATAGTATTGATACTGATTTGTGCTAAATCGGCAAGTGTTTGCTGATTTATACCCAACATTTTTCTTCGTTGGCGAATCTGTATTCCAATTTGTTTCATATTCCCAATATATTGTGAATTTGAAACAAAAATAGTAAGTATTTGTTTGATAAGCAAGGAAATTCCCAATATATTGTGAATTTGAGCTTTTTGTGGCTTGAGTTATGTACCTTTATCATGAAATTCATAATATATTGGGAATTTGATTACGGCTATTTGTACTTTTGATTTTAGAATGACAGGGATTTCTTTTTGTTTGTAGAGTGTTTCTCAATTAACATTGTTAACGCCATTTCTCCGTTATTTTATTCTTGTGTGCAAATAACAAGCCTTTTGCATTTAAAACACTTGCTATTTGCATTTAAAGAACAAGCTTTAACGTAGCGTTAAAACAAAGCTTTGGACGATAGAAATCTTGTGCTTTAAAAACACTGTGTTTTAGTTTGTTAAGCACACTCTTTACTTCTTTGTTTCACTGAATCCGTTTCTGGTCAAAAGCCTGTATACTTGCTTTTTTGTCAACTACAAATAGGGGACTGACACTCCCTGCTATCTTCTTTTCGCCTTGTTTAGCGCCGCTATCAGATATCTTCCTTTGGCTCCGATATCGCTCCAGCAAGTGTTTGCAATCAGTTTCCATACCGTCGTTCCCTTCCTTCCATAGTCCGACAGCCTGAGTATGGAGTTTACTTCCCCGGTGTCGGTAACGCTCAATCTCTTTAGCGTGTCCATCAGTCCCGAGTAATTGTGCGTCATTGTATTGAAGGCGTATCCCGGTATCTGTAGATAAGCAGAATCCTCCTTCCGCTTTTCCCCCTCCCCTTCAGGGGGAGCTGAGGGGGGGAATTCTTTACTTTCCTCTGCTTTACTTTCCTTTACTTTACTTTGTCCGGAATCGCATGCATTTTTTGCGTCAACGGCTACATGATGTACTACGTTTTTCGGGTTAACAGGTGTTTTTTCCTCTTTGAACAGCTCTGGTTGCTGAGTTTCCTGTGGCGTAGAAGGAGCATCGGGTTTTCCGTTTTCCTTTTCCGGTTTTACTATCAGATAGGGGAGCTCCGACAGTTCTCTTTTCCTTCGCTTCGTAGCTTCCAGCCATACCTTTTGTATGCTTTCCGAAGTCAGTATTCCGTTTTCCCGATAACTGTTTTCGTCCAGTATTCCTTTGATGAACAGAATCTTGATGATTCCCTTCACCTCTTCTGCTTGCACCTCTCTTCCTGCCTTGTTTGCGAAAATCAGGCACTGTTCTTCATCCCACCGTATGTAGTATCCCTCCTTGTAAATCTTGCACATCAGTTTCAGCACAATTGCCGACCCTTTTATTCCATATTTTACTTCTATCACTTCCATTGCGTTCTCTTCCATGAAGTTTACGCCTATCGGGAAATAGTTGATCCCGTCGTATGTTGTCGCCATATTGTTTTTTAGATTAGTTGTTTGTACTTTCAATAAGATATTTACCACAAATTACACCGGATTCCCAAAGACGTTTTCTCCTGATTCCTCAAAATAGAAATAATTCATTTGTGAAAATCTGTGTAATCTGTGGTGCCTCCCCTATACGATCGGTCTCCACTCCATGAAATTCTCCACTTGAAACGTCGTCCACCGCCGTTCGTCCACATTCCAGTACACCACCGCCCCCTCTACTTCTGTGGGATCATATTCCCTATGGAACTCCGCTTCGTAATAAATCAGTGTTGCTTTCGCCAGTTGGAAACTCCCGTTCTGTTTTCGGTAAGCCACTGCCGCATGTCCATATTGCATGTGATCCAATAACGCTTCCAGGCGTTCCGCCATCCATTCTGCGCACGACTCGGTGTATCCTTTTTCGAAGACGATACGTCTTTTCCATTTTAGTCTCATGGCTTCACTTTGTGATGCCGGCCTTTTTTTTCGTTTCATACATATACGATTTTAAAGTTTATAAATTGTTTACGGCCCGAAGGTAGAGTGTTTGCCGATTAAGTTGGAGTATAATAATTCATGATATGTTTTCTTGTCTATTTTATGCCAATGGATTTATCTTGTAGCGTTTCGTTCCAGATGGTGTTTATTTCCTTTAGAATGGTGCTGAGCTTCAATGGAATGAATATTCCGTTTCGAATATTCCCTAATAGTTTTTTGTCATTTATATATCGGGCTAATGCAATTTGTGATGTCTCCTTTTTTATACCCATTGCTCCATTTTGATAGAGTGTGATTAGTAGCTTTAAGCATTCGTAGTGTTTCAAAACAATCCCTTGTATAGGTTTCTCCTTTTTTCGTCCCCTGTTTGACTTAAGACTTTTATTGTCAGATGTTTGCTTGTTGTCTGTCTTGTTTTTTTTGATTTCCTTTTTTTTCTTCTTGTTGTTTGTTTTCGTAGTTCATACTCTTTTTAATTTTAGTGATTTTTATTTGTGTAAAATATGGCAAAGGTATGGACGAAAAATTTAGTAAACTTGCAAATACAGGATAAATTGTGGAATTTGATTTCTTTTTGTCGGTAAATTGATGATTTATAATGCGATAGTTTGGCAGAGGAGGGATGTTTCAAAAAACGTTCGTTTATTTGAACGCAAAGATAAGGGGTATTTTCATAATAGCAAAATGTTTAATAAAAAAAATGATTTACACTCTTGGCTTTCTGCTTTAATGTATTAATTGCCAAACAGATACTTCTGAATAAAAATCTTTTTTTTATCTGTCTGATTTTATTTCTCGATAATGAATAAATGAATACAAAAACAGTGTTCAATCAGACGAACGTTTAAAAACACGTTTTTTTAGTGTAATTCGTTCGTTTATAGTTTCTTACCAGATAGGTAATGAGTAGCTGCAAGAAACCGTGGCAAGAGAGTACAAAGCTTGCCGTATATTACATAAAGTACTCGCAAGTGATTGAATTTCAGGTATGTGCAAGAAGTTCAAAGCCCCGGGAGAATGTCCTTTTCTGAAATAATCGAATAATGGAAGTGGAGAAAGAGACCGAAATATGGTTCGCTATGCGTGCCACATACCGTCGTGAGACTGACGCTATGCGGTTGCTTGCGAAAGAGAACTTGGGCTGTTTTGTCCCCATGCAATACAAGATAAGTATAAAGAAAGGAAAAAAAGTCCGTGTCTTGGTTCCTATCATTCACAATCTGATTTTTATTCACGCTTGTCCTTCCGAAGTGAAGCGTGTCAAGTCTATGGTTGCTTATTTGCAATATATCACCGATACCCGTAGCGGCAAGAAGATAATTATCCCCGACAATGAAATGCAGCGTTTCATCGCTGTAGCCGGCACCTACAGTGACCATCTCCTATACTTTCAACCCGATGAACTCAACCTGTCCAAAGGCACCAAAGTCCGTATCACGGGTGGTGACTTCGAGGGTCAGGAAGGTGTTTTCCTGAAAGTGAAAGGCGCCCGGGATCGTCGCGTGGTCATTGCTATACAAGGTGTCATAGCAGTTGCCATGGCCACCATTCATCCTGATCTTATAGAAGTAATCAAATAATTCATAATTCAAATTTATTATGACTCTTTCCGAAGAAGTAGCTTCCCTTCAGCGTGCCGCGCACGACCTGATGTATTTGGGCATGGACGGGAGTCCCATTTACAGCGATGACTTGTCCCGCCGTAACAATGAAGTTTACCGCTTGACCACAACATTGTATAATTCCGGTATCAAAGGTTCTACGGTTGAAGAACAGGCCTCTGTCTGTCTCGCTCTCCTGATGGGTTACAATGCATCGTTCATCGACCACGGAGAAAAGCGCGAACATATTCAGGAAATATTAGATCGTTGCTGGGATATCCTCGATACTCTTCCCGCTTCGCTATTGAAGCTCCGCCTGCTTACTGCCTGCTATGGTGAGGTATTCGACGAGCCTTTGGCTGACGAAGCCCGTGCAATTATCGCTTCTTGGGATTCGGTATCACTTACTACTGAACAGCAAGAGGCTATCAACGAGTTTCAGACTGTGGTGGATAATCCTTATCCGTGGGAGTATGTTGAAGAATAAATTGGGATGAACGAAAGATAGTGATTTTTTGAGTAATCTGTAAGCACTCAATTTAGGGCTCAAAAATGATATATATCTTTGCTGCCAATCAACAAACAACTGTTATGGCTGTATGCCAATAGTTACAAATCAATCGAATTCACTTTAAGTTTTAATTATGAAAGGTATTGTTTTGGCCGGTGGTTCCGGCACTCGCTTATATCCGATCACTAAAGGGGTAAGCAAGCAGTTACTTCCGATATTTGATAAGCCGATGATCTATTATCCTATCTCTGTACTCATGTTGGCGGGGATTCGTGAAATATTGATTATCTCCACTCCTTATGATTTACCCGGCTTTCAACGTTTGCTGGGTGACGGTTCTGATTTTGGAGTTCGTTTTGAATACGCTGAGCAACCTTCTCCCGACGGCTTGGCACAGGCATTTATTATAGGAGAGGAATTTATAGGTGATGATTCTGTATGCTTAGTCTTAGGTGATAATATCTTTTACGGAGATGGATTGATTGAAATGGTTCAGGCTGCTGTGAAAAAGGCTGATTTAGAGAATAAAGCTACAGTTTTTGGTTATTGGGTGAGTGATCCAAAACGTTATGGGGTAGTTGAGTTTGATAAAGAAGGAAGTGTGTTGAGTCTTGAAGAAAAGCCATGTGATCCAAAATCAAATTATGCAGTTATAGGTCTTTACTTTTATCCTAATGTAGTTATTGAGTTAGCTAAAAGTGTTATACCCTCATCTCGTGGCGAGTTGGAGATTACTTCAATTAATCAAGAATTTTTATATAAGAAAATGTTAACAGTGCAGTTACTAGGACGTGGCTTTGCTTGGTTAGATACAGGCACACATGATTCTTTGGCAGAAGCTAGCACATTTATCGAAGTGATTGAGAAAAGACAAGGATTGAAGATTGCTTGTTTAGAGGATATAGCTTTTGGACAAAGGTGGATTACTATTGATAAATTGCGAAAACTGGCAGAAAAGATGAAGAATAATCAGTATGGGAAATATTTGTTGAAAATTATAGAAGGACTGAATTGAGTGCGGTATGGATATGCAGGATGTGAAGGTATTGGATTTACCTAAGATATTAGATAAGCGTGGTAATTTATCCATTATACAAGAAATTGAAAATATCCCTTTTAAAATAAAGCGTATATACTGGATTTATGATGTACCGGGGGGGGAAAGACGTGGTGGCCATGCTTATAAGAAAAATCAAGAATTTATAGTAGCTCTTTCTGGTAGTTTTGATGTTGTATTGGATGATGGAAATTGTGAGAAAGTTTTTTCTTTGAATCGCTCTTATTATGGAATTTATGTTCCTCAAGGTATATGGAGAAAAATGCAAAATTTCTCTACTAATGCACTGGCGTTAGTGTTATCTTCTACAAATTATGATCCAGATGATTATATTTTGGAATATATAGATTTTGTGCAAAGTAAAAAGAGTTCATTATGACGGTGTTTGATTGTTCAATAATAGAATTTCCTAAAATAGAGGATCGTTCAGGAAATATAACTCCTGTACATAGTGAAGAGAATGTGCCATTTGATATAAAACGTGTTTTTTATTCTTATGACATTCCTGGTGGAGGAGCTCGAGGAGCCCATGCTCATAAAGAATGCCATCAATGTTTAATTGCAGCAAGTGGAAGTTTTGAAGTTGTTTTAGACGACGGTGTTAATAGAAAGACAGTACTTTTAAATCGTCCATATTACGGCTTACATATTCCGCCAGGTGTTTGGGCTTCCGAACAAGGGTTTTCCTCTGGTGCAATCTGTTTAGTATTAGCTTCTCATGTATATGATGAAAATGATTATGTGAGAAATTATCAGAACTTTTTAAATTACAAAGAGATACTATAGATATAATATAATAAAATATGGAAGTAAGAGTTTGGAATTATTTAAAAGAGTATGCATCTTCTAAAGAAGAAATACTAAAGGCTGTAGAAGATGTTTTTGAATCAGGACAACTCATTCTTGGTACAAAAGGAAAACACTTTGAACAGGCGTACGCTGAATATTGTGGTGTTAGTCATGGTGTTGGTTGTGATAATGGTACTAATGCCATAAGTTTGGCATTACTTGCTGTTGGTGTGAAGCCTGGTGATGAGGTAATTACTGTGCCCAATACGGCCATTCCTACTGTTTCGGCTATAGTAACTGTCGGGGCTACGCCTGTTTTTGTAGATATCGATCCTCTTACTTATTTAATGGATGTGACAAAGGTGGAAAGTCATATTACGGAAAAGACAAAATGTATTCTTCCAGTTCATCTTTACGGGCAGTGTGTCGATATGGATGAACTCATAGCTTTGGCCCGGAAATATAAATTATCCATTATTGAAGACTGTGCGCAAGCTCAAGGTGCAGAATATAAAGGGTATAAGGCAGGTTCAATGTCTAATGCTTCTACAACCTCATTCTATCCTACGAAAATATTAGGTGCTTATGGTGATGGTGGAATGATTATTACCAATGATGCAGAGGTGGAAGGGAAATTGCGTCGTTTGCGATTTTATGGTGCAGAGAAGATGTATTATGCTATCGAACATGGTTATAATTCTCGTTTGGATGAAGTTCAAGCTGCCATCCTTTTGACAAAATTGCCTCATTTGGATCAATATATCAAACGTAGAAGAGAAATAGCGTATTTGTATAATGAATTGCTGAAAGATACTAATTTAATATTGCCAAAAGAAGCAGATTACGGTAAACATGCTTATTATTTGTATGTAGTTCGTCATTCTAATCGTGATGAAATCATGGCAGCATTAAAAGAAAATAATATATTTGTAAATATTAGTTATCCATGGCCCATTCATATCATGACAGGTTACCAGTTCCTTGGTTATAAGGAAGGTGACTTCCCTGAAACAGAATCTGCTGCAAAAGAAATATTTTCTTTGCCGATGTATCCTGCATTAACGGATGAAGAAGTTCATTACGTGTCTGATATATTACACAAAATATTAAAATAGATAAAGTGTCATTGTTTATATTTAGATAGAGATGACTTATAGTTAATGAGATGAGCGACAATAAGCGTATTGCAGTTAATACATTGATTATTTATGCTCGAATGGCTGTTACGACAATAATCAGCCTAATAGCTACAAGATATGTCTTACTTGAATTAGGACAAGCTGATTATGGATTATATAATGTTGTTGGGGGTATAGTTACGATGCTCAATGTGGTAAGTATAGGAATGTATATGACCACGCAGCGTTTTATTAATGTAGAAATGGGTAAAGGACCTAATGGAAATTTAAATAAAGTATTCAATGTTTGTATAGTTCTACATATAGGATTTGCTTTATCTATTTTTATCATAGGTCTTACTGTTGGTTTATGGTATATTTATAACGTTTTGAACGTATTGCCAGAAAAACTTTCCGATGCAGTTTTGATATATTTTATATCTACTACAGTTTCTGCTATCGGTATTATTAATATTCCATTTCAAGGATTAATGTTAGCATTTGAGAAATTTAAAAAGATGGCAATAATTGATTTGCTATCTAATTTCATGAAAGTGCCTTTAGTTATTTTACTTATGTGTTGGTCTGGTAATAAACTTCTTTTTTATGCGATCGGTGTCTGTTTTATTTCTCTTTTCTCTTTTCTTTTCTATTATAGTTATTGCTATCGAAAGTTTGGGGATATTGTGAAATGGCATCTGTCACGTGAAAAATATATTTATAAGGAAATTTTGGTTTTCAATAATTACACTTCGATTGGAACTATTGCATACCTTTCTCGTACTCAAGGTGCTTCTGTGGTTATAAATTACTTTTTTGGAATTATTGTGAATGGAGCTTTTGCTATAGTATTCCAAATCGAAAATTTCATTATGATGTTTGTTAATAATCTTGGGACTGCTTCAGATCCACAAATAACTCAATCCTATGCCTCTGGTAATTATAGAGATGCATTTTCTCTTGTTGAGAAAATTTCTAAATATAGTATGTTCATAATGCTTCTTGTAACATTTTCAATTGGTGTTGAGCTGGAATTTCTTTTAAGATTATGGCTCGGTACATTGCCGGAGGGTATTTTAGTACTTTCTCGCTGGATGTTAGTAAGTCTTTTAGTGCGGAGTATAAATAGCTCATGTGGCTCTATTATTCAAGCCTCTGGTCATGTGAAATGGTTTCAAATAATAAGTTCTGTATTATTATTGCTTGGATTACCAATATCTTGGCTTTTATATAAATGGGGGATGCCCCCCGTAACTATTATAATTACTTTTACAGTAACCGATTTTATTAGCAGAATGATATATTTATGGTTAATGCATCGAATTATCAAATTTGATGTTTTGCATTTTTCAAAAAAAGTTTTTTTACCCGTAATTAAGGTTCTGTGTCTATCAGGCTTATATCTGTATCTCTACAATTCTATTATGCTACAAACTGATTTTATGCGTGTTATGGGGATTGGCGTGTCATGTATGTTTTATGTGTGTCTATGTCTATTCGTTGGGATGAATCGTTTGGAACGGAATAGTATTTTTTTTTATATTAAGAATAAAATATGAGCATAATTTATATTTCGTTTGAGAATAAAAAAAACATTTTTAGGTAATATAAATAGATCTTCAAATAACTGCTTAATAAATTGTTATAACTAACACTTCCTGTTTGTTTTTTCTAATAAATTCTATGTAAGATGGAAAAATGTAAAAAAGTTTATGTTGGAATGAGTGCGGATATGATTCATCCAGGTCATTTAAATATAATAAGAGAGGCTTCCAAACTAGGTTCTGTAACTGTTGGAGTTCTAACAGATGCAGCTATTGCAAGTTATAAGCGCCTTCCTTATTTAGATTATGAACAGCGTGCGGAGATAGTTAAAAGTATCAAAGGTGTAGATTCTGTTATACCTCAAGAGACTTTAGACTATGTTCCAAATCTTGAAAAACTACGTCCGGATTATGTTGTTCATGGTGACGATTGGATTGATGGTGTTCAATCTAATACTCGTAAACGTGTAATTAAGTGTTTGTTAAAGTGGGGGGGGGAAGTGGTTGATATTGCATATACTAAAGGTTTTTCTTCTACTGCAATGAATGAGAGGATAAAAGAAATAGGTACAACTCCGGAAATCAGGCAGAAAAGACTTCGCAGGCTAATAAACGCAAAACCTATTGTTCGTATTCTTGAATCACATAACGGGTTGACTGGACTCATTGCAGAAAATGCTTCGGTAATAATTAACGGAGTGAAGCATGAATTTGATGGTATGTGGTCCTCTTCTCTAACAGACTCAACTAGTAAAGGAAAACCGGATATAGAAGCTGTTGATTTAACAACTCGTTTACATGATTTAAATGATACTTTAGAATGTACAACAAAACCAGTAATTTTTGATGGTGACACAGGTGGAAAGGTTGAGCATTTTGTATTTACGGTTAGAACGCTTGAGAGGCTTGGTATTTCCGCCATTATCATTGAGGATAAGATCGGTTTAAAACAAAACTCTCTATTTGGTACTGATGCTGTTCAAACACAAGATTCAATAGAAAGCTTCTGCCATAAAATTCGTTCGGGAAAAAATGCACAAGTAACAGACTCTTTTATGATTATTGCTCGTATCGAAAGTCTTATTGCTGGTAAATCAATGGAGGATGCTTTGGAAAGGGCTGCTGCCTATGTTAAGGCAGGGGCTGATGGAGTTATGATTCATAGTAAAGACAAGTCTGGGATGGACATAAAGAATTTTTGTACATGTTTCAGAAAAATCGACTCGACGACACCAATAGTTGCTGTACCAACCACTTATAATCAGTTTACTGAATCAGAATTGGCTTCATGGGGTATAAATGTTGTTATTTATGCCAATCACATGCTTAGAAGTGCTTATCCTGCAATGCTGGATTGTGCAAAATCAATTTTGACTCATGAACGTTCGTTAGAAGCATCCAATGATTATTGTATGCCAATCAAAGAAATTTTAGAATTAATACCTGGTACAAAAGCATTAAAAAGATGATTTCACCAAAATTTTTTATTGATAGCCTTTCAGATAGGCAAATTGATTTTTTTTCAGGTGTTCCTGATTCTTTATTAAAAAACATATGTGCTTATATTGCGGATAACAAGGATGCAAAGCATAATATTATAACAGCAAATGAGGGGGCGGCAGTCGGTTTGGCTGTAGGTCATTATTTGGCTACAAGGGAAATTCCAGTTGTGTATATGCAAAACTCAGGAGAGGGAAATATTATCAATCCTCTTGCGTCATTGACTGATAAAGAAGTCTATAATATACCTATTCTTTTACTGATTGGATGGCGTGGTGAACCAGGAGTTCATGACGAACCGCAGCATGTTAAGCAGGGAAAAGTGACTATTCCTTTACTGGATGTAATGGGGATTAAGAATACAGTGATGAGTAAGAGTGAAGTTGATTTCACTAAGCAATTAGATGATGCGTTGGTCTATATGCGTGAAACTAACGAAGCATTTGCTTTAATAATAGAAAAAGATACATTCGAATCATATTCGCTTAAATTAAAGGAGGATTCTGTATTACAACAATTATCAATGAGTCGAGAAAACGCTATTCAAATGGTTGTAGATTCAATTGGAAAAAAGGATGTAATAGTTTCAACAACAGGTATGATTTCGCGAGAGCTTTTTGAATACAGAACAAAAATGAATGAAAGCCATCAGAGTGATTTTCTTACAGTTGGTTCTATGGGACATGCTTCACAAATAGCATTAGGGATTGCACTGGAAATACCCGATCGTAAAATTTATTGTTTTGATGGTGACGGTGCTGTGATTATGCATATGGGATCAATGGCAATTATTGGAGATAAGGGCCCTGAAAATTTGATCCATGTTGTGTTTAACAATGGATCTCACGATTCTGTAGGTGGTCAGCCAACTGTAGGACTTAAGATTAATATCCCTGCAATAGCAAGAGCTGTCGGTTATAAAGTTGTATATAGTGTTGATTGTGAAGAAGCTTTAAAGACTGCTTTAGAAAAGGTCATAAAAGAAGCAGGACCTATTCTTCTAGAGGTTAAGGTTAAAAAAGGGAATCGAAAAGATTTGGGAAGGCCATCTATTACTCCAATACAAAATAAATTATCTTTTATGACTTTTTTGAATAATGAAAAAAAATAGTCAGATTACTGCTATAGGTAAATATGCAATGAATCTTATTGAAACATATTTTGATGAGAATAAACCTCATCGTGTCTTTTTGATTCGTGGCAAACATTCCTTTATTAGCAGTGGTGCAGAATATATTCTTTCAGATTTATTTAGGCGACATGCTTGTTTCGTAAGTGAGTTTAGTGACTTTCAGGAAAATCCTATATTAGAAGAAGTTAATAATGGTTGCAATTTTTTCGAGAAGTCAAAATCGGACATTATAATAGCATGTGGGGGCGGAAGTGTACTTGACATGGCTAAATTAATTCGTTTTAAAGCTGCTTATGATGGCGATTTGGTTGATTCTGTTTTTGAAAAGAAAAAGGAATTAACTCCTCTTATTGCATTACCAACCACAGCTGGGACTGGATGTGAAGCCACTCCTTTTGCTGTATGTTATAAGAATTCAATAAAGTACTCAGTGGCTCATAATGATATGCTTCCTGATTATGCTGTGATATTTCCTCAGTTTACTTATAATAATTCTTCATATCTGACAGCCTGTACAGGTTTCGATGCACTTTCTCAAAGTATAGAGGCCTATTGGAATGTGAATGCCACAGCAGAATCTGATGAATATGCCAAAAGAGCTATTTCTGTTCTTTGGGATAATCTTCCAAAGGTAGTAAATTCTCCTTCAAATGAGATTCGCGATTTGATGTCTGTTGCAGCTTATTGGTCTGGGTGTGCAATTGCTATTACTAAGACTACAGCTCCACATGCTTTTTCGTATGCTTTTACTACTCATTGCGGTTATCCACATGGACATGCTGTAGCTCTTTCATTTCCCTTTTTTATGGCATTAAACTTATTGGAAAAACAGGACTTTGCTTTCCAACCAAGAATAAATATTGATGAGTATTATAAAAAGACAGCATGGCTTCAGTCTCAATTAGGCTTCTCTGATGAGATTAATATACAGTCTGAAATGCAAAGTTATCTGAACAATATAGGTTTATGTAATAATGGATATGGAGATAATGACTTGACCATAATGTTGAATCAGGTAAATATTCAGCGATTGGTAAATAACCCTGTCATAGTTACAAAAGACATAATAGAACGATTGAAAAATGTTCTGGGAACAATAAATTGAATAATTATTTGTCAATGAATGAAGGTTTAACAAAAGAATATCGGGTAAAGTTGTTAGAAACATTTGCAGCTTTTGATCGATTCTGTAAAGCAAATGGAATAAAATATTATGCGGCTTATGGAACGCTTATCGGTGCTGTTCGACATAAAGGACTAATTCCATGGGATGATGATATAGATGTTTATATGTTACGTGAAGATTATGATAAATTCTGCTCTCTGAAGGGAAAAGTCATGGATCATTATGATATTATGGATATTAATGACGATGGTTATTGGTTACTCTCTTTAGCAAAGTTCGTAGATACGAATACCACTCTTTGGGAGTTTAAAAATCGCCCTCTTATTTTGGGTGTTTACATAGATGTATTTCCTTTAGATGAGTGTAATATGGAGCAAGTAATAACTCTTAAAAATAGATATGATAAGTATTCACTTTTGGTGGCTCAATCAATGATGAGATATTCTTTAGGAGATATTTTGCATTCATTGTTTAGGTTGAAACTGAAGTGTTTATTATTACAAATCTCTTGTGTTTTCTATAAAAGACATAAATACGCATATTATAAACAGAAGTATTTAAGTTGTGTTGAAGATATAAAAAAGTCTAAAGGTAATTTCTTGGTTTCTTATGATGGACCTTATGGAATGGGAGAGGTATTGGACAAAAAATTGTTTTCGGAGTCTGTGTTGGTTCCATTTGAAAGTATGTCTATTGAAGTGCCAATTGGTTATGAGGAGTGTTTAAAAAGTATATATGGAGATTATATGAAACTACCTCCCAAGGAAAAGAGAATTTCTCACCATAGTCGTTATTATTTGAATTTAAACCATCGTTTGTCTTTTAGTGAAATTAGTAGAGAAATTTCATTAAGAGGCAAAATTTGAATAAGTTATAGAAATATATGTTATATTACTTTTAATAAATATGGTTTCGGTAATAATTCCTTTGTATAATAAGTATTTAGCAATTGGGCGTACTATAGAATCAGTAATTGTGCAAACTTATAAAGATTGGGAACTTCTGATTATTGACGATGGTTCGAATGACGGCAGTGGGCAAGTGGCTGAGCAATATACTTTTGATGAACGTATCCATTATATTTATAAGTCAAATGGTGGTGTATCGTCAGCACGTAATATGGGGATACAAATGGCGAAAGGTGAATGGCTGCTTTATATTGATGCGGATGATTATCTTTTACCCAATGCTTTAGAGACCTTATTAAACTTAGCGGAAAAATTTGAAGTAAGTATTGCGGCTAGTAACTTTTATGTTGAGTTTGAAGGAAAAAAGAGGCGTTGCCTTTACAATGTAAGTGAAGGGGTCGTGTTAAATAACTTTCGTTCACTTTTCTTTAATTCCTTCGATATCAGAGCAGGGGCTACACTCTATAAATCATCATTAATTAAACAGTATAAATTTGATGAGACTCTAATACGTTATGAAGATGCCAAATTGGAATTTGACATATTAAGAAATCATAAAGTGGCAATAACTCCTCAATTTACTATGGTATATACTAAGGATTATGCTGGTTTAAGTAAACCAGCAAGTGACTTTTCAAAGGATTATATATCATGTATGTCTTTTGAAGGAAAACCGTTTTGGGAAAAAATGAAGCTTGGTTCTTTAGCTAATTATGGTTTAGATATCTACCCTAATAATCGAAGTGAAATTAAAGCTATATATTCAAATGACCTCAAATGGATATATCTTAGCGCTAAAATTGGCTTTTTTGTATACTTATTTAATAAATGTTGTAACCTATTGTATAAGTTGAAGTAGTATGCAGATTTTTTGTACACTTTTTAATGTTGCTTATTTAGATAAGGCTATCACAATGTATAATTCTCTTGAGAGAGTCTCTAGTGAATTTACTCTATATGCTTTGGCCATGGATGATAGGTGCTATGAAATTTTAGTTGATCTAAATTTTAGGAACTTGAAACCGATTAAGCTATCAGACTTTGAAGATGATGATTTGCTTAAAGTAAAGTCAGATAGAACCTTTGGTGAATATTGTTGGACTTGTTCATCTTCTTTGATATCTTACGTTCTGCATGAATATTGTGAGCCACATTGTACGTACATTGATGCGGATATCTACTTTTTTTCGGATCCTATAGTTTTGATGAACGAAATGCTTCATGAGAATGCTTCTGTATTAATAGTAGGTCATCGTTTTAATGACTATAATAGAGATTTAATGTGTCGGACTGTTGGGAAATACTGTGTTCAATATAATACTTTTTTGAATGATGAAAATGGTAATATATTGCTTGAAATATGGCGTCGACAATGTATAACGCATTGTTCTTGTGATGGTGATGGTGTCTATTGGGGGGATCAAAAATATATGGATAATTGGACTACTGACTATGATTTTGTACATGAAACTCTTAATGTAGGTGCTGGAATAGCTCCTTGGAACATCTCTCAATATAAATTGCGTTTAATAAATGACTCAGGCTGTGTTATTGTAAGTAGGAATAAAGTTGATTGCTCTACAGTATTTTATCATTTTGAAAATATTAATTACATAGATGATAAGATTGTGAAAATTAATGTGTTCAATACATGGCATATAGATAAGGAACTAGTGAAGGCTTTTTATATTCCATATTTGACTGAGGTTTATGACATTAAACTAATGCTAAAGGAAAGATATGCTGTGAATATTTTGCTTAAAAAACATCCTGGTGTTAAATGTGATAAAAGAACTTTTGCCCAAAAGATTATTGATAGGTTAAGTTATCTTATTGATAAGGAAAAACAAAAACTCTATATAATGTCAGTTCTTCCAACTAGACTGTATAAGAAAAATGATGTAATAATTATTATTGGATAAATATAGGTGGTACTTTAAAGAACTGGCTTTGCGAATAATTTTATGTTTCAGAGTGTGTGCTTGGTGTCTAGCACCGGGTGATATTGTTTTCTTCAAATGATAGCTGTGTAATTGTGATTGTTTATATATTTTTAATATTTGTCTCTACAGTCATATTTATTTCGCATATATATGTTAAAAGCGAGAAAGTAAATAAGATAACTGCATTCTTATGGGTAATTATGATGACTTTGTTTGTGGGGTCTCAAGATGGTATAGGAAATGACCATGCTAATTATATTGCTCAGATAAAATCCCCATGGGCCACTCCTCAGGAACCATTTACATTATTTATATTCTATATAATTAGATCTTGTGATTTATCTGTTTATGTATTTTTCTATATCTATGCTTTTCTTACTTATTATTTTTTGTATAAAGTGATATTATTATCAGATAAGAGTATTCGATTTATTATTGTAATGATGATACTTCAATCTCTATTATTTTTTCAATCGTTTAATTTGATTCGCCAAATTTTGGCTTGCGCAATATTTTTGTATGGAATATCTCTTATATTAAATAATAAAAAAGGATATTGGTTTCTATTATTAGCATGTTTGGTACATTATTCTGCATTTTTTGGACTACTTATAGTTTGGATAGCCTCAAAAATAAGAGTAAGTACTGTTATGCTTATTGTTTATATAATGTCTGTAGCTCTTTTATATACAGGTGGTTTTATTGGAGATTTTATATCAAAATATGAATTTTTGATACGTATGACTTACTATGGCTACTATTTAGACTCCTCTCTTATTAATGATGATGTAGCAGCAAATTTTGGTGTTGTATATAAGATTACCTTTATTTTATGCTTAGTCGTTTATACCAAAAGAAAATTTTTCAAATCGAACGGTCAAATTCTACTCTTCAACCTTTTTTTTGTTGGTCAAATATTATACAATTTATCATCCGCAAATATTACGATTCAACGTGCTACTTATTTTCCTTATTTCTCTATGATATTAGTAATCCCTTTATTGGCCAAATGTTTTTCTCCATATTGGAATTCTAGGTTAGCTTTAGTACTGTATTCATTATATTTTCTTTTTATAAGTGCTTCGTTGGCTTCTCAAGACTGTCCATACGTACCTTATAAAAATATAATATGGAATTAATTATATATGAAGTTACTTTATATTGGTGCTTTTTGTGAGCCTTCAACAGATTTCTTAATTAGAAAACGTACCAAAGGACATATAACAGTTAGTGCTACGACTTTTCAGAAAGCTCTTCTGTCTGGTTTTGAAAATTTAGAAAAAAAATTAGATTATATCATAAATATTCCCGATATCGGAAGCTTCCCATTACGCTGTAATAATCCATTCTTTTCAAGAACGAACTTCCAATTTGCTTTTATGAAGGGAGTTAATGGCTCATTTCTTAATATTACTTACTTGAAGAAGTATAGTATCTATCAATCTGTGATAAATGAAGCTAAACGATGGCTTAATTTACATAGGGATGAGGAAGTAACTATAATTGTGTACTCTCTCATGTATCCATACCTTAAGGCAGCTATTGATTTGAAAAAACATTATTCCAATGTGAAAGTGTGTTGTATTGTCTTGGATTTGCCTGAGTATTTTGGAGATAATTCATCCATTCTCCATAGAGTGTTAGAAGCAAGAAACACTAATAAGATTTATTCTTTAGTTCAGGAAATTGATTCCTTTATTTTACTGACAGAGTTTATGAAGGATAAATTGAGAGTTGGTATTCGTCCTTGGTATCTTTTAGAGGGTATTTATAGTCCTGTAGAAGTTGCTCTACAAAAAAAGAGGAGGAAAACGATACTCTATACTGGTAAGTTAGATGCTCGATTTGGCATACGTGATCTGATTGAATCATTTATCAAGATTGATGATAGAGAGTTTTCTTTGTGGATATGTGGTTTTGGGACAGATCGAGCTTTTGTTGAGACTGCAGCCAAGAACGATTGTCGTATAACATATTGGGGACTTGTAGATCAAAAGCGTGTATTTGAGATGCAGCAACAAGCCACGTTGTTGATTAATCCTCGTAAAGGAGATGCAGAATACACTAAGTATTCTTTTCCTTCTAAGACAATGGAGTATATGGCTTCGGGAACACCTACCATAATGTATAAATTACCAGGACTTCCTGCTAACTACTTAAATCATTTGATTCTTATACCGGACCATTCACGAGAAACACTTACTACATTGTTAAAAGAGTGGGGGAATAAGGGACAGGATGAATTGGATGACTTTGGTAAGCATGCAAGACAATTTATATTGGATAATAAAAATTCAGAAAATCAGGCAAGGCGATTGTTGGAATTCCTGGTGAATAAGACATGAAGAAAAAAAAAATCTTGTTTTATTCGAGTGTTAGATCACTCGAATTGTTGAATACACAAAAGTTCTATCAGATAGATATTGCTCTGCTGAGGAATCTAGGTTATGATGTCTGTTTATCCAATAGGATAGTTGACAGTCTTAAGTTTTGGGAATATGATATTTTGTTCTCTTATTTTTATCGATATTCATTTTTTGCTTCATTTTTTGCTAAATGTTTAGGTAAAAGAACCTATTTTACTGGAGGTATTGATAATTTAGATGAAAATTATGCCTCTACCCGAAATTATAAGATTCAAGTGCTATTTTTTAAGCTCTGTTATTGGGTCTCAAGTTCTTGTATTATTGTATCTCAATCTGATTTAAAGAATATAGCAAAAGTATTTCATTTTAGAAGAAGATTGAGTTATAGTGAACATGTGGTTGATACTGCACAGTTTATGTCTGATGTTCCGAAAGAGAAGCTATTTACTACGGTTGTCTGGATGGGTGAGGAAGGGAATGTGCGACGAAAAGGGGTGGATAAGGCATTGCGAATCTTTGCTGAATTGAAGAAGATAACTTCATTTTCTGATTACCGATTTATTATTATGGGTAAGAAAGGTGAGGGAACTGCCTTGGTTCAATCATTGATTAATGAATATGATTTAGAAAAATTTGTTGAATTAGTGGGTGAAGTCTCAGAAGAAGAAAAAATTGCTTTCTTAAAACGTTCTAAATATTATTTTCAGCTCTCATTGTATGAAGGTTTTGGCTTAGCAGCTTTAGAGGCTTTGTGTGCCAACAATATTCTGATTCATTCGGGTAGGGGGGGCTTGGCTAATCCTATCTACACAGATCAACTTCTTTTTGATATAGACAATGATTTTGATAAAGAGTTTTCGATTTTAACTAAAAAATTGGCTTCTTTTACTTCATTGATTCCAAATGATGAGGTCTTAAGTTATTATGATATCCAGAGAAGAAAAGAAGATTTTAAGGCTATTATTACAGACAACAATAGGAATTATAAATTAAATAATTAAAGTATTATGTCACTTTTTAAAGATAAATCTCTTTTGATTACCGGTGGAACAGGCTCTTTCGGCAATGCGGTTTTACGTCGTTTTCTTGATTCTGATATCAGGGAGATTCGTATATTCTCTCGTGATGAAAAGAAACAAGATGATATGCGTCACTATCTTCAGAACCCAAAAGTAAAATTCTACATTGGCGATGTCCGTGACAAGCGCTCTGTGGATGGAGTTATGAATGGAGTGGATTATATCTTCCATGCCGCTGCGCTGAAGCAAGTCCCTTCCTGTGAGTTTTTTCCCACACAAGCGGTTAGGACAAATGTTCTCGGTACAGAAAATGTGTTGGATTCCGCCATAGCTCACGGTGTTAAAAATGTGGTGGTACTTTCTACCGATAAAGCTGCCTATCCTATAAATGCGATGGGTATCAGCAAAGCCATGATGGAGAAAGTTGCTATCGCCAAAGGTCGTCAGTTGGGTAATTGTGGAGGAACAACGATTTGCTGTACCCGTTATGGCAATGTTATGGCCAGCCGTGGTTCTGTGATACCCTTGTGGCTAGAGCAAATTAAGAAATGTAATCCAATAACAATAACAGATCCCAACATGACCCGCTTCATGATGACTTTGGATGATGCTGTCGACTTGGTGATTTATGCCTTTCAGCATGGAAAAAATGGTGATTTGTTTGTTCAGAAGGCACCTGCTGCTACTCTGGATGTATTAGCCGATGCATTAAAGTCTCTTTACCATAGTAATGCGGATGTCAAAGTGATTGGTACCCGCCACGGTGAGAAACTCTATGAAACTCTTGTTACCCGTGAAGAGATGTCTAAAGCAGAGGATATGGGTGATTATTATCGTATCCCATGTGATACGCGTGATTTAAATTATGATAAGTTTTTTGTGGAAGGAAGTGAGGAGGTCTCCAAAATAGAAGATTACCATTCTCATAATACCCGTCGTCTTGATGTTGAAGGAATGAAAGAACTTCTCTTGAAACTTGATTTCATTCGTAAAGATCTGGCTCTTGAAGAAAAATAGAATTGATAGCAATCAAGATCAAATAAATTAATTCCTCTTTATTTATGAAAGTTTTAGTAACCGGTGCGAAAGGTTTTGTCGGGCGGAATCTTGTATCCCAACTGCGCAATATTCAAAGTGGTAAAGTAAAAAATTATGCTTTGTCCGGAAACGAGTTGGTCATTTTTGAATATGATGTAGATAGTGACCCTTCTGAATTGGATGACTATTGCCGACAGGCTGATTTCATTCTTAATCTGGCCGGTGTAAACCGTCCACTGGATCAGTCCGAATTTATGAAAGGGAACTTTGGTTTTGCTTCTGTGCTTCTTGCTTCATTGAAGAGACATGGAAATACTTGCCCTATCATGATATCCTCTTCTACACAAGCCGCTTTGGATAATCCTTATGGAGCCTCTAAACGGGCGGGTGAACAATTGTTGCTTGAGTATTCCCGGGAAACGGGAGCGAAAGTATTGATATATCGTTTTCCCAATGTCTTTGGGAAATGGTGTCGCCCCAACTATAATAGTGCAGTCGCTACATTTTGCCACAATATAACTCACGGACTGGATATACAGGTGAATGACCGTTCGGTCGTGATGAACCTGGTATACATTGACGATGTGGTAAACGAATTGATTGCTGCATTGACAGGTGATGAGAATCGGGTAGGGGAATATTGTGCGGTACCTACAGTACACACTATTACGTTGGGAGAAATTGTTGATTTACTTTATACTTTCCAATCGAGCAGGGTGAATCTAACTGTTCCCAATGTGGGCAATGCGTTTGAGAAAAAGTTGTATTCTACTTATTTATCTTATCTGCCTACCAATCAATTTAGTTATCCATTAAAAATGAATGTGGATGAGCGGGGGAGCTTTACAGAAATCATTCGTACTCTTGATAGGGGGCAGGTTTCGGTAAATATCTCTAAACCTCATATCACCAAAGGAAATCATTGGCATCACACCAAGAATGAAAAGTTTGTGGTAGTGAGTGGGCAAGGGGTCATCCGTTTTCGTAAGATGGATGAACCTGATGCTGAGGTGATAGAGTATCTGGTATCGGGAAGTAAAATCGAGGTAGTGGATATCCCAATCGGATATACACACAATATTGAGAATTTGGGCGACACCGATATGGTGACTTTTATGTGGTGCAATGAATGTTTTGATCCACAGAATCCCGATACATTTTTCGAAACGGTATAATTGCGATAGAATAATGAGTAAACTCAAGCTAATGACAATCATAGGTACAAGACCGGAAATTATCCGCTTGTCCGAAGTAATAAAGAAGTGTGATACCTATTTTGATCAGGTGTTGGTACATACCGGTCAGAATTACGACTATACGCTGAACCAGGTGTTCTTTGAAGACTTAGGTTTGCGTGAACCAGATTATTATCTGAACGTGGTAGGTCAGGATTTAGGTGAAACGATGGGTAATGTATTGGCAAAATCGTATCAGCTGATGGTGGAAGTGAAGCCGGATGCTGTGATGGTGTTGGGTGATACGAACTCTTGTCTGTCGGTTATCTCTGCAAAACGTTTGCATATTCCTACTTTTCATATGGAAGCAGGCAATCGTTGCTTTGACGAGAATCTGCCAGAAGAAACCAACAGAAGGATTGTAGACCATATCTCGGACTTAAATATGTGTTACAGTGAGCATGCACGTCGGTATCTGAACTCGGAAGGCACTGCTAAGGAGCGTACTTACGTCACAGGTTCGCCTATGGCTGAGGTCCTCTCTGCTAATCTGGAAAGTATCAAGGCAAGCATGGTGCTCGATCAGCTAGGATTGGAGAAAGGAAAATACATTTTATTGTCGGCTCACAGAGAAGAGAATATAGATACCGAAGCTAACTTCTTTCATCTGATGAATGCAGTGAATGCAATGGCAGAGAAGTATGATATGCCTATCCTTTACTCATGCCATCCCCGCTCCAAGAAATGCATTGAAACGAGAGGTTTTAAGTTTGATAGTCGGGTGATACAAAATCAACCTATTGGATTCCATGATTATAATCACTTGCAGCTGAATGCTTTTTGTGTAGTGTCCGATAGTGGTACACTTCCGGAAGAGAGTGCCTATTTTAGCTCAAAAGGAATGCCCTTCCCAGCTGTATGTATTCGTACTTCGACCGAACGACCGGAGGCATTGGATAAAGGTGTTTTTATTCTGGCGGGAATTACTACAGATCAGGTTTTGCAGGCTGTAGATACAGCAGTGTTGATGCAACAGAACGGAGACTTTGGATTGGATGTTCCCAACTATGTGGATGAAAATGTATCGACTAAGGTAGTGAAGATTATCCAAAGCTATACGGGGGTAATTAATAAGATGGTTTGGAGAAAGTAGTTAAAGTCTTTTGAGCAAATAATTACTGAATCTAAGTTTACATGAATAATACCATAAAAGCTAAGCGTGTTTGGTTGATATCTGAGATATATTATCCTGTTAAAACTTCAACAGGTTATTATATGACGGAGATTGCAGAGCACTTGGCCTTGAAGGGACTAGATGTGCATGTAATATGCACAGGATCTACCTATAATGTAGGAGAGGTTACTTCGAAGCTACCTGAAAATGAAATTTGTAATGGCGTTTCTATCCATAGGGTATTTGTTGGTGATATTGATAAGAATAATTTTATAAAAAGAGTTTTGCGCTTATTTTTGTCTAGCTATAAACTCTTTTTTCGGTTACTATCTTTGGTACGGCCAGGAGATGACTTATTAGTTGTTACTAATCCGGCTTTTCTTATTTTGATGATGCCTTATGTAAAATGGAGAAAAAAGATAAACTACTCTATTATTGTTCACGATATCTTTCCTGAGAATTTGGTTGCAATAAATAAGATATCAGCAAATTCAATTTTATATAAGTGTCTGAAAATCATTTTTGATAAAGCTTATGCAAAAGCTCGTTTGTGTATTTCTATAGGGCGTGACATGAGTGATATTTTGGCTACAAAAATAGGAACTACCGAACGGGTTACTTTGATTCCCATCTGGGCTGAAAATCAAATAGTGCACTCTTTGGATAAACAAGAAACGAATTTGGTTAAGCAGTTGAACCTGGAGGGTAAATTTGTTTTTGAGTTTGCCGGGAATTTAGGTCATGCTCAAGGAATTGAAAATTTGTTGGAGGCTATAGCCTTGCTTGATAATCCTAATATACATTTTCTTTTTATCGGAGGAGGGGCTAAGTATAATACAATTGCTGATTTTGCAAAAAACAGACCAAATATTTCATTGATTGGATTTATGGATCGTTCATTGCAGAATGATTTCTTAAATGCATGTGATATTGGTATTGTAACTCTTGCTGATGGAATGTACGGGCTGGGTGTACCTTCTAAATCATATAATATAATGGCAGCAGGAAAGCCTATTCTAATGATTGGAGATTCAAACTCTGAAATTGCATTATGTGTGGGAGAATACCAATTAGGTTGGGTTGTTGAGCCTGGTAATCCCAAAGTTCTTAAGGAAGCTTTAGAATCAATTTATGAACATAGAGATGCATTGTCTTCTATAAAGAACAATGCCAGATGTATGGCTGATACACTGTTTGCCAAAGAGTTTATTTTAGATAAATACTATCAGTTGTTTTGTTGATTATTTATGAAATTACTATTTACAGGCGCTTCTGGATTTCTAGGCAATAACATCTTCCGTTTGTTAGAGCAAAAATATTGTATTATTACTGTTGGCTTAACTTCTCAGGATAATTGTAGAGTAAATATCGCACAAGATGTTCCAGTGCTGAATGAGCAATTTGATGTAGTATTGCATGCTGCCGGAAAAGCACATTCTATTCCTAAAACTGCAGAAGAGAAAAAACTGTTCTTTGATGTAAACTTGCAGGGAACGAAGAATTTATGTGCTGCATTAGAGAATAGTGGTATTCCCAAGGCTTTTATCTTTATAAGTACTGTTGCTGTATATGGTTGTGACTTTGGTGATAATATCACCGAAGAACATCCTTTAAATGGTACTACTCCGTATGCTTTAAGTAAAATAGAGGCTGAAAAATATTTGGAAGAGTGGTGTGCTTCGCACAACGTGGTGTTAAGTATAATTCGTCCTTCGTTAATAGCAGGACCCAATCCTCCAGGAAATTTGGGAGCAATGATTAAAGGGCTAAAAACTGGTAGATACTTGAGTATTGGGGTAGGAAGAGCCCGTAAGAGTGTATTGATGGTGCAGGATATTGCAAACTTAGTTCCTTTACTGATCGAGAAAGGAGGTATTTATAATGTTTGTGATACTTATCAGCCTAATTTTAGAGAGTTGGAACGGTTAATTTGTAAACAGTTGAATAAGCGCTTACCGTTGTCTGTCCCTTATTGGTTCGCCAAATGCTTGGCTAAAGTAGGGGATGCTTTAGGCGAAAAAGCTCCGATAAATACTCTCAAATTACGGAAGATCACTGAGTCATTGACTTTCAGCAATGAAAAAGCGATAAAGGAATTAGGCTGGAAACCAATGAGTGTATTGGAGAACTTTAGAATAAAATAAATGACTGTTTTTGCGATAATTGGTGCTACGGCAGGAATTATTATTGGAGCTTTTGCAGTTATTCAATTATGGTTTTACTGGATTTATAGAAATAGATAATTTATGTACTATCTGATAATCTTAGTTCTGCTATTCGTTGCAGAACTTTTTTATTTTAGAGTGGCTGATAAATGTAACATCATTGACAAGCCTAATCAACGTAGTAGCCATACACGAATCACCTTGCGGGGTGGGGGGATTATTTTCTACTTCGGAGCATTGGCCTTCTTCCTGACAAGCGAATGGGCATATCCCTGGTTTATGATAGCACTGACACTGATAACGGTGATCAGCTTTGTAGATGATATCCGGTCGACGTCGCAACGGTTGCGGTTGGTGTTTCACTTCACGGCTATGGCATTGATGTTTTATCAGTGGGGGCTATTCTCGCTACCTTGGTGGACGATTGTGGTGGCGCTGATTATCTGCACGGGGATTATCAATGCATACAACTTCATGGATGGCATCAATGGGATTACGGGCGGGTATTCGCTGGTTATCTTGGTTTCTTTGGCATATGTGAATGCAGAAGTGATCTCCTTCACAGAACAGGATTTTATTTATACGATGATTTGTTCTGTGTTGGTGTTTGACTTCTTTAATTTCCGTAAGAGAGCGAGATGCTTTGCCGGTGATGTGGGTTCGGTCAGTATAGCTTTTGTAGTCCTGTTCCTGATTGGGAGTTTGATTCTTCAAACTAAAGATTTCAGCTGGCTTGTATTGCTTGTTGTGTACGGAGTGGATAGTGTGTTGACGATCGTACATCGGTTGTTGCTACATGAAAATATTAGTATGCCTCACCGGAAACATTTGTATCAGATAATGGCTAATGAACTGAAGATACCACACGCGGTAGTGTCACTGATCTATATGGTGGTGCAGGCCGCAGTTGTGGCAGGGTATTTGGCATTGCGGGAGTATAGATATGGGTATTTATTAGGGAGCATATTGGTGTTGAGCCTGTTGTACCTCCTGTTTATGAAGAGATTTTTTTATTTGCATAAATCTAATTAATCATGGGAAACTTAACAGAAAATGATTTTCAGCGTGTGGCGGATTTGTTTGGCGTTGAGGTGGCAGTGGTAAAAGCCGTACAGGCAGTTGAGGCCGGTGGGTATGGGGGCTTTGTGGCTCCGGGGCGACCAGTGATCTTATTCGAAGGGCACATCTTTTGGCATGAACTCAAGAAGCGGGGGCTTGATCCGGAGAAGTATGTTGCGGGCAATGAAAATATTCTTTATCCTACATGGGAGAAGGGGCATTATTATGGCGGGATGAAAGAGTATGAACGTCTGGAAAATGCCCGGGAAATACATAAAGAAGCTGCTGACGCTTCCACTTCATGGGGAATGTTTCAGGTGATGGGCTTTAACTATGCGATGTGCGGGTATGGCAGTGTGGAGGAAATGGTGAAAGATATGTGTGTCGGAGAAGATAAGCAACTGGAAGCTTTTGCGGGGTTTGTGAAATTGGCTAGGCTACAGTCCTGTCTGGAGCAGAAAGACTGGGCTGGGTTTACCAGGAGGTACAATGGACCCGGATATGCCCAGGATCAGTACGATAAAAAACTGGAAGGGGCTTATCGGAAGTTTATAAAGGAATAGATAAGAAATGTAATAGATAGGAGGAAGTAGCTTCTAATGAAAATATCAGGAAAGTCATAGATGTAATCAGATAGAATGAGTGAAAATATACCTCAACAGGTATAGATTTCTGTTTTGCTCCCACTTTTATGCCATATCGGGTATAAAAGTGGGAGCCTTTTATTGTATTTGTACCCAAACGGGTATAATATGGGAAATCAAACAATAGCAAAGTATGTGAAGCAGATGCGTAGGGAAGAGGGTGTCCGAAAAAGGATACTCTCTTTTTTATTTGCTGAGAATGTGATACTTATAACTTTTTCTGAGTGATCGGTTCCGGATACCCTGTTTCCCTTTGTCATCTTCTTGTAAATGTTCACCTTTGCAATGTTGATCAACGAAATGTGAATAAAATCAGTAGTAATAACATGAAGAAAAGGAGATTAGGAATATGACTTTATTTTATAAAGCAGTGCAATCGACCATGGCAACTAAGACCGGTGACAAGAAGTGGCATTTGAATCTGGTGAAGATAGGTAAAACGGTGTCCACCCAGCAACTGGCAGAGATGATTGCGGAGAAGTCGTCATTGACCCCGGGTGATGTACATAATGTGGTCCGGAACTTAATGACGGCAATGCGCAGCGAGTTATTGAACAGTAAGACGGTACGCCTGGAAGGGTTGGGTACTTTTACGATGAAGGCGCGTAGCCGTGGAAGGGGAGTAGACAAAGAGGAGGATGTCAATCCGAACCAGGTGGGAGCTCTTCTCTGTCACTTCACACCGGAATATACCCGGCCTGCCGCTATTGGCACTACCCGTGCTTTGCTTCAGGGTGTTGAGTTTCAGAAGATAGGCAGTATCGGCACTTCGGGCGGTAATGGCTCTGGAAATGGTGATGGAGACATTGTGGATGATCCGACCGCATAGTAAGTTTAATCAGATAAACAGATGAAGAAGAATAGCTGGAATATCCTTTTAAAGGTGATCATAGCTGTGGCAAGCGCCATTGCCGGAGTGATAGGAGGGCAGGGACTGCTCTGATAACTGACCGATCGTTTCGGTTGAAAAAATAAATGCCGGTATCTGTTCGGAAGAATGGGTACCGGCATTTATTATTATGGTTAGCAAAACCGATAATTAAGAATAATCTTGTATATTTGTGAGTGAAACGATTAATAGAAATGCGTTATGGCTAAACTTTACCCGATTGGGATACAGAACTTTGAGAAAATACGTAGGGAAGGCTATCTTTATATAGATAAGACTGCATTAGTCTGTAGATTGGTAAAAACGGGTTCATATTATTTCCTGAGCCGTCCCCGTCGCTTTGGCAAGAGTCTGCTGATATCTACTCTTGAAGCTTATTTTCAAGGGAAAAAGGACTTGTTTTGTGGTTTGGCTATGGGGGAGTTGGAGAAAGACTGGATAAAATATCCGATTTTACATCTGGATCTGAACACGGAAAAGTATGATACGCCCGAAAGCCTGGATCGGATATTGAACGATACGTTGGCTAAATGGGAAATGGTGTACGGGACTGCTCCTTCTGAAACTTCTATTCCTCTGCGTTTCAAGGGTATTGTGCAGCGTGCCTGTGAACAGTCGGGGCAGCGGGTGGTGATTTTGATTGATGAATATGATAAACCGATGTTGCAGGCTATCGGCAATGAGGAGTTGGGAGAGAAGTATCGTGATACACTGAAAGGTTTTTATTCTGTGCTGAAAACGATGGACGGGTATATCCGCTTTGCCCTTTTGACGGGAGTTACCAAGTTTGGTAAGGTAAGTGTGTTTAGTGACCTGAATAATCTGAACGATATCTCCATGGACGAACCTTATGTGGAGTTGTGTGGAATTACAGAAAAGGAAATCCATCATTATCTGGAACCGGAAATTCGCCAGTTGGCGAAATATCAAAAGATGTCGTACGAAGATGCTTGCCGGGAGTTGAAGGAACGGTATGATGGTTATCATTTCACGGAAAATTCTATCGGTTTATATAATCCGTTCAGTATACTGAATACTTTTTATAAGATGAAGTTTGGCAGTTACTGGTTCGAAACAGGTACTCCGTCTTATTTGGTAAAACTTTTACTGCGTGATAAATATGACTTGCAACAGCTGGCGCACGATGAGGCGACATCAGATATGCTGAATTGCATAGATTCTACTTCGAAGAATCCTCTGCCGGTGATTTATCAGAGTGGCTATCTGACGATAAAAGGGTATGATGAACGTTTTGATATCTACCATCTGGGATTTCCCAATCGGGAAGTAGAGGAAGGATTTATCAGGTATTTACTTCCTTTTTATGCAAATATTGATAAAGGACAAACAGGGTTTCATATAACCCGGTTCGTTTCTGAAGTGGAACAGGGAGATTGTGATGCTTTCTTTCGCCGTCTGCAAAGTTTCTTCGCCGATACTCCTTATGAACTGGTACGTGACTTGGAGTTGCATTATCAGAATGTTCTTTTTATTGTTTATAAGTTACTTGGTTTTTATGTCCAGGCGGAGTATCATACTTCTAACGGGCGCATCGATATGGTTTTGAAGACAGAACGATACATTTATGTGATGGAGTTCAAATTTGACGGGAGTGCGGAAGAGGCTTTGAAACAGATAGAAGAAAGGGAATATGCCGCTCCGTTTGCCAATGATCCCCGTCAACTGCTAAAGGCAGGAGTGAACTTTAGCTCGAAGACAAGGAATATTGATTGTTGGGTCGTGGATTGACTCTAAATACCACATGATAATCTGAATATTACACATCTGTGTGATCTGTTAATCTGTGATGAAAAAGAGTTCTGATTCTAGCTAAGGAGGGATATCCTCCCTCAGGATGATATAAGACGCATGGCCGTATTAAGGAAATTGCTTTTATGCTTTGTATACTGACGGAAATTCCTTATATTTGCTCTGTATAAAGAGCGATTTCATGGAAAAGAGAATCATTAAAACCATAATCAGTGAAAAGCAACAGGAGATTGCTACGACTGAATTAGTAGAAAGACCCATCTTTTTGGAGGAAGTCTGCAACTATGTTTTTGTAGGGCTTCGTCGTGCCGGAAAATCATATTTGATGTTCCAACATATTCAATCAATGATAAAATCCGGCAAAGCGACTATTGAAGATATCTTATACATCAATTTTGAGGACGAGCGAATATCCTCCATTCAAATGGAGGAGCTAAATCTACTTCTTGAGTCGTATCGTGAATTATACGAAAATAAACGGCCATTGATATACCTGGATGAAATACAAAATATTGAAGGATGGGAACATTTTGCCCGACGTTTAGCAGACTCCAAATATAGAGTATACATTACCGGAAGTAATGCTAAAATGTTGAGTCGGGATATTGCAACAACACTTGGAGGCAGATTTATCATCAAGGAGGTTTACCCATTTTCGTTTTCGGAATATCTGACCTACAAGGGAGTCAAGCTTTCTAAAAATTGGGAATATTCTGATGAGAGGATTACAGTTGCAAAGCTCTTTGATGATTACTTTCACTTTGGCGGATTTCCTGAAACATTTGATTTGAGAGATAAAAGAAGTTGGATAAACTCATTATACTTAAAGATTCTTCTAGGGGATATTATTAGCCGGAATGAGATCCGCAATGCGGATGCTATCCGTTTGCTTGCTAAAAAAATGGCCGAAAGTGTAATGCAGCCAATAGCTTTAAGTCGATTACAGCATATCGTAAGTTCTGCAGGAGCTAAGGTGAGCCGAAATACGATTGCGGATTACATTGGATATATGAAAGATGCCTATCTTGTTTTTGGTATCTCTAATTTTACGGACTCGTTGAGTGATCGTGAGATATCTCAAAAGCGATATTTTTGTGATAACGGGCTACTGAATGTTTTTTTGGCAGATCCGGAGACTAAGCTATTGGAAAATATCGTGGCGTTGGCACTGATGAAGCGGTACGGTAATGAAGAACTATCTTATTATAATAAGAACGTTGAGGTGGACTTCTATCTTCCGTCGCAGAAGATGGCTGTGCAAGCTTCGTTTAGTATTTCCGATAGCTCTACTTTTGAGCGAGAAACTAAGGCTTTGGTAAAAATCGCAAATAGCTTTGATGTGGAGAAATTCATTATAGTGACTTATGACAACGAAAGGACAGTAGAGATTGCTGGAATATTAATAGATGTTGTACCTGTGTGGAAGTGGTTGCTGAATATTGAAGGGTTTTAGGCAGAGATGATTGCAGAGAAGTCGTCATTGACAGGGGCTGTTTCAAAACTCACCACAGATTACACGGATTAACACAGAGAAGAGATTAATTTGATTGATAATCTGAATATTACACATCTGTGTGATCTGTTAATCTGTGATGAAAAAGAGTTTATTGAAGAATGCTCCCGATACGTTGCAGCTCGTCCGGACTAAACTTACAGTTTTCCGTCGCTTTCAGGTTGTCTGCCAGTTGACTGACGGAACTGGCGCCGATAATGACGGAGGTTACCAGATCATCTTTCAATATCCAGGCTAATGCCATTTCGGCTAAGGTTTGTCCGCGACTGCCTGCCACTTCATTCAATGCTTTGATTTTATTTAATACTTGATCGGTCAGTTGTTCTTTTTTCAGGAAACCTCCGCGGGCTATCCTTGAATCTTCAGGAATTCCATTTAGATACCGGTTAGTGAGCAGACCCTGAGCCAGAGGAGAAAAGGTGATAAAGCCGGTACCGTTCTCTTGGGCTTGCCGGAGGATACCTTGTGCTTCCGGTTCACGGTTAAACAGGTTATATCGTCCCTGATAGAGGAGACAATGCACGTCTCGCTCTTCCAGATATCGGTAGGCAAACTCTGCTTTTTCTTTGGGGTATTTGGAAATACCGATGTAGAGGGCCTTACCTTGCCGGACAATGTCGACGAGTGCCTGAAGAGTTTCTTCAAGTGGAGTTTCGGGATCGTAACGGTGGATATAGAAAATATCTACATATTCCAGATTCATGCGTTTTAAACTCTGGTTGAGACTGCTCATCAGATATTTTCGGGAGCCCCAGTTCCCGTAAGGACCTTCCCACATATCATGTCCGGCTTTGGTGGATATGAATAGCTCATCACGATAGGGCATAAAGGATTTCTTCATGATTAGCCCGAACGTCTCCTCGGCTGAGCCATAAGAGGGACCGTAGTTATTAGCCAGGTCGAAATGTGTGATGCCTTTGTCGAATGCAAAGTGAGCCATTCGAAGGCTATTGGCTAATGTATCTACATCACCGAAGTTATGCCAGAGGCCCAGGGAAACTTCCGGTAACAGTATACCGCTTTTGCCACAACGGCGATACTTCATTCCACCGGAGTATCTCGCCTTATCTGCTGAATAAATAGGATTGATCATATTCTGGAGTATTTGAGGATTAACTATGTGCAAAGATAATGGATTTATAAAGCAATATAAGTTATCAAAATAATAATTGTATTATGAATGGATAAAATAATACTGGATGGTTTGATGGAATCCCGATAATTTTGCATTATTGAAAAGCGTATGAACTAAAAACAGTGGAGATAGAATATGAAAGACATGCAAACAAAAATAGTAATGATAGGGATTCTACTTTCTGCCGGTATAATGTTGAGAGCTCAAGACAATGGAGGGTGTGAGGATTGTCCGGCTTTTAATGCAGGAGGAAAAGTGGAAGTCCGCGGTGTGAAAGAGAGGATTATCGGAGATTTGTCGCAACCGATTGCCGTTCGCGTGAAAACACTCATCCAACAGATGACACTGGCAGAGAAGGCATCTCAACTCGTGAGCGAAAGTGATAGCATCCCCAGGCTGAACCTTCCTGCTTATAATTATTGGAATGAATGTCTTCATGGAGTGGCTCGTGCAGGTGAAGTGACTGTTTTTCCACAGGCTATTAATCTGGCTTCTACCTGGGATACGGTATTGGTAAAGCGGGTGGCTTCTGCTATTTCTACGGAGGCGCGACTGAAATATCTGGAAATAGGAAAGGGGCTCACTTACTGGTCGCCTACTATCAATATGGCTCGTGACCCGCGCTGGGGAAGAAATGAAGAGACTTATGGTGAAGATCCGTATCTGACTTCACGGCTTGGAGTAGCCTTTGTGAAGGGGCTACAGGGTGATCATCCGGCTTATCTGAAAACTGTCGCAACAATCAAACACTTTGTGGCTAACAACGAAGAGAACAATCGCTTTTCCAGCTCTTCGCAAATACCGACGAAACAGTTGTATGAATATTATTTTCCGGCTTACGAAGCTTGCGTGAAAGAGGCAGGCGTGCAGTCGGTAATGACGGCTTATAATGCTTTTAACGGTGTGCCTCCCAGTGGCTCCCGTTGGCTGCTCGGTGAAGTGCTGAGAAAAGAGTGGGGATTTGACGGATTTGTAGTTTCTGATTGCGGGGCCATTGGGGTGATGAATTGGCAGCATAGGGTCGTGAATTCGTTGGAGGAAGCGGCAGCGCTGGGTGTCAACAGTGGGTGTGATTTGGAATGTGGCACTACATATAAAGAGAAATTGGTTCAGGCAGTGAAACAGGGCTTAATCTCGGAAGCTACTATTGATCAGGCTTTAACGCGGGTGCTGACCGCGAGGTTTAAGTTGGGAGAATTTGATCCGATGGAACTTGTGCCTTATAATCATTACGATAAGAAGCTATTGGCCGGCAAGAAGTTTGCGGAACTTGCTTATGAAGCGGCTGTCAAGTCGGTTGTGCTATTGAAAAATGAAAATCTGTTGCCTTTAAGTAAGGAGAAGACTAAATCGGTAGCTGTAGTAGGCCCGTTTGCCGATCATAATTATTTAGGTGGATATAGTGGACAGCCTCCTTATTCGGTTACACTTTTGAAAGGGGTGAAAGATTTGATGGGTAAAAGAGGAAAAGTCAACTATTTGAACGGTATAGGAGCTTCCAGGGATTCTATTGTGGCTGCGGTAAAAGGAGTGGATGTGGTGCTTGTAGCTTTGGGAAGTGATGAAAAAATGGCAAGAGAGAATCATGATATGACTTCTATTTATTTACCGGAAGAACAGGAGAAACTGCTGAAAGCTATTTATCAAGTGAACCCGAGGATCGTATTGGTTTTCCATTCGGGAAATCCGCTAACTTCTGAATGGGCGGATGTGCATATACCGGCGATTATGCAGGCCTGGTACCCCGGGCAGGAAGCCGGTAGAGCCCTGGCCGATTTATTGTTTGGGAACGAAAATCCATCGGGTAAGCTACCTATGACTATTTATCGGGCGGAAGATCAGTTGCCGGATATCCTGGATTTTGATATGTGGAAAGGGCGTACTTATCGTTATATGAAGGAAGATCCTTTATATGGTTTCGGTCATGGGTTGAGTTATACATCATTTGGGTTCGATGGTATACAAGGAAGTGATACCTTGAAATCGGGCGCAAGGTTGCAATGTTCGGTTGAATTATCCAATACCGGTAAATGGACCGGAGAAGAAGTCGTCCAGGTGTATGTTTCCAGAGAAAATACTCCTGTCTATACATATCCGTTGAAAAAATTGGTAGCGTTTAAAAAGGTGAAACTTGCTCCGGGTGAGAAGAAGAGAGTTGAATTTAATATACCTCCCCGGGAGTTGTCGGT
The DNA here is from genome assembly GCF_019633785.1 of Bacteroides sp. FSHCM14E1. Lineage (NCBI taxonomy): Bacteria > Pseudomonadati > Bacteroidota > Bacteroidia > Bacteroidales > Bacteroidaceae > Bacteroides > Bacteroides sp. FSHCM14E1. The sequence goes on from NZ_JADKYL010000007.1 coordinate 80,273, forward strand.
CTGGGAAAATGGAAACTGGAGGATGCTTACCGGAAAGTATACGCTGTTTATAGGTTCCGGACAACCGGGACTGGCAAAGGGTGTTACGAAAGGTTTTGAGGTTAAGACACAATAAGGTTGGTTTTTACAGGTTCTGAGGTAGTAGTGTTTTTTTAAGGAAAGATTGTTTGAAGGTAATTTCTTTATGTACTTGTTCTCTGATGTAAGGGTGTGCTGATTGTATCACTATCGGATAAAATAATACTGGATTGTTAATGATAACTGCACTAATTTTACATTTGAGAAAGTTCTCCGATATTGGGATAAAACAAGTCTCGATTTCGTCTTTTAGATAAACTATGGTAGAATAACGGATGCATTGAAGGCAGAAAAGAAATAAAGAGTGTTTGTCTGAATTGCATAAGTGAATGATAAAATCATACTTGTTTGTTCTCCCGGTTGACTCTATTTTTGCATTATCACAAAATTAATCATTTTAAATCAGTGTAATAGTATGAAGAACATGATGTTGTTTCTGATGGCGCTCTTGATGAGCAGCCATATGATGGCTCAGCAAACCATTGTTACAGGCGTAATCACCGATGCTAACGATGGATCTCCATTGATTGGAGCCAATGTACTGGTCAAAGGTGCCGGAACCGGTTCTATTGCCAATGTGGACGGTAAATACAGTGTAAACGTTCCGAGTGGCAAGAATGTACTGGTCTTCTCGTGTGTGGGGTATAAAGAACAGGAGATTACTTTAAAACCCGGACAGAAAATACTCAATGTGACAATGAAGGAAGATACTGAACTGCTGGATGAGGTGGTAGTCATAGGCTATGGTACAATGAAGAAGAGTGACTTGACAGGATCGGTCACCAGTATCAAAAGCGAAGACTTGATGAAAACCAATCCGATCAGTATCAACCAGGGACTTCAGGGGCGTATTGCAGGTGTGCAGGTCAACCAGAATGATGGTGCTCCCGGAGCAGGCGTGAGTATTCAGATTCGTGGTGCGAACTCGTTTTCAACTTCTACAGAACCGCTTTACATTGTAGATGGTATTCCTTTTACCAGTAGTGGAATGCCCGGAACAGGTAAAGATGGTATGATGCAGACGGCCAATCCTCTGTCGACGATTAATCCGTCGGATATCGAGTCTATTGAGATCCTGAAGGATGCTTCAGCTACGGCTATTTACGGATCACGCGGTGCGAACGGAGTGGTATTGATTACCACCAAGCGTGGTGCGAAGGGAAAAGACAATATCAGCTTCAGTGCTAATTTCGGAATATCGAAAGTAGTGAAGAAATTGGATATGTTGGATGGATATGCATATGCGATGTATAGGAATGAAGCAGCACGGATGTTTAATGAATACGAGAATGCAAATGAAGCTATTCCTTATCCGGGCACTTCGAAAGTGGACCCGAATACCGGTGAATCGGTTTATTCTCCGGGACCGGAAGATTACCGGAATGGTACGTATCCCAGTGTAAACTGGCAGGATGAAGTATTTGAAACAGCTTTTTCCCAGGAATACAATCTGAGCGTGAACGGTTCGAATGATAAGGGGTATTATGCAATCTCCGGTAATATACTGGATCAGAGCGGTATCATTCATAACTCCGGATACAAACGTTATTCATTCCGTGCGAATCTCGCTCGTAAGGTACACGACTGGATTGAAATCGGTACGAATATGAGTTTTACCAACTCATTGAACAAGCTTGCCAAAACCAATTCTGTCAGTGATGGTATTATCCGGGGGGCTTTGTTCTATCCGGCTACCGCACCCTTGGACGATGAAACGAATAATGCCCAGTTGAACTGGTTCTCATCGAATCCTTATGTATATACCCGTGCGGCTAAAGATGAACTGGCAACGAATAGTTTCTTCTCTTCTTCATTTGTGGAAATCACACCGTATAAGGATTTGAAAGTTCGTCAGAATGTGGGTTTTTCCTATAATATAAACGAACGTGATGTGTACTATAACAGAGAGACGGTGGAAGGTAAAGATCCGACAAACGGATACGCCTCAAAAGCTGATAACTGGGCGAAGAATCTGGTACTTGAAACGATGGCGACTTACAACAAAACTTTCAATAAGAATCATTCGTTGAATGTGGTTGCTGCTTTCTCTTATGAAAGAGGGGACTATGGTAATAAAGCAATGGTAGCTACCGGATTCCCCCAGGACCTGACGGAAGACTTTGATATGAGTGCCGCTGTGAATCCGCAGAAGCCGACCAGTGGACGCGGAATGACTTCTCTGGTTTCTTTCCTGGGACGTGCCAACTATAACCTGATGAATAAGTATCTGTTTACTGCCTCTTTCCGTCGGGATGGTTCCAGTAAGTTTGCACCGGGCAACAAATGGTCTAACTTTGCTTCAGGAGCTATTGCCTGGAGAGCATCGGAAGAGCAGTTTATTAAGGACCTGAATTTGTTTAGTAACCTGAAGTTCCGTGCAAGTTACGGGCAGACTGGTAATCAGGCGATAGGCGCCTATGCTACCCGTGACTATCTGACTGTGGCCAATTATCCGATTAACGGTGCACTTTCCAGTGGATTTGCCAATCTTACCTGGAGAGGACCTGCCAATCCGGATTTGAAGTGGGAGACTACCAGCCAGTATAATGTGGGTGTGGATATGGGATTCCTGCAGAACAGAATTAATTTGACTGTCGATCTGTATTACAAAAAGACATCTGACTTATTGCAGAATATACAGATACCACAAAGTACAGGTTTCTCGAATATGACGACTAACTTTGGAAATGTAACGAATAAGGGACTTGAAATTACCGGAAAGTTCTATGCGATCACCGGTAAGAACTTCAACTGGGATTTTGATGCTAATATTTCCTTTAACCGTAACAAGATCAGCGGACTTCCGGGAGATCAGTTTGCCCAGGGATGGAGTAAGGCTGATAATGTATTCCTGCAGCGCAACGGAATGCCGATCGGAACCATTTATGGATTTGTGGAAGATGGTTTTTATGATAATATTGCTGAAGTAAGAGCCGACCCGTTTTATGCAAAAGAGTCAGAAGCCGTATGTAAAGCAATGGTGGGTGAGGTGAAATATAAAGATTTGGATGGAGTAGCCGGTATTACAAATGCTGATCGCCAGGTAATTGGGGATACGAATCCGGATTTCACTTTCGGTATGACTCACAATTTTACTTATAAGAACTTTTCTTTAAGCTTTTTCCTGCAAGGATGTGTCGGAGGTGATATTTTCAATGCGAACTTACTCGAGGTGACTATGAGTGGTATTGGTAATATTCCGCTGAATATATATGAATCTCGCTGGACACCCGAAAACCGGGAGAATGCCAAATGGCCGAAAGCTTATGCCGGCTATGGAAGAACGATGAAACTGTCTGATCGTTATGTAGAAGACGGATCTTATCTGAGAATGAAGAATATTAATCTGGGGTATAAGTTTGTCTCTCCGTTCAAGGGAATTGAATCGATCAATCTGTTTGCTTCTGTCAGCAATGTATTCACCATTTCGGGATATAGCTGGTATGATCCGGATGTAAACTCTTTCGGTAGTGATGCTTCTCGCCGTGGCGTGGATTTATTCTCGTATCCAAGTAGTCGCACCTTCTCATTTGGTTTACAGTGTACGTTCTGATGTTTAACTCAAATCAAGAAAAGTCATGAAAAAAATAATATTCAAATCGTTTTTATTGCTATGGACAGTCCTGTTGGCATGTTCATGCAATGATTTGCTGGAAGAAAAGGCCTATGATTTTGTGTCACCCGAACAGTTGGGAGACAGTGAGAGTGCGGCTTCCCAGCTTGTGACAGGTACTTATAATACAGTGATCACCAGCTTTATTGCTCCGGGTTCTTATCTTTATCTGACCAATATGGATTGTGACTATGCGTCGGGTGCATCATGGGCATTTGGTAATGTCGGAGCAGGTAATCCACAAGGATTCTGGGGAATAGATCATATGTGGCAGGGCAGCTATACGTTGATTCACCGGGCAAATCTGGGTATATCCAAGATCTCGGCTATGAATAACCTGACTCCGGAGAGTAAACAGGACGCTTTGGCACAACTCTGCTTCCTTAAAGCATGGGCTTATTTTAACTTGGTGAGAAATTACGGTCCTGTGCCTATTTTCCGGAAATCAATATCGGAAGGGGAAGCTATGAGCCAGCCTCGTGCCTCGGTATCGGACGTATACACACATATCATTGAATTGCTGGAACAAGCTGAAGGAATGTATTCGAAAGATGATGCCGGGTTTGTAGCGGGACGTGCCTCGAGCGGAGCTGCCAAAGCGTTATTGGCGAAAGTATATGTTACTATGGCTTCCGGGGCGATGTCCGGTGTGCCTATCGTGGTTAAGGGAGGAGATCCGAATATATTTGAACCACAACCTATCACGCACATTGCAAAGACTGTTGCAGGTTATGAGTCTTTTGATCCGGCCAAGTATTATGCGTTGGCACGTGACAAAGCTTGGGAGGTGATAAACGAATATACCCTGTTTGATAATTATATGGACGTATGGGCCATAGGAAACCGTAATAAGGGAGAACACATCTGGATGGCACAGGCCATCAGCGGTGATAAGGACTTTGGAAACACGATCTGTCAGGATTATGTGGGCATTTTCAAAGAAGACGGTACGATGGAAGGTAACTGGTATGGTATGCGCGATCACTGGTATCTGCTTTTCGAAGAACAGGATACGCGTATTGTCGATGGAGTTATTCACCGATATGCGTCGGATGGAATATCCAATGGTAAGGTTATCTATAACTATTATCCCCGTTGGTATGCAGATAAAGTAGAGAATAAGGAGGTATATGACAGTCAGGGCAATGCTTTTGATGGTACGGAAGTCTATCATGAAGGTCAGGGGTGGACATTGGCGAAATTGACGAAATTTACTTTTGTTACAGACCGGAAACAAAAAAACAGTGATTTTCACTTTCCGTTGCTCCGTTTGCCGGATATAATGTTGATTTATGCTGAGGCTGTCAATGAATTGAATGGCGGACCGGACGCTGAGGCCTATAATCAGGTGAACCGCATTCGTACGCGTGCCCATGCCACTCCGTTCTCCGGAATGAATCAGGATGAATTCCGTTCGGCTGTACTGGAAGAGCGTGCCCGTGAATTGGCCTATGAAGCTGACCGCCGTTATGATCTTTTCCGTTGGGGTATCTATCTGGATGTGATGAATGCCATCGATATGGATGAGCATAATGTGACTAAACGTCGTTTGGAGCGTAATCTTCTATATCCGATACCTACCAGTGAGGTGAACTCTAATGATAAGATTGATTCTAACAATCCGGGATGGTAATGAATACATTCGTAACATTTAAAATTGAAGATACAATGAAAACATTTAGATATATTTTATTCGTATGGGTGATTCTGGGCTGTGGTCTGTTTGCATCGTGTAAAGATGATGAAGTGGAATATGCCCCTCTGGCTGTCACCCGGGTATCTACGGTACTCGATCGCGAACAGGGGATCGATCAGGCTAATCTTGCACAATATATCATTGTGCAAGGTACAGGATTGAATGCTGTTAATTCGATTCTGGTAAATGATGTACAGGTTGATTTGAGAGATGCGTATATCACTTCCGGAGAAATAACTTTTCCGATCCCCAGGGTAATTCCGGGAGAGGTAAATAATCTGATAACTTTAGGAAACGGAAATTCTACCGTAACTACTCCGATATCGGTGTTTATTCCTGAATTGGAGGTGAACGGTATGTTCAATGAATTTACGCCGGCAGGTGATACGATGCAGGTGGTTGGCGATTATTTTGATCTTTATGAGATAACGACCGAATCGGGGCAGCTGTTCTTTGGTGGAAAAGAAGCGGAGATAACAAAAGCAACCGGTAACAGTCTGAGTTTTGTGTTGCCGGAGGATGCCGTAATAGGTTCAAAAATTAAATTAGTCAGCCCGGTTTGTGGAGAAGTCATGGTTCCCGGTAAATATATGGAAAAGGGCAATATGCTGTGTGACTTTGACCCGTTCACCGGTTGGGGAGGTGGTAAATATGTGATAAATGGTCCCGTTCCTGCTCCGTACAGCGGACAATTCTCCCGTTTCAAGATTAATAAGGGAGATGCGAATGATTGGGACTGGAACGAGGTGACTACTATTGCACAGTGTGCTGTCGAATACTTTCCCGAGGTTATTGCCGATCAGGATAAATATTTGCTGAAGTTTGAAGTAAATACAATCAAGCCATTGACCAAAAGACAGATCCGATTTTACTTCTCGCAGATTAATTACGATTGGGAACCTTTTGCATCGGGACTCGCCTTGAATACGAACGGAGAGTGGAAAACGGTTTCTATTGACCTGGGAGAAATGTGGAAAGGGGACATTCCTAATGATGGAGTTTTACAGATTATGGGTAATAGTTGGGCGGAAGATACGGATATATGCTTTGATAATTTCCGTATTGTTCCCAAAGATTAAGGTGTGTTTAGTGAAAGGTAGTTTATTGACTGCCTGATGTAGGGTAGAGTTGGTAAAAGAGGGGCAGTTTTCTTATAACTATCCCTCTTTTTAACTCACTCCGCAATATGAATAAAAAAAGAATGACAATGCGGAAAATTCAATATTTGTTTATCGGTTTGTTCTTCTGTCTGGGGATACAGGCACAGGAGAAATTTAATATCAGGGGGGTACTTCCCTGGCATAATTTCTTGTCAGGACCTACTTCATGGAACTTGTCAGATTACCGGAATTATCTGGATGAATGTCAGAAAAATGGTATCAACTTCATTGGTTTCCACAATTATACGGGGGGTGGTGAGCGTTATGCCACTTATGTGGAACCTATGATAAAAATAGAATATAAGAATATTCTTCCTCAAGCCTGTTTTGATAATTCTCTGACTGCACGTTGGGGCTATCTGCCGATGGCTGTGAAAGACTTTGCTTATGATACGGGAAAAGCATTCCACTTACCTGCAGGGGCAGAAGCTTTCGGTAATGACGGTTCGGTTACCTCGTACTCTCCCCGGGAGCATTACGAAAAGGCCCAGGGGCTGATGCGTGATGTATTGAAAATGGCACATGAACGGGGAATTCGTATGGCTATGGGATTTGAATTCGGAGTGATTCCTCCCGAATACTTTTCTTTGAATGTAGCCGGAGACTGTTTCTATTGGCCAGGTGAATCGAATATGATTCCGAATCCGAAAAGCCAGATAGCAGCCGAGATACATTATGCTGCAATTGATGATATCCTGAAAGCTTATCCGGATATTGATTACATCTGGATGTGGCTGAATGAACATTCGTTTATGGGAGTCGATACTCAGAAAGCATTGCGGAATGCACCTTTTGCCCGTGCTTATCGGGAAAATGAAAGCTTCTTTGAGGAAGCGGCCGATTCATCGGCCCGTTTTGTCGGAGTGTGGGCGCTGGAATATATGAAACTGACTTATGATTATCTGAAATCAAAGGGTTCGCATGCCAAATTGATCCTTGGTGGCTGGGGAGGAGGACATCAGTTACCTTCATTGCTGAAAGGATTGGACAGAGCTTTGCCCAAAGATATTATTTTCAGTTGTCTCAATCCGGATCTGGGGAAAAATCCACAACCGGAGTTTCTGGGAGAGATTGCCCGGAACCGTAATGTATGGGCAGTTCCCTGGTTGGAAGGCGATCACCAGTTGTGGCATTTTCAGCCAAGGGTCCATATGATGCGTGAACATGTGAAACTTGCCGCTAAACAGAATCTGGACGGAGTGGTTGCTATCCACTGGCGTACGGAGGAACCTCGTTTTAATTTCCGAACGTTTGCCCATTTTGCTTCGGATAAAGATGCCAAAGAAAGTGTGGAGCAGTTGTATGACAGATTTCTGACGGAGGAGTTCGGAAAAGATGCGGCTAAAAAAATGACCCCGTTGCTTGCCGGAATGGATCGGAAACAAATTCAGTGGAATGTGCCTTCGCCGGAGTTTTACGCCTATACTCCGGAATGGGGACTGCTGGACGAAAATAATGTGCGGATACGGAAAGAACTGGTGTCTTCCGGAGAATCATTATTGAAAAAGTTAAAAGGGGAGCAGCGGGATAATCTGGAACGTTTCATAGCAATGTTTCGTTTTGAACTTCTCTTGGGAGAGGTGGATCAGGCTATGATGCCTGCTTTTACCTTAAAGAAGAAAGAAGCGCAAGGTGAGAAAATAGATGCTTCACAGGAATATGCGGATGCATACCGGTTATTGCTTTCAGCACCAATCAAAGAGATGTTCGATACTTATGTGAAACGGGTTCATTCACGTGGAGAACTGGGCGTTCTTAGCTCTTTGAACCAGCGTGTGTGGCGTGAATACAATGAACTTAAAACTTATCTGGAAAATAAAATAAAATAGAAATGAGACGAATGGCATATCACCTGCTGGCTGTTTTGATTCTGGCAATGACAGCATCGACAATCAAAGCACAGATTTTATTGGTTACTTCGGGTACACCGGTCGAAGAATATGCGGCAGCAGAGCTTCAACGATATTACTATCAGTTGTCCGGGCGGCTATTATCTGTCGGACATGGAGAGGTGCCGGACAGGAAAACGGAATTTGTGCTTACAAGATTGGATCATCCGTTGATGACTTCTTGGAAAGACAATGGAGTGCTGTCTCTGGCATCAGTGCCCGGAGCACAGGGGTATGTCATTTGGACAGTGAAGGAAAAAGGCAGGCAACTGGTGGTTATTGCCGGTGCGGATGCCAGTGGACTGCTTTATGGCGTATATGGGTTATTGGAGGATCATTTAGGAATGCGTTTCTATATGAACGGGGATGTGTATCCCGATAAAAAAAAGCCGCAGACAAAGTTACCGTTTATCCGGGATGAACGTACGCCGACAATGACCGTTCGCGGATTTCTTCCCTGGACTAATTTTCCGCAATCGGCTACGATTTACTCATGGGATGATTGGCGTTACATCATAGATCAGGCTGCGCGGATGCGGATGAATTTTATTATGATTCATAACTATAACGGGTTTTGCGGGCATAATGAATTGTTTCATAATTTTGAGTATAAAGGCCATTTGTCACGTGGATGGATGCCTACCATAAAGACCGGACACGGATGGTGTTGCCCCGGATGGGATGTCAATGAATATCTTTTTGGAGCATCCGGGATTTATGATGACTATGATTTTGGAGCTGATTATGGGTTACATAATGAAACGCTGACGAATAGCCAGATCAAAGAGAAAGGAGCAACTATATTCCGCAAGGTGATCGCCTATGCACATTTGCGTGGTGTGAAAATAGGCTTAGGATTGGATATCGATGTCCTCTTGCCGGAATATCAGACTGAGCCGGATAATAGAGAAGTAATTAAGGCACAGGTTACAGAAATTGCCTGTGAATATCCGGAACTGGATTATCTGCTTTGTTTCCAGTCTGAGGGTCAGAAGAATGAAGCTTTTTATGCCCGCTGGCGGAGAGTTTTTGATGGATTCTATGAAGAGATGAAGCGGATGTCGCCTTCTACCCGTATAGCTGTATCGGGGTGGGGGCTGCCCCCGGAATCAGTGAATAGTCTGCCCGAAGATGTTATTTGTGCTCCCATATCTTATTATTCGGCAGCGTTCGAACCGGGAAGTGTGTATGGCAGTCGTGAATACTGGGGATGTCCCTGGTTGGAACGGGATTTTAATAGTTCTGAATATTACTATCCTTATAATGTGGATCTGTCGGAAACCATCCGGGCCTTTGGAGATGCTTCTCCCAATATGAATGGTTTTTATGCACTGACGTGGAGACTGGCCGACGCTATTTCTCCTAAAATGTGGTATATCAGTAAGGCCCCCTGGTATAAGCGTGAAGTACTGGATTCTTCGGAGAAGGTATATCGGGATTTTGCATGTGCCAGTTACGGGAAAAATGCGGCTGATGTTATTACCGGTATTATCAATCAAAACGAGCCTTTTGCCACTGACTTTGGCGAGTGTCAGGAAACACCCGGATTTAATCAGGTGGTGCATACTTATCCGTTGATGAACCTTCGTTCGATGGCTTTTATCGGGAAAAATGGAGAAACCGTAAAGATAGAAGCTACCGGATACAAAGAGAAGAAAGGTACCCAAAATGCCCCTTGTGATGAAGGTGGTGAGTGTGTAGGGTATATTATGGCGGATGACTGGTTGGAGTATCCTGCGGTTGATTTTAGTAATAGTCCTGAGCGGATGTCCGTTCGGGTCGCTTCTGCATCTTCGGGTGGGGTTGCCACTGTTTGTCTGGACCGTCTGGAAGGCCCTGTTATCGCCCGGTTTGAGGTAAAGAATACGGAAGGGTGGCAATCTTGGAGAACGCTGACGGTTCCGATGAGCGGATTGAAGGGTATTCATACATTGTATATTCGTTTTCAACCTTTTGATGTGATAGCCGGGGCGGAAAAATTAGCTGAAGCACAATTGAAAACCATTGATAGTTGTATGGCGGTTACTCCGGATGCACTTCAGAGGTTGCGTCTTTCCCGGTTGCGCGCGCGCATTCAGGGTGCTGCTTGCCACATTGCGTTGAATGCCGGTTTTGAAGCTTATCGGTGGGATGATTTACCCGGAAAGATGGATGAATGGGCGCGCAGCTTCCTGTATCGTATTGAGGATATTTCGTCCTACGGGAATATCATGAGTACTCAGAATAGATTTGTCAAACAGAATTATGTAGCGAAAATCAATCAACTTCGTAAGCAACAGCGGGTACAGGCACCTTCGCATATCACAGCCAAGGGAACTCGTGTGGGAGCATTGGTCAGTTGGCGTAATGAAGAACCGGCGGCAAAGGCTTTTGTTGTTTGTCGTAATGGAGAAGAAATTGATACATTGGCAGCCGGTGTGACATGCTATCGGGATATATTTCATGGAGTTGCTGTCTATTCGGTGTACACGGTGGATGTTGAAGGGCATAAGAGTCCTTTGGGAATACCTGCCCGGTGTCCGGCTGGAAATGCAGATCGTGAAGCACCGGTTATTGTTATTAATTCTCCGGTGACTTCCGTAATGAAGGGAGCTCCGTTGCATATCCGGTTTTCTGTGGTTGAAGACCGGTTGCCCGAAGTTGTATCCGGAACACTTCACTATCGGAAACCGGGAGATAAAGTATGGAAAGAGTTGCCGTTTGAACGCCGGGTCAGAGCTGTCTTCACATTGACGTTGCCTGCTTCCGGGATTACCGAAAAAGGAATAGAATACTATATTTCTGTTTCCGATTCTCACAATACCTCCTTTTATCCGGCCTCTGCTCCGTTCCGGAATCATACGGTAGTGGTGACGGGAGTACAGGGGAATGATAAACCGATACCTCCGGTGGTAAAACAAATCGATAATAACCGTATGTACTGGACTTGTACGGAGAATGCGGAAATGTATCGCATCTATCGTGCTAAGACTCCCGATTTTGCAGTCGGGGCAGGTACGTTTGTGACGTTTGTAGCTGGAAATACATGCACCTTTGCCGATAATGGATTCGATTTTGACGGAACTCCTTTAAAAGGGACTTATTATTATCGCCTGACTTCCGTATCACGGTGGGATTGTGAAAGTGAGGCATCAGATATCATTCAAATAGATTATCAATGAAAAGAATTGGAATATACATTGCTACTGTGGTCTGCATCTTGTCCTGTGTTCCCCCGCAAAGGAATTTGCTGACAGAAACCAGACAGATGCTGGTTGATTCAGGCGCAACTGAACGGACGGCAGCTTTGTTTTATAACTTGCGCCAACTGACCGGGAAACAGGTTGTTTACGGACAACATAATTATGAAATGGATGGGTTTGACTCGGATACCACACGCTGGCGGGATGAAGCGAACCGATGTGACGCATACGATGTGACGGGAACTTATCCAGCTTTGGCCAGCTTTGATTTTCTTCATTTTACAAATCCCCGTAGTTGGGAAACAAAAGACTCGGATTACATCCGGCAGAAGTTTCATGCTGCATATAACCGAGGTAACGTGATTACATTCTGCTGGCATTATTACAATCCGGTGACCGGTGGAAACTTTTATGATACCACCCGGGTGGTCCGCCATATCTTACCGGGAGGTTCCCATCATGCTATATTTAAGGCTGACCTGAAAATCATTGCCGACTTTGCCCACAATGCAAAAGCCGACAACGGAGGATTGACTCCCATTATATTCCGTCCCTGGCATGAGTTTGATGGCAACTGGTTCTGGTGGGGCAGAAATCATTGCCGGGTTGAGGAGTTTAAAGAATTATATAGGTTTACGGTCACTTACCTCAGGGACTCTCTGCAGGTACATAACTTTCTGTATGCTTTCTCTCCTGATTGTGGCTTTACTACCGAAGCCGAATACCTGGAACGCTATCCGGGAGATGAATATGTAGATGTGGTAGGAATGGATAATTACTGGGATTTTCGTCCGGATGGAGGAGACACTTCTCTGGTTGTTTTGAAAGCACGTATACTGACTCAGTATGCCCAGCAGCATGCAAAACTTTCGGCTATTACCGAGACCGGTACACAGACCCGTGACTCGTTGTGGTATACGCAATTGTTGTCCATCCTGCGTTTGGAAAGAGTAGCTTTGAACTATGTGTGTAGCTGGTCCGGGTTTGCTCCTTATAAAGGACATCCGGCTGCAACCGATTTTTGTCGGTTTAAGGAAGATTCCCTGATACTTTTTGCAGATGAGATTCCCGATTTCTATACTTGGCCTTAACCTGCTTATAATAATATCATGGAATGCTAAGATAGTATTAGGTATATATGCGGACGACGCTTATCTTTGCAATATCAGTTACAGAGTGAAAAGAATCTTATAAATAAAACATCTGATAATTATGAAAACCCTATCGAGTATACTACTGACCTTGCTGGTCGTGTTCGGGGCATGTACTTCTCCCCGGATTTCCTCCGATCCTTTTGTCCGTGTGTCAGACGGGCGTCTGACGGTGAATGGAAAACCTTACTATTATATTGGGACCAATTTCTGGTATGGAGCCATATTGGGGTCACAGGGGCAGGGGGGGAATCGTGAAAGGCTGCTTCGTGAACTCGATCACCTGAAAGCCCATGGAATCAATAACCTGCGTGTTCTTGTCGGGGCCGATGGAAAAGATGGTATCCCGACAAAAGCTGAACCTGTGCTTCAGATAGAAGCGGGCGTATATAACGATACTATTTTCGACGGACTCGATTATTTCTTATCGGAGTTGGGCAAACGGGATATGTATGCTGTGCTTTTCCTGAACAATAGTTGGGAGTGGTCGGGCGGATATTCCCAATACCTTTATTGGGCGGGGCACGGTGAGGTACCGATGCCGAATATAGCCGGGTGGGATGCTTTCTCCGGTTATGTGGCACAATACGCTAAGTCTGAAAAAGCACACCGTCTGTTCCGGAATCATGTTACCCACGTCGTGAATCGTGTCAACCGGTACACGGGAAAGAAATACAGTGAAGATCCTGCGATCATGTCCTGGCAGATAGGAAATGAACCCCGTCCGTTCGGTGAGGAGAATAAGGAAAGCTTTGCGGCGTGGATTGCGGATTGTGCGGCACTTATTAAATCATTGGACCCTAATCATCTGGTCTCGGTCGGATCGGAGGGAATGGCCGGTTGTGAAGGAGATCTTTCACTTTGGACTTCCATTCATGCCGATGCCAATATCGATTATGCCACGATTCATATCTGGCCGAACAATTGGGGATGGATCGATAAGAAAGATATTCCGGGAACTCTCGGACAGGCCATCAAGAATACTTGCTCTTATATTGACATACATGCCCAAGAGGCCTATAAAATAAACAAGCCGTTGGTGCTTGAAGAGTTCGGTTTGCCGAGAGACAGCGTAAAGTTTGCCTCGGACAGTCCGACTGTCCAACGAGACCTTTATTATAGGGAAGTGTTTGATATCGTCAAAAAGCATGCTGCCGGGAAAGGCGTTTTTCAAGGATGTAATTTCTGGGCATGGGGTGGATTTGCACAACCCCGCCACCTCTTCTGGCAAAAAGGAGATGACTACATGGGAGATCCCGGGCAGGAAGAACAAGGGTTGAATTCGGTTTATGCAACGGATTCGACAGTGGATATGATTAGAGAGACGGTAAATGATATTAACCAGATAATTCAGAAACAATGAAAATGAAATTACTGTGTATTCTGTTGCTGGGAGTGATTCCCATATGCCCGATCCATGGCAAGGATACGTTCGGGAAGAAAAAAGATAAAGCAACGCGGCTCCTTTTTTATGATCTGAATAAGAACGGGCAGATGGATACCTATGAAAACCCCTCTGCTCCGGTAGAAGAGCGTGTAGAGCACCTTCTGTCACAGATGACGCTGGAAGAAAAGGTAGGCCAGATGCTTACTTCATTGGGATGGCCGATGTACGAACGGGTGGGAGAGGAAATTCGCCTGACTGCACGGTTGGAAAAGGAAATCAGCGAATATCATATCGGGGCACTCTGGGGCTTTATGCGGGCCGATCCATGGACACAGCGCACACTGCATACCGGCCTCAATCCTTCATTGGCTGCCCGCGCCTCCAACCGTCTTCAGGCTTTTGTCATGGAGCATAGCCGTTTGGGCATTCCGTTGTTCCTGGCAGAAGAATGCCCTCATGGACATATGGCGATTGGTACAACCGTTTTTCCCACTTCCATTGGTCAGGCCAGTACCTGGAATCCGGAGCTGATCAGGCAGATGGGGCGTGTTATTGCAATCGAAGCAAGTGCTCAGGGAGCGCATATCGGTTATGGGCCGGTACTCGATTTAGCCCGCGATCCGCGTTGGTCACGTGTGGAAGAGACTTACGGAGAAGACCCTTATCTGAATGGAGTGATGGGAGCTGCTTTGGTACGCGGTTTTCAAGGGGACACACTAAGGGGGCGTAAAAGCGTAATTGCCACTCTCAAGCATTTTGCCTCGTATGGCTGGACCGAAGGGGGACATAACGGAGGTACTGCCCATCTGGGCGAACGTGAATTGGAAGAAGCTATTTTCCCTCCTTTTCGTGAAGCTGTAGGGGCAGGAGCATTGTCGGTGATGAGTTCGTATAATGAAATAGACGGTAATCCGTGTACCGGAAGCCGCTATTTGCTGACAGATATTTTGAAAGACCGTTGGCAATTCAAAGGTTTCGTCGTGTCCGATTTGTATGCTATTGGCGGATTACGGGAACACGGAGTTGCAGGCAGTGACTATGAAGCAGCCGTGAAAGCTGTGAATGCCGGGGTGGATAGTGATCTGGGGACGAATGTATATGCGGAACAACTGGTTGCCGCAGTTCGAAAAGGAGATGTCGCTATGGAGACAGTAGATAAGGCGGTACGCCGCATATTATCTCTCAAATTCCACATGGGATTGTTTGATGCTCCGTTTGTTGATGATAAGCGTCCGGCACAACTGGTCGCCTCTCCCGAGCATATCGGACTGGCTCGTGAAGTTGCCCGTCAGTCGATCGTTCTGCTTAAGAATGAAGACAAGCTGTTACCGTTGAAGAAGGATATTCGTACCCTTGCCGTCATAGGTCCCAATGCCGATAATGGTTATAATATGCTTGGTGACTATACAGCCCCTCAGGCAGACGGTTCTGTGGTGACTGTTCTGGAGGGCATCCGGCAAAAAGTTTCTAAAGACACCCGTGTGCTTTATGCCAAAGGTTGTGCCGTGCGGGATTCTTCCCGTACCGGATTTGCCGATGCCATAGAGGCTGCCCGTAGTGCCGATGTCGTGGTGATGGTAGTAGGAGGATCGAGTGCCCGGGATTTTTCTTCGGAATATGAAGAGACAGGAGCCGCCAAGGTCTCTGCAAACCGGGTCAGTGATATGGAAAGTGGAGAGGGATATGACCGTGCCACACTTCATCTTATGGGCAGACAATTGGAATTGCTGGAAGAGGTTCGCAAATTGGGCAAGCCGATGGTATTGGTCCTGATCAAAGGGCGCCCGTTATTGATGGAGGGAGTCATTCAGGAAGCAGATGCAATTCTTGATGCCTGGTATCCGGGTATGCAGGGAGGAAATGCTGTGGCAGATGTGCTATTTGGCGATTACAATCCGGCAGGTCGTCTCACACTTTCCGTTCCGCGTTCGGTCGGACAGCTTCCGGTGTACTATAATACGAAACGTAAGGGAAATCGCAGTCGCTATATAGAAGAGGCGGGTACTCCCCGTTATCCTTTTGGCTATGGCCTTAGCTATACGATGTTCTCCTATACCGGCATGAAGGTTCGGGTGAGTGAAGAAAGCAATCACTGCCGGGTAGATGTATCGGTAACTGTACGCAACCAGGGTACAGTGGATGGTGACGAAGTGGTGCAGCTTTATCTGCGGGATGAAGTCGGCAGCTTTACAACTCCTGACAGACAGCTGCGTGCTTTCAGCCGTGTACGCCTGAAAGCAGGTGAGACCCGGGAAATAACTTTTACTCTCGACAAGAAGTCGTTGGCCCTGTATATGCGGGACGGTGAATGGGCCGTGGAACCGGGACGTTTTACAGTCATGGCAGGAGGCTCTTCCGAAGACATTGCCTGTCAGCAGGAATTTGAGATAAACCGAAAATATACTTTTAAAATGTAAATGCTATGAACGGATCAAGAGATAAAGTGCGCAGTGCACTCAATCACCGGAATACAGGTAGTGTACCGGTCGATTTCGGTGCAACAGCGGTTACGGGCATTCATTGCCGCATTGTAGAAGCATTGAGGAATTATTATGGGCTGGAACCCCGGCCGGTAAAGATTGTGGATGCCTTTCAAATGTTAGGGGAAGTAGATGCGGAACTGGCTGAAAAGATCGGGGTGGACTGTATCGGTATAGGAGGCCCTAAAGATATTTTCGATCTGGATGTAACCCGTATGCGTGAACAGACAACACCTTGGGGACAACTGGTGCTGGTGCCTGAAGCGATGGATCTTACTCCCGATGCTCAAGGAGATGTTTATGTGCATGCCGGAGGAGATAAAAGCTATCCCCCCAGTGCCGTGATGCCCAAAGGATGCTATTTTATTAATGCCATCGAGCGTCAGCACCCCATTGACGAAGAACAGCTGAATCCGGAAGACAATGTGGAAGAGTTCGGATTGCTGACGGAGGGAGATCTGGCTTATTACCGTTCGGAGACAGATAAAGCATATCAGACCGGCCGGGCCGTCGTGGCCAGTTTCGGAGGCACAGCCTTGGGAGACGTTGCTTTTGTTCCCGGTATGGGGCTGAAGCAGCCGAAGGGGATCCGGAGTGTGGTGGAGTGGTATATGTCTACAGCCATGCGGCAGGATTATCTGCATCAGGTATTTGAGAAAGAGATTGATATTGCCATTGCTAATTATGAGAAACTTTGGGCTGCACTCGGAGATAAAATAGAGGTGGTGCTGACATGTGGTACAGATTTCGGTTCACAAGAGTCGCAGTTTTGTTCCATAGATACCTTCCGCGAACTTTGGTTGCCGCACTATCGGCGGATGAACGACTGGATACATCAGCATACCACCTGGAAAATATTCAAGCACTCTTGCGGAGCTATCATTCCCATTTTGCCCGGGCTGATCGAAGCCGGATTCGACATTATCAATCCGGTTCAGATTAATGCCAAAGACATGGATTCCCGGAGGTTGAAAGAGGAGTTCGGCAGCCGGCTGACTTTCTGGGGAGGAGGGGTCGACACGCAGAAGATACTGCCTTTCGGTACTCCGGACGAGATACGTCGCCATGTAAAGGAGCAGTGTGAGATATTGGGACGTGACGGAGGGTTTGTTTTTAATGCCGTCCATAACATTCAGGCCAATGTTCCCGTCGAGAATGTAGTTGCGATGTTCGATGCTTTAAAGGATTTCCGCTGAGGACCGTTTGTGGGGCTATAATTATTGACAATATGAAAATCTGCCGGCAACTGTTGCCGGATGAGGATACATCAATGCAATGAATCTATGTCAGAGGTTCGTTGGGAAAGAGTACATATATATACATTATTAATCTTATAAATGATAAATGCCATGAATAACCTCAATGAATTATATGAAGCCATCTTGGCGGGTAAATTGGAACAGGCAGTCAGTGTTACCAGAGAAGCGGTTGCTGGAGGAGTCGCACCTCAGGAGATCATCAATGAATATATGATCAAGGCCATGGAAGCCATCGGTGCACGTTTTGAATCGGGACAGGTGTTTGTGCCGAATCTCCTGATGAGCGCACGTGCCATGCGTGGTGCCCTCGATATACTCAAACCACTGATGCAGGGAAAGGCCGATTCGTACATCGGCAGGATTGTGATTGGTACGGTCAAGGGAGATTTGCATGATATCGGTAAGAACTTGGTCGCCTCCATGTTTGAAGGGTGTGGATTTGAAGTCATCAACCTGGGAGTAGACGTATCGAGTGACAAATTCATCTCTGCGGCACTGGAGAACAAGGCAGACATCATTTGTATGTCCGCGTTGCTCACCACTACCATGAACTATATGAAGGAGGTAATCGATGCCCTTGAAACCTCCGGATTGAGGGGAAAAGTGAAGGTGATGGTGGGAGGTGCGCCTGTCAGCGATGCTTTTGCCAGGTCTATCGGTGCCGATGCCTATACCAGTAATGCCAATGCAGCCGTAATCGTGGCTAAAAAGTTGATAAACGCCTGCTGAACATGTTTATGAATCCCCATATCGTTGAAGGATGCCTGCCTTTCACCTCGTTGAGGCTCGATCCGGAGGACATCAGTCTTTCGATGGGTGCCGGTTACGTGCCCGACGCAGAGATGCGGGCAATGTGCCGTGCACTCGAAGAAGAGATTGCCGGCATTTGTATTCCCCGGTTTCTGTATATTCTGTTCGATTCCGAACCGGCCGGTACTTGCGAAGTGGGAGTGAATGGGATTTGCCTGAAGACGGGAGCCGTTATTACTCCCTATCTGAAAGATGCTGCGGGCTATGCGCTTTTTGTGGCCACTGCGGGGCGTGAGTTTGAGGCTTTTCAGCATGAGACGTGCGCCCGGGGTGACATTCTGCGGGAGTTTCTTCTGGATGCCTATGGTTCGGCGATTGCCGAAGCTGTCGTCCGTGAGGTGTGCCGGAAGGTGGAAACACAGATGTTCGCTTTAGGCTATGGGGTGAGCCATCCTTACAGTCCCGGTTATTGCGGGTGGCATGTCACACAGCAACAGTTACTTTTTAGTTGCCTGCCCGAATCTCCTTGTGGGATTCGGTTGAGTGATTCTTCCCTGATGTCACCCATTAAGTCGGTCAGCGGTATTCTTGCTTATGGTCCCCGCATGGTCAAGCGGAAATATGGATGCGAACTGTGCGGCAAAGCCGATTGCTATAAAAACAGAAATAAACTAAAAAGATAGAATGCTATGGAACTGTCACAATATATAAAAGATAAATTAGTATCAGAGAAACGGGTGGCGATGCCCATCATGACCCATCCGGGCATCGAGTTACTGGGTAAACGGGTGCTGGATGCCGTAACGAACGGAGAAATTCATTATCACGCCATCCGTGCCTTGAATGAATGTTTTCCGCAATCGGTGGCTTGTACCACCATTATGGATCTTACAGTAGAGGCAGAAGCCTTTGGAGCACAACTCAGTATGTCTTCCAATGAAGTACCCAGCGTGTCCGGGCGCCTGCTTGCCGGATATGCGGATGTAGAGGCCTTGCAGGTTCCTTCACTTGAATCCGGGCGTGTGCCTCAATACTTGCAGGCCGACCGCCTGGCGGCAAAAGGGATAGATAAGCCCGTGCTGGCGGGATGTATCGGTCCTTACTCTTTGGCAGGACGTCTGTATGATATGACGGAAATCATGATGGCTATTTATACAGAACCCGAAACAGCCCGGCTATTGCTTGAAAAATGTACGGAGTTCATTCTGCGCTATTGTCTTGCCATTAAGGAGACCGGGGTAGCCGGGGTCATTATGGCGGAACCGGCTGCGGGGCTTCTTTCGAATGAAGATTGCCTGCAATATTCGTCTGTCTACGTGAAACGCATTATCGATGCCGTGCAGGACGATTCGTTCACGGTTATCCTGCATAATTGCGGTAATACGGGACATTGTACTCCGGCTATGCTGGCTACCGGTGCCCAAGGATATCATTTCGGTAATAAAGCGGATATGCTTGCCGCTCTCCGCGAGTGCCCTTCGGATGTATGGGTGATGGGGAATCTGGATCCTGTGGGCGTATTCAGGATGTTAACTCCCGAGGAAGTTTTCGCGCAGACAGAAGAACTTCTTAGCCGTACAGGCGGATACGCTAACTTTATTGTCTCTACCGGTTGCGACACTCCGCCCGAAGTACCTTTTGATAACATTCAGGCTTTTTATCTGGCTGTAGAGAAATACAATAAGGGGAGATGAATGATAATACCAGTATTGGATAATATTGTACTTGTTTCCGGGGGGAATCCCTCCTACTTTTGTGAAGTATTCATTGCTAAATAAACGATTTATGATTAAGAGAATAAAGATATTGGCTACAGGTGCACTGCTGATGGCAGGATTGGGTGCCTGTTCTCCTTCGGGAAAGAAAACGGGGTCGGAAACAGTTGCTGATACCCTGCGTACAGCGGAAACGGTGAACTTATTGAATAATCTCCGGCAGATTCCCGGACAAGGATTCATGTTCGGTCACCATGACGATCCGCTTTACGGTGTGGGCTGGGAAGGTGACGAAGGGCGCAGTGACGTGAAAAGTGTGTGCGGTGACTATCCTGCGGTTATGTCGTTCGATCTGGGGCATATAGAATTGGAAGGTGAGAAAAGTCTGGATCATGTGCAGTTCCGTAAAATACGGCAGGAAACGATTAACCAGTACAAGCGTGGCGGAATGGTTTCTTTCAGCTGGCACCTCGACAATCCGTCGACCGGCAAAGACGCATGGGATGTGAGTGACACGACGGTCGTTGCCTCCATACTTCCCGGTGGAACACATCACACCAAGTTCGTGGGGTGGCTCGATGCCGTTGCGGCCTTTATGAATACTCTGGAAACAGAAGACGGGACAAAGATACCGGTTCTTTTCCGTCCCTGGCACGAACATACCGGAAGCTGGTTCTGGTGGGGACAAAACCTTTGTACGGCTGAACAATACAAAGCCCTCTGGCGGATGACGTATGAACGTATGCATGCCAAAGGAGTAAAGAACTTGCTTTATGCTTATTCCCCGGGATCGGAACCAAAGGATTCGGTAGCTTATCTGGAACGTTATCCGGGAGATGACATCATCGACCTGGTGGGCTTTGACACCTACCAGTTCGACCGGACGCAGTATATGGAGCAACTGGATAAGTCACTTGCCATCCTGACAGAAGTGGGGCAGTCGCACAATAAGCCTATCGCCATCACCGAAACCGGTTTCGAAGCTATTCCCGATTCTACCTGGTGGACACAGACACTCTATCCGGTAATCAGCAAGTACCCTATCAGTTATGTGCTGGTATGGCGCAATGCACGTGAACGGGTGAATCACTATTATGCTCCTTATCCCGGGCAGGTGTCTGCCGATGACTTTGTGAAGTTCTACCGTGAGCCGAAAACTTTGTTTGTCTCGGACGTGAAAGACCTTTATAAATAGAAAATCAAATAAATAACGATAAAAACACTGTCCATTATGAGTCTGTTTAATGATAAAGTTGCTAAATTGCTCTCCGGGCATGAAGCACTGTTAACACGCAGGAACGAACCGATAGAAGAAGGAAACGGAGTGATAACGCGTTACCGTTATCCTGTGCTGACCGCTGCGCATACGCCTGTCTTTTGGCGATACGACCTGAATGAGGAGACCAACCCTTTCCTGATGGAGCGTATCGGCGTGAATGCAACGCTGAATGCCGGGGCCATTAAGTGGGAGGGGAAATATCTGATGCTGGTGAGGGTAGAGGGAGTCGACCGCAAATCATTCTTTGCTGTTGCCGAAAGCCCGAATGGCATTGATAATTTCCGTTTCTGGGAATATCCGGTGACTTTGCCCGAAGATGTGATTCCGGCAACCAATGTATACGATATGCGTCTCACCGCCCACGAAGACGGTTGGATTTACGGCATCTTCTGTGCCGAGCGGCATGATGATGATGCTCCTGCCGGTGACTTGTCGTCGGCTACTGCCACGGCCGGTATCGCTCGCACCAGAGACCTGAAAAATTGGGAACGTCTGCCGGATCTGAAAACAAAGAGCCAGCAACGCAATGTGGTGCTTCATCCCGAGTTTGTGGATGGAAAGTATGCACTCTATACCCGTCCGCAAGACGGATTCATAGATACAGGTAGCGGAGGAGGTATCGGGTGGGCACTGATTGACGACATGACTCATGCAGAGGTGAGTGAAGAGAAGATTATCGACAAACGCTATTACCACACCATCAAAGAGGTGAAGAACGGTGAAGGGCCGCATCCCATCAAGACCCCTCAGGGATGGCTTCACCTGGCTCATGGGGTACGCAATTGTGCCGCCGGACTGAGGTATGTGCTGTATATGTATATGACTTCGTTGGAAGATCCTACCCGGCTGATAGCCTCTCCGGGCGGCTACTTTATGGCTCCGGTAGGAGAAGAGCGCGTCGGTGATGTATCGAATGTACTCTTTTCGAATGGCTGGATAGCCGATGATGACGGGAAAGTGTTTATCTACTATGCCTCGTCGGATACCCGGATGCACGTGGCCACCTCGACTGTCGAACGGTTGGTGGACTATTGCCTGCATACCCCTCAGGACGGTTTTTGTTCCTCGGCTTCGGTGGAGGTACTCAAAAACCTGATTGAGCGGAACCTGAAACTGATGAAATAAGAAAACCAAGAATAGAATGACCACCATGATTACACTGAAAGAGAAGATCGGCTACGGATTAGGCGATATGGCTTCATCCATGTTCTGGAAACTGTTCGGTTCTTATCTGATGATTTTTTACACCGATGTGTTCGGGCTGCCGGCCGCTGTGGTAGGAACCATGTTTCTGATTACCCGGATGTGGGATTCGGCTTTCGACCCTATTGTGGGAGTGATTGCCGACCGTACCCAGACCCGCTGGGGCAAGTTTCGTCCTTACCTGCTGTATCTTGCTGTCCCCTTTGCGCTGATAGGTATCTTTACCTTCACCACTCCGCAGCTGAGCGATACGGGAAAACTTGTCTATGCCTACATCACCTATTCTTTGATGATGATGGTATATTCGGCTATCAATGTGCCTTATGCTTCTCTGCTGGGAGTGATGAGTCCCGACCCGAAAGAGCGGAACACGTTGTCCACCTATCGCATGACTTTTGCCTATATCGGCAGTTTCATCGCTTTGTTGCTGTTCATGCCGATGGTAAATCTGTTTGGAGGGGCGGAGGATGAACAGCGTGGCTGGATGTTGAGTGTAGTGGTGATCGCTGTGATGTGTGCGGTTCTGTTCTATCTCTGTTTTGCGTTGACGCGTGAACGGGTGAAACCGATCCGGGAAGTGCAGGGCTCTCTGAAAGATGACTTGAGGGATCTGCTTCACAACCGCCCGTGGTGGATCTTGCTGGGTGCCGGAGTGGCGGCTCTGGTCTTCAACTCCATCCGTGACGGAGCTACGGTTTATTATTTTAAGTACTTTGTGGTAGAAGAGGATTATTCAACAGTCTCCCTCTTCGGGGTCTCTTTTGTGCTGAGCGGGCTTTACTTAGCGGTGGGGCAGGCTGCCAATATCGTGGGGGTGATTCTTGCCGCACCGGTCAGCAACCGCATTGGCAAAAAGAATACATATATGGGAGCCATGAGCCTGGCTACCATACTTTCCGTCATTTTTTACTGGTTCGGAAAAGGAGATATCGCTCTGATCTTTGTCTTCCAGGTACTCATCAGCATTTGTGCCGGAAGTATCTTCCCTTTGCTCTGGTCGATGTACGCCGATTGTGCCGACTATTCCGAACTGAAGACAGGCAACCGGGCTACGGGGCTGATCTTTTCCTCTTCGTCCATGAGCCAGAAGTTCGGATGGGCTATAGGAAGTGCATTGACCGGTTGGCTACTGGCTTACTTCGGATTTCGTGCCAACGAGGTGCAGAGTGTAGAAGCCATTCACGGAATTAAGATGTTTCTCAGTTGGTTGCCGGCCGTTGGGACGGTACTGTCTGTTATCTTTATCAGCATGTACCCACTGTCGGAGAAGAGAATGAAAGAGGTGACCTCGGAATTGGAGAAGAAAAGACAAACTGCTCAATCATGATTCAAAATACTATGGACAAGATTCTTAAACAGGAAATGCTGGAAGAACTCACCACCCACATCCTTCCCTACTGGATGGAACGGATGGTGGATCAAGAAAACGGTGGATTTTACGGACGTATCACCGGACAGGAAGAACGGATGCCTCAGGCAGAGAAAGGAGCCATTCTGCATGCACGTATTCTGTGGACCTACTCTGCCGCTTACCGCCTGTTGGGCAAAGAAGAATACAAAGAGATGGCAACCCGGGCCGAACGTTACCTTATCGACCGTTTTTATGATCCGGAGTTCGGAGGAGTTTATTGGTCTCTTGATTACAGGGGTGAGCCGTTGGATACCAAAAAACAGATTTACGCCATCGGTTTTGCCATTTATGGTCTGAGCGAATATCACCGGGCCACCGGAGATCCGGAAGCATTGGAGTATGCCGTCCGTTTGTTCTATGACATAGAGTCCCATAGCTTCGACCGAATAAAGAACGGTTACTGTGAAGCGCTTACCCGGGAGTGGAACGAGATAGCCGATATGCGCCTTAGCGAGAAAGATGCCAATGAACGCAAGACGATGAATACCCATCTGCACATTCTTGAGCCTTATACCAACTTATACCGGGTTTGGAAAGACGAGGGGCTGAAACGGCAGTTGCGTAACCTGATAGAACTTTTTATGCAGAAGATATTGGACAACGATACATTCCATCTGCGACTCTTTTTTGATGATGACTGGCAAAGTAAATATGCCGTTATTTCGTACGGGCATGATATTGAAGCCTCCTGGCTGTTGCACGAAGCTGCCCGCGTACTGGGAGACGCCGAACTCCTTGCCGAAGTGGAACCTGTTGTGAAGAAGATCGCTGCGGCCGCATCCGAAGGTTTCACTCCCGACGGAGGAATGGTGTATGAAAAGAACCTCGCTACGGGACATGTGGATGGCGACCGTCATTGGTGGGTACAAGCCGAAACCGTAGCCGGATACTATAACCTGTTCCGTTATTTCGGTGATTGCGAAGCTTTACAGCGTTCCGTGGTCTGTTGGCGATTCATCAGGCAACATCTGATTGACGATGTCCACGGTGAATGGTTCTGGAGCCTTCGGGCCGACGGCACTGTCAACCGGGATGATGACAAAGCCGGATTCTGGAAATGCCCTTATCATAACGGGCGTATGTGCATTGAGCTGTTGGGCGGATAAACGCATTGTTTCCTCTTTCGTTAGATTGTTTTCCAAACTTTTTGTACTTTTGGGCACAATTTAGCGAATATGAAAAACAAGCACGTCAAGAGAGTGAACCTGCTTCTCTCCATCCTGTTGGGAGCAGGTGTCTTTATCTTCTTTGGAGTATATTATCCTTATCATCTGCACTATCAGGAACAGTTCCAGATGTTTCTTTTCACGTCCGGGTATTTTGTCGAACGGGCATCCCATCCCGGTGGAGTGGCGGATTATTTAGGTAATTTCCTCACTCAGTTTTATTATTATTCGTGGGCGGGAGCCGCTGTCTTAGCAGGTGTATTGTGGGGCATGCAACGTTTGGTTGCATTTATTGCCGGACGTATGGGAGAGTGCTCTTTGTGGTATCCGCTTACCCTGCTGCCCTCTTTGTGTTTCTTTATTCTTCTTTGTGACGAGAACTATCTCCTTTCGGGAGTCCTTTCCGCTTGCATGGTGTTGGGGGCAGTTGCGGGATATACCTGTATTTCCAATCCTGTCGTACGCCGTATCTCCCTTTGGGCAGGCATTCCGGTACTCTATATGTTGGCGGGAGGTTGTGCCTGGTTGTTCATCCCGCTGGCTTTGATGGTTGAGTTTTGGCGCTTCGGCACGAAGCACTCTTCCTTATGGCTTCCGGCAGGCGGAGCGATTCTTGTTGCCGGAGTCACAATCTGGGCTTCCCGGTGGTTGTTTCCTTATCCGATGGACCGCTTGTTGTGGGGAATCGGGAGTTATCGTTTCCCTTTATTCTTTCCGAAAGCACAAGTGGTTGCCTGGATAGCTCTCGTGTTGGTTCCACCGTTAGTAGCCCGCCTGCCTGGGAAGATTACCCGGGGACGTTACGTTGTGGCCCTTACGGGGCAGTTCCTGTTGATGCTGTTGGCCATGAATCTCCTTGGCAAGCGCAGCATCGCGATGAATAAAGAGGCAGTAATGGCTTACGACTATCACGTACGTATGCAGGATTGGGACGGTATCATTGCCCTGGCCGGGAAGAAATTGCCCGATACTCCCATGGCGGTTTCCTGCCTCAACCTTGCCTTAGGGATGAAGGGGCAATTGGCCGACCGCATGTTTCACTATCGCCAGCGTGGAAAAGAGGGGCTGTTCATGTCGTTTGTCAATGACTTTACAATTCCTCTGGTAGCTGCCGAACCCTATTATTACCTGGGGATGGTGAACACAGCCCAACAACTTGTCTTTGAAGCGATGGAGGCCATCCCCGATTATCAGAAGAGCGTCCGCTGTTTTAAGCGGCTTGCCGAAACAAATCTGATAAACGGAAGATATGAAGTGGCAGGCAAATATCTGCGTATCCTGCAACATACCCTTTTTTATAAAGACTGGGCTACGGAGATGCTGGCTTGTCTGGACGATAAGGCGCGGATCGATGCACATCCCGAGTACGGACGCCTAAGAAAACTCACCCCGCAAACCGACCTGTTTTTCAATCCGGCAGAACCGGAGATGACGTTGTCATTGTTGTTGCAGGCAAATCCGGAGAACCGGATGGCCTATGAATATCTGATGGGCATTACCCTGCTGAAGAAAGACATGGGACGATTCGTTCACTATTATCCTTTGGGAGAGAAACTGGGCTACCGCTCGATACCGAAGAGTTATCAGGAGGCACTGCTGTTTGGCTGGAGTATGCAGAAGCATACGCCGGGAGAGGAAATCCCCTGGAAGATTAACCGGGAGACAGGAGAGCGGTTGCGGGAGTATGCGCGCATTTACACTTCTACACGGTCTGAGGAGGCGTTGGCACCCCGGTTTGGAGATACTTACTGGTTCTATGTACATTTTAGATAAAAGATTATGAATAAGATAAAACAGTGTTTAGGTATCCTGCTGTTATCATTAACGGTGGTTTCCTGCCGGCAAAAGGTGGTATCGCCCGTTCCGGTAGATGCACTTCCTCCGATATGGCCCGACTATGCGGGGGTAACGATTCCCGCTACCATTGCACCGCTCAACTTCCGTGTGACTGCCGATGGGGCGGAGGCGGTAGATGTCGTGATTTCCGGAAAGAAAGGAGATCCCATCCGGACAAGCGGAGAATCTGTGGAGATCCCTGCCGGAAAATGGAGCGAGTTGCTGGAGAACAATAAAGGGGACAGCCTTGAAGTGAAAGTATGTATCCGTCAAAACGGAGAATGGAAAGCGTATCGGTCTTTCCCGTTCTATATCAGCCCGTTTCCCATTGATTACGGATTGGTGTACCGCCTGCTTGCACCGGGATACGAAATATACAGCAAGATGGGTATTTATGAGCGCGAACTTTCTACGTTTCGCCAGACTCCTTTGTTTGAGAATACTCAGGTGACGGCCGCCTGTGTCAATTGTCATGCTTTCAATCAGACGAACCCCGATCCGTCCAGCCTGCATGTCAGAGGCGGACACGGAGCCACGGTGATGACCATCGGTGGAGAGAGCGAGTTCCTCGATACAAAAGCTGACGGACAGCTTTCTGCCTGTGTTTATCCTTATTGGCATCCTTCGGGCGAATACATCGCTTATTCGGTGAACCGGACCAACCAGACTTTCCATCTGGGAGGGAAGAAGCCTATCGAGGTTTTTGACCAGGCTTCGGATGTGGTAGTCTACCATCCGCAGTCACATCGGATACTGACTACTCCTCTGCTGAGTACCGCCGCATTCGAAACATTTCCCGCCTTCTCGCCCGACGGACGGACACTTTATTTCTGTTCGGCGGAGCAGAAAGAGATGCCTGCCCGGTATAAAGAGGTGAAATACAGTTTGTGCAGTATTGCTTTCCATCCGGAGGACGGAACATTTGGCGAACGGATCGATACATTAATCTCCGCCCGTACACTGGATAAAAGCATTTCTTTTCCCAAACCTTCATTCGACGGAAAGTATCTGATGTTTACGCTTTCGGATTATGGAAACTTCTCCATCTGGCATAAGGAGGCCGATCTTTGGCTTTTGGATCTGAGAAGCGGGGCCTTCCGCAACCTGGAGGAGGTGAACAGTGACGACACGGAAAGTTATCACAACTGGAGCAGCAATTCACATTGGTTTGTGTTCAGCAGCCGGAGAGGTGACGGGTTGTACACCCGCCTTTATATCGCCTCGGTGGACGAGCAGGGGCGTATCGGGAAGCCTTTCCTGTTGCCTCAGCAAGATCCGTATATATTCTACGATCAGTTGATCTATTCGTATAATGTTCCTGAGTTTGTATCCGCTCCGGTGCAATGGGACAAGCGGGAGATAGCCAAAGGGCTGATGTCGAAGGAGCGAGTTAAAGTGAAATAAAAGATGAGTAAGAGTATGGAATACAGAAAACATAGAATAGAGTATTTAAAGACTACTGTTGAATATTCCCTTTTTGGGGGGGAGGGAGAAACGAAGGAGGCGCATCTGATGTTTCATGTCGATCCGGAAGCGGGGAGTTATGAAGAGCAGCTGACGGCTATTTGCAAAGCATATCATAAGACATTGGGCAGGAAGATAAAACTCAGGGGAATGGTGCCGGCGTTTTGCCGTTACTTTCTGAGTGATGCCGCCAATCAGTGGGAGGTTTTGCAAGCTGTTTTGCAGGAAGAGCCATCGTATGCTGTCTCGGTTGTGCAACAGCCTCCGTTGGATGGAAGTAAGATTGCTTTGTGGGTCTATCTGACCTCCGAACGGAACGCCGCTTATAAGCATTACTGGACAGCCGGTGCGGGTGTGCCTTGCGGTAATTCGGAGCAGCAGATGAAAACCTTGTTAAAATCTTACGAAGCCGATTTGACCGGAAAAGGCTGTACGCTGGCTTCCGATTGCATCCGTACCTGGATCTTTGTGCAGAACGTGGATGTGAATTATGCGGGCATTGTCAAGGCGCGCCGTGAAAACTTTGTCGGGCAGGGACTGACCGAATCGACCCATTATATAGCCAGTACCGGCATAGAGGGGCGGCATGCCGATCCGAAGATACATGTGCTGCTCGATGCCTATGCGGTGAAAGGATTGCAGCCGGGACAGGTGACTTACCTGCATGCGCTGTCTCACCTCAGCCCGACAGCCTTGTATGGAGTGACTTTCGAACGGGGAACTTCCGTAGAGTATGGCGACCGTCGTCATCTCTTTATCAGCGGTACGGCGAGTATCGATCATCGCGGTGAAGTGGTTCATGTAGGCGATGTCCGGGAACAGACCCGGCGGATGTGGGAGAATGTGGAGAAGTTGCTTGAAGAAGGTAAGGCAGGTTTTGCCGATGTGGCGCAAATAATAGTCTATCTTCGTGACGCTTCCGATTATCCGGTTGTCCGGGCTATGTTTGCCGAACGCTTTCCGCAAATACCCATACAGTTCGTTGCCGCTGCCGTGTGCCGCCCTACCTGGCTGATCGAGATGGAATGTATGGCAGTAGCCGGAAACGATAACTCCAGTTATCAATCGTTTTGATAGAATTTATTCTATTTCGCTTTCTAAAAGATATGAAATGCGCTGTTTGCCAAACAGCGCATTTCTTTTTTTTGATAGATCCGGAAGAAGAAGCCTTCCTCAAAGGGGCTTTGGAAGCTGGAAAGCCGGGCTTGAAGGCTCCGAAAGCCGGGGTGTTGAGAGAATAGAGCCGGGCTTTCTGGAAAAAGAAGTAAGCATTTGCCGAAAATGCTTACTTCTTTCGGGGCAAATGCTTACTTCTTTTTGAAATATCTCCTAATGTTTTTCCGGATTACTCTTATTGTTTCCGATCGGAGCTTCAAAAGAGAGTGGAATTTTCCTGGTTGCTACTCCGGAACGAATGAAGTGGAAATGACAAAGAAACGGATCTTTGGGGCAATTTCCGTCTATGGGTCCTGCTTTTTGCAGAAACGGTGTTATCTTGTTCGTCCATCGGCTGTTCGGGTGATAAAAGTAAAAACAGCGATCGCCATAGAAGGCGATTTTAGTCCTGCGGCTTTATGACGGGCCGAAAGAAAGCAATCTGAGAGGATTGAAGTATCATTTTGACAGAATGTCAAAACCGCAGGAAGTGTGCCAAGGTTCACCACAGAGGACACAGAGTAACACAGAGGTGAAAAGGGTTTTGATTCACCTCATTCCGGTGAATTCAATACTCCGTTTCCTGTGGATTAAAGTTACACCATCCTTTTGTCCACTCCGGATAGTTGATTTCTTCCTTTTCACTGAACACTACATTTTCCATTACGGCAGGTGTCCCTTCTATGTCCGACGGATATCCGTTGATCCGGCAGTTCCGGAAGGTTACTGACGTATTGGCCCCCAGATACAGTGCCGAACCGAACAATCCCAACATACTTTCATTCTCCGGCCGCAGTCCGCCGCCATTGATGAAGTCGGGACGGTTTACGAATGAAGCGTCTCCCGAGGCGGGACCATAGATCGTGACATCTTCAAAGGTGGCGGCTGTGGTGGGAGTGGCCGGGCTGTTTGTACCGTTGTTGCTGCATTCGAAGGCATGAGAACCTGTGATGTCGGCTATTCGCGGATGGCGGATACCCAAGAGATGCTTGCACGTACCACTGTAACCATTGTCTGTATCGAAGTCGTCGTCCCAGCAATGATAGGCCACCAGATATTCTGCATTGACCGTTCCGCCGAACCATTCGAAAGCATCGTCATTGGCATAGGATACTTGCAGATGGTCTATCTGCGTACCGTTTCCTACCGAGCCGAAAGTGATTCCGTTAATCTCCTGGTTCTTCTTGAACGGATACCCCGCAAACTCTACGCGGACGTAACTCAGGATGCCCGAATTATCTGCGTTGTTCGGACCGCCGTGCGTGGTGCGCGGACCTCCTTCTATCTGCATGATGTTTTCGTTGTTCCGGGCATAGCCACAAAGAATCAGCCCTCCCCAGTCGCCCGGTTTCCGCTTTCCGGCAGGCATTTCGGAAGTGAATACAATCGGTGCATCCACTGTTCCTTGGGCTATCAGCTTTCCGCCCGGTTCTATGATCAGGGCGGCACGGGTCTCTTTGTCGCCTTTGATGACGGTGCCTGCCTCAATGGTCAGTGTGGAGCCGTATGTGACGTAACACCAACCTTTCATCAGGTAAGTGCCTCGTTTCAGGTATTGATGATCTTTTATCTCAAAGGTCTGTTCTCCGTTTCCGATGATGTTTTCACCGTAAACAATGTTGTTACCCTGTCCGCCGTTCTCGTCGTCCGTACAGCTACTGCCGGCCAGGCAAACCAGTGCTGTCAGTGCGATAATCCTTAGTCTGTATCTGTTCATAGTTTGAAAAACAGGTAAATGTGTCAAAATCCACCACAGAGGACACAGAGTAACACAGAGACAATTTTAAATTGTTGATTATTACTGAAAAACTCTGTGATGCTCTGTGTTACTCTGTGGTGAAAAGAGTTTCGACACTACCTCTTCATTCTGTGAGTGTATATGTGATTTATAACTTTGTCCAACCTTTGGTCCATTCGTTGTCTGCTTTCACTGCGCCTTTATAAGCCGCTTTCTCAAAGAAGCTGTCTGCCGAGAGGTCGGCTCCTCCTTCTTGGATTCCGATGAAGGTGTTGCTGAAGCTGAAAGTCTGGTTGATGGCATTGTGATTCTCTGCGGCTGTGAACAGGGCAGAAGAGTAACCGCCGTCACCGCTGGCTTTGATATCTCCCGCGATAGCGATGTAGTTCAATACCGAAGGACCATTCACCAAGTACTTCTCGGTTTGTTCTGTTTCGGTAGTCAGGTTATTGGCTTTGCCTGTAACCAGAGCATTGTAGATTTTGGCCTGAGTTCCGGCACGCAGGCGGATGCCTCTTTTACCTTCGTCATTGTTGGCGCCGATCAGTGTCAGGTTAGCCAGTGTGGGGCATGAAATCGGAGTGGCATCCATGTTCTTGTCATAGTTGTCGGCTTCGATCAGGCAGTCACATGTATATCCCAAAGTGGCGGGATCTTCCTGGTAGGCGACAAAGAATTGACCTTTTCCGCTCCATCCTTCTGTCCAGTCGAAAGAATCGTCACTGTTGCTTACCGATACCAGATACTTGGCATTGACCGTACCTCCGAACCATTCGAAACCGTCATCCGTACCTTTGTATGCTTCCAGATATTCGAGGGTAGTGCCGTTTCCTACACCGTAGAAGGTGAAACCGTTGCACTCTTTTTCTGTGGTGAACTTATAACCTGCGTATTCCAGGCGGATGTACTTCAGGATACCTGAGTTATCTGCCGGATCGGAA
The DNA here is from genome assembly GCF_019633785.1 of Bacteroides sp. FSHCM14E1. NCBI lineage: Bacteria > Pseudomonadati > Bacteroidota > Bacteroidia > Bacteroidales > Bacteroidaceae > Bacteroides > Bacteroides sp. FSHCM14E1. Next base: position 112,826 of record NZ_JADKYL010000007.1, read on the forward strand.
CCACCGTAAGTAGCGTCTCCTACTTCCGATTTACCGGTCGATCCGATATTGATCGGGGCTTTACCGCAAATATGGATACCGCCCCATGCTCCGGGTTCTTTGGTGTCGGAGGTCATGATAATCGGAGCAGAGGCAGTACCTACCGCTTCGATCTTGGCCCCTTGTTCCACGAGGATGTAGTCGATGGTGGCATCGTCGCTCTTGGCGCTGATTGTCACACCTTCACCGATCTTCAGGGTAGAACCGGCTTTGATGATATATTCTCCGTCGAGGGAGAAGTTGTAGCCTTTGGTCAGGATCACGGTTTTTGATCCGTCTACGCTTCCTTTCAGTGTTCCGTTGTTGGCTACCACTTCTTCGCCTTCGCCGTTTCCGCCACCTTCGCCGTTGTTGTCGTCACTACAAGCTGCAAGCGAACACATTCCCATCAGGGCTGCTACGGCCCAAGAGTTGAGTTTTAGATAATTCATTTTCATCTTCATACTGTTTATGGTTTATACTATCTGTTTGATTATTAATATAAATACTCTGTGTGATTCTGTCTCTCCCTGTGGCGAGCCTTAGAATCTGTACGAGACTCCTATCTCCGCATTTGTTCCCGGACGGAATGATTCTACTTCCACCTTTTGTCCCGTTGCCGGTAGTTCCTGCTTGAAACGGATGGTACTGTTCAGCAAATCTTTCATCTGTAAGCGCAGGTTTAGATGCTTGTTGATGGCATAGCTTGCTATGAAGTCCATCGTGTGCAGGGTCTGTTGCTTGATATTGCCTGTTCCGTAGATACCTACTGTCTCGATGCGTGGCCCTTGCACATTATAAACCAGTGCCAGTGTCAGGTCGCTTTCTCCCCTTAATTGGGGAGTGTAGCTGATATCGGCATTGATCAGGAACGGGGAGGCTCCCTGCAGAGCGCGTTCCGAGTCGGTATATACCCCGCCTTCAGGAAGGATGACGTTTGTATACATATATGAGCCGTTGGCACCGATACGGAGATTCTTGAACAGTTCTTTGCGGAACTCGATTTCCACTCCCGTGGCTATTCCGTCTTCGGCGTTGCGGAAAGAACGGATCACTGTTCCGCCCGAAGACTCCTGGGTCTGCTCAATGGGCGACTTCAGTTTCTTGAAGTAACCGGTAACGGAGAACATGTCGCCATTGTTACGTTTCGGGAAGAAATCGTAGCGCAGGTCTATGTTGTAGTTATAAGCATTCTTCAGCTCGTTGTTACCACGGATGTAGGCACTTCCGTAGGACTCCTGGTAGAGGAACGGGGCCATTTCGATGAACGAAGGCCGGGTGACGGTGCGTGATACGGAGAGGCGCAGGCTGTTGGTTTCATCGATGGTGTACTTCAGGTTCAGTGCCGGGAAGAAATCACCTTTGTCCAGGTTCGTCTTCTTCTCCTGCCCTCCGTCTGTCCAGTAGCGTACCCATTGCTTGGCTTGCTCGTAGCGCAGCCCCACGTTGACCAGCAGAGATTCAACCGGATAATATTCTATTTCGGCAAACCCTGCCCATACATCCATGCCGGCGTAATAGTTGTAACGGGGTTGTGCGTCGATATTGGCTTTTATCGTTCCGTTGGCTATGTTTTCCTGATTCAAATATCCGTTGGTATCGTATATGTTGGTGACATCGGCATTCAGGGCATTGATGTCATAATAGAAGTTCACGCTTTCAAAGTCGCGCTTTTTGCTTTTGTAAGTCCCTCCCACACGAATGAGGTTCGCGTCACCCCATTTGTACGAAGTGCGCAGGTCACCTACAATCTCCTTTTCCTGCAATTCTCCGAAATAGCGGTTGGTGGTCTGGTTCAGTTTAAAGAGGTTCAGCTTGTCGCTTCCTTCATTGCGGAAGAAGACAACCTGCCGGCGGTCCGGTTCATCGCTGTTGGTCAGCCCGTAGGAAGCACTCCAGTTTACATCCCACTGAGAGGTCAGCTCATGGTGTCCCATCAACTGGTTGTTCAGCAGTGAATACGCATGAAATACGCTGTTGCTCGACGTAATGTTGTTCTTTTCTGCATCGATCCCTTCGCGTGCCATGTAGTCGTTGATGGCATTGCGGGCATAAAACAGGGTAAAGTTGATGTGGTCGGCCTGCCGGAACGAGTATCCGATGCTGCCCAGTCCCGCTATTTTCAATGCGCTGGAATAGCTGTCGTAATTAAACTTATCGAGATGTGTGCCTTGTGCCGTCATGGTAGTGACGTAGGCATCTTTCAGAATCTGGTTTTCGTTGCTGATACCTACCGAGGCGAGTAGGCTCAGGCGGTTGCCGTTGGGCAGAGTCCAGCTCTTGCCTCCTCCGAGGTTACCGCCGAACTCGGGTAACGAACGGTGCTTGCTGATGGCGAAGTTTGTACCGAACGGATCATTGTTGCGGGCATAATCGCGGAACTCGCTTTTACCCATAGCCAGAATCCGGTCTTTGTTCTTTAGGTTGCCTGTACTGAAGAGTCCCCCCTTCCGGTCGCTGTAATAGAAATCTTTTCCGATGGTGTTGAAGCGTCCGCCTACGTTGAAGCCGATGGAGAAAAAGTCACTTCCGGTATTCTCTTTGGTGCTGATGTCGATATGTGCACCCGAATAGTCGGCGAAAGATCCGGCGGCATATACTTTGCTGACCGTAATGTTCTTTACGGTAGAGGCCGGAAAGAGGTCGAGCGGGATCAGCTTGTTGTCCGGATTGGGCGAAGCTATGGGCAGCCCGTTCAGGGTGGTGGTGCTGTACCGGTCTCCCAGTCCGCGCACAATCAGTTGTCCGGCACTGGCAATGGAGATTCCCGTTATTTTTTTAACCCCATCCTGTACGTTCGATATACCTTTGAGAGTCATCTCCTTGGCTCCCATGTTCTCGATGGCAAGCGTTGCTTTTTGTCTTTCCTGCAACAAAGCCTTTTCACCTTCCAGGTTCTTGCGGGCCACTACGGTGACGGCATCCAGCGTTTGTGCATCCACTTCCAGTTCGAAGTTCAGTGTCGCATCGGTTTTTATCTTCACTTCATTCATCCGGAACGTTTTATATCCTATGTATTTCACTTCGAGGGTATAAGTGCCGTTGTTCAGTGTAAGGGTGTAATTACCGTTTAAATCGGCTACGGCACCGGTGGCGGAACCTGTAACCTGTACGGTAGCTCCCGTGAGCGGTTCTTTGGTTTGTTTGTCAATGATGGTTCCCTTGATGACACCTGCTGTGATTCCCAAGGAAAATGTAGTGAGAAGAAGGGTGGAGAGAAGTCTCCCGATTCGTTGTTTCATGTCTTTTTATCTACGTTTTTCTGTCGGTGCAAAGTTGCGGGATTCAGGTTACGGGGGTGATACATGCACTATACGATTCGTTAACATCTGTGTTACATTCCTGTGTATTCTTTCCCCTGCAATACTCTTAGAGCACCGTTACCGCAAATATTTAATCCATTCTCTTGATAGAAATGGATAATTTTCTAATTTTGCATACTTACAGCAGACAAACATATACCCCTGTAAACTACTTTTATGGATAACGATATCGAACGGTTACGGCGAATGGCCTCCATGGCACAGATCGGGTGGTGGGAAGCTGACTTCACAGCCGGACACTATTTATGCTCAGAATATCTATGTGATTTATTAGGACTGGAAGGTAATACTATCTCTTTTATGGATTTCAGAGAACGGGTACGGAAGGACTATCAGGAACAGATAGTTCGGGAGTTCAACGCTTCTATACACCGGGAGTTTTATGAACAGACCTTTCCCATTTATTCCAAAGAGGGAATCATCTGGTTGCACACACGTTTGGGCAATCGGGAGGAAGTGCCGGGCAGGGGGATCATTTCCTTCGGTACCATACAACGGGTAGAGGCTCCCAATGAAACCTCAGAACGTATCCTGGAGCGTGTAAACGATTTGCTGTATCGTCAGAACTCCATTTCCCATTCGCTGTTGCGCTTCCTGAAAGATGACAGTGTGGACCTTTGTATCATGGATATATTGAAAGATATCCTCGACCTTTTTCGTGGCGGACGGGTGTATATCTTTGAGTATGATGAATATTACCGTTATCAGGACTGTACCTATGAAGTGGTGGCAGAGGGAGTGCCGGCGGAGATTGAAAGCCTGCAACGCATCGCTACCGACAGTTTGCCCTGGTGGACGAGTCAGACCTTATCGGGTAAGCCGGTGATACTGGATTCATTGGATCAGCTTCCGAAACATGCGAAATCCGAATATGCCATCCTCAGCCGCCAGAACATCAAGTCGCTGATGGTCACTCCGCTGATAGCGGGCGAACATGTATGGGGATATATGGGAATCGACCTTGTGGAGAATTACCGCAACTGGAGTAATGAAGATTTCCAGTGGTTGTCGTCTTTGGCCAATATAATCAGTATCTGCATCGAACTGCGCAAAGCAAAAGATGATGCCATCCGCGAACGTTCTTTCTTGCGTAACCTGTTCCGCTTCATGCCGATGGGATATGTGCGTATGTCTATCATCCGGGATGCCGGCGGGAAACCTTGCGACTACCGGATAGCCGATGCCAATGATCTGAGTTCGGAACTGATCGGATTGCCTCTTTCGGATTATGTGGGGCGTCTGGGTAGTGAACTGTATGCAGATACGAAAGCACCAATAGACTATCTGGTGGACGTTATTGAAGATAATGTGCATAAAGAGACGGATGTCTTCTTTGATCGCTCCCAGCGCAGTTCCCATTGCATCATATATTCTCCGGAGAAAGACGAGGTGGTTTCCTTGTTTCTGGACTCTACGGAGACAGTACGTGCCCATAGGGCTTTGGATCGCAGCGAAAAGCTCTTCAAGAGTATCTTTGCCAATATTCCTGCCGGAGTGGAGCTTTATGATAAGGATGGCTATCTGCTCGATTTGAACAACTGGGACATGGAGACCTTTGGGGTGAAGGATAAAGCGGATGTAATAGGTGTCAGCTTCTTTGAGAACCCGAATGTGCCTCTTGAAATCAGGGAACGGGTGCGGAACGAGGATTTGGTGGATTTCAGGCTGAATTACTCTTTTGAGAGGGCAGGCGACTATTTCCACTCGGATAGACAGAAGATGATTGAACTCTATACAAAGGTCAGTAAGCTGTTTGACAGTCAGGGGAACTTCAACGGATATGTATTGATTAATATCGATAATACGGAGCGTATCGACGCCATTAACCGTATCCGTGATTTTGAGAACTTCTTCCTGCTGATATCGGACTATGCAAAGGTGGGGTATGCTAAACTGAACTTGCTTACCAAACGTGGTTATGCCATCAAACAGTGGTATAAGAATATGGGCGAGCCTGAGGATATTCCGCTGTCGTCGGTTGTGGGAGTCTATGATAAGATGCATCCGGAAGACAGGCAGAAAGTCGTTGATTTCTACGAAAAGGTATTGAAGGGTGAGGAGAAGGATTTCCGTAGCGAAATGCGTGTGTTGAAGCCCGGCACTGCCGATGAGTGGAACTGGGTGCGCATGAATGTGGTGGTTACCAAGTTTGAACCGGATAACGGGGAGATAGAGATCATCGGCATTAACTATGACATTACCGAGCTGAAAGAGACGGAAGCCATGCTTATTGAGGCTAAAGAGAAAGCTGAGACGATGGACCGCCTGAAGAGTGCTTTTCTTGCGAATATGAGTCATGAGATACGTACACCGCTCAATGCGATTGTCGGCTTCTCGGGGTTGCTGATGGATACGGAAGATCTGGAAGAACGTCGTGAATACATTAAGATTGTACAAGAGAATAACGACTTGCTGTTACAGCTGATCTCTGATATTTTAGATCTGTCGAAAATAGAGGCGGGGACATTTGAATTCACCTATGGCGAGACGGATGTGAATATGCTTTGTGAAGATATTGTCCGCAGTTCCCAGATCAAGGTACCACAAGGAGTTGAGTTGGTTTTTGATCCGCATCCGTCGGAATGCAGCGTGGTGAGTGACCGGAACCGCCTGCATCAGGTTATCTCTAATTTCGTGAACAATGCTTTGAAGTTTACTTCATCGGGCAGTATCCGCGTGGGATACGAAGAAAAAGAAGAGTGCGTGGAGTTTTATGTGCGGGATACGGGAATTGGAATTCCCGCAGGGCAACTGCCTCATATCTTTGAGCGTTTCGTCAAGTTGAACACCTTTATTCATGGAACCGGCCTCGGGCTTTCCATCTGCAAAAGCATCGTAGAGCAGTTAGGCGGAGTCATAGGAGTGGATTCGGAAGAGGGAAAGGGCTCCCGGTTCTGGTTCACCATTCCGAAATAGGGGCTTTCATAGCAAAAGACATTTCACCACAGAGGACACAGAGGACGCAGAGGGAAACCGAAGATATTATTATCCTAATGGATAACGTATCTTTATCTCCTTCTCTGTGTCCTCTGCGTCCTCTGTGGTGAAATATGGTTAAGCAAACTTATCGATTCCCTGATAGATGCAGCTTGCGATACCTAAGGCTATGATGCCCAATGTACAAAGTGCGAGACTTAACTTGGTATAACCGTCACTGCGGAAAGCGGGGATGGGTTCTTCGTTGGGATTGATATACATGGCTTTCACGATCAGCAGGTAGTAGTAGAGTGAAACTACTGTGTTGATCAGGGCAATGAATACCAGTAAATGGAACCCACTGTTGAATGCGGCCATGAAGATGAAGAACTTGGAGAAGAAACCCGCAAACGGAGGGATACCGGCCAGTGAGAACAGGGCAAGTGTCATGATGAAAGCCAGTTTGGGGTTTGTCCGGTACAGTCCGTTATAGTCGTTTATTTCTACCTTGTTGCTACGTTGCTCCACAATCGAGATAACCGCGAACACACCTAAGTTTGCTGCCAGGTAAACCAGTACATAATAAACCAGGGCGGTCATTCCCATCGCACTGCCACCTATGACACCCAGCATGATGTATCCGGCCTGAGAGATGGCTGAGAATGCCATGAAACGTTTTAGGTTCTGCTGGCGGATGGCAAAGAGATTGGCAATGGTGATTGAGGCAATAGTTACCCAGAACAGTACTTCCTGCCATTGTGCCGTCATCGGTGCAAATACTTTCGTCAGGATGGTCATCAGCACGAAAGCTGCCGATCCTTTGGAGATCACACTTAAATAGGAGGTCACGGCCGTGGGTGCACCTTCGTATACGTCGGCGGTCCAGAGATGGAAGGGAACCAGGGAGATCTTGAATCCCATGCCGGCAAAGAAGAATACGAAAGCCATGACCTGAAGCATGTTACCTGTAATGTGTTCGGGCAGGTCATCGAAGTAGAGAGTGCCTGACGTTCCGTAAATCATCGAAAGACCGAACAGCAGCAAGGCACTTGAGAACAGAGCTGTCAGGATATACTTGGCACCTGCTTCTGCGGAGTGGTGGCGGTATTTGTCGAATGCCACCAGTGCGGCCATAGGGATACTCGCCATTTCCAGCCCGATGAAGAACATCAGGAAGTGTCCGGCAGAGATCATGAAATACATACCTAACAGGGTGGAGAGTGTCAGGACATAAAACTCTCCCTGCTTGATGCTGGTGTCTTCACGCTTCAGCCATTCGTGGGCCATCAGTATCACGATGAGAGTACCTACGTTGAGCACTGCTTTGATGATGGTTTGCATCGGTGCATACTGATACATTCCGCCGAAAGCCTCCGCCGGAGCTCCGGGGAAGAGGTTGATTACGGTGTGGATGGTCAGCAGGATGACAGCCGGCAAGGTAAGCGACCTGGTAGGTAGTTTGGGAGCCGTGCCTTTATGGTCCGGGCAGGTAAACAGGTCGACCACAAACAGGATGAGGATAACCGCTATCAGCGATAGCTCCTCTTTCATATATAGAAATTGTGAATAGTCCATCTTCTTTTTATGGTATTAAGTGTGAAACAACGGGCAATACACTTTCGCCGATCATGTGGCTTACCCAGAAAGGAGCCATACCCAGTCCGGCAACACAAATAATGAGACAGATAACGGCGAAGCGTTCATCCCAGGTTGCGTCTGTCAGTGCCAGGTGATGCTTGTTGGTACAAGTCCCATACAGAATCTTGCCTACCAGCCGGAGGATATAGACCGCAGTAATGACAATGGATGAACAAGCGATAATGGTCAGTGTGCGGTGGAACACATCGAAGTTCTGGAATGAACCGACAAAGATGGTCATCTCGGCTACGAAGCCGCTGAGTCCCGGAAGTCCCAGGTTGGCAAGTCCGGCAATTACATAGCAGACACTGAGGAACGGCATCACTTTCATCAGTCCGTTCAACTCGCGTACGTCGCGGGTATGTGTACGTCCGTATATCATACCGATGAGGGCGAAGAACAATGCTGTCATTAACCCGTGGCTGAGCATCTGGAGCACTGCACCGGTGGCGGCTGTCTGGTTCATCATCAGGATAGCGAAGAGCACCAGACCACAGTGGCTCACTGACGAGTAGGCATTAATATACTTCAGGTCGGTTTGCACACAAGCGCTGAAGGCACCGTATACAACCGATATACCTGTCAGGATCAGGAAGATCCAGCCCAGTTCGTTGGCAGCTTCCGGCATCAGGTACATGGCGATGCGGAAACATCCGTAACCTCCCAGTTTCATCAGTACGCCGGCATGCAGCATGGAGACGGCAGTCGGTGCCGAGGCATGACCGTCGGGGCTCCATGTGTGGAAAGGAAAGAGTGCGCCCAGTACGCCGAATCCCAGGAAGGTGAGCGGGAACCAGATGCACTGTTGTGCGAACGGGATGTTGTGCAGCCGGGCTATTTCGAGGATGTTCATTGTCGTCCCGCCGGCACCGAAGAATATGCCCAGAATACCGATCAGCAAGAAAGCCGAACCACCCATCAACATCAGGGTCAGCTTCATGGCTGCGTATTCCTTGCGTCCCGAGCCCCATACACCGATCAGCAGATACATCGGGATCAACGCGATTTCGTAGAACATGAACATGGTGAACAGATCAATGGAGATGAAGAATCCGAATACTCCCATCGACAGGAGTGTGAACCACAGGAAGTATTCTTTGGTCAGCGGTTGCAGCTTCCAGGAAGCGAAGGTACCGGTGAAAACAATGACGGCACTAAGCAGCAGCATGGCTACCGATATTCCGTCGACTCCTACTGAATAGGATATGTGGAGGGGAGCATACCATACTGTGTCGGCACGGAACAGCATTTCGGCTGTGGCTCCTGCCTGGCGCTCGCCTAAATAAAGGAACGTCAGCACAATACTCAGGATAAGCAACGCTGTACTTCCCGCTACCATCACTCCACGGATGGCTTTAATGCCTTTGGCAAGGTATAACCCGCCAAGCATCAGCAGAGGAATGAGTACGAATAAGGATAAAAAGTTCATATCTTTTGTGCTTTATAAGATTAATATTAAGATCAGTATCAATGCTCCAAGCAAGAATACGTAAGCGTATTGCTGTACACGTCCGCTTTGCAGTCCCCGTATCTCGTCGCTTGTGGCGTGGGTTCCCCAAGCTATGAAGTTGAAGAATCCGTCTACTACATGGCGGTCGAACCAAGCGATCGGCGTAGAGATGCAACGGAAGATGATGCGGTGCGTGATGAACTGATATACTTCGTCGATATAGAAACGGTGGTAGGCTGCCCGGTGCAGTCCGGCGAACCGTTTGGCAAGTTTATCTGCCAATGGCTGTTGCGGACGCAGGTACATGCAAGTGGCCAGAACGATGGAGCCCACGGCAATCACTACGCTGGTGACGGCCACTGAAGTTTCCAGATGAATGGTATACGATTCACCGTTGGCACTGATGAAATGTCCGAAAGGAATGAAACCGGCCACACAAGTAACGGCAGCCAGGAAGATTAACGGAACAGTCATGGTGAGGGGAGACTCGTGTGGAGTGTGTGCGTCACTTACTCCATTGCTTGCCGACTTTTGCCCGGGCGTTACACCGGCCCAGAAAATGCCGTAGTAGAGACGGAACATATAGAAGGCAGTCATAGCCGCGATGATTGTCATCACCCAACCCATCACAGGGCTGTACTGGAAGCAAGCTGCCAGAATTTCATCTTTAGAGAAGAAACCTGAGAACGGAGGAATACCCGCGATGGCAAGACAGGCTATCAGGAAGGTGATATGCGTAATCGGCATGTACTTACGGAGTCCGCCCATGGCGGACATCTCGTTGGAATGTACGGCATGAATGATGCTGCCGGCACCCAGGAAGAGCAATGCCTTGAACATGGCATGTGTGAAAAGATGGAACATGCCGGCCATATAGCCCAGTCCTCCGTGATGCGGGTCGGAAGAGGTGCAGACACCTAATGCCACAATCATAAAGCCGATTTGTGAGATGGTGGAAAAAGCAAGTACACGCTTGATATCACTCTGTACGCAAGCCACGCTGGCTGCATAAAACGCAGTGAAAGCGCCCACCCATCCGATCAGGTGCAGTACGTCCGGTGCATATTCGATGAAGAGCGGGAACATGCGTGCCACCAGATAGACACCGGCTACCACCATGGTAGCGGCATGAATCAATGCACTGACAGGAGTCGGACCTTCCATGGCATCCGGTAACCAGATGTGCAGCGGGAACATGGCACTCTTGCCGGCACCGCCGACAAACATCAGTCCGAGGGCCAGAGGTAACATGCTGGCGCCACCGCTCAACATCGAAACTGTGTCGGGAGTGAAGCCGAATGTACCTCCGTAATATCCGTATAGCAGGATACCGATCAGGAATCCCAGGTCGGCGAAGCGGGTTACGATGAACGCCTTTTTGCTGGCGGCAATGGCTGCCGGGCGGGTATAGTAGAAGCCTATCAGCAGGTAAGAAGATACACCTACCAGTTCCCAGAACAAATACATCTGGAAGATATTGGTTGCCACTACCAGTCCGAGCATCGACATGGTGAACAAGGACAGGAATGCGTAGTATCGCTGGAATCCTCGTTCACCTTTCATATAACCGAAGGAGTAGATATGTACCATCAGGCTGACAGTGGAGATCACGATCAGCATCATTACCGAAATAGGGTCGAGCAGGATGCCCAGATTGAATGTCAGTGTCTCCGTAAACGGAAGCCATTCGAAGTTATAAGGAATGAGCGTGGCGAACGTTCCGTCCGCCAGGCGGGGAGCCGAAAAGTATTGTATGGCCGTGATGTACGAAAGTACGGTCACCGCTGCCAATACCAGCGTGCCAATGGTGCCCGCTGTCCGGTGGCTCATCCACTTGCCTCCTATCCCTGTTGTCAGGAAGGAGAGGAAAGGGAGAAGAAGGATCAGAATTGTATATTCCATAATCTATCTGTTGTTGTATATTATACTATGTTTATACTGCAGGAGGTATGCTCTGCCTACCATTTTAATTCATCGAGATTCTTTACCTGTATACTGCGTATATTGCGGTAAATATTAATCATGATGGCAATGGCGATAGCCGTTTCCGCAGCCGAGATGGCGATGGAGAACAGGGCAAAGAAATATCCTTCCAGCTCTCCGGGGAAAAGGAAACGGTTGAATACGGCAAAGTTGATATCGGTCGCATTCAGCATCAGTTCCACAGAGATCAGGATTGCAAGTGTGTTGCGCCGGGTGAAGAACCCGTATATTCCTGCAAACATCATGATGGTAGAAACCACCAGATAATATTCCATGTGTATCATCATATCTTTCTATCTTTTACGTGCAATTAATAATCCGCCTACGATACAAGCCAGCAACAGTATGCTGACTGCTTCGAAAGGCAATACATATCCATATTTGCCGCTGCTTAGCAGTGCATGCCCGATGGTCTTGATACTGATTTCTACCGGTTCCGGATCGCTTGTCGGTACGAATTTGTGGGTCAGTGTGATAAAGAGCACCAGTGCCGCGCCTACTATGGTCGTGGCGAGTCCCGCCAGGAATTTACTCCGTTTCAGGTGAGCCGCCCGGTCGCCTTCTCCACTCGTCAGCAGGATGGAGAATACGTAGAGCACCACAATACCTCCGGCATAGACCATGATCTGTACCGATCCGAGGAAAGTATACCCCAACAGAAAGTAGATGCCTGCTGTGCCGAAAAGCACAAACAGCAGATAGGTGGCCGAACGTACGATGCGTTGTGTAGTCACCGTCAGTATGGACATGGCAATGATGAACACTGCCAGAAAGTAGAATACTACTGTTTCAAGTGTAAGTCCCATATTCTTTTATTCTTTTTTCTTTTCGATTACTTTACTGCCTTCGTGATTGAGCTGCAGGATGAGCTTGCTCCGGTCGAATACGGCATGCTCAAATATCTGGTCGAAGGTGATTGCGTCGTGCGGGCAGGCATTGACACATAGCTGGCAGAAGATACACGAGCCGAGGTCGTACTCATACTTTGCCAGTATTTTCTTCTTTTTACCCTCTTCCGTTTCAATGGTCTCACTGGTCACTTTGATGGTATCATTCGGACATGCCATCTGGCACAGTCCGCAGGCTACGCAGCGATGCTCATTGTTTTCGTTGTGAGGCATGGTCAATGTACCGCGGAAACGGTCGAACATCTTGAGTTCTGCACGGTTTTCCGGGTATTGTTCGGTTACTTTCTTCCGGAAATACACCTTGATGGTGGTTTTCATACCCGTCAGCAGGGAGCCGATGCCTTGCATCAGGCCACCTAAATATGTATATTCTTCATTCTTCATTTTTCAGTCCTCCGGGTTAGAAGTGCAGTCCGAAGACTACGATTAATACCATGATTACCAGATTGACCATCGAAATGGGCACCAGATATTTCCATTCCAGATTCAATATCTGATCAATGCGCAGACGTGGAAAAGTCCACTTGATCCACATCAGCAGGAATACCACGAAGAATGCCTTGCCAAAGAACCAGATGAAGCCCGGGATGTAATCCATTACGGCATTGAATCCGTCCAGACCGACGATATGCAACGGCATCCAGCCTCCGAGGAAGATGGTGGAAGCTACGGCGGCTACGATAAACATATTCAGGTATTCGGCCAGGTAGAAGAATCCGAAGTGCATACCCGAATATTCGGTATGGTAGCCCGCTGTCAACTCACTTTCCGCTTCGGGAAGGTCGAACGGGCCGCGGTTACATTCTGCGTTTCCGGCTATCAGGTAGATAATGAAGGCGATCACCGCCGGGATGTGTCCCTTGAATATAAACCATCCGTTGGCCTGGCTCTCTACGATTTCAGAGAACTGCATGGTACCCATCAGTACCACCATCGTCAGGATACTGAGTCCCACGGACAGTTCGTAACTGATGATCTGTGCACCGCTTCGCATGGCACCGATCAGTGAGAACTTGTTGTTCGAGCCCCATCCGGCCAGCAAGATACCTACCACACCGATGCTCGAAGCCGCCAACAGGAAGAATACACCCACGTTGAAGTCCAGCACTTCCAGCCCCTTGCTGATGGGCAGGCAGGAGAAGGTGAGAAACGAAGCGATAATCACCATGAACGGAGCCAGGTTATAGAGGAATTTATCCGAGTGTTTCAGCTCGATGATTTCTTTGGTCATCATCTTAAGCACGTCACAGAGCACCTGGATGCTTCCCCACTTTCCTACACGGTTCGGTCCCAGACGGCACTGGAAGAAACCGCACACCTTACGCTCCATATAAATAAGGAGAATGGCAAGTATGGCGTACAGGGCCACAATGCACACCCCGATTACGACACATTCAATGAATACAGCCAGCCCCTCCGGCATGACGGAGGTCAGCGTCTGGTGTATCCAGCTTGTTATTATACTAAAGTCAAACATATGCTATATTTACGATTAGACGATTTACTATTTACTTATCTGTCGATATCCGGCACCACATAGTCCAGCGTTCCGCCAATGGCGATCAGGTCGGCAATCTTGGCTCCCCGGCAGATGGTATCGACAGCCGAAACCAACGGCAGTCCCGTCGAACGGTAATGCAGGCGGTAGGGGGTCTTGTCTCCGTGGCTCTCGAGGAATACCCCGAATTCACCTCGGCTGCCTTCGACAGCAGTGTAGTAACTTCCCTCCGGCACCCGGATGATAGGTTTCATCTTCTCCTGTATCGGTCCTTCCGGAATGTTGTCTATCAACTGTTCGATGATGTTCAGACTTTCCATAATTTCATCCATACGTACCATGTAGCGGGCAAAAGAGTCACCTTCGGTGTAAACGATCTCTTTAAAATCTACTTTGTCATATACACCATAAGGCATACGTTTGCGCACATCGCATGCCCATCCGCTGGCACGGCCTGTACCACCGGTGCATCCGAAGGAAATAGCATCTTCGCGGCTCAGTACGCCTACACCTTTCAGGCGTTGCCGGGCAATGACGTTGCCGGTAAATACGTCGTGATATTCGTGAATGATGCCACGCATGTAGGGGATGAATTTTTTCACTCTCGGGATGAAGTTCGGGTGTAGATCCGCTTGTACCCCACCAATAGTATTATAGTTCATAATCAGACGTCCGCCACAGGTCTCTTCGAACATGTCCAGAATCATCTCACGGTCACGGAAACCGTAGAAGAAAGCGGTCAGTGCTCCCAAGTCCATCGCGAGGCACGAATAGAACAGCAGGTGGGAGTCGATACGCTGAAGTTCGTCCATAATGGTACGGATGTACTTCACACGTTCGCTGACTTCGATTCCCATTGCTTTTTCGATGCACATGCAAAGGGCATGGCGGTTCTGGTGTGCTCCTAAATAATCGAGCCGGTCGGTCAGTGCAAGGGTTTGCGGGTAGGTGAGGCTTTCGTTCATCTTCTCGATTCCCCGGTGGATGTAGCCGCAGTTGGCATCGAGTTTCCTGATGGTTTCGCCTTCAAGCGATACGCGGAAACGCATTACTCCGTGGGTGGCCGGGTGTTGTGGTCCGATATTGACTACATATTCACGGTCATCAAAGATGACATTCTCCTGGGTTTGGTAAGTTCCGTCCGGGTTCAGTTCTATTTCCTGCGTGGTGTCATAGGTCTCTTCATTGTCCATACGCAACGGGTTATCCTTTTCCGGATTATTATCTTTACGCATCGGATATCCTACCCAGTCGTTACGCAGATAAAGGCGCCTCATGTCGGGATGTCCGATGAATACAATGCCATAATAGTCGAATACTTCACGTTCGTTGAAGTCGGCCGCTTTCCAGATGTCACTGACGGAAGGGATTTCCGGAGTTTCGCGGTTATCTGTGGATGTTTTTACAGCGATGCGTTCGCCGGTTACGCTCGATTCCAGATGGTAGACTACTCCAAGTCCCCGGGTTACGTTCGGTGCGTCGCCTTCCTCTGCCACTCCCCAGTCCATGCCTGTCAGGCTTTCGAGAAAGTCCATCTGCTTTTCGTTACGCAGACGCAGCATCTCGTCGTGTAGTGCTGCGGGTTCTATGTATTTTATTTCTTCCATATTTTAATGATTAATGCGAATCTGTGATGCATCTGGGTTTATTCCTTCTCAGGCTTCTTCTCTTTCCGGTTTACTCCTCCGAAGAATTTTTCTATCTTCACTTTGCGTTGCAGTTGCATCATGCCGTAATAGAATGCTTCGGGACGGGGCGGACATCCGGGAATGTATACATCGACCGGAAGAATCTTGTCTACTCCGTTTACCACATGATAGGACTTGCGGAACGGACCGCCGCTCACTGCACATCCTCCTACGGCAATCACATATTTGGGATCTGCCATCTGATCATACAGGCGCTTCAGTACCGGGGCCATTTTATTGGTGATGGTTCCGCATACCATAATCATGTCGGCCTGTCGCGGGCTGGCACGGGCTACTTCAAACCCGAAGCGGGCCATGTCATAACGTGCGGCACCCAGTGCCATGAATTCGATACCGCAACAGCTGGTTGCGAAAGTAAGCGGCCACAGCGAGTTACTGCGTCCCCAGTTGATAAGATCGTCAAGCACTCCCACGAAGACGTTGGCTCCGCCTTCATTGAGTTCTTTGACCATCTTTTCCAACGATTCGTTATCGATGAAGTCTTCATAGGGGATAGACTTTATTTTGGGCTTTTTCATTATTTCCATTCCAGTGCTCCTTTCTTCCAGGCATAGGCAAGGCCCAGAACCAACACAACTAAAAAGAAGAGAATACTAATTAATCCTTGGGGTCCCAGATCGCGGGCAATCACTGCCCAGGGAAACAGGAATACCGTTTCGACGTCGAACATCAGAAACAGGATAGCAAACAGGTAGTAACCTACGCGGAACTGCATCCATGATTTACCGCGTGTAGGGATACCACATTCATACGCTTCGAACTTTTGTGCATTATACGATCGTGGTGAGATAGCGTTTGAAAGGGCTATCACCACACCGACAAAGGCAATTGCGGTCAGCAGAACGACAACTAACAATGTAAAATTCATAATCCAATAGTATGTTTAGATTGAATAATCTGAAAGATGCAATAAATCGTCACACCTCTGAGTGACAACTGATTGAGAAAGGGTTGATAGCTACAGGACACAAGTGAATCTGTTCACAAATGGCATCGCTGTTCGTAGCTTGTAGCTTTCCTAAATAATGATTTTCCTTAATCCGTAGACATAGTAGGTCAGTGGATCCGACGGATTGTATGTATGTGAATAGATTGAATGATCTGATAAGGGATTATTTCTCATTCTGTATTTATGGAAGACCGTTTCGGGACGGATAAAGCTTTTATCCGTTGGTACATGAGAAATATCTGCATGACCCATTTCGCAGGGCATGATGGTACAATAAAAATGGAATCGCTCCAGAATGTTCCGGTTTGCAGGAGCGGCTTGTGAAATAAAACATTCGTCCTGATCCGGATCTTCTATTATATAAGAGGTATTTGCCGCCTTCATCGTTACCGAATGAAGCAGCACGGCAAGCGCTATCAGTATATAATATTTTAAGCTTTGTTTCATTTCTATTCCTTAAACGGTTGCAAATATAGAATTTAATTTCATCTCTTTTGCAAACTCCATGTGACAAAAAAGGTTTTTTAATAAATCATATATTGTTCTATATTATACAACAAATGAGGTTATCCTCTTGTTTCTAATTCCTTTTCCAAAAATCTGAACTGAATAAAAGCAGTACGGTAAACAGCTCGAGACGTCCCAGCAACATGAGGAATGACAACAACCATTTTGCCAGTTCGGGAAGTCCGTTCCATGAATAAGCGGGGCCGCAGCTACCCAGTCCGGGACCCATATTGCCGATACTTGAAATCACCGTACCGATGGATTCGGTAAAGCCTACTCCCATTGCCATCATCAATAGTACACTGATGATGATGATAACGGCATATAGAAACGAGAAGGCCAGTACCGTCGAGAGTATGGAAGGGGAGATGACCTGTTTGTTCACCCGGACCGGGAGCACTGCATTCGGGTGTACGATGTGTTTAAACTCATTCCGTGATACCTTGGTGAGAATCACCATCCGGATGCATTTCATACCACCTGTGGTACTTCCGGCACAGGCACCTATCAACATAATGACAGTCAGGGTTCCCCAGAGTACAGGTACCCATTGCATATAGTCGGCCGTTACAAATCCGGTGGAAGTATGAAGCGAAGCTACCTGGAAGAAAGCTTTACGGAATGATTCTTCTGCGCCCATTGAAGTAGTACGGTAAAGTACCGCTGCGATGAATCCGGTAAAGATAATCACTGACATGACGTACCATTTCAGCTCGGCATTCTGGGATACCTTCTTCAGCTTGCCGGTAAATAATAATAGAAGCAGCGTAAAGTTGATTCCGGACAGGAACATAAAAATGCCTATTACATATTCTATATAAGGTGAGTTGTAGTAAGCTATGCTGTCTTGTTTAGTGGAATAGCCTCCTGTACCTGTGGTGGCGAACGAATGGCAGATACTGTCAAACAATCCCATGCCGCCGAATAACAACAGAATTACTTCGATGGCTGTCAGTCCGGCATAAATCGTCCATATCCATTTGGCCGTCACGCCGATACGGGGGTGCACTTTATCGTAAGTCGGTCCGCTCGATTCGGCTGCGAAAAGCTGTACGCCGCTCACTCCGAAAATGGGCAGTACGGCAATGGTAAAAAAGACAATACCCAGTCCGCCTATCCATTGTGTCATGCTTCGCCAGAAAAGGAGTCCGTGGGGCAGTGCCTCTATGTCGTCAAGAATGGTGGCTCCGGTACTGCTGAATCCTGACATTGTCTCAAAGAAGGCGTTGGTAATGCTTGGTATGTAATGGCTAAGGTAGAACGGGAGCATTCCGAAGAGGGAGAATACGACCCATGCCACACTGACAATGACATATCCGTCGCGTCGGTTGAGTTGTTTTTCAGCTCCTTTTCCGACGGCAAGCAGGAGGATACCGACCAGAGTGGTCAATCCTGCCGACAATAGGAAACTGTTCAGGTCGTCTTCACCGTAAATCAGCGAAACGCCCGCACAGCAGAGTAACAGGGCGGTCTCTATCAGCAAGAGAAAACCTGTAATGCGGTATATCATTTTGGAGTTTATCATACCATCAATTAAAGTACTTTTCTATCTTCTTGATCATCATGCTCAGGCAGAATACGACGACGTGGTCGCCTGCCTGGATAAGGGTGTCGCCCGTAACCAGTACACCTTCACCATTGCGGATCAGGCCGCCGATGGTAGTCCCCTTGGGCAGTCCCAGGTCTTTCACTTTGTTTTTGGTGATTTTTGCGTTTTCGGGTACAGTGAATTCCGCTACGTCCGCATTGGCAAAGGTCAGGCATTTCACGTTCGACACGTCCGCATCCAACATCATCTGGTAGATGTGGCTGGCAGCAATCATTTTCTTGTTGATTACCGTACCGATATCCAGACTTTCGGCCATACCGATGTAGTCGATATTTTCGACTTCGGCCACAGTTTTGCTCACTCCCATGCGTTTGGCGGCAAGGCAGGCCAGGATGTTTGTTTCCGAGTTGCCGGTCAAGGCTACGAAAGCTTCCGTATTCTTTAGCCCTTCTTCGATGAGCAAGTCCATGTCCCGTCCGTCTCCGTTGATGATCATTGTCTTGTCATCCAGTAATTCCGTCAGGCGATTGCAACGGTTAATATCATTATCTACGATTTTCACTTGCATGTAATCCGGTACATACTGCGCCGTACGGACGGCAATGCGGCTGCCACCCATGATCATGACGTTGCGTACATCGGCATATTCTTCCTTTCCGGCTATTTTCCGGATGTAAGGGATGTATTTCCGGGTTGTGGTGAAGTAAACGATATCGTGTAACTTGATGGTATCGTCTCCCCGGGGAATGATGGTTTCAGTACCTCGTTTGATGGCTACCACGTGGTAGGGGATGTCCGGTGCACCCAGCTCGGCCAGTGTAACGTCCAGTATCTCCGCTTTTTCACGCATCTTTGTACCGATCAGGATCAGTGAGCCTCCGCAGAATTCCCACCATTGGCGTACCCAACTCATGCGCATGGACGATACGATCTCCTTGGCAGCCAGCATCTCCGGGTAAATCAGTGAGTCGACGCCCAATTTCTGGAAAAACTCTTTGTTCTTCGGCAACAAGTACTCGTAGTTGTCGATGCGGGCTACTGTCTTTTCGGCTCCCAGATTGGTGGCAAGCATACATGCTGTCATGTTCCGGCTCTCGTCGGGGGTGACGGCTATAAAGAGATCTGCCTCTTTGATGCCTACCTCTTTCAGGCCGGAGATGGATGAAGGAGAGGCCGTGACAGTCATCAGGTCAAAGTTCGAACTGAGTGTGCTTAGTTTTTCTTCGTCGTCATCCATCAGGATAATATCCTGTTTCTCGCGTGAGAGTAATTTAGCCAAGTGTGTGCCTACAGCTCCGGCACCAGCAATAATTATCTTCATTTTGATTGCAAATTGCGGTTCTATTGCGTATTCTCGGAGATTAAGAATGGGCAGTCATGCAACTTTCCACAGGAGCGTCCATCCGTAATTCGTTTTTAGTAATTGCCTTGTAAATGCCTTCTTCATCCATCCCGCACAAGTGATAGAGTTGCTGTACCGATCCGTGTTCAATAAACTTGTCCGGTACACCGATACGCCTGATTTCGGGATAATATCCGTTGTCGGCCATGAACTCCAGTACGGCACATCCCATACCGCCTTTTATAATGCCGTCTTCCACTGTTATGACGTGGCGGAACTTTTTACCTACTTCGTGCAGTAACTCTTCATCGAGCGGCTTAAGGAAACGCAGGTCATAATGTGCCACAGAAATACCTGTTTCGGCTTCGGCACGTTCGATGGCACGGGCAGCCAACTTGCCGATAGGACCAATCGTGATTACCGCCAGATCATCTCCGTCCTTCAGTTTGCGTCCTTTTCCTACGGGAATCTCTTCCAGCGGGCATTCCCAATCTACGAGTGAACCCCGTCCACGAGGGTAGCGGATGGCGAAAGGTCCTTTGTCGGGCAATTGGGCGGTATACATCAGGCGGCGTAACTCGTGCTCGTCCATTGGTGACGAGATGGTCAGGTTGGGTATAGGGCGCAGATAGGCCATATCGAACACACCGTGGTGTGTCGGTCCGTCTTCACCTACCAGTCCGGCGCGGTCGAGGCAGAACACTACGTTCAGTTTTTGTATCGCTACGTCGTGAATGATATTATCGTATGCCCGTTGCATGAACGATGAATAGATGTTGCAGAAAGGTAACAGGCCGTCTTTGGCCATACCTCCTGAGAAAGTTACGGCATGTCCTTCGGCGATGCCTACGTCGAAAGCGCGGTCCGGCATGCGGTCCATCAGTATGTTCATTGAGCAACCGCTTGGCATGGCGGGAGTAACCCCCATAATCAGTTTATTCTTTTCTGCAAGTTCCGCCAGTGTATGACCGAACACATCCTGGAAAAGCGGTGGCATTCCGTCTGTATTGGCTACAATCCGTTTTCCCGTTACAGGGTCAAATTTACCCGGAGCATGCCATATGGTGGCCTGTTTCTCTGCCGGACCGAATCCTTTTCCTTTGATGGTGTGTAGATGCAGGATTTTGGGTCCCTGCATATCTTTGATGTCATGCAGGATGCGGGCTATGTTCTTTACGTCGTGCCCGTCGATAGGGCCGAAGTAACGGATATTCATTCCCTCGAAAATGTTCTGTTGCTGGGCTGCCAGTGACTTCAGGCTGTTGCCCAGCCGTATCAGGGCTTTCCGGCGCTCTTCGTTGAGCAGACCCATTTTAAACAACAACCGTGATGTCTTGAAACGCAACTGATTGTAGCGGTTCGAGGTAGTGAGGTTAAATAAGTATTGTTTCATGCCACCTACACTGCGGTCGATGGCCATATCGTTATCGTTGAGTATAATCAGCAGATTGTTTGCGGTAGACGAAGCATTGTTCAGACCTTCGAAAGCCAGTCCGCCGCTCATGGATCCATCGCCGATTACCGCTACTACATGGCGGTCCCGTTCTCCCTTTCGTTCAGCTGCCACTGCCATGCCGAGCGCTGCCGAGATGGAGTTGGAGGCATGTCCGCAAGTGAATGTATCATATTCGCTTTCTTCGGGTGAGGGAAAAGGGCGGATTCCGCCCAGTTTACGGTTGGTAGAGAAGGCTTCCCGTCGTCCGGTCAGTATTTTATGTCCATAAGCCTGATGACCTACATCCCATACAATACGGTCGTAAGGAGTATTGTACACATAATGCAGTGCTACGGTCAGTTCCACTACACCGAGGCTGGCCGCGAAGTGTCCCGGGTTGCACGATAGTTCCTTGATGATGTCTTGCCTCAATTCATCGCATACCTCCGGCAGCTGATCTACACTGAGTTGGCGCAGGTCTTCGGGGTAATTGATAGTGTTTAGCAAGCTATATGTTGGTTTATTCTTCATGATTCGGGCAAATTTAAATGCAAATTTAGTAAAAGAAAGCGGAAGGAGCATCTTTTTGATTGGAAATTTAATAGGTAAGGGCGGAAAGAGAGGCGGACCGATAAACTTGCGGATGGTGGGATGGTTTATAATGTGGTATCTTCTTTTGTTAACATTGTTAATGCTATTTCAAAAATGTTTTCTTCCTGTTTGCATAGAACAAGTGTTTTGCATTTAAAAGGCTTGTTCTTTGCAGACAAAAGACTTGTTTTAACATAATGTTAAATCAAACCTTTTGCTTACTAAAGAATGAAAGTCTTGAAATTGTTGATATCGAGAGGGATAATACGTTCCTTCGTTTTTCTGTACTCTGATTTATCCGCTTGAAATTATAGACGATACTTGTCAAAGTCACAATGATATTAAGGCTTTGCTAACGGACACCGGTTTTGTGTTGCAATGTTGCACCGGGGGCTCTGAATCCGGTTTAAAATGATTGGAGGGTTGTCCTGCAAGAATGAGGCATAGAGGTACTTATACGGATAAACGAAACATCCTTGTTTCTACTATCATCTGTTTCTGAAAGAATGGTGAGATGATTATTCATTCCCCTATTCCTGATTAGCCACTGTATGTGCGTGATATGCGGGTGATACAGAGGAATCCGGTAACTATCGTTTTGGGGGGTGGTTGATGAAAGCTGCGATGTCATCCATTACATAAGCGGGAATAGGGGCGGGACGGCTGTATTCAAGGGGGACTGACTTACCTTCTCCTTCCTGGAATAAATGATTGAGTCGGGGATAGGTTTTAAACATTGCCTTGGGATTCCCTGCCAGAGCTGTGTGCCATAAATCGAAATCATGCATGGTGACCTGGTAATCACGTTCGCCTTGAAGGACGAGTATGGGGAGAGCCAGTTTGCGAACTACTTCCAAAGGCTTATATTGATTGGCAAATGCCCAGTAAGCGTGTGGAAGATTCATGGGTAAAGGAATGGTGATATCGAACGTATCTGTATCCAGCTTTTTCACATTGTCCACTTGTTTTTGTAACTGAGCTATGTCTTTTTGAATATCGTTTGTGGATGGGAGTGCAGAGGCGAGATATTTTACTTGACTTATGAACAGATCTTCAAGCGGACGGGCGGCGCCTGCGAGTAAAATAATTCCTGCCGGAGTTTTATCGCTACATTGGGCGATGCGGGGAGCCAGAGTTCCCCCCAGACTATGTCCGAGGATGTAAATTCGTCCGGGATCTATAGTCGGTATTGATTCGGCAAGCTTTACTGCCGAAAGGGCGTCATCTACTGATTCTTCATCGAAAGTAATTTCTTTGCCCGCAGGCGCGCTATCGGCTCCATACACTTTGGTGCGCTTATCGTAACGGATCACGGCTATTCCGCGCTCGGCCAATCCGTACGCTAAGTCCCGGAAAGGTTTGTTGACTCCTACCGTTTCGTCGCGGTCGTTGGGACCCGAGCCATGTACTAAAATGACTACCGGCAGGTTTTTGCCGTTTTTAGGAAGAGTCAGTGTGCCGGGAAGCTTAAAGCTTCCCGTACAAATTTGTATGTCTGTTTCTTTTATTTTATCTTGTACCGATGCTGTCGGGGGAGTGGCATTTGTAGCCGGAACAGGTACGAAACGAATGGTATTCACCTTTCCGTCCGGATTGAATGCTGTGAGAAAACGTAGTGGAATACGTTCGAATTTAGCGTCGCAGTAATAAATAGTCATACCGTTTATTTGTTCGTTTTTCCACTCTCCGTGCGACTGGTACTTACCTACTTGTTGTTCCAATTGCTTGAATAGTCCGTTCAGCATTTCAACGGAAAGCATTTTCCGGATGTTATCGTCCAGATGCACATACACACTGTCTCCTTTACCTGCAATCAGTCGGTCGAGCAGTTCGGATGCCTGTTGCATACGATCCTGTGCTTGCAATACAGGGGTTGCCGCCAGCAGTAGCCATAACAGGCACATCCCTTTGAATAGATTGTTTTTTATCATAACTTGTTTATTAAGAAATCTCCGATAAAAAATAGAGTTCCGAAGAAAAAGATTCCGTAAATCAGCAAGGAGACAGAAGTCAGCCAACGGGGTTGTTTCCGCTCTCCGGCGGCACGGATACGTGCGAACGTACTGAACAAACATTCGGCGGCGGCAAACAGAACTATCAGATAGATGATCAGGTCGGTCCACGATTGCAGCCAAAGATCTTTGAGGTTACCTATCAGGCATACCAGTATCACGATGACTACAAAATATGAAATACGCATTAAGTCAGTTTTCTTTGATCCCATAGGCATCTCCTTTCCTTTTTTAAGTTCATATTCTTCCCTTTGGGTTGCTATTTCACAAACTTAAAATATTTTCTTTGAAAAAGAAGTTTTCCGAACTGATTCCGTATCCCTGTTAACAAATATTATGATAGCGGTGTCGGCCTGTCAACGAAGTTATTGTCCTTAGTTCTCTATACTCTCAAAAAGATGGAGCGTTGGTAGAGCAGCCATAAGATGACATATACGATAGATATGCTGACTAAAGAAATTAATACAGGATAGTAGGCACCCATATAAGGTTCGAGCCCATAAAACAGTGAATTTCCTATGCATCGGAAATCGAAGATGCAATCCAGCAAGTAGGCGAGGATAGAGTTCATTCCATATACTTTCAGCAGCGTCAGGTGAGAGCGGTGTTGTTTATAATCGATCCAGTAATAAAACAGTCCCATCAGCAGGAAGCAATAACCACTGCTGACCAGTACCATCGAACTGGTCCATATGGTTTTGATAACTGGAAATACGAGTCCCCATGTCCAGCCTGCGAGAACCATGCCTGCACCGATGCCAAAGTACAACCGAAGCTTATGTTTACCTTCTGTTGCATCTTTGGCAATGTAACCGGCAAACAATCCGGTCATTACAGTGACTATAAAATTCAGGCTGCTCAGTATCCATGTATAATAGTAACCTTCAGCAAAAATGATGGTTCCGTTTTCTACGGAAGCTCCGTCCCGGAAACGTCCCAATACAGTCCGGTCGATCCATTCTGCCAGATTACCTTCGGGAGTATAATTGCCACCTCCGTAGCCATCGATGCTGATGAACTTCATGGCAGCCCAATAAATGAGTAGCAATGCAACGCAGAGAACGATTTGAGTTTTTCTGCCGGTATAGAGAAACAATAAGGCAGCAGCAATATATCCCGTAGCGATGGATTGCAGAGTGTTTGTATACAGATACAGATGATCGGGATCAAAAGACAATAGGTTACCTTGGCACATCATGCCGAAAATCCAGAGTAACAGTACTCGCTTGCATAACCGATAGATCAGTTTACTCTTGTCTGCCTCCCCTTTGAATCGGGATAGAGCGAATGGGATAGAGATTCCGGACATGAAAAGAAATAAGGGCATGATTAAATCCCACGGGGAAAAGCCGATCCAGTCGACGTGTCGCAGGCACCAGTTTACTCCATCCAGATGGGGAGAGTCTATGGCTCTGACTAAAGTTCTTAACAAGGGGCCTAATGCCACCAGAAAAAAGAGGTCCAGTCCTCTTAAAGCGTCCAATGATTCTAATCGTTGTCTTATCGGCTGTTTCATACAGATGTGTTTTTAAAGCATCAGAATAAATAGATAGTTACTAATAAATACGTGTATAAGAGCCTTATCCCTCAAAATTCAATCCCTTTTTTGTCACTGTCGTCTTCCCGTTAACAATTATTATAAAGCTTGTCGGTGGGATGACAGTAAAGTTAGCGCTGGATTATCCGTATCTTTGTCGTAAACATAGAGATATAAAGAGATGAAAAAACTGATAATATTCGATTTGGATGGTACTTTATTGAATACCATCGCCGATCTGGCACATAGTACGAATCATGCTTTGCAAGTTTTGGGATACCCTACTCACGAAGTTGCTTCCTATAACTTTATGGTGGGCAACGGTATCAATAAGTTGTTTGAGCGTGCATTGCCCGAAGGAGAGAAGACGGAAGAGAATGTGCTCCGTGTCCGTAAAGAATTTCTTTTGCACTACGATCGGCATAATGCTGACGAGAGTCGTCCTTACCCGGGAATTCCGGAATTACTGGAAGCATTGCAGAATAAAGGTCACAAATTGGCCGTGGCTTCCAACAAATATCAGGCAGCCACCGAGAAACTGATTGCACATTATTTCCCCGGGATACGGTTCGTTGCCGTATTTGGCCAGCGTGAAGGTGTGAAGGTAAAGCCGGATCCCACTGTGGTATATGATATCCTGCAGATAGCCGATGTGCCGAAAGAAGAAGTATTGTATATCGGCGATTCGGGAGTAGATATGCAGACGGCTATCAATAGCGGGGTTACTTCCTGTGGAGTCACGTGGGGATTCCGCCCCCGTACGGAGCTTGAATCGTTCTGTCCTGATTTTATAGTGGATAAGGCGGAAGCTGTTTTGTCTATTGTTTAATAAGTAAAGAGGAAAACTGAAGGTTCTACGGGGCTTCAGTTTTCCTCTTTTATAAAGTTGCGTCTATTCGCGCGCTTATTTGATTTCGTCCGGCCAGGGGCATGGTTTTCCGGTGGCTTTGAACGATGGGCGTTGTCCGCCGACTTTACGCAGATAGTTACTCAGATCTTTTGACAGGTGTTTTACGATATCCGGATGCTGGGCTGCCAGATTATTCTTTTCACCTATATCTTGCGGAATGTTGAACAGCTCTTTCTTGCCGCTGTCATAATAATAAATCAACTTCCAGTCTCCTTTACGTACCGTACAAGTCGGGCCTATACCCGGACCGTCGTTACCCCAATGGTTCGGGAAGTTCCAGTACAGGCTGCGTCCTTTCGAAGGGTCGCCTGTCTGCTTTAATAGCGGGATAAAGCTGATACCATCAATCGGCTGAACAGTTTTGTAATGCTTCACTTGTGCCATCTCAAGAATGGAAGGATAGAAATCCTCGATAATCAGATACTTGTCACATTTGGTATCCGGTTTCACTACACCGGGCCAACGTACGATCATCGGTTCGCGCACACCGCCTTCGTAAGCAGAACCTTTGCCGCTGTTGAGTGGAGAGTTTTGCGTATGTAATTTGCCGTCACGCCATCCCGGTTCACTGGACAATCCTCCGTTGTCACTCATAAAGATGACGATGGTATTGTCTGCTTCTCCGTTTTTATCCAACCAGTCCATCAGGTCGCCTAAACTCTTGTCCATACCCTCAATCAGGGCGGCGTAAGCGGCTTCTTTAGGAGTCAGTCCTTTGTCGATGTACTTTTGGTAGAAACGTTTGTCTTTATCGATGGGAACATGAATGGCGTAGTGTGCCATGTAAAGGAAGAAAGGCTGATTGTACTCTTTGGCGTGGTTCAGTGCTTTTATAGCTTCCAGAGTCAGTGCTTCACTTACAAAAGTGTCTGTTCCCCAGTATTTATCCAGTCCCGGAACGGCAAACCAAGGATTCGGCTTTCCGTCCGTCCGGTTTCCGTAATTGTTTTCACCCAGATAACTGGCCAGTCCGCCTCCTGCATGTCCGGCAATGTTTACTTCAAATCCCATGTGATAAGGACTCTCTCCCGGAGTATTCACTGCTCCGAAGTGTGCTTTTCCGCAATGAATCGTGTGGTAGCCATTGTCCTTCAGAATTTCTGCCAACGAGGTCGCCTGGAAAGTATGGTCGATGTTGGGGGCCTGACAAACACCGTTAACGTTCCAGTCCGCTACGTTGAATACATCGCTCGGACGGTCTGTTTGCTGACCTTTGGGATAGGTCCAGTTTGTCACCCGGTGACGGGCGGCATTCGTTCCCGTAATCAGGCTGCAGCGGGTAGGCGAACTGATACTGCTGGCATAGGCCTGCGTGAACATTACGCCTTGTTTGGCAAGACGTTCCATGTTAGGGGTTTCGTACACTTCATTATAGTGCGTTTTTTGTGTCCAGAAAGGTAGCGAGGTATCCTGCCACCCCATGTCATCCACCATGAAAAGGATGATGTTGGGACGTGTGTCCGTGCGTCCGTCGGACTGTTGGCTCTGTGCTTGCAAAGCCGGGGCAGCCAATGGAGCCAGTGCGAGGGGAATGATTAGTTTCTTATTCATCGTGATATATATTTAGAGTATTACTTTTTGAGGGTTATTTCTCCGGGAGTTTTGATCCGGATACTTCTTAGTTCCTGTCCTCCGGAAGTCTCTGCCCATACTTTTAAGGTTCCGGGGCAAAGTACATTGAGGGTCAGTTGGTCCGGTGTGGAGGAGAGGATCTCTACGGTTGCGGGAGACAGATACTTCTCTTGTATGCCGATTACGGCCCAACCGTTGCGGATGGGGCATAAATGGAACAGCTCGTCTGTAAATCCTTCAAGTTTCACGGGATATGCCGAAGTCAGTTCGGTGGCTGTCCGGGCCTTCCAGTCGAACAGGAGTATCCGTCCGGAGGAGGTCATGTCCGGTTTTCCGGTAAGGGTTTCTCGTAACAGATAATCTTCTTTGGCAATTCCGGCTGTCACTTCCCGGTATTTGGAAGAAGTGTTCAGATTGTAGCAGATGATGCTTACTGCTTCATCTCCCGTGGGAGCAAATACCCGATATGCCTTTCCATCCTGTAACGGGTTGGTAAGGATTGATTCGGGAGTCGGTATGGCAGGTGCTGCCGGACGGAATATCTTTCCGTTGTTGTCAATCAGTGGGAAGATGTTTTCACTGACAAATTCTTTCGGTGAATCCGAAAGATAAACCGGTCCGCCGGAGATGGCTTTCGATCGTGCCATCAGGCTGCCGCAGATCGTGTCGCTGGAATGAAACATGTCATGATCCGGCCACACTGTCTGTCCTTGCAACAGGGTATTGGTGTACGATTGGAAAAGATGGGATTTAGCCATGTCTTCATCATACTTTTTGTAATCGATGCTGACGCGGGTTACTCCGCTATACAATGTATGGTCAGTATTGAGAGTGTTTTGTGCCATGCAGTTCATCAGCCCTACCTGTTGGTCGTGTGTCTGCCTTTCCAGTGCCAGATTGCATTCTTTAGCCTGCCGGACAACTTCTGTCCCACCCATATAGAGAGGTAAGGTGAACGCCTGATTGTCTATTTTGAGAAAATCGAATCCGTTGTTCTTTAGCGAACGTACGTAGTACCGGTAAAAATTATCGATGTTCCGGGGGCTTTTGCCGGGTAACAGGCTCCCGTTGAACGTGTAGAGGCTTTGCTTTATATCTGCCGGGAAGTCATTGTCGGAAGATATTCCTGCCCAGTATCCTGAAAGGGCGTACCATAATCCCATCCAGCGGATTCTGTCTTTGTTCTTGCGAGCCATGATTTTATTCCATCCGTTAGGGAAACGCTTCGGATCGGGAACAAAGCTCATCAGTTGGCGTTGTCTGTTGGCTATGTGCCCGTCATCGATCAGTACGTAGCGTACGGGAATGCCGGACGCTTCGATGGCATCGAGATCATTCAGTATTTTAGTTTCGTCAATATCGTAGTGATAATGTTCCCACGTACACCATCCGAGGTAATTCAGTGCTTCGAAATACTCTTTGTCCGTACGCTTTTGCAGTGCGGAAGTTTTATGGTCTGCTATCAGTGTTTCGTAAGCCTGACGGAGTACCTGATAAATGCTGCCGGCATTTTGAGTTAATGCTACCGGCACTTTACCCGAGAGGCGGTCGCATCCGAGTGTGGATACATAGAGGTTCAGGGAACCGTCTTTGTTTATCTGGAACCAACTGAGACTATTATCTCCGGACAGAGCTTTTACGAAGAGGTAATTGCCATCGGCCAGTTGTAGTAACAATGCGTCTCCCAAAGTGGAAGGACGTGCATTTGAAGGAATACCGGGGTAGTTTTCCTGTGTAAGGTCTTTCAACCGACCGAACATCCAGGGCAAGAGCCGGTTGGTGTTATTAGGCCACTCGAAGTCGCCGGGACGGGAGTCTCTGCTGAAAAATGCACCTCGTACATAAGCAGGCAGCTGAATGTTGTAGCAAAGAGTAGATTGATTGTCGGGAACTGTTTCTGTGTACATGATCGGCGCAGATGTCCCGTCAATCCGGAGAGGTTCCGGAATCTGACAGGCATTTACATCTTTGAACGATTTACCTTTTTCATAGATAAACGTGCTTTGTGCGAGTATGGTCGTTCCGGAGAAGACCATACCCGCTAAAGCAAGCAAACTCATGATGAAATGTTTCTTCATTCTTGTGGTTAATTTACGGAGAAAGCACTGAAGTTTGTAATGTCGGGCAGGGCAATGGATTGCAGCACTGTCAGCCGTAATGCCGTTGCTTCAATGGAATCGAATTTCTCGATCCGCTTGTGCCCTACGGATTCTCCGGTACATACGGTTTTCCATTTCCCGTCTACTTTAGCTTCGATTTTATATTGGCGGATGCGTTCTCCGTTTTTTATGTTTTCCTGAATAATGCAGTAATTGACCGGTTGCTTGGATTTCAGGTTCAGAGTCAGGCTCTTCTTTTGTCCTGAAGTCTGTGCCAGAGGTGAAGTAAAACGGCGGTTGATTTCTTCACCCCACTCTTTGAGGCGTTGTTCGTCACCTGCGGGAATCAGGCCGGTCGGATCGGGAGTCAGTCCGACAATCAGGGTTGCATTACGTCCGACGGACTTCTCGTACATATTCATCAACACATCCAGCGAATAAATGTTATTTTCGTCATCCGGTTCCCAGAACCATTCATGACGTCCGTTAGCTCCTCGCAGGGGAGTATCGGCCATGGCGGGTACCCAATATTTTCCGTCTTTGTCACCATGCTTCAGCAACTCAAGTTGGTTGACATTGCTTTCTATCCTTTTGTGATGTGAGCAGGGAGCCGGGAAGGTAGACCAACAAGGATATCCCACTGTCCCCGATTCAGAACCTCCCCAACGAAAGTCGGCACGGTCTATGTTATGGTAGAAGAGGCAATTGGGCTGATATTTATTGACTATCGGCTCTACATCCGGACCGTCTCCCCGGGGATCATCTGCTCCACCGTCAAACCAGATCATATAAAGGTCACCGTATCGGGTGCAAAGTTCTGTCACCATCTTTTCGCACAAGCGTTTGTACCAGGCCTGGCGGTTATGGGCGAATTCACCTTCTCCTTCGGCTTTAAAGTTATGAATACCCAGCAGAGAGTTCCAACGGATACCGATATAAATTCCGGGTTGTAATCCATATTTGCGGCAGGAGTTTACGAAATCACGGACAATGTCTCCTTTTCCGTCTCTCCATTTCACAGCTTTGAGGCAATATGGGTTTACGTCACTTTGCCATAGCCCGAAACCGGTTTCGTGGGTTGCGGTAAGTACGGCAAATTTGCATCCGGCGGCTTTGGCTGCTTGTACCCACTGGTCAGTGTTCAATTCGGTCGGATTAAAGATGTTGTAGTCTTCTATCGGGTTGATACGGTTGTTGCCTTGTCCATAACGTATTCCGTCGAATACATGAAGGTCATAGTGGAACACAGCTCCCATTTCAGCCTCGTGCCATTTCATTTGAAGAGGTTTGGGCACGGGAATGTTACTTTGTTGAGCCACACAATAGGTAGAAAAAAAGAGTAAGAGTAGGGTGTAATTAAGTTTGTTCATGGTGGTTAAGGGGTTATATAATTTGCAAATGGATCATTGGTTTGGGTAAGCCATGCTTGCAACTGCCGGCTGAATTTCCGTATCAGTTCGGGTTGTTGGTTGGCTATGTTGTCCATTTCATACGGATCGTTGTTACGGTCGAAAAGGATCACTTTATCGATTTTACCATCGGTGGCATGAACCACGTAAGTATATCGGTCGGTACGTAGCCCGCGGTAGCCGGTTGCGTGATTGTCATATTTCACGAAGTAGTAAGGCTGAACAATCTCTTTCGGTTCTCCGGTTATTATTGCGTTGCCCAAATCAAATGTCTGTACGGTAGAGGGTATTTCCTTTTGAAATCCCATCATAGAAAGTAGAGAAGGGTATAGGTCGGCAAAGGCAATCATCAGTTTATCATCCCGGCGGGGTTTGATTTGATCCGGCCAGGAGATGATCATCGGAATGCGCATTGATTCTTCGTAGAAAATATCTTTTCCGGCATTTTCGTGAGCACCCATGCAGATGCCATGGTCGGAAGTGAAGACCACGATGGTATTATCGAACAGATGATTTTGTTTCAATGCTTCGATAATGCGTCCTACATTTTCGTCTACCCCTGTGATGCAGGCATAGTAATTGCGGATGTTGTTACGGAAGTAGTCTCCCATTTCCGTGCCTTTTGCCGGAATATCCGGACGGTCTTTGCAGAGAGCTTCTACATCCAGATTTTTGTATATCTCTTTGTATCGGTCCGGTACCAGTTCGTATCCCGTGTGGGGCGGATTCATTGATACAACCAGTGCAAACGGCTGTTTCTTGTTCTTTTGTTCGTTGATGTACTCGATGGCTTTATCTGCTTCATATTCCGGTCCCCATTGGTTGACGTAGTAGAAGCTGTCCCGTGGGGCAGTTGTATTCCAGTACATGGGTTTAAGGTGATAGTCGTACGTTCCGTATGCTATCCAATGTTCAAAACCGTGGCGACGTTCGGGCGGACACCATTCATTCCATGCCACTTTTCCGCGGTTGTTGTAAGTATCTACGTAGGGTTTGTAAGGGGCGTCCAGGTGCCACTTTCCGATATATCCGGTGTTGTATCCCTGATCTTTAAGTACATCACTCCAGCACCGGGCGTCTTGTGGGAGTTCCACTCCGTACGGGGCTGTGGCAGAATTACAGTTACCGGTTACCTTGCTGGAGATGGGGTACATACCGGTCATCAACATTCCTCTCGCAGGCGATGACACCGGATAGCTACTGACAGCATTGGTGAAATTGATACCTTCGGCAGCAAGTTGGTCTAAACTGGGGGTTTGTACAGGCTCTTTGCCTATGCATCCCATTGCGTCTCCTCGATATTGATCGGCCATAATGAAGACCAGATTGGGGGGAGTTTGCTTTTCCTGTGCCTGTAGTCCTGTGGCCAAGATAGGCAAGGTAAGCAGTGTTTGAGGGATAATCTTTTTCATAATGCTGTAAAGTTACATCTTTTCTATAAAAATACAATTTTTGGTGAAAGAAACAAGACCTCCCCGCACTTTTTTGAGGAGGTCCTGTTGGTTATCGGATATCTAATCTACTGAAAACTAATCTCCATCGGGGAGACTGCTGGTTTCTATCTTCCATCCCGGATTTTGATAAATTGTGGAGGTGGTATAGTCTGTAGACCCTTCTTCTGCTGTTGTCAGACGGAAGTGGTCGAAGGCTATCGGATTCAGGTATTTATTCTGGTTCCAGTTATAGCCGTTATAGGCTATGTTATTTGTATTAATCCGGTAAGGACGCAGGTACTGGCTTTCTGATTTTGCTGACACATTGGCATTGGCGTTCCCTGATTCTATCAGGTTAATAACAGAGAGAGTGACGTCTGCTGTTGGTGCCGGATTGGGAGTTGTGTAGCGTTGATAGTTTTCGCTCCACAAATCGAATCCTTCAACATGATAATTTTGCATCATATCCAGTGAGCGCCAGCGTTTCAGATCGTTCAGACGAAGCCCTTCGGCTGCAAACTCAATACGGCGTTCCCGACGGATGTTATACAAAGTGTTTGATACAAACTCTGAACCGGAATAGCGGGCAAAATCCAGTTCCTTACTCAAATCTGTCGCATTGATTGTTTTCTGATAATCGGTATCCATTCCTGCGCGGCTGCGGAGGGCTTTCCAGTATTTATCACTGTTGGCATCGAGTGAGTTATTCAGTTCATAATCTGCTTCCATATAATTCAGGTATGCTTCTGCAGCCCGGAATACAACGCATGCTGTAGTTGAAGGCAGAGTCGGACCTTGTGCAGCATCTGTTGTCAGTCCTTTTTTTACAGAATAGCCGGTAGGACATTTGTTTTCATTCTGTCCAAGTACAATTGGTGCACGGTAATAATAGCCATATCCTTTGACCAGATATTCGATATTGCTGCCTCCTTCTGATAATAGATCACCAGGTAATAAAGTATTGTATGTCAGACGTGGGTCACGGTCGGTTGCAACTGCTTCATAAGATTTATCTCCTTGATAACCGGAATTGCCGGCATAAATAGGTAATCCGTTTTCCATCAGGTAAGTTTGCATCATACTGCGTGTCCATCCGGTGTTACCTCCTCCATTACGCTGAATATATCCTACTACGAAGTGATTCACAGAAGGAGTCAGGCTGGCATCATAAGCTCTCCACAGTAATACTTCCGAAGCATTGCTTAATGATTGGCTGTTGAATAGTGACGGATAATCATTGAACAACGGATACTTATCTGCAACAATTTGGGCGGCTTCTTTTGCCTCTGTCAAGAAGAATTTGATTTCAGAATCGATGTCAATCGTGAAATCCTTCAGATAATCCTTTTCTGCTCCTGGCCATCCCGGGCCTCCCGGAACGCGGGCAGTTCCTTTATGATACTTTTCCCAAGTGCCTTCGAAGAGAGCTACACGGCTTTTCAATAAAGCAGCACAATCTTTGTTTAGACGGTTACTCATAGGAGCAGTTGTTTTCATGTAATAGTAAGCAGAATCCAGATCTTGTAAAATGAAGCGTGCCACTTCATTACGCGGGCGACGTTTACTTGCTTCCCTGACCGTTTCATAGTCTTCCGAAATCCATTGTTTTAGGATAGGGAAGTCTCCGAGAGCAACTAACTTGGTGTAATAAATGTAAGCACGGAAGAAATACATCTCTCCCAGATAATGCATGTTATTAGCTTCCGTTCCACTTAGTTCGCCAGCTTCCAGGCGAGGGCGTACTTTGTTGATGAAGTAATTTACATTTCGAATTTTACCGAAATCCCAGGCGCCACCACTTTGAGCTACACGAGTTTCTCCTTTTACAAACGAACTGTTGGGGTTACTTGCAGCTTGGTTATCACTGTTGTTATCAGTAGCAAATACTCCCATACTGTATTGTCCCGGAGTGTGGGATGGAAGTTGGTCATACAAATTAGCCGAATAAGCCGCCAAATCACTTTCTGCCAACAGATATTTGTCGGTAGGTACGGCATCCAATGGCTCTTTATCGAGAAAATCATTGCAAGAGCATAAAACACTTGCTAAACTAAAAATATATAATAGATTCTTTTTCATTATACTTGCTTTTTAAAGAGTTATATTTAAACCAAATGAAATAGTCTTTGACAATGGGTAGGTCTTTCCGTTACTGAATCCGTTACCGGCAGTTGCTTCAGGGTCGAACATATCGGCGATACCACTAATTGTAAATAAGTTCTCACCGCTGACATAAACACGGAGCTTTTCAATTTTTGCTTTATTCATCCAGGCTTTGGGGAATGTATATCCGATTTGCAGATTTTTCATACGCATATAAGCACCGTTCTGCAAATAGCGTGTTTGAGTCTGCTTGTTTTTGTTTCCTTTATCACCCAGATATGCTTTGGGATAGTATGAATCGACATTTGCTCCGAATATAGAAGTTGTGTTTTCAGGACGGAAATAATCGAGATGTTCGTCGAAACCTACAGATTGCCACTCGCCACCGTCTGCTCCCCAGAACATCGGACCGCTCAACCAAAGATCACGTTTCATGACACCTTGGAAGAACATCTGGACATCAAAGCCTTTCCAGTCAGCTCCTAAGCTCAATCCGAAACGAAAGCGGGGAGTACTGTTCCCGATTTTCTTTAAATCACCATGATCTGTTGCTGTACTATTTCCTTTGTCTACTACGCCATCGCCATTGAGGTCCCGGTACATAATATCACCTGCTCCCCAGGCAGAACCTATCTTACTTTGGTCATTGTTAGCCAACCATTCCGTCATTTGAGCATCTGTATGGGCAATACCTTCGGTTTCGTATCCCCATATCTCTCCGATAGTCATTCCATTGTAATAAAGGGCGTTGCCGTTTGCATCCCACAGAGCTTTAGAAGCGTTAGGATATGAAATGACTTTGGCACGGTTGTCAGAAAGATTGAATCCTACATTATAGTTTACTTTTCCGATATTATCTCTCCAGTTAGCCTGTAGTTCCCATCCCTTATTTTTTAATTCAGCATTGTTGGTGTTGGGTAGTGAAGTTCCTAAAATAGCACCTACTTCGGCTGCCGGTCCTACCATATCTTTGGTTCTGCGGATGAAGTATTCAAAAGTCATGTTCAGACGATTGTTGAACATGCCGAGATCGATACCGAAATTGGTATTATAGATTTTCTCCCATGTAAGTGTGCTACTGACCATTCCGGGAACTCCGGCTGTTGTTGGTCTGCTGCCGTCCATTAACCAGTTGCCACCGTTGGCTGTTACACTTTGTGTCAGATAGAACGGATAGTAAGAGTCTGTGTTCTGGTTACCTAACATACCCCATGAAACACGAGGTTTCAGTGTGCCAATAATATCGTTGATTGGTTCAAAGAATGATTCACGGGCTACATTCCATCCTAAAGAGAAAGAAGGAAATACGTTCCAGCGCTGATCTCTCAAGAAGCGGGAAGAACCGTCGTAACGAACATTTACTTCAGCCATATAACGGTCTTTATAAGCATAGTTGAGGCGTCCGAAGAATCCGGCTGTGGACCAGTCATTGTATTTGGAACTATTAATCTTGTCTTCTCCTGTCGCTGCACTGATTTCCGGAACAAGACTGCTGATTACATCAGGACGCTGGGCTGCGAGTTCGCGATAAATATATTCTTCGGTATTCATTCCGACCAATGCCTTGAAGTAATGGTCTTTTATTTGCAATGTGTAATCAGTATATACACTCGTTGTGTAAAAATTGCTATTTTGGTAGGCTGAGCGTGCAAAAGAGGATCCTGGAGAATAACTGCCGCTGAAAGCCAATGCCAACGGGTTACCGTTTACATCGTGCTCGTAGATGGGGTTTAGGTTTGTTTGTTTATTTTGGTTGATAACCCGCATTCCTGCTTCTGCATAGATATTCCAACCTTTCATAGGGTGAATCACCAATTGTCCCTGAAGGTAAATATTGTCATTGTGTGTTTTGGCACGTCCGCCGTCAGTCAATTGGCTGAGTTTACCATTCCTCATATAATAGCCGTTCGGGTCTTTAAAAGGCATCATAGGCCACATGCGGGCAATATCATGATAAAGGAGTCCACCTTCTTCAAGGTAAATAGGATTGTCAAGATCAAAACGAACGAATTTGGTGTTTATGTTGAAGTCTACGTATTTATTAATTTGCGCATTTACTTTTGCTGTTGCATTATAGCGTTTGTAATTATCGTTACCGTAACGGAGGTTACCGTCCTGATTCAGGTAACTGCCCGAAACGTAGTATTGCAATTTTTCTGTACCTCCGTTCAGGCTGATATTGTGTTCATTTGACCAGGCCCATTGAAAATGCTTTTTCCACCAGTTTACGTTATCATTGGCTTTCTCGTGGAAATGCCAATTGTTGCCGTTAGCTATGGTAGTTGTTGTAATTTCACCTACCATATACTTCTGGATACGGTCTATGGTCTCTTCATCAAATATTGCACTACCACCTTGGTTGATAGATGCTTCATTGAAATAATTGGCAAAGCGATACGAATCGATTTGGTTAGGAAGATTAGTTGGTCCGGAATAGCGGAAACTGTTGTTGTAGTTTACCTGCATTTTACCCGCTTTACCCTTTTTAGTGGTGATCAGGATAACACCGAATGCGGCACGTGATCCATAAATGGAAGAAGAAGCGGCATCTTTTAGTACAGAGATGTTTTCAATGTCTTCCGGATTCAGATTGTTCATGTTACCTTCCATTCCGTCGATCAAGATAAGTGGTGAGGCACTTGATCCTTTACCAATGGTACCTGTTCCACGGATGTTTACGTTCATTGTTTGTCCCAACTGTCCTCCTAAATCAGGGGTGGACAGGTTTAATCCCGGAACTACTCCTTGCAGGGCTTGTCCCACCTGTGATACCGGGCGTGAAGCCAGTGCTTTGGTATCTACACTGGCAACGGCTCCGGTTAAGTTTACTTTCTTTTGGGTACCAAAACCGACTACCACTACTTCATCAAGTGTTTTTGAATCCTCACTTAATTCAATCCTGAAAGATGTTTGGGCACCATTGAGGGAAATTGACTGAGTTACGTATCCTATATAAGACACGTTTAATACACTTCCTTTTGCAACATTTTTTAGGGCGAACTCACCATCCAGATTTGTGACGGTTCCGTTGTTTGTCCCTTTTACTTGAACAGTGGCACCGATGATTGGCTCATTGAGCTTTTTGTCAATCACAGTACCCGTAATGTTGAATTGCTGTGCATGCAATGAAGTGATGCCGAGCAGCAACATGAATAAGATTGAAATTTTTTTCATTCGTTTCTTATTTAAAGTTATACATAAGGTTTAATTACATGGCAAATTTACTGGGATTGGCAGATTGCGGAGGGACACGCTTGTATCATTCAGCATACACGTTTAATTCAATGGCGTGTTTTTTTCAAATCTCTTTTGTATGTTTAGTCTTTATTTTGTTTATTTGCAGTAAATTGATATTATGATGAAGCAGCTAAATCTCTTTTTACTGATTCTGTTTGTATGTAGTTACCCGATTGTTTCCGGTTATGCTTTTTTTGATAAAGATATTCGTCTGCTAACTATGCAAGATGGATTGGCAGATAATACCATCTCCTCAATTTATAAAGATAGGGATGGGTTTATGTGGTTTGGGACTAATAATGGTTTGAGCCGTTATGACGGTAAGTCAATAAAGAATTTCTCTCCTTCACAGGCATATATGCATGTGAAGGAGATCGTAGAAATGTCCGATCAATATTTAGGAGTCATTGCCGGAAATATTTTATATTGTTTTAACCGGACAACAGAGACATTTATACCGGTTGTTCATGCAACAGATCATAGTCGTATATGTATCCCTCACATCATGCCTGCAGAAAACAACTCTTTTTGGGCGTTTTCAGGGCATACATTATATTTATATACAAAGAAAGAGGTCAAGAATGAGAAGGGAGAGGTTGTTCTGATAAAATTAGAATGTGAGAAACAGTATAAAGACCTGATTGATTCTACTGATAGTTTTTACGCAATGTGTTATGCTGACAGTCAGAAAACCTTATGTCTAATTACGGGACGGGGAACTTTAATTTTGTTTCGCCCTGAATCTTTGGAGCAGTCTAAAAAGGTGTCTTTATGGGGAAATAAAGTTTGGGATGTAACCTCTGTATTATATGATAAAGGAATCGTCTGGATTTCTACTGTCGGGCAGGGCATTTTACGTTATCATGTTGCTTCCGGGCATGCAGACAGAATTACCTATCAGGAAAATAATAAAGAAAACAGTCTTTCACATACTGATGTTTTTCGGGTTGTCCCTATTAAAAACGATCGTTATTTAGCTGTAACTTGGAGTGGGTATACTTTATTATTACAAGATAAAGATAACCCGGAAAAGATGACTACTGAAATATACAATAATACAGCTTCGCAACTTCACCGGAGTTTGGAGACGAGAATGATATCAGCCTATTATGATCCCAATGGCATTGTCTGGATAGGTACGAATGGAGGGGGAGTGATGTATTCTGATTTGAGGTCACAGTTTTATAACCAGTTTCATCAGGAGAGGCATAATGAAGTTTGTGGTATTGTCATGGATGGCAGGAAATATGTCTGGATGGCTACTTTCCATCAAGGTATTATGAAAAGTGAGCAACCTTTTCAACTGGGACGACGAATGAGTTTCATTACTGTCGGCACTCCTGAAGTCCGGAAAAAAAATACTGTCCTTTGTGCCATGAAAGACAATAGGGGTTCGCTCTGGTTTGGAAACAGTGATGGGACATTGACTCTTTATGATGGAGCGACCGGGCAGTTTCGGCTGCGATCTTTACAAGACAAGGGAAGAGTTAATGTAGCCGCAGTATGGGCATTGTATATGGATGCTGACCGATGTTTATGGATAGGTACCAATAATGGAGTATGGAAGCTGAACACTAAATCCGGGGTCTCCCAGAAAATCTCAATTGAGAAGGCCTTTAAGGATTCTACCAAGGTTCACGTGCGGGCTATTGTCGGAACGAAGGATGGAGCAATCTGGTTGGGCACAAGTAATATAGGAGTCTGTAAACTGAAGCTCGATTCCGAAGGTGAGATGAGCATAAAAATAGGCTATGAAAAGGTTGCGAATATTAAAAATAGTTCAGTCCGTTCTTTGCTGGTTTCTTCCGATGGCAATGTATATGTGGGCTATATGGATGGTTTTGCCATTCTTTCCCCAAAAACAGATGCGATACGAGAATACTATACGACCCGGGACGGGTTGTGTAGTAATTTCATCGGATGCCTGGTCGAAGACCACCGAGGGCATATTTGGCTGGGAAGTAATTCGGGCGTTTCTCGTTACAGTCGGCATCAACATCTTTTCTATAATTATTATATCAGTGGTAGTAACCGCTCTGCGTTGCTCGCCGATAAAACGTTATTTTTCGGCAATAATAAATCACTTACCTATTTTAATCCGGATAATGTAGATGTGCGTCTTGCTGGAGATAAAGTTTTTATTACAGAACTTGAAGTAGATAACCGTTCTGTTGGGATTGGTGATAAAATCAACGAGCAGACAGTGTTGAAAGAAGGTATTTCATATACAGGTTCGGTTACTTTAAACAATGAGAATCGTGATTTCGCTTTGACTTTCAATAATCTTTCTTATGCTGAAGAGCAGCAGAAATATAACTATCGCTTATTGCCTTATCAGACGCAATGGTTGGTTTCTAACGATGGAGAGAAAGCGGCTTATACAAATTTGCCAGAGGGAGATTATACATTTGAGGTGAAAAGTATCTATCCTGACGGAAGGAATGGAAAGGTGACTTTGCTCCAGATACATATTTTGCCACATTGGAGTCGTACATTGCCTTTCCGATTATTAATTCTCTTATTATTAGTTGGAATAGTGGCTTATTTGATCCGTTTGGTTAAACTTCGTCAGAGGCGCATGGAACATGAGATGCGAATGGAGCATGAACTATTGACGGTAAATCTGGAGCGTGAAAAGGAGCGGCAGATCAGGATGGAGCGCGAGAACTTTTTTACAAGTGCCGCACATGAATTGCGTACTCCATTGACTTTGATTCTCTCACCTCTACAAGAGCTGTTGCAGTATATTAAAGCCTCCGATCCGTTATATAGCAAACTATATACCATGTATAAAAACGGAGCTTCCCTGCATACGCTGGTCGATCAATTACTCTATGTACAGAAAATAGAAGCCGGAATGGTGAAACTCCGTTTATCAGAGGCGGATATTGTAGGATTAGTAAAGGAGGTGGCTGAGTCATTCCGCCAAATGGCAGGAGTGAATGGGGTTACGTTCAATGTACACCTCCCAGATGATCCTGTTTATCTCTGGATTGATACGGAGAAAATAACTTCATCAGTCAGTAACCTGTTATCCAATGCTTTTAAATATACTTCGCCAAACGGAGAAGTTTTGCTTTCTCTGACCCGCATGGAGCGGGATGGAAAGGGTTTTTGCCGGATAACAGTATCAGATACGGGAGCGGGAATTCCGGATGAATTGCAAAAACGTATTTTTGATTCTTTCATCACCGGCGATAATTCACCGGCTTTTTCGACCAAAGTCGGTATTGGATTGCGGATTGTGAAAAATACGATGGATCTGCATCATGGACAAGTCACTCTTGATAGTGAACCTGGGAAAGGTTCTACGTTTGTTCTATTGATACCGGAAGGTAAATCTCATTTTATCGGTGACTTATACGAAGTGGTGGATTATCATAAACATGAAATGGAGCCGCAATTTCAACCCTTGTCCGTACAGGAAAACACTGAAGGGGAGGTTCCGGTCACTAAAAAAACGCTTC
Source organism: Bacteroides sp. FSHCM14E1 (assembly GCF_019633785.1). Classification (NCBI taxonomy): domain Bacteria; kingdom Pseudomonadati; phylum Bacteroidota; class Bacteroidia; order Bacteroidales; family Bacteroidaceae; genus Bacteroides; species Bacteroides sp. FSHCM14E1. Next base: position 154,421 of record NZ_JADKYL010000007.1, read on the forward strand.
TGATTATTGAAGACAATGTAGATGTACGTCAGTATATCCGTTCCTTGTTTGTAGCAAAATACACGGTACTTGAGGCTGCCGATGGTGAAGAAGGTATTCAAGTTGCCACAAAAGAAATTCCCGATTTAATTATTTCGGACGTGATGATGCCAGTCAAAGACGGATTTGCTTGTTGCCGGGAGATACGCGAACGACAAGAGACAGCCCATATTCCTATCCTGATGTTGACAGCCAGGGCAGAAGATGCAGATGTACTGCAAGGTTCTCGTAGCGGGGCGGACGACTATATGATGAAGCCTTTCAATCCGGAAGTGTTGAAAGCGAAAGTGGAGAATCTGATTCTTCAACGCGAACGCTTGAAACGGATTTATACCAAAGCTTTGATGTTGAAGCAGGAGCCGGCTGAAGATGAAGAGGCAGATGACGTATTTATGCAGAAACTTATTAATGTGATTGAGAAGAATCTGTCTGATGATAATTTTAATGTCAAGATGCTGGCCGAGCAACTTCACATGAGCCAGCCCACTTTGTACCGGAAGGTAAAGCAGCGTAGTGAGTTATCTGTAGTCGATATGATTCGAAGTATACGGGTAAGTAAAGCTGCTTCATTGATTATGGAAAATCGTTATTCCATTCAGGAAATCTCCGAAATGGTAGGATTCAGCGATGCCCGGACGTTGAGAAAGCACTTTACGGAACAGTTTGGTGTACCTCCTTCAAAATACATGGAAAGTAAATAAAGAGTTAATTCTTCGTTCCTGAACAGGGGGTGAAGAATTAACTCTTTATTTCAGTCTGCTATGTGCTTGTTTTAATCCAATATGATGGGTTTATACTTGGGAACCAATGCCTTCATCACAATCCATCCAACGAGGTAGGCTACCGAACAGATGCAGAAAATTATAAAGTACCCGGCCGGTTTACCGATGAAGCCCATAAATACCATTTGGGTTATATCTGCATGTACAAACAGCTTACCGGCTGAATACTGGAGAATCATCGAACCCACTCCACCTGCCATGCCGCCGATACCGGTAATGCTGGCGATAGCGCTTTTGGGGAACATATCACCTACAGTAGAAAATATATTGGCGGACCAGGATTGATGGGCAGCACCTCCGATACCGATCATGATAACCGGAAGCCAGGGGGAGATGGTTCCCAGTGGTTGGGCGAGTAGTACCAACAGAGGGAAGAAGGCGAAAATCAGCATAGCTCTCATGCGGGCTGCATACGGGTTTAGTCCCGTTTTATTAATGATAATCGTGGGAATCTTTCCACCATAGATGGACAGCATTGTAATTGCGTAAAGAGTGAAAATCAGTGCCCGACCCAATCCTTCGGAGGTTTTTATATCAAATTGAGTGCTCAGGTAGGAGGGTGTCCAGAAGAGGAAAAACCACCATACTCCATCCGTCATGAACTTGCCGAATGCAAAAGCCCAGGTTTGTTTATACATAAAACATTGCCGGAAAGTCATGCCTTTCTTTTCCTTATCTTCTTTTGCGGGTATTGTTCCGTTCTCCTGTTTGTCTTGTTCGATATATTCGAGTTCTGTTTTGTTTACGAATTTGCTTTTAGAAGGAGCTGTATACATGAATACCCAGAACCCCATCCATATGAAACCGAGGGCACCGATGATAACAAACGCCATTTCCCATCCCCAGGCTTTGGCCAGTAATGGAATGCTTAAAGGAGCAATCAGAGCGCCGATAGAGGCACCGGCATTGAAAATGGAAGTGGCATACGCCCGATCCTTTTTCGGGAAATATTCGGCCGTTACTTTAATGGCAGCCGGAAAGTTACCCGCCTCACCAAGTGCCAGGATGCAGCGTGCAACCAGAAAACAATACATGCTTATAGTGGCGAGTATTACCACTACATCGCCTGTGGCCGCTATCAGTTCGGCTGCACTATGCATACCTACATACTCTTCGGTCACAACTCCACAAAATGCATGCATGCAGGCACCTACCGACCATACACCGATAGCCCAGAGATAGCCTTTCTTAGTACCCATCCAGTCGATAAACCGACCGGCAAAAAGCATACAAATGGCATATACAATGGAAAACACAGAAGTTATAATGCCGTAATGTGATTCGTCCCAATGAAACTCGGGCTTGATAAATTCATCCCAGGTCAACGATAGCACCTGGCGGTCGAGGTAGTTTATTGTTGTCGCGAAAAATAACATGGCGCAAATTGTCCATCTGTAGTTTGTCATTTTCCCCACAGTGTTTTGGAGTGTATTCATACTATTTGATTTAAAATTTTCCGGTTTTGTTTCGGAGCCAAAAATACGCATTATTTGATGTTATCCAATGATATTGGCTACTTATTTTCATACTTTCAGAGATTATTTTATGATATATTTATAAAAGGAAGAATAAATGCGTTATCGAACACAATAAATGTTGTTTTCGCACACGGTTTGTCTTACTAAAAAATAGGAACTACGTTTGAATTGAAAATAGACCGGACTTACTTTCTTGGGATGCGTTAGAGTACTTCCAATACGAAATAGACTTTAATGAAGCTTGAAATGTAAATAATATATGAAAACTTCAGGGTGCTGATTCCGGATTCGGTCCGGATTGTGGTATAGGCAGAGGATGTGCGGTTCAATTTTTATGTTTTTCCTTTTATTTTGTATTTCAAGATAGAAATTTTATCTTTGCCTTAATTGAGACAAAACATAATTAAAATAAAATGAAAAACAACCGATTGATCATTACCCTTATTGCCTTGTTTCTCTTAGGGTTTGGGCTGAACGCCCAAACGACTCCTACTGAGGAAACGGCTGCTCAGAAAGAGAAAAGAATGGAATGGTTCTCCCAGGCCAAGTTAGGAATCTTTATTCATTGGGGAATCTATGCTGTGAACGGAGTATCTGAGAGCTGGTCATTTTTCAACAATTACCTTCCTTATGAAGAGTACATGGCTCAGGAGAAAGGATTTACGGCATCGGCCTACAATCCTCAGGAATGGGTGAAACTGATTAAGGAAAGTGGCGCGCGTTACACCGTCATCACTACCAAGCATCATGATGGTGTAGCTCTTTGGGATACGAAGGTGGGTGACTTGAGTACCGTGAAAAGCACTCCTGCCGGGCGCGACCTGATTGCTCCTTTTGTGAAGGAGGTGCGCAAACAAGGATTAAAACTTGGATTTTACTATTCGTTGCTCGACTGGTCGCATCCCGATTATCCTAATAAAACCCGCACGGAAGTACGTTACAAAAACGATCCGGATCGTTGGGCTAAGTTTGTTAACTTCAATTTCGGACAGCTTTCTGAACTGAATAAAACCTGGAAGCCCGATCTTTATTGGTTCGATGGAGACTGGGAACAAACCGCTGAAGCCTGGGATTCGAAAGGGATCATCAATTTGCTGCGTTCCACTAATCCGAATGTTATAGTAAACTCCCGTATTCAGGGATATGGTGATTATGCCACACCCGAGCAAGGAGTTCCTGTGGTTCGCCCTGCAGATAAATATTGGGAACTTTGCATGACCATGAACGATTCGTGGGGCTATCAACATGCTGATACCAATTATAAAACTCCGTTCATGCTGCTGCGTACTTTTGTCGATTGCCTCAGCATGGGTGGTAATCTGCTTCTGGATATAGGACCGAAAGAAGATGGAACTATTCCTGCTGAACAGATTGCTGTTCTGAAAGAGTTCGGACGTTGGACGAAGAAGCATAAGGAAGCTATCTACGAGACGCGTGCCGGTATTCCATGTGAGCATTTTCAAGGGTATACCACACTGAATAAAGCAGGCGATATTCTTTACCTTTACTTACCTTATAAGCCAAACGGCCCGATTGAGGTGAAAGGGCTTGTCAATAAGGTGAACCGTGTATGGGTAGTGGGCAACGGAGCTATGTTGCCATACAAGGTTTATAACAAGAACTATTGGAGTGAGGTGCCGGGAAACCTCTATATCGATATTCCCGAACGTGTGCAGGATGAACAGATCACTGTGATTGCTGTGTTACTCGATGGTCCTATCAAGCTTTATCGTGGAGTGGGGCAAGTGATTGAAAGTAATTAAAAAAATAAACCTTTATGAATTTCAGATTAACTTCTTTATTCGTTTTTCTATTCCTTTCTGTTCAGCTTTGGGCGGGAGGACATAAGAACCTGCCTGCCAAAGGCGACCTTCACGTTCCAGTATTTGAAAATGTGAATGTACGTTTCTCTCCTGATACGTATCCTAATAATTATAACGGGGCGGATGAGTCAGGTGTATACCATCTGGTCAATGGGCGTATCATCCTGAAGAAGATAACTCTTCCTGCATACAAACGAAATGTGTCAGTGAACCTAAAGATTACCCTTGCTTCCAACGGTGATCGCTGGGATAAGTCGGGTTCTTGTTTTGTGTTGCCCAAGTCATCAGCTGTCAATCTGCTGACAATCGCTCGTGATGGTGCGAAGTTTCCTCCGGTAGATAGTTTGAAGCTGGAAAAAATGGTAGGTATCGTTTCCGGAAAAGACTATTTGCCTACAGTAGAGTTGATGCGTTTTATGACTCCATTCGGTGTGGGGTACTATAGTAATAACAATGATTCACTGAGCAGCAAACGCCGTCCGGTTTATATCCCCAAGTGGGAAAGTAATGTTACCTGGCAACAAGATATTACCGATCTTTATCCTTTGCTTGAAGGAGAGGCTTATGTCGGTATTTATATTGATACCTGGACTTCTGAAGGTTATTTGGTAAGTGCGGATATTGACGTGAAAGAAAGTCGCCTTACTTGTGACGCTCTTCCGAAACGCCATGTAGAACCGTTGATGAATACCGTTTATTATATGGGACAGAGCTATCCTGATATTTTTGCCCGTCGGGATGTATCTACTGATTTTACAGTTCCCAAAGGAGCAAAAAATATCCGTCTTAAATATATAGTGACCGGACATGGTGGCCATAGCGGTGGGGACGAATTTGTGCAAAAGCGTAACATTATTTCTGTTGATGGGAAAGAGGTGCTCAACTTTGTTCCTTGGCGTGATGATTGTGCTTCTTTCCGGCGTTTCAATCCGGCGACCGGTGTTTGGCTGATCAAACGTTTGGCATCTTATATCGGTGAAAAGGGGTATACAGAGAAAGAAGTGGAAGAGCCGCTGGCTTCTTCGGATCTTTCCCGTTCCAATTGGTGTCCCGGTTCGGACGTTGTGCCCGAAGAGGCAATTATTGGTACGCTTACTCCCGGCAAGCACACTTTTACGGTCAGTATTCCTGAGGCTCAGGTTGTAGATGGGAATAAACTGAACCATTGGCTGGTTTCAGCTTATCTGGTATGGGAGGAATGATTGCGTTAGGGTTCATCCCGTAAGTGTATAATTCTATACTGCTTTGAATTTGATTCACCACAGAGGACACGGAGGACACAGAGAATATTTTCTTTAATATACTAAGCAAGAAATTAAAACTCTGTGTCCTCCGTGTCCTCTGTGGTGATTTCTGTCGATAGGATATAAAAAAAGCCTCTTCTCACGAAGCGGCTTTTTGGGTTTACTTTCTTTTTATGCTTTAGCTCAAAAAGAAAGCAAACTTTAAGATGAAAAAAAGGGAAGTCTCACGACTTCCACAATTCTTCTAACCTTAAATCTAAATCTCTATGAAAAAAACGTAGTGCAAATATAGCGGTTTGCGATATACTGAGGTGTTAACGAAGTTCAGAAAGAAAGAATAAAAGCTAAGGACTGCAAAATTAAGATAATGCCTCTCGCTGTTTTATTAATTTTATCAAACTGTCATAAATTGGATTCTGTTCAAGCAGTCGGGGCACTCCTGTAATGAACATTTGCTTGCGTGCGCGGGTCAGCGCGACATTTAGTTTCCGGTCTATAAGGACTCCATTTTCTTCTGTCAGATTAGAGAGGAAGCGAAGTTGGTAGGGGTAGTTTACACAAAATGAATAGATGATGACATCTCGTTCGCTTCCCTGAAAACGTTCTACGGTATCTACCAGAATTGAGTTCAGTTCCGGGATTCCCAACATGGCAATTTCTTTTTTAATCAAAGCGATCTGGCTTCGGTAAGGGGTAATGATCCCTAAGGTGCGTGTACTTTCAAAAGTCCCGGCATATTGCCGGTAAATGTCTGCTGCAAGCCGGGCTGTGATACACGCTTCCGAGTGGTTGACTTTTGCCGAAGCTCCTTGTGGTTCTGCTTCTGAAGGAAGGAAGACTATTCTTGACATTCCTTCTATGGTTTCAACCTGATGGGGAAGTCCCACCGGGATCAACCGCCCTTCGTAAAAAGCACGGTTGGCAAAAAGGGCCACTTCGGGGTGCATCCGTCCCTGCTTGCAAAGCATATCGAAGGAGCGATGTCCTTTGGGTGATGAAGAGGAAACAGAAGGGAGAAGATCGGTTGATGATGTACGTGCGGTACGGTAGAGGCGCTCAAAGAGAGAATCTTTGAGGTTTTTCAGTCCGATGGCACGTAGCTCCTCATCATAAATCTCCGATTGTCCGGTGTTTTGCAATACGACAGCAGGTAGCTGCTTATGGTCACCGATCAGAATAAATTTGCCAATGGCATTTTCTCCATCTTCACTGCGGGCACAGAGGATGCCCAACAGTTGAGGCTCCAGAATTTGAGTGGCTTCATCCACGATGGCTACATCGAACTTTTTCAGGCGAAAGAGTTCGGGCTTACCGGAAATGGAGGCCACTGTCCCTACAAAGATACGGCAGTGACTGATGCGCTCGGTTACTTCGGACCGGCGGAAGCAGTGTGATAGTTCATTTTCAATCAAGTGGTCGCGATAGGCTTCATCACATGAAAGTTCGCTGCCCACACGGATAAAATCGACTTTCGGGTGGATAGACGAAAGGGCTTTGCAGATTTCATCTACAGCCCGGTTAGTATATGAAAGGAGAAGTATTTGCGCCTGTTCTTCCCTATGAAAGGTTTCTACCATTTTCTTCAGGGCACACGAAGTTTTGCCGGTTCCCGGAGGACCTACCAGTAAGAAATAGTCTTTGGCAGCCTGTGCTTTCAGAGCCACCCGGGAGAAGTCATCGGTGGCGGAAAGAATGTGTCCGTCCAGTCCGGAGTCAAACTCGGGCGGACGTTGTCCCAACAATAGATCACGCCGTTCCTTTGTTGCTGAAGCAAAAGCTGACAGTCCCTGATACATGCTTCGGAAAGTGGTATCCATGGTATCGTGTTCGATTGCGTAAAGGCTGTCCGGAGGAAGTACGGAACTGTTTCGCTGAGTGGAGCGCAGGCGGATACCTATCTCTTCTTCTGTGATGAATTCGATATTGCCTTTGAATACCATTTTGTTAGTAGCGTTATCCTCATCTCTGTTACGCTCGTAGAGAACAATGGCATCTCCCTGGCGGAAATTAGGCAGGGCTTGTGGCTCGTTTTTTTCCGGAGATGTTTTCGTTTCTTCAGACGAAGGTTCGCTCTTCTTTTGTGAAAGAAGAATATGTGCTTTATGTTTGTCCGCTGCATGGTTTTCTTTGATGTGCAGGTCATAAAGAATTTCTCCGGCTTCGCATTTCTCTGCCAAAGTGGAGAGCCACAAGGCAGCTGCACCGGTGCGGCCTTCATAATCGACATCTCCGGATTTGGAAGTGTATAACTCCTTGGTTATGAAATTATAGAGTACGAAGAAGTACGACCGTTCCAACGAGGTGAGTGAACCCAGTTTCTGCGATAGGTTGTCGATGGAAGGGCGGAGATATTGTTCCCAGAAACGGCCGGATAATCCTCGTTCATTAAGTACGTCGGACTGTATGGCCTGGAGTTTTAAAGCAGTATATTCCACGCTGTTTCGTAGCTGGATTCCGTATTCATCGGATACGATCCGGTTGCGCAGATTGATGACGCGGCGTACCATTGCCCACGACGGACGTGCCGGATAGAGTAAGGGATAGCGTGTATAGAGTAGGTAAGCCTTTACCCGGTGATGATCCATCCCCATCGAATATTGCAGCACTGCCTGGTAAAGCAGCATCTGTACTTTATTGTTTTCTTTCGGTTCTACTTTGTTGCGGATAGAGTATTCGTCTGCTTTTCCGGATTTCATTTCGATGAAGGACGACATGTCCCGTTGCATATAATCCAGTCGTCCTTGCAGACCGAGTGCTTCACAGATGTAAGAAGGTTCAAGCACAGCGTCTCTCTTGTCCAATTCGTAACCCGGAGCATGGAAAGTGTCGTTTACCACTTCCCGGATATGTTCGAAGTGTAGTTTGCAATCGTCAAAAAACTGACGCTCTTTCTCCTTATCGCGTAAGTCGGCACAGGCTGCCAGCTCAATCGGGTAACGGCGGAAAGCTTTCTGCATACATTCTCTATAATCCGGTTCCTCTTCAGCATGAATCCATTCGTCAAGAAAAAGGTTGGCAATGTTTCCCAGAAGTAGCGGACGGGCGTTCTCAATGGGCTGGAGGCGTGCCAATACATAGTTGGCAGGATGATGTCCGTAATCGCGGAAGCATTCGGCTAACGAACTGATATCGATCAGATAGTCCGGTTCAAGTACAATGAACGAAGGGGTCAGAATGCCGGCTTCGTCAATAGCTACGTCGAGCAGATTGAGTTGGGCATGGTGCCATAGAATTTCACAAGTCTGCGCAAATTCCTCGTTGATTTGAGGAACGTTATAGCGTACCCGGAGAAACTCATCGGCAAGCGCATCGACCGGAATAACATAAAGATACTGTTCGTCTGCGTATTGATAGCATACACGCATTCGTTTTACCTGTTTCTTAGCCGGAGGAGCCACGATATAAGTTGCATCGGTACGAGGCAGTAGGCGATAGAGCGTACCGGGAATCTCAATTTCATAAAGTTTGCGTATAAAGAAAGCAAGTGTCTTGATATCTCGCAGCAGTTTTTCGCGTACCGGTTCTTCCTTGCGGTTAAGAATGGCATTCGAGGTCAGCCGGAAAGTGTGCAGCCGGTTTTGTTCGACAACCGTCAGGCCGGCTCGTGCGGATACGAAACTGATGCGTGCTGAGAGGTCAGTCATCTGAAGGCTTTCATCCTGCATTTGCGCCCGGCACAATCGTTCAAGCAGGTCACGTAACTGTTTGTAAGCCATTGCCAGATTGTCGTTTGTGGTCTGGCAAGCTGCAAGCAGGATCTCAAAAGATTCGTTCACTTCATTTTCCATACAGCAAAAATAGACAAATAGAGTGAGAATCCTATGAATCTCTTAGAAATATCGTTGAATGATGTGGTGGTAATAACGTTCTGAATAAATAGGAACTTCCTTGATGGGAATAAACAAATGTTCAATTTTCATTTTTTTATCCATCAAACATACATAGGGGATATTCTCGTCTTGCAGGATGTTATCGGCATGGGCATTCTCACTTAAAAAATAAATGGGTAAAGTGATATTGTGTGCTTTCGTAAAAGCAGAAAATCCTCTTTTATTATCATATTCAGCAATGATGATAATTCTGTCTTTAGGTATTCTTTCGGCGATTTCTATAATGTTTTTTAGTTCAAATTCAACGCAAGAGGAGCAATGTAAATATGAAAACCTGAAAATAATTTTATAATGATCATCTAGTAGATTAGATAGTTTTAAAGTAGATCCAGTGATATTTGTCAGTAGAAAGTCATTTAATTGGTATCCATTGTTAGCATATTGCATTTGCATATTATTTAAAAGCAAATCTTTGTCCATAGCTAAACTTCCTATTTGATTCTCTTTTGTGCTTACCAACTTTCGTAAGTGATTGTTTTTCTGGAAAAGTGAAAATTCACTAATACATAATAGAATTAATAAGACGATAATGCAAATACTACTTATTCTTTTCATGGTCTTAAATTTTTTTCATTTTTATAGCAACGATTACAGGGTTATCTTCTAAAGTCAGTTTTTCTAACTTTGTTTTTTCAGATGCGGGAATTAATTCTGTGTGACCTATAATTGAAGAAGGCTCCATTATACTGTAAAGAGTATTTTTATGGACTGCATAAGGTAAGAAACGAGCGAGACCATCCATGTCATTTTCTATAGGACTCTTTTGGTATGCAGAAGCTTCAATATAAGTTTGAGATTCCGGATAATAAAATCCGAAGAATGCATGAAACCCAATTCTATAGAAGAAATAGGAAAAATAACTGCCTTCATAGTAGGCTGTCAATACAGGAAATTGTGCTCCATCTCCCAACATATTCATAGCCTCATCAACAGATACATTTTCAGATTTTAGTTTTTTTATGTATTCTCTTTGAGCTTTTTGATAATTCTCGCCATAATTCATAACGAATTTTCTCTTTAAATGAAAGGAATCTAAAATTTGATAGATTGTATCATTTAATGGAATAATTAAATTTTTGTTGTTTGTTAGATTATTGGGCAATCCCCAAATTCCTGAGGTTGATAATTCTGAACTGAAAAATAGATCTGATTTGCTGTCCTTGTTTTGGGTATTGAGGAATAGTAGGTTGGGATATTGGTCCTTTTCCAAAAACAGATGGTTGTGTTTATAATCACCATAAAAAGCTATTTCTGAATCGTTAATAACAGCAAATGTCTCAGCTGAATATTTGGATGTTATTGTCTTAATATATTCCCCATTTGAATTATATATTAGTAGTTTATTGACATCTCCGTCCCAAATATACATTTTCCCATTATGAATATTTATGTCGGTTATTGATATATATTCTTTATCAGAGGAACCTCTATTTCCTATCTTTCTGACAAACTTACCTTTTTGATCGAAACAATATGTGGCAGCAGTAATGTTTTTATCTAAAACGTAAATTTTTTTGTCTGTTACTATAAGTTTATCAATGTTTCCTATTAGAAATTCATCCTTAGTTTCTAAAGGAATATAATATATTGAGTCAACGAGTGAGAATAATTTTATATTAGATTCTTTTTTTACCGGAGCATTTATTATAATAAGGTTTTGATTGTCTATAGGGATAGGCTGTGAGCATCCCCATAAGTAAATAAGCAATAGTATGACGAGAAATATATTTTTCACCTGTAAAATGAATCTAAAATAAAAATATGGATTTTTATGTGAGGCTGTAAGAACATAGTCCATCTTTTGCAGTTCTATTGTTTTTTCATTTTCATTGCAACAATGATCGGATTATCCTCTGATTTTAGCTTATTCACTTTTGCTTTTTGAGATGCTGGGATCCATTCTGCATGTTCAAGAATTGCTGAAGGTTCCATTACACAATAAAGGAAATCTTTATGAACAGCATATGGTAAAAAACGGGCAAGACCATCTATATCGTTTTCTATGGGATTCTTTTTATTGGCAGAAGCTTCAACGTATATTTGAGATTGTGGATAATAAAAACCAAAATAAATATGGTACCCCATCTGGTAAAAAAAGTAAGAGAAGTTGTTTCCTTCGAAAAAAACATTAAAGATGGGGAATTGAGCGCTTTCACCAGCCATTGCCATTGCATCATCTACTGTAACTTTTTCTGTTTTCAATCTTTTTATATAATTTTCTTGTGCTTTTTTGAATTCATGGCGATAGTTTATGACGTATTTTCTTTCTACTTCTGATGGTAAAATTTGATATATCGTATCATTTAAAGGCATGATCAAGTATTTATTGTTGGAGATATTATTAGGTAAACGAGTGATGCCGGAAGTTGATAGTGATTCTTCATAGAATAAATCAGTATCTATCTTTCTATTGTCTAAATCGAGAGTTAATAAGTTCGGATATCTTCCTTTATCCTCAAATTTATAATTATGTTTGTAGTCACCATAAAAAGCAACTTGAGAATCATTCAAGATAGCTATTGATTCTGCTGCATAATCCGATGATATGGAACGTATAAAATCACCATTGGATTTATAAATTAATAATTTTCTTGAACTACCATCCCAAATATAAATTTTCTCATTATAAATATTTACGTCTGTAATAGAAACATATTCTTTATCGGAAGCGCCCCGATTTCCTATTTTTCTGATGAATTTTCCTTTTTTGTTAAAGCAATAAATAGAAAAACTAATATCTTTATCTATAATATAGAAAGAATCATCAGTGACTATTAGTTTATCGACGTTTCCAATAAGATATTCATTATCAGTTGCTAATGGCACGTAATCTATTGAATCTATAATTGTTGATAATTTAATTATATTATCTTCTTGATGCAAGGGTACATTTATTTCAATTATATCTTTAGGCCTTGTCTCGGAAGAGGGGGAACATCCTATGAATAAAACGGATAGCCACAGGATAAAAGATAAATGTTTCATTGTTATTGGCGTTTGGTATATTAAATTTTAGATAAAATAAAAAAACTTGGATTCACTTCAAAAATAGTGTTTTTAATGAATCCAAGTTTTTTAGAATTTTATAATTTGATGATTCCCCCACAGTCAGTTCCTTTACTCGGATCGCAGCAAACGCTTGGATCATCTTTACACTTTTTGTGGGTACCTCCATTCCAACAGTTAGCAGATTGTAGAGATTGATTTTTTATAAAGGTCGGGTTACCTGCACAGCCATATTCTTCTGGAGCGGCTTCACCTCCATCAGCAAATGCGGATAATTCAAAAAAATCATTGAGTCTTGTTTGGGATTCTGTTACTTTTTGATTGGATTGTTGTACGAAATAAACGTTTATGCTTATTAGCATAATGACGAATGGAATGATGATTTTTTTCATGATTTTGAGTTTTTAATTTTGATGTTGCAATTATAAAAAAAATGATTCATTTATTCAAAATTAAATAATATTATTGTGTTTTCTTAACTTATCTGTTCTTGTTTACTATACTCTTTTCATAAAATAGATAGAGAAAAATGATACTGAACAGGAAAAACCACGATATAGGTTGTATTGGTAGGAAGGAGTAAACTCTGTGTTTATCGATGGTGAAGGAGGGCAAATCGGACGATAAAGTCCGATTATTCCTTTTTAGCGTGTGGTTTAAAATGTATTTTAATATCTTTTGTATCGACATTCGGCTGATTTAAAACGATGATATAAGCCTTTGCGTCGAATGCCATAGACATTAATTCCTCTCGTAGCACATCTATTGATAAAGTAAACTTGCTTTTTCCTTTATATACGTATACATTGCATTTGTCCATTAATGTATTTGTATAGACTTCTGCAACTAACAAAGTCTGTTTACTCCAATCTATCAAGGGCAAATCATTTGAATATTTGGAATATTCCACTTGAAAACTTTTCAGGTCAGAAAAAGAAGAAACCAAAACCGTTTCATCCTTTTTTGAGTCGGAATGGCAAGCTACTTCCTTGATCTCAACATTATTTTCAAGAATACCATCTATTTCATCGTATTCTTCGCCATTATTGCAAGAAGTTGCAATTAATGCCATGAATAGTATCATGGTTAAATAAAGAAATTTACGTTTCATATCGTTATTTTTAGAGGTTAATTTTATTGGTACTGATCGTGTCTTTCCTTGAGAAGGTGTATAAAGAGGGCGTATTGTCTATTTGAAATTGATATTCATCAGATCCATACGAGTTATTTGCTTTAACCTTTAAAGTATGCACACCTGAAGAGAAGAATGTCACCGACTTATATAAATTAGGATGATCCATAAAACTGGCGTCACCCGCATAAGGAAAATCAATGAAATTTCCGTCACCACTCCAAGTGATAATAGAGTTAGGATCAGAACAAGATACTTTTAAATCATACCTGTTGTTAGCGGACGGATCATAGTCAATTCTCTGTACGCCGGTTATTTGAGGCTCATTGAAGATTGTGATAGGTAAAGTAATATTCACGCTTTGCCCTAGATAAGTGATTTTTGCTTTTACTTCATCAGTTGTCATTCTTGTATCAAAATTGAAATAATATTCTATAGTATCATTTTTATGGTGTATCATTCTTGATATATTTTTACCGGTACTCCACGTCACTTCTGCTCCTTTAGGCGCATAGTCAATATAAAATTTAGCGGTTGCGTGGACATAAGGACCTCCTATAATTGAATATTGTTTTGCGGCTACTTTAACTGCTTTTGTCGCATTTACAATGCCATTTCCCGAATTCTTATTCCAACCACTGCCATAGTATGTCACTAGTGTACAGGTCTCTTTCATGATAGTAGATACTTGTTCTTGACTTAAATTGGGATTAACGGATAGCATTAGGGCTGCAATTCCGGCAACATGTGGTGTCGCAAAAGAAGTGCCACTATCTGTGAAGGTACCTCCGGTAGCGTCAATTGATAAAATTTCCTCTCCTGGAGCTAATACGTCTAATTCGTTACCGCGTCCGGAGAAAGATGTCTCTCTTCCACTGCTATTAGATGCGCCAACAACTAATATATCAGGATTACAATTTCCCGGATATGTTATAACTTTGTCATTTCCTGCGGCAAAGCAAACAATGCAACCTTTTCCATTTCGTCCTTTAATTAAAGCATTGTTGATAGCACTTTCTAAAACAGCACTGTGTTGATTAGTATTGCTTCCCCAAGAATTATTAATAACATCAGCTCCATTTTGCCAAGCTTTATTTATTGCATTTGCATGCAATTCCAATGATGTAGCGCCGGTATTAGAGGTGCTGGAGCGTTTGATATTCATCAATTTTATATTTGGTGCTATTCCTGCTATCATATTATTATCATGATTTGCAGCGATTATACCTGCAATCATGGTAGCATGATTTTGATATACAGAGGGTGCAACGCTTGTCCCAGTACTGCAATCATAAGAATATGAATGCATCTTTCCATTTAATTCACTATGTTGAGTATAAATTCCCTGATCAATGACTGCTACTGTAATTGAAGATTCTCCTTTTGTTATGTCCCAAGCTCCTGTTGGATGAATTCCCCATCTGCCATTAAGTCCCCATTGCTGGCTATACATTGCGTCAGAAGGAATATAACTTGACTTAAAATCAAAATCAAAACCGGGATCAACATCTGCCAATAGCCCTGTTTCATATAAATAATTAGAAGCATCTAAGGAATTCATTTTCGAATATTTGTTGCAGGACACTCTGATCCATGAATTATCAGTTTCTACTTTTCCTTCTATAACACATCTTATTTCAGCTATCTTATCTTTTAATAAAGTTATATCAGTCGCTTCTTTTAATTTGATATAAAAAATATTGGAATTAGGTAATAATATAGAGTCTCCTATAACACTTTCTATTGCAATTATATTTGAGTCATTAATTAATGGCGTAGTTGGGTCCGAAGATGAGAATCTTCCAGTCGCTTCAGTTTCTACAATGTATCCGATATTTCCATTTGCAAATACTCTTACTGTATTATCGGCGTTACATTGAGATGCGTGAATATTTTGTTTAGCTATAATGTAACGTTTGCTAGGATTAATCGAAATATACTGTTTTGTTCCTTTATAATAATAATAATTTTCAGTTGTTTGAGCTTTTATAGCTCTAGTCGCAACGTTATTTTCATTATTTAAATTATCAATGTACATTTCATTATTGCATGATAATAAAATTAAAACAAATGCAAAGTAAAAATAAAATGTTCTGGTTTTCATGATTTTGATTTTTAGACTAATGCAATTATAATAAAAATAATTAAATTAATTAATTTTTGTTTATTTAATTATTTTTTATTAATCTATACGGTTTTGTTTATTTGAATATCGTTAATCATTAGAATACTCTTTAAAAAAATAGACGAGATGTAATGTGTATTGAGTTAGAATTAACAGACTATATTGTTACTAGGGGAATTATGGTTATGTAAGCAACATTTTTCTTTGGTATATTTCTATTTTTAATGGAAATTGCAACGATAACCGATTATTCTTCGTTTTTTATTTAGAATAAGTTACATTGAAATCATATTAGGAAAAGCCGGAGTAGGCAAACAGGATCTAAGAGCGGTCTTTGTCTTTAATCATCAATATGCTCATTTCATAAAGCAGATAGAGGGGAATAGCTACGATGCTGAGTGTGAAAGGGTCTCCTGTTGGGGTAATGACAGCGGCAGCAATGACAATCAGGACAATGGCATGTCTCCGGTACTTTCGTAGGAATGATTTATTGACTAATCCAAGCAAGGACAGCAGCCAGGTTACCAAAGGCAGTTCGAAAGCCAGTCCCATGCAAAGCACTAGCATCATAAAATTATCGATATAAGAATTCAGGGAGATCTGATTTTCTATTTCCGCGCTGAGTTGATAGGTAGAAAGAAAACGAAGGGTAAGCGGATAAACCATAAAATACCCCAAAAGGACTCCGATAAAGAACATGACCGTGCCAATGGTCAGTGCTTTGCGGACTCCTTTCCGTTCATTAGGGTAAAGAGCCGGGCGGATGAAACGCCATATCTCGAAAAACAAATAAGGTGTGGCAGTGACTACGGACATCCAAAAAGCTGTGGACATATGGATAAAGAAAGGTGCCGCCAGATTGATATTTACCAGCTTGACTTTAAACTCCTGGGTAAAGAAGTCATCGGTAAGGTCGAATGCCTGCCCGATATCCCGCAGGAGGTGGTAAAAAATGAAATCGTTGTGGCAGGGGGCCAGAATGACGTGGTCGAACAGATAGGGCATAGCGATGAAATAGGCTACAGCCAAAACAAACCATATACTTATAATTCGGAACAACACCCGGCGCAGTTCATCCAGGTGATCCCAAAAAGTCAGTTCTTTAATTTCTGCCATTGTACGAGAAAGGCGGTTGAAGTTTACTTTCAATCTGTCTTTAATACCGTGAAAAGAGAAGCAGTATCTTGTGTCCTATGGGTAGATGCAAGAAACGGAAACCAAACAGGATATCAATTATCTTTCTTTTCTTTGTTTTCCGGTTCGTCGATTTCTTCTTTTGCCTTGTTTATTTCCTCTTTTGCCTCGTTCACCCCTTCTTTAAAGCTTTTCACTCCTTTGCCGAGCCCGCGCATAAGTTCGGGAATCTTTTTGCCACCAAAAAGCAAAAGTATAACCAACAGGATGATAATCCATTCGGAACCACTGGGCATGAATCCTAATAAAAAAAGGTTTGTCATAACGGTATTGTATTAGTTCGTGTGCAAAGATAGACTATTTTGAATGAAAAAAGAAAGGCGGAATCATAAAAGCGAAAACCGGGCTCATAAAAACGAAAAGTGAAAAGCAGAAGGAGGTTGATGTCCGTTGCTTTTCACTTTCCGACTTAATCTTTTGGAACTAATCCTGATAATATACCCTCTTTACCCGGGTTGAGATACCTGTCAGTACCTCGTAAGGAATGGTGTCAAGGGTATCCGAAAGAACGGTAATGGGCAACTCGTCACCGAAAATCACGGCTTGGTCACCTTCTCTGCAATCGATATCCGTCACATCTATCATACATACATCCATGCAAATATTACCCACATATGGAGCTTTTTTACCATTGACGAGGCAATAACCGTGCCCGCATCCCAGATGGCGGTTCAGACCGTCAGCATATCCGATGGGGATTGCAGCGATGCGCGAAGGACGAACCAAATGTCCTTTGCGACTATATCCTACCGTATCTTCCTCCGCTACATCACGTATCTGGAGAATGGTTGTTTTCAGTGTACTTACGTTGTTGATGACTGAATTGTCAATGGGGCTGATACCATACAATCCGATGCCCAGCCGCACCATGTCAAATTGTGCTCCGGGAAAACGTTCGATACCGGCCGTATTGCAGATATGGCGCAGTATCTTATGTGGAAATGCTTCTTGCAGCTCAGTCGAAATATGTTCGTATCGTTCGATTTGCTGACGGGTGAATGCGTCGAATTGGGGCGAATCGCTTCCCACGAAATGTGAGAAGACCGAACGGGGTATCACGGCATTCTGATTCTTCAGCCGGCGAATCAGTTGCGGGATATCTTTTTCTTCGAATCCGAGCCGGTGCATGCCCGTATCCAGTTTTACGTGGATCGGGAAGTTGGTGATGCCTTCTTTTTCTGCAGCTTTAATCAGTGCGTCGAGCAGGTGGAAGTTATATACTTCCGGTTCCAGTTTATAGTCGAACATGGTTTTGAACGCTGTCAGTTCCGGGTCCATGATAATGATGGAAGCTGTGATACCGGCTTTGCGGAGATCGGAACCTTCGTCGGCTACTGCTACTGCCAGATAGTCGGCGTGATGTTCCTGAAGGGTTTTGGCTATTTCGTATGAACCGGCTCCATATGCCGATGCTTTCACCATGCATACCATTTTGGTTTCCGGTTTGAGCATCGAACGATAATGATTCAGATTGGCTACCATTGCACCCAGATTGACTTCCAGGATGGTTTCGTGCACTTTCAGTTCCAGTTCCTCCGATACGAGGTCGAAACTGAAGTTGCGGGAACCCTTTATCAGGATGATTTCATTTTTGAGCTTCTTTATGACATCTGATGCTAAAAGTGCCTTTGTGTCGGGAAAGAAATATTTCTCTATATCAAACTTCGATGCACACGAGGAGATTTCAGCTCCTACGCCGATAATCTTCTCGATGCCCCGGCTATGAACCAGTTGTGCTACTTTGCGATAGAGCGTTGTGGTGCTTTGCCCGGTCTCCAGAATGTCTGAGAGAATTAGAGTACGTTTCAAACCTTTTGATTGTGAACGGCGGTAAAGGAAGTCGAGAGCAATATCCAGTGAAGCAAGATCTGAGTTGTAGCTGTCATTGATCAGGATGCAGTTGTTCTTGCCGTCTTTTACTTCCAGGCGCATGGCTACGGGTTCAAGACGTGCCATACGTTCGGTGATTTGGTCGGCGGGTACCATCAGGTACAGGCATGCGGCCAGACAATTCAGGGAGTTCTCTATGGAAGCATCATCGATAAAGGGGATGCAGAATGTATTGTCCATCTCCAGATAGCGATAGGAGATGACGGTATGGTCTTCTCTCTTCTCCACCCTGCTGATGTAGAGCGGACGCTCGATGTCCTTCATGCTCCATGCGATTTCACGGGCGGTCAGCATCGACTTTCCGACACAATTGCTTATCATTTCGTTGTCACCATTGTAAATGACGACGTCGCAGTCTTTAAACAAACTCAGTTTCTCCATGCACTTCTCCTGCAATGAAAAGAAATTTTCCTGGTGTGCCCCGCCAATGTTAGTCAGGATACCGATAGTCGGTTTGATCATATTCTGTAATGGACGCATTTCTCCCATTTCCGAAATACCGGCTTCAAAGATACCTAATTCGGACTCTTCGTTCATCTGCCAGACGGACAGCGGTACGCCGATCTGTGAATTGTAGCTGCGTGGCGAACGTACGATTACCCGGTCGGGACTGAGCAGTTGGTGCAGCCATTCTTTGACGATGGTTTTTCCATTGCTGCCCGTGATGCCGATTACAGGTATCTGGAAAGAGCCGCGATGTTGTTCGGACAGTTTCTGAAGTGCCTTTAAAGTATTGGAGACAATAAGGAAATTGCATTCCTGAGCCATTGTCACTTTCAGCTGTTCACTATCCATGGTGAGCCCCTTGAAATCCTCGCTTGTTACTACAAAGTTGCGGACTCCCCGTTCATAGAGATCAGGGATATAGCGTGCGCCGTTATTCCTTTTGGTAGGAATGGCAAAAAAGAGGGTCTCTTCCGGAAAGCATAACGAACGGCTGTCTGTCAGTAGCCAGTCGATGGTAGCAGGCTTGTTTCCCAGACGCCGTGCACCTATTTTTTCAACGATTGATTCAATTGTATATGACATAATAATAAAGCATTGGCATATTTGCACATTTATCGAAGCGCCAGTCGGCACATGTTTGTTTCTTTTTCGAAATCTAAGTACGGGTATTTTCCGTTAAGTCGTTCTATTTTTAACACAATTTGTCCTAAAAATCTTTTATACTCTTCTGACTCGGGATGGAAAGGTTTATGTGCAATGGCTTTCCGTATGGTTGCGCACTCCTTAATCAGTGCTTGCGTTTCGGGATGGAAAAATGTTTCCGAGAAGCGTTCCCAGAGGTAATTGACGGCTAATGACGACGGATGTACCATGTCATCTGCGTAGAAACGGTAATCCCGGAGCTCGTCCAATATTATTTCGTAAGAAGGGAAGTAAAAAGTGGCTTGTGGGTAACGTTGCATCAGCCGGTCGATGGCAAGGAGCAATACACTTTTGCTGAGTTGATTGGCGTGCATTCCGTCGCGTACGTGACGGATGGGACTGACTGTGAACAATATTTTGATCTTTGGATTCAGTGAAATCAGTTCGTCCAGTAACTGGATATAGTCTTCTGTTATCTCATCGGTCTCCAGACGACGGCGTACGAAATCCTTTTCAGGCAATTTGTGACAATTGGCTACTACCTTCCCCGTCTTTTTTTGTTCATATACGTATGCGGTGCCGAAGGTCAGCATGAGCCAGTCAAGTTGTTTCAGTTCTTTGTGTGCTTGCTCCAGGCGGACCCGTATGTTCCGTACAACTTCTTCCGGAGTGGCTGCGGAGAAAGAGCCGTGATGCATTGGACTGTGCCAGTACTCACGATACGAGAAAAGGTCGGATTCTTCATACAGTCTTTTACGAATGATTTCACGCAAGGCCATTGAGATGGACAATGGGTTGTATAGGATACCGAAAGGATTGATATCTACTTGGAACTTATTTTCAGCAAGTAAGGTTCCGATGTTTTCTGCAAAACAGGAACCCATTATCAGCAGTCGCTGTGCATGGTTAATGGGGATGAATCCAGATGGAATTTCTACCGGAGTATTCAGGTTCATAATCAAGTAATTCTATAATAGAGGTACAAAGGTACATGATAATTTCGGTTCATCCGGCAAATGTGTGGTTTTTCTCATGCATTGCCAAAATCTGGTTTATCCGAAGAACGCGTTGTCTTGACGCTAACTCCAAGTGTGGACATCCGTAACCTTGAATGCCGGTTCCGTTTACCAGCCGGGGTAAATGGCTTTACATGCTGAGGTAAATGCTTTTACATGCCCGGGTAAATGGCTTTACATCGGGAGCGAAATTCAGGTAAATATAATCTTTTGATTATCAATTCCATTTAAATGCTGGTTCAGTTACGCATTTATCGGGTAACCCTTTAGTTTTAATTAACTGCTAAAATTAGTTTTTGAACTAAATCTTTTCGTTATTTGCATGCAAAAGAAGAAAAGTTATGAAAGGATTAACAGCAAAAGAAGAGGAAATTATGGGATTTTTCTGGGAGAAAGGTCCTTTGTTTGTGAAAGAAATGTTAGCATTCTATGATGAGCCGAAGCCACATTTTAATACATTGTCTACTATTGTGCGTGGACTGGAAGAGAAAGGTTTTCTGGCACACCATACTTATGGCAATACTTACCAGTATTATGCGGTTGTCAGTGAGTCCGACTTCAGTAAACGTACGTTGAAGAGTGTGATTAGTAAATATTTCAATAATTCATATCTCAGTGCCGTTTCGTCACTGGTGAAGGAAGAAGATATTTCACTCGATGATCTCAAAAAACTGATTCAGGAGGTGGAGCAGGGAAATGATGAGTAAAATGAAGTTGGAACCGTATCTTAAATAATGAATATATGGGAGTCTTTTTTGTCTATATACTGAAGTCATCTGCTTGTTTGGCGGGTTTTTATCTGTTTTATCGTTTACTGCTGAGTAAGGAAACGTTTCACCGGTTTAACCGAATTGCTCTGTTGGCTCTTTTGTTGCTGTCACTGCTGCTGCCTCTGATTCAGCTGACTACTACCCAACAGACGGAAATGCATCAGACAATGCTTACTATCGAACAGTTATTGATGATGGCAGATATGCCGGCATCTGAGGTGACACAGGCAGAAGGGGCATCTGTATCGGGTATTCAGATCATTTTGATAATCTATTTATCAGGTATTCTTTTTTTTGTGTGCCGTCATCTTTATTCCCTGATCCGTTTGCTGGCATTATTGAGGTCGGGCAAGAGAGAAAGGATGGGAAATGGAATAACTTTAGTGGTTCATCAGTGCAAAATTTCTCCTTTTAGCTGGATGAAATACATTGTTATTTCTAAGAAAGATTTAGAAGAAGACGGTAGAGAAATACTAATCCATGAAACGGCTCATATCTGTAACCGGCATTCTGTCGATTTGCTGATTGCGGACATTTGTATTTTCTTTCAATGGTTTAATCCGGCTTCCTGGCTGTTGAAGCAGGAACTGCAGAATATACATGAATACGAGGCTGATGAAACGGTGATAAGGGAGGGTGTCAATGCTAAGCAATATCAGTTATTACTGATAAAGAAAGCTGTTGGCACAAGGCTCTACTCTATGGCCAACAGCTTTAATCACAGTAAACTTAAAAAACGTATCACTATGATGTTAAAAGAAAAATCAAATCCCTGGGCACGATTGAAGTATTTGTATGTACTTCCTTTGGCCGCCATTGCTGTGACTGCATTTGCACGTCCGGAAATCTCCGGTAAGATGGAAGAGATTTCTGCCGTCAAAGTTAATGATTTAAAGCAAATAGTGGAGAAAAAAGTACCGGAAAAAACGATCGAGGTAGCAGTGGACACGGTGAAAAAGAATGCTCTGGAGAAGGTGGTCATTGAAGTGTCACAGTTGGATACAGTATCAATTTCAAGTAAAGTTACTATCTCGGATGGATTGAAAAGAAATGGATTGTCTCCGTTTGCAACCCGACGGGTCGATTTTCAGCCTCAACCGTTGATAATGGTGGATGGAAAAGAGATAACCGGCGAACAAATGGAGGCGATCAATCCGGATATGATTGAGTCCATCAGTGTGCTGAAAGATAAAGAGTCGGTAAGGATCTATGGAGATAAAGCCGAACATGGTGTTATTTTGATTACGTTGAAAGGAGAAAATGCGAATGATTTAAATAAACTTTCTTTTTCTACCATGAACTCGGATGAACTGGTAAAAGTAACAGGAACGGTCAAGGATCATTTGAATAACCCGATAGTGGGGGCATCTGTATCTATTTCAGGTACTACTTTGGGAACCGTTTCTGACGCTTACGGACATTTTGTTATTTCGGCTCCCAGAAGTGCGATGCTTCACATTTCGTGCTTGGGTATGAAACCGGTTAGAACAGCTGTGTCATCGGAAGTAAATGTGATATTGAATCCGGAAGACTGAAATCATTGTTATTGGTATAATTCCAACTAAACAGATATGCCGATGGGGACTGCAAAGAGATATGTGCAGGCTCCATCGGCATATCTGTTTATTGAAATTATGTTTGATTTTAATTTGCTCCAACTATATTATTTGTACTTTTGTGACTAACACAAGGCTTAACCTTCGGTTGGCAGAGTGACAAAAGAAAATGTCAGAGGATTACACTTTAACTATTATTTATTTATGAAGAAACTACTATCTGTTTTCTTATTTTTATTTTGCTACGTTGTAGCCGTCAATGCACAAGACGATACTGTACAGTATGATTCAATTATGAATCTGATGAAAGATAAAACGATTCCTTTGATGGAACGTTATTATATGACCGGAGATATCGCATATCTTTCGCGGGAACATCAGATTGCCGTACTGAAGCAATTGATTCCCGAAGCCAAAGAGGTGGAAGATAAAGCGGTTGTTACCCGCCTTTATTCAATTGTTGCGATGTTTGAGAATCAGCTCGGAGACATGGCTGAAGCTAAAAACTATCTGGATAGTGCTTTTATGAACAAAGGGAAGTTTGAAAACAATAATATTGCCGGTATGATGCATTATATTGCCGGTATCTATTATTCTGATAAAAATCAAATGGAGAAAGCGCATGAAAATTATTATCAGGCTGCTGATTATTTTAATCGTAATGCGGTGAAGCCGGCAATTCTGACGGAAATATATTATGATCTTTCTATTATTTATTCCATGTGGCAAGATGATGAGGGGTTGAATGATCTGTCCGAAGCGATGAAAGATCTGCCGGTGGATTTCCCTTTTCAGCAGATATTGAAATTGACCATAAAAGCAAAGTATTTTTATGCTTTATATCAAAATGAACATCGGATGAATCTGTTGGATTCTGTGACAAAATACAATCAGGAAGCTTTTGAGGTATACACATCAACCGAGAATCCATATGACGTGGGCTACGTTATATCCGATAATTATTTGCATCAGGCAGTTGTCTATAGTGAGGCCGGTAAGATAAAGGAAGCGGAACAATGTTTTGAAACGGGTAAAAAACTGATGAATCCTAAAAAGATCGATGCAAACGTGTCACTTAGCTATGTTTCGGGGGTGATTGCCTATTATCAGGCGGATTATGAATTGGCCGAGCAACATCTACAGGATGGATTGCATGAACTGAAAAAAATGAATGAAGAGCAGGAGGTGGATTATTATCATTCTTTGATTGATTTCTATACCTTATTGGCCAAAGTGTACGAAAAACAGGAACTTTATAATAAAGCTCTGGAGGCTGCCCGCAATTCATTGAAGTATGAAACCCGGTTGTTTGATAAAAATAGTAGTAAGACTATTCAGAAGTTACGGGCACAATATAGTCTGGACGAAAAAGAGAGGGTGGTGAAGCAACTTACGGCCATCAATGAAAAGAATAAGTGGATTAATATTCTTTCTGTTACCTTGATTGTATTGGCGCTGATTACGATTGTTCTGTTGCTGATACGTTATCGTTCCCGTCAGCGTATTCATGAGGGGATGTTGCAGATTGCCAAGCTGAAACAACAGGAAACGGAATTGACGGTTGAATTGCAGAAGGCAAAACTGGAAGAGAGAGAACGCGAATTTCAAGCCTTGGTGCATGAGGTACAACAGCGTAAAGTGCAGTATTATCTTGAGGGCCTGGAGGTAGAGCGAAACCGTCTGGCTAAAGAACTCCATGATAATGTTTCGAACGAGTTGCTGGCCATTAAAATGAAAATTGCTGACGGGACGAGTAGTCGGGAAGAGGTTTTGGATACATTACAAGCTTTGCAAACCGAAGTGCGGGGAATTTCACATGATTTGATGCCACCTGTCTTTAAATATGCTTCCCTGTCTGAGATTCTTCAGGATTATGTCTATCAGCGTAATCAATCGGGACAGACCGAACTGACTTTGGTGCTTGAACCGGAGGAGGGATTCGATCATTTATCGCAGAAAGTAGCATTGGAGATTTATCGAATTGTACAGGAAGCTACAGGCAATGCATTGAAACATGCGCAGGCCACTCATATTAAGATTATTCTTGTTCGGGAGGGAAACAGGATAAAGCTGACAATAGCTGACAATGGCAAAGGCTTTGAACAACAAACCGGAAAGTCGGGAATTGGTCTGGTTATCATAAAGGAACGTGTGGAAAATCTGAAAGGAGTTCTGACTCTAAGTTCTGTTCCGGGCAAAGGAACGGATGTGATCGTAGAGATTGATTTAGACGGTCTGGAGAAATAAAAGAAAGATAGAATTTTTGCTGCCACCGACTGAGAGTGTGGTGAATAAAAGTTTCGACACACCCTCAATCGGTGGGGTTTGGGGATGCGGTTTATTTTACCTGATAGCTAAAAATCACCGGATTAGAGTCACTATCCAATGATTCTGTCAATTTATATAGTTTATCGGACATTTTGTTTTTGAAAGACGGATGATTGTCAACTATAGCTTTGAGGCTGAACAGGGTCGTGGGAGAAACCGTAAAGAATACTCGGTTATTGGCTCCTTCTACCGGTATATATTGGTGCAAGTCTGCTTGGTATTCCGTATTGTATATCTTGTTGTATTTCAATAACTTGTTTTGATTTTTATCAAATACATATATACCGAATAGATTCGTATTGAATAATAAGTATTGGGGGGCGTCTGTCACGTTAGTCATTAAATATACATATCGGTCCCATGTGAACTTATTAAGTTCGCGGCAGGTGTATTCTTTGTCTTTGGCTGCTTCCGGAAAGCTTTCATTCATAAAATTGAAGGAGTAGTAAGGACTTATTTTCCCGTCTTCCAGTTGATAGATCGTATCATCGAACTTTCTGGTAAATACAACAGGAGCTGTTCCGCCCAGTTGATGTCCTCCGATAAAACAATAAGGAGCTATTTCTCGGAGTGGTTTTAATAATTCAGTCTTTTGATCGTTCGGGGCTATTACTGTGATGGATGATGTGGATAACTGATTATTAATAAGTGTGGCATTTTCTAAGTATATCATTCCGTTATCAATAGCTATTGAATGATAGTGTCCTGGTAGTTTTGTAGTTCTGATGAAGTTCCCTTGCAAGTCATAATATATCAGTGAGGTCGGGTCGGCTAAGAATACTAAATTTTCATTTTGCCTGTCTATGGCTATATCCAGTATGCTTCCATATTCTCCTTTACCTGCTCCTACACGGTGTATGGTAAATAGATGTTTGCCTTTGTCATTGAAAGCCAACACTTGCTTCATGGATTTATCTAAAATATAATAGGTGTTTTTCCACTCTATTACCCGATTAATGCGTTTTATCAATGCATTGTCTTTTGTTTCCAGGCAGAAGACCTGCGGATTTTGTAGAAAAAGAGTGTCATTCACTGATTTTTCTACTGTTTCTAACTTTGCAATCGAGCTTGTTATTTCATTCTGGGTCATACATCCACAGAACATTGTCATCAATAGGAAGCCAGAGAAAAATATCTTTTTTTTCATATTAAAGAGGTCTTTGACTAATGTCTGCACTAAAATCATATTCGCATGCGATTATACCGCTGCCATAACAACTTGTTTCCGTATAAACAAAAACTGTTTCTATAATTTTTGTTCCATCTGGAGCTACTTGGTAGGTTGGTTGACTTTGGGTGGTATCTGTTATTTTTTCTGCTGCACCATTATTATAATCAAATTCAGTTTGTGCCAGTGCCTCAATATTGGCTAAAATTATATCCTGCTTTTGGTTTTTAAGATTAAACTCAATTATAGTGATTGCGCACAAAGCAGTAGCTGTGATACCGGTTAAGAAAAATAGTCGTTTTTGCATAGTGTTAACTTTAAAAGATTAATATTATTATCTATATGGGTGAAGATATTAATTTTTTTATAATAACACTTACTTTGCTGTTTTTTTATTTTATTCGGCTTCTTTTTCTCTATTCTTTAAGAATATATCTGCTATTTATAAGTATCTAATTGAGAGTGGAGATACGATAGTATTTCTATCTCTTGTTCAGGATGGAACCATTGGATTTCTTTATCCCGCTTAAACCAAGTCATTTGTTTGCGTGAATAGATACGTGAGTTTTGCTTTATCTTTTCAATGGCAAAAGGTAGTTCCCATTCTCCATCCAGATATTTGAATATCTCTTTATAACCAACAGTATTCAAAGAGTTTAGATTTCGGTGGGTATATACAGAACGTGCTTCTTCCAGTAAGCCTTCTTCCATCATTTGGTCTACGCGGCGGTTGATACGGTCATACAGTTCGGTACGATCCCGAGTCAATCCTATTTTCAGAATATGAAAAGGACGTTCTTTTTTTTGTTGGGTGCGGAAGGAGGTATAAGTCTTTCCTGTCATGTAGCAGATTTCCAATGCGTGAATGACTCGTTTGGGATTCTTTAAATCTACAATTTTATAATATTCCGGGT
Organism: Bacteroides sp. FSHCM14E1; assembly: GCF_019633785.1. Taxonomy (NCBI): domain Bacteria; kingdom Pseudomonadati; phylum Bacteroidota; class Bacteroidia; order Bacteroidales; family Bacteroidaceae; genus Bacteroides; species Bacteroides sp. FSHCM14E1. The sequence goes on from NZ_JADKYL010000007.1 coordinate 181,865, forward strand.
CCAGCAATTTCAGTTCGGCACAGAGATTATCCAGTCCTTCTGTTTCGTATTTATGTAGCAGAAGTTCGCGGGTTTCCGTATCCACGGTCGGTATATCGTCAATACCTTTACAGATGGCATCTACATACATCATAGAACCTCCTGTGAGGAGAACGACATCATGCTGTTTGAATAAAAGTTCAAGGAGAGACATTACCTCCGTCTCATATTGGGCGGCACTGTAATAATCGGTGAGTTGCAAAGTACCTACAAAATAATGTGGAACCCGTTTTAATTGCTCCGGGGTTGGAGCTGCTGTTCCTATCTTAAGTTCGGCGTATAACTGCCGGGAATCAGACGAAATGATACTCGTCTTGAAATGTTCTGCTATACGGAGGCTTAACTCCGTTTTTCCTACGCCTGTAGGCCCTATAAGTACGATTAAAGTTTTGACAGTCATAACGATTAGTAATGTGATAATGTGTCCATGTGACAATATGTCGCCTGCTATGCAATATGATAACGTGGTCGGCAGGTGTATTGTCACATGGGCATATTATTCAAAATTTATCTTCGTCGTATGAACCTCCACCACCAGATGCACCATCGTTAACATCAAATCCTTCTGCATCAAAATCTTCCATGTCGAAGTCCTGATCACCATAGAAATTCTCATCTAAGTCGAGTGAGCCTCCTGCGGCAGCCATCTCTTCGAAATCTACTGTTTGCTTAGGAGCTTCACCTGACTTTTTGGTACATTTGGCACCTTTTATTTCTTTTCCGGTGATGATTTCGGATAATTCGATAAAGAAACAACGTTCCGTCATGTAGTCGAATACATAGAGCAGTTTTTGTTTTTCGTCTTCAATCAGTTCGTTGAGGCGGGTTTCTTTCATTATCCAGCTGTCCATTTCCGGATTATTGTCCATTTCCTCCAGAGTAATTTCTTTCTCTTTTTCCCAATCGTCATCGCAGATAAAGAAAGAAGTCATCTGGTCATTCGTGTAACCCGCTGCTTTCAAGATAGCTTCGTGAAAATCGAAGAAAGTAGCTTCCGGGTCAATCTGTATCTCTCTGACGAAATCGTCAACCTCATCAGATATAATGGTAAATCTGTATATCATAGTTGTTACTGTTTTATTGATGGCGTAAAAGTAATAAAAAACCGAAAGATTGCAAATAAGATGGCTGGGTTTATTCCACAAAAAAGGAGGATGCTTTCCGGGCATCCTCCTTTTTCTTATTGATTTCTATTTATTTACCTGATGATTCCCCGGTCCGAGTTACGAATAAAATCAACGATATATTCTATTTCGGGACTGGCGGGTATTTCTGATTCAACCTTTGCAAGGGCATCCGATGTGTTGAGTCCGCTTTGGTAAATGATGCGGTATGCATTATGAATATTCTCAATAACTTCATTTGAAAAACCACGACGACGGAGTCCGATGATGTTGATTCCACTATAAGCGATGGGTTCGCGACCGGCTATGATGTATGGGGGAATATCTTTGCTGAAACGACAACCTCCCTGGATCATCACGTATCCGCCTACCCGGCAAAACTGGTGCATCAATACATTTGCACTGATGATGGCATTATCGTCAATAACGATTTCACCGGCCATTTTGGTAGAATTACCAATGATACAGCCGTTACCGATCAATGCGTCGTGAGCTACATGGACACCTTCCATCAGCAGGTTATTATTGCCTACAATGGTTCTGCCTTTGGCAGCTGTACCCCGGTTGATGGTCACATTTTCACGAATCAAGTTATTATCACCTATTTCGGCTGTGCTCTCTTCACCCTTGAATTTCAAATCCTGGGGAATTGCTCCGATAACGGCTCCCGGGAAGATTGTATTTCCGTTTCCGATACGTGAACCGTACAGGATGTTGGCATTAGCCATAATTTTATTGTTATCTCCGATGACTACATTTCTATCAATGTAAACAAACGGAGCAATCTCTACGTTTTCACCGATTTTTGCTTCGGGATGAATATACGCTAAGGGACTTATCATGCTTATAAATTATTTGTTTTTTACTATTTGTGCCATGAATTCGCATTCACAGACTACTTTTTCGCCAACGAAAGCATAGCCTTTCATCGTCGAGATTCCCCGGCGGATAGGAGCCAACAACTCTACGCGGAAGATCAGGGTGTCACCCGGTACTACTTTCTGACGGAACTTCACTCCATCGATTTTCATGAAATAAGTAGAATAACGCTCCGGTTCGTCTACTGAGTTTAAAACGAGTAGTCCGCCGATTTGGGCCATTGCTTCTATTTGCAATACACCGGGCATTACCGGTTCCTGAGGAAAATGTCCCTGAAAGAAGGGCTCGTTGGAGGTTACGTTTTTAACACCTACGATGTAGTTGGCACCAATTTCGATCACCTTATCCACCAACTGGAACGGATAGCGATGAGGAAGTAGCTCACGGATACGGTTTACGTCCATAATCGGAGCTCGGTTACAGTCATAGGTCGGTGCCTGTATCTCATGCAGGCGGATTTCCTTACGCATCTGACGTGCGAATTTGTTATTGATGGTATGTCCCGGGCGTGTAGCGATGATTCTTCCTTTAATCGGTTTACCAATCAAAGCAAGGTCTCCGATTACGTCCAGTAACTTATGGCGGGCACACTCGTTGGGCCATACCAACGGTTTATGGTTGATATATCCCAGTAGTTTGGCATCCATATGGGGAACACCCATAATATCGGCTAACTTATCATAGTTCTCTTGCGACATTTCGCGTTCGTAAATAACGATGGCATTGTCCAGATCGCCTCCTTTGATAAGTCCGGCTGATAACAGAGGTTCGATTTCACGTACAAATACAAAGGTACGGCTGGGGGCGATCTCTTCTTTGAATTTCTTCATATCCTCCAGTGTTGCAAACTGGTTCGGGATGATGGTCGAATCGTAAGAAACCAGTACGTTCAGGCTGAAATTCTCATCGGGTAATACAATGATGGATGAACCTGTCTCCTCGTCACGAAACTCTATTTTTGATTTAATGATATAGAAATCCTTAACAGCATTTTGCTCCTCGGTTCCTACTCTCTCTATTTCTTGTACATAATATTGTGCACTTCCGTCCAGAATCGGAAATTCCGGTCCGTTAACCTGGATCAGGCAGTTGTCGATGCCCAAAGCATAGAGGGCTGCCATTCCATGTTCAACTGTGCTTACTTTTACTCCATTTTTTGACAGCACGGTTCCTCTTGTCGTTTCAGCTACATTATCAGCTACGGCATCGATAATGGGTTGCCCTTCCAGATCCGTGCGCTGTATTTTGTAGCCATGGTTATCCGGGGCAGGGTTAAACGTAACAGTCAGGTCAAGTCCAGTGTGAAGACCTTTTCCTCTCAGTGAAAAGCTATCTTTCAGAGTTTTTTGTTTCAGCATTGGTTACTTATTTAATTGTTGTTTTAATTCTTCTATTTCTTTGCGGAGATTGCGTAATTCGATCTGCATCTCCGGAAGGCTTTTTTGTGCGATGGATGCTTTGAAGTATTGTTTTAGCTCCATAGGAGGAGTTCCGATAAGTTGGCTACCGGATTTTATATTCCCCGGTACACCCGATTGAGCTCCCAGATTTACTTGGTTGCCTATTTTGAGATGTCCGGCAATACCTACTTGTCCGCCGAACATACACCATTCGCCTACCTTGGTAGAACCTGCGATACCCACTTGGGCAGCCATTACGGTATGCGAACCTATTTCGTCGTTGTGAGCTATCTGGATCAGATTATCTAATTTCACTCCGCTATGAATCACGGTCGCTCCCATGGTTGCGCGGTCTATGCAGGTATTGGCTCCGACTTCTACATTATCTTCAAGAATGACGATACCGATTTGAGGAATTTTTTCGTATCCTTGCGGGGTAGGAGCGAAACCGAAGCCGTCTGCTCCGATCACACATCCTGCGTGCAGGATACAATTGTTTCCTACCCGGCAATCATGATATACTGTTGCATTGGCATATAGGATACAATTACTGCCTATTTTGGCACCACCGCCTACAGTGGCATGCGGATGAATAACCGTATTATCTCCTACTTCCGCATGGTCGCCTATGCAGGCGAAAGGAGCTATATATACGTCTTTTCCTATTTTAGCGGTTTCCGCTACATAGGCACGTGGGTCGATACCGGTTCTTTTGGGTTTGCTCATCTCATATAGATTGAGCAGTTTGGCAAGGCTCTCGTAAGCATTGTCTACTTTGATTAATGTTGCTTTTACTTCTTGTTCGGGAGTAAAATCTTTGTTCACCAATACAATGCTAGCTTCGGTCTCATATATATAAGGTGTATATTTCGGATTAGAAAGGAAAGAGATAGCGCCCGGTATTCCTTCTTCTATCTTTGCGAATGTATGTACAGTAGCGTTTTCGTCACCTATAATTTCCCCTTGGATAAATGCTGCAATTTGCTTAGCCGAGAACTCCATAATCTTACTTTAAAATTTAATTAGTACGCAAATAACGGACTTTTTTTTTATATATCCTTACTCTTTGATGAATATTTTATACTTATCTATCCCAACGCAAGTAGCAGATATAGTATTTCTTTACCTTTTTAGAAAGCAATGAAATGTTTAGCATGTCCGATGCTTCTGCAATATTTTTTATTGTTCCGTCTTTGTAAATAATATCAATGCTGTCATCTGCCGAATCGTACATGTTCTTTTCGATACTGGGGGTAGAGACAAAATAGTCTGCTTCGGAAAGAGTGATGCCTAATTGTTGGCTGATCTGCAAAGTCAATTCTTTTTTTCGCTCTTCACTGATAGGTTCAGCGCATATCTCAACCTTGAATATGTTACGATTAATCATACCCAGGCTTAATGTTGATAAAACCTTATCCGTATGGGTGCTCCATACTTTAAGAGCCGTCCAGATATCATTATCGTCCAACTGAATGAAGTTTTCCAGACAGTCAGGGTTATTGTAAAATACTTCCGGGTCGATGTGGTTGTACAGGAAGAATTTCAGCGCCGGCGAGGCAAACAGTTCCACTCCTTGCGAAGCCAGTTCCTTGGCACGTAACAGGGCACTGATCAGCATCCGTTCATAGGCCACTGACGTTTTGTGCAGGTAAACCTGCCAGTACATCAGTCGCCGTGCTGTAAGGAAGTTTTCTATGGAATAGATTCCTTTGGACTCCACTACCAGATGGTCGTCTGCTACGTCGAGCATTTTGATGATGCGTGCCGAACCTATATTGCCTTCCGAAACTCCGGTATAGAAACTGTCACGGCGCAAGTAATCCAGACGGTCCATATCCAGTTGTCCGCTGACTAATTGGTGCAAGAAGCGTTTGGGATATTCGTCTTTGAATATCTGAATGGCTAAACTAAGTTGTCCGTTCAGCTCCTTGTTCATCCGTTCCATCAGCATCAGGGAGATTTCTTCATGGGATACTCCTTTGACAATGGTGTCTTCAAGAACATGCGAAAAAGGCCCGTGGCCGATGTCGTGCAGAAGGATGGCTGCCTGTACGGCTTCGGCTTCACTGTCGAATATGAAGTTCCCTTTGGAGGCCAGTTGCGTGATAGCTTCGCTCATCAGGTGGAAAGCTCCCAGAGAGTGCTGGAACCGGGTGTGCTGTGCACCGGGATAGACTACGGATGAAAGCCCTACTTGCTTGATGCGGTTTAAACGCTGCAAAAGGGGATGCCGTACGATGTCGTACAGCAACCCCTTTGGTATGTTGATGAACCCGAATACCGGATCGTTGATTATCTTCCGTTCGTGAGGCATTATAAGATAGCTTTCAGCTGTTCTGCCATTTGCTCTTGCACTTCTTTGGCAGCGGCACGGGCGGCAGCGGCAAATTTTTCGGTCTTATCTACATAAATAATTCCGCGGGAGGAATTCACAATGAGTCCACAGGTACTGTTCATGCCATATTTGCATACTTCTTCAAGAGAACCTCCCTGAGCGCCGATACCCGGAACCAGAAGGAAGTGATTGGGGACAATCTTACGGATGTCTTCGAAAGCACGTCCCTGAGTAGCGCCCACAACGTACATCATCTGTTCATCATTGGCCCATTTCTGTGATTTTTTTAATACTTTCTCGAAAAGGCGTTTGCCGTTGGCATCTTCCGTCAGTTGGAAGTCGTGTGAGCCTTTGTTTGAAGTCAGAGCCAGCAGAATTACCCATTTCCCTTCGTAAGATAAGAACGGAGTAACGCTGTCCTCTCCCATATAAGGAGCTACAGTGACAGAGTCGATGTCGAGTTCTTCGAAGAAGGTGCGGGCGTACATTGCCGATGTATTGCCGATATCACCGCGTTTGGCGTCAGCAATGATAAACTGGTCGGGATAATTTTCTTTGATGTAATTTACAGTTTTTTCGAAAGCAATCCATCCTTTTACGCCCATGCTCTCATAGAAAGCCAGATTAGGTTTATAAGCGATGCAATAGTCTGCTGTTGCATCAACGATTGCTTTATTGAAAGCGAAGATGGGATCCGGATCATCCAACAGATGATCGGGTATCTTTTTAATATCTGTGTCGAGTCCTACGCAAAGAAATGATTTTTTGCGTTTGATGTTTTCAAATAATTGTTGCTTGTTCATCTTTCTTTATTTACAAATTTACGATTTACGATTGAAGTTGCCTTCTCGTTACAATTCACTCTCTTTCAGACGTTCAGCATTTTCGGCCACAGTCAACTTATCGATGCATTCCTGAATATCTCCGTCCATGAAGGCGGCCAGGTTATAGATGGTATAATTGATGCGATGGTCGGTTATACGTCCTTGGGGATAGTTATAAGTACGGATTTTAGCCGAACGGTCGCCCGTCGAAACCATTGTCTTACGTTTGGATGCGATGTCGTCGATATACTTCTGATGTTCCTTGTCGTAGATAAACGTACGAAGGCGCGCCAAAGCACGTTCTTTATTTTTAGGTTGGTCGCGGGTTTCAGTACATTCGATCAGGATTTCCTCTGCTACTCCCGTATTGGGATTCTTCCAGATGTAACGTAAGCGGACGCCCGATTCAACCTTGTTTACGTTTTGTCCGCCGGCACCTCCCGAACGGAAAGTATCCCATTTGATTTCACCTTCGTTGATCACTACATCAAACTCTTCCGCTTCGGGAAGTACAGCTACCGAGGCTGCCGAGGTATGTACGCGTCCCTGGGTTTCTGTTGCCGGCACGCGTTGAACACGGTGTACACCCGATTCGTATTTTAATGTGCCATATACATTATCGCCGGTAACACTGCAAATGATTTCCTTATATCCGCCGGCAGCACCTTCATTGGCGCTGGATACTTCCATCTTCCAACCTTTTGTTTCACAAAATTTGGCGTACATCCGGAAAAGGTCGCCTGCAAAGATGGCGGCTTCGTCTCCACCTGTACCTCCGCGAATTTCAAGAATGGCATTTTTACCGTCCTGAGGATCGGCCGGTACCAGCAACAGCTTGATTTCCTCTTCCAATACCGGAAGGCGTTCCTGGCTGTTGTCCATTTCCTCTTTGGCCATTTCTCTCATATCGGTATCCGACTCGTTTGAGAGAATGTCTTTAGCTTCTTCAATGTTGGCCAGCAGTTGCATGTACTCTTTACGGGCTTTCATCAAATCGTCCAGATCCTTGTATTCTTTGGTTAATTTTACGTATCGTTTCTGGTCGGCAATCACTGCCGGGTCGGTAATAAGGGTAGACACCTCTTCGAAACGGGCAACAAGACCGTCGAGTTTTTCTAATATACTATTGTTGTCTGCCATAAATTTAGGAGTTAAATGAGCTGCGAATTTTATCCGTCACGGAAGATACAGAGGTTTTCGTAAGTGCGTGTAGTGCCTCTGCAAGCTCTCTGTGTCCTCTGTGATGGATCTTGTTCGTTTTTTAATAAGTGAATTCTCCGAACTCACTCTTGATAATCAGTTCTTTCTTATCGCTTTCTTCGATGCGTCCCACGATTTGTGCAGGGATACCGAAAGATTCGCTGATCTTGATAACTTCGGCCGCGTGTTCGGGTGAAAGGTATACTTCAAGGCGATGGCCCATGTTGAATACCTTATACATTTCTGCCCAATCGGTTCCGCTTTGTTCCTGAATGGTTCTGAACAATGGGGGCACGGGGAAGAGGTTGTCTTTTACCACGCGTACATCGCCTACGAAATGCAGCACTTTGGTTTGTGCACCACCCGAGCAGTGTACCATTCCGTGAATTTCAGGACGTAGCGCATCGAGCAACTTTTTCACTACCGGTGCGTAAGTGCGGGTGGGAGAGAGGACGAGTTTTCCCGCGTCGATCGGAGAACCTTCTACTGCGTCTGTCAGCTTCAGTCCGCCCGAATAAACCAGTTCTTCGGGCACTGCTGCATCATAGCTTTCGGGATATTTCTCTGCCAGATATTTGGCAAAAACGTCATGGCGGGCAGAAGTCAGCCCATTGCTGCCCATACCGCCATTGTATTCTTTTTCATAAGTGGCTTGTCCGTGTGAGGCAAGGCCTACAATAACATCCCCCGGGCGGATATTGGCATTGTTGATAACGTCTGCCCGTTTCATACGGCAGGTTACCGTACTGTCTACGATAATGGTACGGACGAGATCACCCACATCGGCTGTTTCACCACCGGTGGCATACACACCTACTCCCATTTCACGGAGTTCGGCCAACAGTTCGTCTGTTCCGTTGATGATGGCGGAAATTACTTCTCCGGGAATAAGAAGTTTATTGCGTCCGATGGTTGAAGATACCAGAATATTGTCGACTGCGCCCACACAAAGCAAGTCGTCTATGTTCATGATCAGTGCATCCTGGGCAATCCCTTTCCACACGGAGAGGTCCCCTGTTTCTTTCCAGTACATATAGGCCAGGCTCGATTTGGTTCCTGCACCATCAGCATGCATAATATTGCAATACTCCGGATCTCCACCCAGAATATCAGGGATTATTTTACAGAATGCTTGTGGAAAAATTCCTTTGTCGATGTTCTTGATGGCATTGTGCACATCTTCTTTTGATGCGCTGACGCCTCGCATCATGTATCGTTGATTACTCATGAGTTATTTGGATTTTGTATACAACGGCAAAAGTACTGCTTTTTTTCCTTATAGCCAACAAATTGGCGGATATAACGATGGAGTAATACGACAGGGAGAGAGTCCGTTTTTAATTTGGAAGTTTGAAATGAAAAGTTCAAAAGTGCTTTGCAATCCGCCCTTCAATCTGTTGTTAGTGCAGATCAGGCAAATGGACTTACATACACTCGCTGCGAAGTTAAAGCCCAAAGCACGAAAAAGTTTTGGTGAAAGTTTTGCCGGACCTTTAGTAAAAAGAGCTTTTTCATATGAAATTCTTTATCTTAGCTGCTAAGATAGACATCTTGGCGGCTAAGATATGTATCTTGCCCGCTAAGATATACATCGTAGCACCTGAGATGAACTTTAATTATTGTTTGAAACGAGTTTCCTTTTAGTTCTTTAGTACTTTAAACGGAATAATATCATTTTGTATTTGAAGTACTTTGGAACAAGGTTTAAGAAAAGAGTGGGGGAGGTGAGAGCGGGACGGAGAGAGGGTGACTGCGGAGCAGATTATATGAATGAATAAAGTGGGAAATATACCCTGTTGAGGGTTATTTCCCACTTTATTCATCGGGTATTGTGTATCGACAATCTTTTCTGGTGAAAAGGATTTGCGTGACTTATCAGAATTTTACTTCCGGTGCCTTTTCCGTGCCTTCGGCTGCTTCGAAATAAGTACGTTTTTCGAAACCGAATATGGAAGCAAAGATGCTTTTCGGGAACCGACGGATAGAGGTATTGTATGCCTGCGCAGCGTCATTAAAATTTTTGCGGGCAACGTTGATGCGGTTTTCCGTACCTTCCAGTTGTGCCTGCAATTCAAGGAAGTTTTGGTTGGCTTTCAGGTCCGGGTAGTTTTCGGTGATGGCAAGCAGCTTGCCCAATGCAGAAGTGACTGCTCCTTGCGCCTTCTGATACTCGGCTAACTTTTCCGGAGTGAGGTCATTAGCGTCTACTTTGATTTGAGTCGCTTTGCTGCGGGCTTCCACTACGCCTTCAAGTGTTTCCTTTTCATGTGAGGCATATCCCTTGACAGTGTTGACCAGGTTAGGAATCAGATCGGCACGACGTTGATACTGTGTCTCTACGTTAGCCCATTGGCTGCTTACATTCTCGTCCATGGATACCAGTCCGTTGTAGGCACTGATGGCCCAGATGACGATAACTGCCACTACGGCAATAAGGATAATAACTGACTTTTTCATATTGTTTCTTTTTGATTACTGATTAATGACTAATAGAATGATTGGGTTGCTTAGAAACGTGAGCCGGCACCTCCGCCTCCGCCCGAACCTCCTCCGAAGCTTCCACCACCGAAGCCGCCTCCGCCGCCTCCGAAACTTCCCCCTCCGAAGCCTCCGATGAAAGGACCTCCGCCTCTTCCGCCACGTCCCCTGTAATTGTCATCGTATGATTGTTGACGCCGGACTACGGTGTGTCCGCAATTGCGGCAAGTATAAATAATATCCTCGGTCTTTACTCCGCTGCGGTTCGATATTAAGTTCGTACCGCTCCGTTGAAGTTGATGTTTTCCACATTTAGGGCAACGGGTACTTGCCCGTGCAGCCAGTATACCTACCACTCCGGCCACCACAATGAAACCTAAAATAGCAAAGAGAAGCATGGAGGCGGATATCCCCTTTTCTCCGGTATCTTTATCATCATTTATCATGGAGCCATCCAGACGCCGGCATACTGCTTGTACTCCTGCTACCATTCCCCGGTTCCAGTCTCCCTTTTTGAGATAAGGGATCATGTCCTTGGTTTGTATGCGTTTGCAGATTGCGTCCGGCAGGTCACCTTCCAGTCCGTAGCCGGTATAGAACTGTATACATCGCTGATCGGTGACCAGTAAGATGACCAGTCCGTTATCTTTTCCTTTCTTGCCCACTCCCCATTGGTTCAGCAATTGATGGGAGAACTCAAAGCAGTCTTTATCTCCGATGGAAGGTACTACGGCAACTACAGTCTCGATACCTGTTTTTTGTTCCAGAGCATACAGCATCGAGTCCATTTCGTCACAAGCCTGTTGTGACAGGATGCCGGCAGGGTTACAGACATATTGCATCTTGTTCTGCAAATGTACTTTGGGGATATTCTCTACGGTGTATATCTTTTCCTGTGCTTTCAGTGGGAGGAATATCCACACGAAAAGTAAATAAGTGAGTATCTGTTTCATATCAATGAATGTAGCGGTCTGTGAATTCTTTTACTTTCCGGGTATATTCTTCCTTATTCTCTTTATAAGATAAGGCATGTGCGGCTCCCGGTACAATCCAAAGCTGCTTGGGAGCCGGTTTGGCTTCATAAAGGGGATAAACCATCCATGTGGGCACGTACGTATCTTTGTCCCCATGAATGAAGAACATCGGCAGGCGGCTTTTTTTAACCTGGTTCAATGATGAAGCCTCTTCGAAGTTCCATCCGTATTTTTTCTGGCACAGCAGGCTGGTGGTATTCATTAATGGGTATGAAGGAAGGTGGAAACTTGCTTTCAGTTCGTGCGAGAATTCATCCCAGACACTGGTGTAACCACAATCTTCAACGAAACATTTCACGAAGTAGGGCTGTACTTCGCCGGATACCATCATTGTGGTGGCCCCTCCCATTGAAATGCCATGTACAACCATTTGAGTACTGTCACCATAAAGCTCATTGGCGATGTGCATCCATTGCATTACGTCCAGACGGTCTTTCCATCCCATTTGAATGGCCGGTCCACCGCTCTCTCCCTGATGTTGCAGGTCGGGCAAAAGCACATTGTATTGCAGGTCGCGATTGTATAGATAGCCTATCATGAACATGCGGATTGCATTGTCCGTATAGCCATGTACAATGACCGCTGTCTTTTTGGTCGGCTGCGGGGCTGCGATGTAATAAGCATGCAGGCGGATGCCTTCCGGATTTAAAACAAAAGTGTCCCGAAGTGCATGAGCCTGATTGAGGCTATCCACCCAAGGACGTAAAAACGGATAGTTTTCGTACATGAAAGGATAAGAATCGGCATTCTTGGCACGTATCTTCGCTTCCGGGCGGAGCGAATAGTTGAGCATGAAGAAACTTCCGCCTATCGTATATCCGGTAAGCAGCAGCAATAATATAACGACGCTTATCTTGATTCCTTTTTTCATTATTTATTCCATATTTCCCATGCGGCAAATGCCTGCAGCAATAACATTTCGAGACCGTTTTTGGTTACGGCCCCATGCTCCTCTCCCTTTTTCATGAAAAGAGTGGTGTTTGGATTATATAACAAATCGTACAATAAATGGTTTGGTGTCAGTAATTCGTAGGGAATGGCAGGACAAAAGTCTACTTTCGGATACATACCTACCGGTGTACAGTTTACAATCACTGTATGTTCTGCCATGATTTCCGGAGTCAGTTCTTCGTAGGTCAGCATGCCTTCTTTTTGGGTACGGGACACGAATATACTATCGATTCCCAGATTCTTCAGGCCATGATAGATTGCTTTGGACGAACCGCCTGTACCCAGGATTAATGCTTTTTTATGATAAGGTTGCAACAATGGCTGAATGGACTGGCTGAATCCTATTATGTCAGAATTATATCCTGTCAGTTTTACTTTTCCTTTAGGACCACGAACAATTTTAATAACATTGACTGCACCTATTTGGGCAGTGTCTTTATCCAACTCGTCAAGGAAAGGGATGACTTGCTCTTTATAAGGGATTGTTACGTTCAGTCCGCACAGATTGGGGTTTTCTTCGATCACTTCCATAAAATCGTTGATTTCAGGAATCTCAAAGTTGACATATTCGGCGTCTATGCCTTCAGACTTAAACTTTTCATTGAAAAAGCCGATAGAAAACGAATGTTTCAGTGGATAGCCAATTAAACCATACTTTTGCATAAAGGGGGAGGATGTTAAATTAATATTTATTTCGTAGCCGTATAAAGTGTACAGATGCCGAATGTCAGCCGTCGGAATTGTACCTGGCTGAAGCCAACCTGCGAGATAACGTTTTTCATAACCTCTCCTTGGGGAAATGCTTTGATTGTTTGAGGCAGGTAGCTGTAAGCACTGTTGTCTTTCGATAATAGTTTGCCGAGGGTTGGAATGACTATTTTTGAGTAAATGGAAAATAATTGTTTCATCGGAAATCGATCCGGAGTTGTCAGCTCAAGGATTACCAGATGCCCGCCCGGTTTGAGGACACGGCACATTTCGGAAAGCCCTTTATCCAAATCTTCAAAGTTGCGGATACCAAAAGCGACAGTGATAGCGTCAAAACGGTTGTCGGCAAACGAGAGGGAGGTACAGTCTTCCTTTGCAAAAGATATCTTTTCGGAAAGACCTTCCTTTTTCACTTTTTCACGTCCCACATTCATCATTCCTTCAGAAATGTCTGTTCCGATCAGCTGGTCGGGTTGCAGTTCGCGGCATGCCAGAATGGCAAAGTCACCGGTACCGGTTGCCACATCCATTATCTGTTGCGGGCGGAAAGGTTTGAGCCAATTGATTGCCTTGCGTCGCCAACTCCGGTCAATCCCTAATGAAAGGGTATGATTCAGTTGGTCGTATGCAGGGGCAATGTTGTCGAACATCTGTTCTACCTGTTCGCTCTTTTTCCCGTCATTGCTATAAGGTTTGATTTGTTCTTGTGGGTAGTTCATTTTTCATTCAGAGTTTTATTCACCACAGGGTTTACAAAAGTGGACGGTTTTGGGTTTCAAAACCATGTTTGTGTACTCTGTATACCCTGTGGTGAATCTTATTCGTTTCTGATTCGGGCTTCTTATTTTAGAAATGCCATTACGTTCTTCTCGATACGTTCAGCGATGTTGCTGGTATCTTCTTTAACGAATTTCTCACCAGTGATGTTTTCGAATAATTCAATATAACGCTCGCTGATACTTTCTACGATGGCAGGAGTCATTTCAGGAACTTTCTGTCCTTCTTTACCCTGGAATCCGTTTTCCATTAACCACTCACGCACAAATTCTTTGGAGAGTTGCTTTTGGGCTTCACCTTTTTCGAAACGTTCCTGGTAACCGTCGGCATAGAAGTAACGGCTTGAGTCCGGAGTGTGGATTTCGTCCATCAGGTAGATGGTACCGTTGTGTTTACCAAATTCATATTTGGTGTCTACCAAAATCAAACCGCGTTCTGCTGCAATTTCAGTTCCGCGTTTGAACAGGGCCAATGTATATTTTTCAAGTGTAGCATATTCTTCCGGAGTAGCCAATCTCTGGGCCAGAATCTCTTCTTTGGAGATGTCTTCATCATGCAGTCCCATTTCTGCTTTTGTGGTTGGAGTCACGATGGGTTCGGGGAACTTCTGGTTTTCTTTCATACCTTCAGGAAGTTTTACGCCACAGATTTCGCGTACACCGCTTTTGTAGGCACGCCATGCGCTTCCGCAAAGATAACCGCGCACGATCATTTCTACCGGGAAACCTTCACAAAGCACTCCTACTGTAACCATTGGATCCGGGGTTGCGACTTTCCAGTTCGGACAGATGTCTGTTGTGGCATCCAGAAATTTAGCTGCAATCTGATTCAGCATTTGTCCTTTATAAGGGATGCCTTCGGGTAATACTACATCAAAGGCCGAGATACGGTCGGTAGCTACCATTACGAGTTGTTCGCCATTGATGTTGTACACATCACGTACTTTTCCGTGGTACACGCTTTTCTGTCCCGGAAAGTTGAAATCTGTTTTTGTTAATGCTTTCATACTTCTATATAATTATGAATTACAAATTACCAACGTTTTGCCGTTCTTTGCTTATGGTGAGCCGCTCGCCGTTTAACTTTTCCCGTTCGATTTTCTTTTCTTTGTCGAACTTTTCGTAAGCGTCTACAATCCGTTCTACCAGCTTATGGCGCACTATGTCTTTTTTATTCAGTTCAACAAAACTGATTCCTTTGACTCCTTTTAGAATGCGCAATGCCTGCACCAACCCCGATGTTTGTGAAGCCGGAAGGTCTATCTGGGTCATATCTCCGGTGATGATCATCTTGGTATTCATTCCCATACGGGTGAGGAACATTTTAATTTGCTGCGTGGTAGTATTCTGTGCCTCGTCCAGGATTACGACTGCATCATTTAGCGTACGTCCGCGCATAAAGGCTAATGGAGCAATCTGGATGATGTTCAGTTCCATGTATTCCTTTAGTTTGGCAGCTGGAATCATGTCCTGCAAAGCATCATAAAGGGGTTGCAGATACGGGTCTATTTTATCTTTCATATCTCCGGGCAGAAAACCTAACTTTTCACCGGCTTCTACCGCAGGGCGGCTGAGGATAATCTTCTTTATTTCTTTGTTTTTCAGTGCACGAACCGCTAAGGCTATGGCCGTATAGGTCTTGCCCGAACCTGCAGGCCCGATGGCAAATACCATATCGTTCTTGGCAAATCCTTCTACCAGCTTCAATTGATTTTCGCTGCGTGGAATAATGGGTTTTCCCGTGACACTGAATACAATCACATTGCCTGCTTTTTCGGCTTGCGGCGCATTCCCTTTTATAATGTCGATAATGACTTCTTCTTTCAGTGAATTGTATTCGGCGCAATATTTTTCAAGCTTGGTGATGTTTTCTTCAAAAGCGCACATTTCTTCCTCGTCGCCCAGTACTTTAATGACATTGCCTCGGGCAACAATGCGCAGCTTTGGATACAAAGCTTTTATTAATTGTATGTTAGCGTTGTTTACGCCATAAAAGATAACTGGATCGATATCCTCAAGAACTATCAGCTTTTCTATCATTGAATCAATTTAAAGGTTCACGCATACGCTGTGAAATGGACTGCAAATTTAATGAATCGTTCTCATACTTTGCCGATTCTTGCCGAATTAATTTGCGATGCTCTTTCCTGAGAAAGACAATTCCAGTATATTTGTGCCCTCGGAACTTATAAAAAGGCTAATTATGGATTTATCCAACTACAGGTATCTATTTACTATTTCTGTATTTTTATGTTTTATCCCAGCTTTTCTGGCAGGTTGCAAAAAGAAAGATATGTCTCTTAAACTTAACGAACCGCGTAACATCAGGGGAGTGGTAAGTTATAAACGCTCATTCGGGGATTTGAATGATGTGCAGCTAAAAGCGGCCCATACTTGGGGAATTACTCCGTTAGCCTCGCGTGAAGAAGCGGAAAATATGGATGGAAAACTGGTTCACATTACTGATAATGAATTTTATGCAGTGGATTCACTTACTCATTCCATTCCTTATTTAGTACCGCGTGCCAGTGCATTACTCGATACGATTGGAGCGAATTTTTTAGATTCATTGACTGCCAAAGGACTCAATCCGAATAAGATCATTGTTACATCTGTGCTTCGGACAGAGAATGATGTAAAACGTTTACGTCGCCGGAATGGCAATGCGTCAAAAAACTCATGTCATTTCTACGGAACAACATTCGATGTAAGCTGGAAGCGGTTTAAGAAAGTAGAAGATGAGGAGGGACGTCCTCTTCAGGATGTAAGTGCCGATACCTTAAAGTTAGTGTTGGCTGAAGTGTTGCGTGATGTTCGCAAGGCTGATAAATGTTATATAAAGTATGAACTGAAACAAGGATGTTTTCATATAACAACGAGATAAACGGTAAACTATAAACGATGAACAAAGACTCGCAGAATTAGCGCAGCCTGTTCATCGTTTATAGTCCATTGTTGTTTACTGTTTTTTATCTTCTTTTTCCTCCTTCTTGTCTTTTTCTTCCGGGTGAATAATGTTTTTAACAGTTTCTCCGATAGGCAGTTTGTCCAATACTCCTAAACTTGGCGCGACAGTTTTTACCAATGTGTTCAAGAAATTGCTTGTGCCTCCATTACCTCCGTCGAATACAGTGATATTGCCTAAGTTCATATGTTCGAAGGCTTTTACCTGTTCGCCTGCTATTTCTTTCCACTGATCTACCATCTTGTATTGAATAGCAATAGCCGGGTTTGATTCGGCAGCTTTCACCATGGCTTCGAAACCTTCTGCTTCTGCCAGTAACGAGCGTTTTTTACCTTCTGCTTCTGCTTCGAGTTTCAGTTGAATCGCTTTTGCCTCTGCCTCTGCCTGTGCCAGTGTTGCTTTGGCACGGGCTTCTGCTTCACGGGTGATTTTTTCGGCTACGGCTTCTGCTTGCAGAATAGCTTCTTGGCGGGCAACTTCTGCCGGTACTATTTTTTCTGCTTTCAGAGATGATTCTACTTTTCGTGCTTTTGCCTCTTCCACTTCTTTTTGAGCGATTTCTTTAGCTGTCTGTACGGCTGCTTCCGATTTGGCCGCAGCTTCACCGGCTTGTTTGTCGGCATTAGCTTGGGTTACGGCCAGTTCGGAGTTAGACAACGCGATTTCTTTTTGTGCTTCGTTTCGTCCGATGGCAGCTTTCTTTTGTGCTTCAGCTTGTTTGATCTCCATGTCGGAGTTCAACTCTGCAATGCGGCTTTCCTTTTCGGTATTGGCCTGCTCTATCCGGATATTCTTTTCTGCTTCTGCTTTAGCCACTTGCGATTCTTTTTCCGCATTGGCGATAGCTACTTGGGAGATACGGTCTTTATCGGCATTGGCTACGGAGATTTCTTGCAGCTTTTTGGTTTCCGCAATGGCGATATCTTGGTCTTTACGAGTTTCGGCCACTTTGGTTTCACGTTCTTTAATCTGGTTGGCAATCTTGATAGCACCCAGTTTTTCCTGTTCTTCAATATTGGCTTGTGCCTCGTTTTGAGCTTTACTTTCCGCTTCTTTTCCTAAATTGACGATATAATTGGCAGCATCGCGAATATCGCTGATGTTAATATTCATCAGGTACAAACCGAATTTGCGGAGTTCTGTATCAATGTTATCTTTTACTTTAGAGAGGAATTTATCACGGTCGGAGTTCAACTCCTCAATTGTCATGTCGGCAATAACCAGACGCATCTGTCCGTAAACCACATCTGTTATCAGATTTTGCTTATCGTCCATGGTCAGCCCCAGCATACGTTCGGCAGCATTTTGCATGACTTCGGGATCCGTACTGATAGCTACTGTAATGGTAGTCGGTACATCCACACGAATATTTTGGGCGGAAAGTGCTCCTGTCAGTTTACAGTCTATCTGCATCGGTTTCATCGACAGGAACTCGTATCCCTGTACGATAGGCCATACGAAAGCGGCACCACCGTGATATAGTTTTGCAGACTTTTTATCTCCGCCTGTTTTACCATATACTACTAATACTTCGTCACTTTTACATTTCCGGTAGCGTGAAAGGATACCGATAAATGTAATTAAGATTACCGCCACGAGTATGGCAGCCATAATCATCATTTCCTGGGTCATAGTTCTCTTTTTTGAGTTTTTAATTATTGGATATATAAAGTTCCGTCCTTGTAGGAGGTGATCGTTGCTTTATCTCCGGTTTGATAGGGTTTACCTGATTCCGTGATAACATCAATTTCTCTCATGGCCCCATCCCGGCTGACTTGTACGGTATACTTTTTTTCGTTCTGTTTGAAGTAAATGGTACATTCTCTTCCTACTAATTGTTCTGTTTTCTCCGAGTGATTGGTCTGTTGCAGCTGGTAGGCTTTCTTATATAAAAACCAGACGGCAAATACAAATATCAGTCCGATGACAAATCCAGTCAGGTAAGTCTGTATTTCGGTGTTGTGCTGCAGATACATATACCAGCCGAATCCGATACCGAAGTGGGTCAATCCTTTAAAGGAAACTACACTGCTGATATCAGTGTCGATGTCCGTATCTGCGTCGAAATCACCAAAAAAAACGGATAGGATGAATTGTACTGCAAAAATGCCTGTCGTGACAATAGCAATGGTTAGGAAAATATTACTACTCATGGCAATAGGTGTTTAATGGATCATTTTATAGATATAGTCCCCAAATATACATCTTTGGTTTTTATATGCAAAGGTAAACTAACAAAAAAATGGAAGAATCGGAAAATGAATGTATATTTGTACCCTAATTATTAAACAGAAATTGAAAAAACTATGAAGACAATCCTACTCTTTACTCTGAGTCTGCTGCTCTCTTTATCCGTGTCGGATGTTTGTGCACAAGGACGTGTTTACGACATTTCCCAGTTTGGCTTGAAAGCCAATAGTAAGAAAAACGCATCACCTGTTGTGCGTAAGGCCATAGCTAAGATTAAAGCTGAATGCCGTAATGGTGAAGAAGTGGTACTTCGTTTTCCTGCCGGACGCTACAATTTCCATGAAAACGGTTCGGATGTACGCGAATATTATATATCCAATCACGATCAGGACAATCCCAAAAAGGTGGGCATTGCCTTGGAAGATATGAAGAACCTGACTATTGACGGACAAGGTTCCGAGTTTGTATTTTATGGAAGGATGATTCCGGTTTCTTTGCTCCGTTCGGAGAATTGCGTACTGAAGAACTTCAGTATTGATTTTGAACAGCCTCATATTGCTCAGGTGCAAGTGATAGAGAATGATCCGGAAAAAGGAATCACTTTTGAACCTGCATCGTGGGTGGATTATCGTATAAGTAAGGATTCTGTATTTGAAGGACTGGGTGAAGGCTGGACAATGCGATACTCTTGGGGAATTGCTTTCGATGGTAAAACAAAACATGTCGTATACAACACCAGTGATATCGGTTGTCCTACCAAAGGAGCTTTCGAAGTGGCTCCCCGCCGTATCTGTTCTCCGAAATGGAAAGATGCGCGTCTGGTGCCTGGCACGGTAGTGGCCATGCGTGGATGGGGACGTCCTACTCCCGGTATTTTCATGTCACATGACATTAATACTTCTTTGCTTAATGTTAAAGTGCATTATGCCGAAGGCATGGGACTTTTGGCACAGCTTTGCGAAGATATTACACTCGATGGTTTCGGGGTTTGTCTGAAAGGCGATAATGATCCTCGTTATTTCACAACGCAGGCAGATGCCACTCACTTCTCCGGATGTAAGGGAAAGATTATTTCGAAGAATGGCTTGTACGAAGGAATGATGGATGACGCCATTAATGTACACGGAACTTATCTGAAAGTAATCAAGCGGGTAGATGATCATACGTTGATAGGACGCTATATGCACGATCAGTCCTGGGGTTTCGAATGGGGACGTCCGGGGGATGATGTTCAGTTTGTACGTTCTGAAACGATGGAGCTGATTGGCAATCAAAACCAGATTACTGCAATTCGTCCTTATGATAAAAATGAAATATCGGGAGCCCGTGAGTTCAGTATTACTTTTAAAGATCCTATTGATCCGACTATCAATGAAAAAAGTGGTTTTGGGATTGAAAACCTGACATGGACTCCTGAAGTGCTGTTTGCCGGCAATACGATTCGCAATAACCGTGCTCGCGGTACACTGTTCAGCACTCCTAAAAAAACAGTGGTAGAAGACAATCTGTTTGATCATACCTCCGGTACGGCTATTTTATTGTGTGGCGATTGCAATGGCTGGTTTGAGACAGGTGCTTGTCGTGATGTTACCATTCGCCGCAATCGTTTTATCAATGCGCTTACCAACATGTTCCAGTTTACCAATGCAATTATTTCTATTTATCCTGAAATACCTAATTTGAAAGATCAACAGAAGTATTTTCATGGTGGTAAAGACGGAGGTATTGTGATTGAGGACAATGAATTCGATACATTTGATGCACCGATTCTTTATGCAAAGTCAGTAGACGGGTTGATATTCCGCAACAATGTGATTAAAACCAATACAGAATTTAAGCCTTTCCACTGGAATAAAAACCGTTTCTTGCTTGAACGGGTGACAAACGTGAAGATTTCAGAGTGAAGTCGAGACTCTGTAAAATACTTATAAACGTATGAAGAGAATTTTATTATCCCTTTTAATCTGTTTCCCTATATTCCTTTGGGCACAGGAAGACAATAGTAAATATTTGGCTGGTGCAGTGCCGGTTGTTAATGGAAAGGTCATCTTTACAGAACATATTCAGGCTCCCGGGTTATCAAAACAACAAGTTTATGATGTCTTGTTGAAGTGGGCCGAGAAACGTTTTGCACCTTCAAAAGGACAAAAGGGCAGAGTTGCCTATTTTGATAAGGAAAGAGGGCAGATTGCATGTCTGGGTGAAGAATATCTTCAACTATCTGCAACCAACAGTTTCTTTTTGGATCGTGCTACCATCAAATATCGATTGGTGATGAACTGTCTGGATGGATCTTGCAAGATGGAGATGTACAACATTTCTTATTTTCATGGTGACAATAAAGAAATGGAGGCCGAAGACTGGATAACAGATGAGGCGGGACTGAATAAAGCCAAAACAAAAGTGGTTGCCAAGTATGGAAAACTCCGTATCAAAACAATCGATCTGTTTGATGACCTGACAGAAAAGGCAGCGAAGGCGTTGGGAGGAACGGAGGCGCTGGTTCCCCTCATAGCCAAAGAACCGAAAGTTGTTCCGGGAGAGTTTAGCCGGGAAATTCCGGGGGTTGCTGCGGACGGTTCCATGGCAGGCTACAGACGCATCTCTGCGGATAAGATCCCGGGCAATATCATTAAGATGCTTTCTGAGGACTGGATGCTGATTACAGCCGGTACGGAAGAAAAATATAACATGATGACGGCAAGTTGGGGCGGATTGGGATATCTTTATAATAAACCGGTTTCGTTTTGTTTCATTTATCCTACGCGTTATACTTATCAGTTGATGGAAAAGAATGACACATATACTATCAGCTTTTATACGGAAGCTTATCGGGATGCTCTGAAATATTGTGGAAGCCATAGTGGAGGTGATACTGATAAGGTGAAAGGCGCCGGACTGACTCCTCTCACTACTCCTTCGGGCAGTAAAGCTTTCTCGGAAGCATGGATGATTATAGAATGCAAAAAAATGCTCTCCCAGCCGATTGCTTCCGGTGCTTTTGATAGTCCGGAATTGAAAGGAGAATGGAAGGATAAACCTTTGCACAAGATGTATATCGGTGAGATAATCAATGTGTGGATCAAGTAAAGCAATTAATTATTGATAAGTATCAATCCCTACTTTTCAATTAAAGCAGTATCTTTGCACGCAAAAACCAAGTGAACGGAATGAGCGTGCAAAGATATTTTATTTATTTGGCCTATGATGGCACCCATTATCATGGATGGCAGATTCAGCCTAACGGTATCAGTATACAGGAATGCCTGATGAAGGCACTTGCCACTTTTTTACGGAGAGATACGGAAGTGATTGGGGCGGGACGGACAGATGCCGGGGTACATGCTTCGCTGATGGTTGCCCACTTCGATTACGAAGGAGAGATGCTGGATACGGATAAGGTAGCCGAGAAGTTGAATCGTCTTTTACCTCAGGATATTTCAGTCTATAAAGTTTGCCGGGTAAGGCCGGACGCACATGCGCGGTTTGATGCGACAGCCCGTACTTATAAATATTATATCACTACCGTAAAGTATCCTTTTAATCGCCAGTATCGTTACCGGATACACAATCCGCTCGACTTTCAGAAGATGAATGAGGCCGCTCTGACCTTGTTTCATTATACGGATTTTACCAGTTTCAGTAAATTGCATACGGATGTAAAGACCAACATCTGCAAGATTATGCATGCCGAATGGACACAGGAGGATGAATATACCTGGGTGTTTACCATTCAGGCGGACCGTTTCCTGCGCAACATGGTGCGTGCCATCGTCGGTACTTTATTGGAAGTAGGCAGAGGTAAGTTGTCGGTAGATGGCTTCCGTAGAATAATCGAGCAACAAGACCGTTGTAAAGCCGGAACCTCTGCTCCCGGCAATGCGCTTTTCCTGGTGAATGTAGAATATCCTCAAGATATATTTGAATGAGTTCTTTTTAAATAAACTCTGTTATGTGGTTACTCCTTGCTTTTCTTTCAGCGACCTTGCTGGGCTTCTATGATGTGTTTAAAAAGAAGTCGTTAAAGGACAATGCGGTTCTGCCTGTCTTGTTTCTCAATACGCTCTTTTCCAGTCTTATATTCCTGCCTTTCATCTTGTTGTCGGCATTTGTCCCCGGAGTGCTGGAGGGTACTATGTTCGATGTTCCCGTCGTCGGGTGGGAAGTACACAAATTTATCATTATCAAGTCTTTTATCGTACTTTCTTCGTGGATACTTGGCTATTTCGGGATGAAACATTTGCCTATTACGATTGTAGGTCCCATTAATGCAACCCGCCCTGTAATGGTGCTTGTGGGAGCCATGCTGGTTTTTGGCGAGCGTCTGAATCTCTATCAGTGGATCGGTGTGTTGCTGGCCGTAGTTTCTTTCTTTATGCTAAGCCGTTCGGGGAAGAAAGAAGGGATTGACTTTAAACATAACAAGTGGATTCTTTTTATTGTGTTGGCAGCCGTAGCAGGTGCGGTAAGCGGATTGTATGATAAGTATCTGATGAAGCAGTTGCCTCCGATGGTGGTACAGTCGTGGTATAATGTCTATCAGGTGTTCATCATGTGTCCTATCCTTGCCTTGCTCTGGTGGCCCAAACGTAAGTCGTCCACGCCCTTCCGCTGGGACTGGGCCATCATCTTTATTTCCATTTTCCTCTGCGCTGCGGACTTTGTTTACTTCTATGCATTGAGTTACGAAGATTCGATGATTTCGATTGTCTCGATGGTTCGGAGAGGAAGCGTCATCGTATCTTTCCTTTTCGGTGCTATGATGTTCCGTGAAAAGAATTTAAAAAGCAAGGCGATTGACCTTATTCTGGTGTTAATCGGAATGATATTCCTATATTTGGGAACTAAATAAGAACGTAAAGAAACAAGATTATCAGATATGAAAAATTCTACTCTTACCCTCCTGATATTTATTCTGGGTATTTTTTCTTCCTTTGCTGTCAAAGCGCAGGAGGCCAAAACGGTGTTCGTGAATATACCTGACTCACTGTGTCCGTTGCTGACATCGGTGAACCGTGCAGATTGTATCGATTTCATCGAAAGTAAGATGAAGGCCCAGGTGACCAACCGTTTCGGGGGTAAGTCGGAAATGACGGAATTAAGTCCCGATTATATATCTCTTAAAATGTCTGATGCGAGCAGTTGGCAGATGAAACTGTTACCGCTGAACGATAGTGTAAAAGTAGTC
Source organism: Bacteroides sp. FSHCM14E1 (assembly GCF_019633785.1). Lineage (NCBI taxonomy): Bacteria > Pseudomonadati > Bacteroidota > Bacteroidia > Bacteroidales > Bacteroidaceae > Bacteroides > Bacteroides sp. FSHCM14E1. The sequence continues at coordinate 205,956 of NZ_JADKYL010000007.1, forward strand.
TGTGCTGTTTCTACAGTTTGTGCTCCGGCATGTGACAGTCATATCCGCTTCTATACCACCGATTGGAAAGAACTTCCTGCCGATGGGTTTCTGCCTTCAGAGCCTCATATAGATAATTTCTTTACTTCTTCCGACTCTACTGATTACGATTTTATCGATGCCCGTCTGCAAGCCGATATGACTTTGATGAAGGCGGAGCTTTCTAAAGAGGATGAGACGTTGACTTTTACTTTGACTACTCCGGAGTATATGGAAAAAGAAACGGCGGAAAAACTGAAACCGTTTCTCCGCCGTTCAATTGTTTACACCTGGAAAGGTGGGAAGTTTATCCCAGACACTCTTTGATGTATGCCTCCATTTCGGGAGTATGTTCTTCTACGCTTTGCAATAGCTTGAATTGTGCTTTTGTACGAACCAGGTTATGTTCGGGATACTTAATCTTGTAGTAAGTGTCTCCGTTGATGTAGTCTGCCAAGAAGCGTACACATTGCATATAAGGGAAGAGAGCTGCTGCATAAGGCAGATTCTCAATCTCGATCGGAGTGAGGAATGAACCGGCTCCTTCCAGATATCCCTTGGTGAATGCTTTGAATATCTCCATGTTGAAGTTGACATTATCCAGGTTCTTATCGTCTTCGTCTCCGGTATTGGCTCCTGTACGCAGGAAATCACCGTAGTCAGAGAAGATAAAGCTTGGCATTACTGTATCGAGGTCGATTACACAAAGCACTTTGCCATCTTCGTCGAACATCATGTTGTTCACTTTCGTATCGCAGTGGCATACGCGTTTCGGCAGTTTGCCTTCACGATACAGGCGTTCGGCCTTGCACATTTCGTCTGCACGCTTCTCTATTTCGTCCAGATAATACTGTACTTCGGCTACTCGTCCGGCTGCATTGGCTGCTACAGCTTCACGAAGTTGCTTCAGGCGGAATTCCATGTTATGGAAATCGGGGATAGTCTCACCCAGTGTTGTCGGGATGTCAGCCAGCATTGCCTGGAAGTTACCGAAAGCAGCTCCGGCATAATATGAATATTCCGGGTTTACTGTTTCATAAGTTTTGGCACGGGGGATGAATACCATCACACGCCAGTAGCTGTCACCGTCAAACCAGTATGTTTTGCCTTCTTCTGTCGGGAGGAAAGTCAGTACCTTGCGGTCAATATCTGTTTCTCCGGCTTCCGTCAGTTTTTTGCGGATGTGTCCGGTTACAGCAGCGATGTTGTCCTGAAGCATTTCCACATTCTGGAAAATGGCGTGGTTGATACGTTGCAACACATAGTCGGGAGCATCTGTTTCGGTAGTGTTTACCTTATAAGTGTCGTTAATCAGTCCGGCGCCGAGTGGTTTGATTTCGCTTACAGTGCCTTGTACTTTGAATTTAGATACGATGTTCAGTAAATCTTTCATGGTTTCTATTTTTAAGTTAGTTTATCTTGGTACGATTGTAAATCCCCATTTGTATTCCTGGTTTGCCGGAATGTTGTAGCCCGGTTCGGGACGTGCACCCCAGCTGTTATATCCGGCCACACCCTGCTGCTTCATATCCACACATACCTCAACGAAGTTTCTCGGTGAGATATCGTTGATATGTGTCTTTCTCGGCAACTGATCTTTGGCTTTGCTTTCATCGTGAACCAGTTCACCGGCATCACGGTTCAGCCATTGATACGGACGTGATACGGTTTCTTCTCCGTCAAAATCCTCTACCGAATTGCGCAGTGCATTGAAGCCGATTGTTTTGTCTGCATAGATCGTCAGTCCCTTACCGCCTTTTTTATTCAGGGTCAGCCAACGGGTGTCGGTATGATGGCCGTTTTCCTGCGGACGTACGTATGGGAAGTACATATTGTCGGCGGTTGTTTTATAGAGGTCGATCAGGGTACCGGCATTACGGTCCACATAGTTTTCCTCCGGTCCGCGTCCGAAGTATTCTACCTGGTTCATTTCTGCAGGCAGACGGAAGCGTACACCGATACGGGGTACTTCCAGTTTAGAAGCAGCCTTGCGCGCCGCATCGCTTCCCGGAGTGAAAGTAGCCATCAGTGTTGCCTCGGAGGCTTCGGTTTTGGCAGCTTCCATATCGGTAGAAGTGAAAGTGAAATCAGCCTTTACTACACCCGAAGGATGGATGCGGTATGTAACAATGTAAAGGTTACCGGCAGCCAGCAGATAGTTGGCGGTCAATACGGCATCTTTGCCGTCCATTACTATGTTGGCGTCTACTACATTGAAGTTTTTGCTCGATTGTTTCCACACTTGCAGACGTTTGGGGTTACCGTTGCCATAGTCGTTATCGTTCGGTGCACGCCAGAAGTTAGGCTGAAGTCCGAAACCATCTTTAAAGTATTCGGTTCCGCCTACTTTATATGAAGAAACCAAGCCGGTTTTCTTATCAAATACGAAGCTTACCTTTGAAGAGGAAGCACTCAGTTCGTTGCCTTCTGCCGATACTTTCAGAGTTGGACCACCGGTAGCGAAAGTACGTTCACTCGGTTCAACCGGCAGGCGGAACTGTTCGTATGCAATTTCGTGTCCAACCGGAATTAACGGCTCCGGTTCAGTCGTAGTTACGTTGAAGTATATGAAGTATTCGGTTCCCGGTTTCGATTTCAGTCCGCTTACCGGAATAGTAATTTCTTTACTTCCCTGTGGCTCTACATTGACTGACATTTTACCACCTTTCACCGTTTTTCCGTTTGCTTTAATGGTATACGAGATCATATACTTCTGCAGGTTTGTGAAGTAGAAACGATTCTTAACCAGGAATTTTCCATTGGCCGGATCCACCGGTTCGAAAGCTACGTTCTGATGAACATACTTCACTTCAGCCATTGCCGGATGCGGTGTACGGTCCGGACTAACGATACCATTGCAGCAGAAGTTACCGTCGTTCGGCGTATTTACACCATAGTCACCACCGTATGTCCAGAAGTGACGTCCGTTCTCGTCTACTGCGTCAATGCCCTGGTCCACCCAATCCCAGATGTATCCACCCTGCAAGTTCGGATATTTATAGATTGCTTTCCATTGATCCCAGAGGTTACCGTTCGAGTTACCCATTGCGTGTGAATATTCGGAAGGGGCTATCGGACGGTCGCTGCCGCGTTTACCCATAGCTTCGAGCCACTGTGCTCCCGGATATTGCGGAACGTACATATCGGAGTTCCATTCCCACTGGGCACGTTCGTAGTTTACCGGACGGTCCATGATGTTCTTATCTGCATTCTTCAACCAAAGGTAGGTCTGATAGAAGTTGTAACCGTTACCGGCTTCATTACCCAGTGACCAGAAAGTCAGACTCGGATAGTTCTTGTTACGTTCGAACATGTTGATCGTGCGGTCCATATGTGCTTTCAGCCATTCGGGGTTGTTTCCTAACGTACCGCCTTTTTTCAGGTCGTAGTACATACCGTGGCTTTCGATGTTTGCTTCATCATATACATAAAGTCCGTATTCGTCGCATAACTCATAGAAGCGGCGGTCCTGCGGATAATGGCATAGGCGGACCGTATTCAGGTTATGTTGTTTCATCAATTCGAAATCTTTGCGCATCAGCTCTTCGGTCATATAGTGACCGGTAGCCGGATTGTGTTCGTGGATGTTTACTCCCTTCAGTTTCAGCGGCTGGCCATTGATAAAGAGGCATACATAAGGCTTTCCGTTACCCGCCAGTTGCTCGATCGGTTTGATTTCGATACGGCGGAAACCCACGTTAAACGGAATGATTTCGTTCACTTTACCGTTTTCTTTCACGGTCATCACCAGTTTGTAAAGATTAGGAGCTTCCGAAGTCCAGGTTTTGACTCCCGGGAGTGTCTGGTCGAAAGATACTGTGCGGGTTTCTCCGGCAGCTACATCAGCAGTTTTTTCTCCGGTGGCTACTACGTTACCTTTGGCATCGAGCAATTCGTATACCAGAGCCATGTTGCTGGCAGCCGAACCGTTATTTCTCAGGTCTGCACCCAGTTTGAAGATACCGTCTTTGTATGTATCGTCCAGGGTCGATGTCACGCGGAAGTCTTTCAACGCGGCTTTAGGTTGTGAATAGAGGAAAACATCACGTTCGATGCCGCTGATACGCCAGAAGTCCTGGCATTCCAGATAAGACCCGGTACTCCAACGGTAAATCTTTAAAGTAAGTACATTTTTGCCGGGTTTCACGAATTTGTTGATCAGGAACTCCGCAGAGTTTTTGGAATCTTCGCTATAACCCACTTTCTGCCCGTTGATGTACACGTATACACCCGATTTGGCACCGGCCAGGTGAAGATAAATATCACGTCCGTCCCAATCGGTGGGGATATCGATGTCGCGACGGTACACACCTACCGGATTGGCCTCCGGTAGAGTCGGAGGTTGTGGGTTACGGGGCTGGAATTCATAACCGTGATTGGTATAGATAGCCACGCCATGGCCCTGTACTTCCCAGTTGCCCGGTACTTTTATATCTGTCCAGTCGGCTGTGCTCATCGAAGGGTCGGTGATGTTAGCCGGCAGATTCTTGTATGAATCTACAAAGTAGAACTTCCAGGTTCCGTTCAGAAGTTGATAATATTTGCTTTTTTCGAACTTTCCGGTCAAGGCGTTTGCACGGTTTTCGTAGGTCATAAATGAAGAACGGGGGTATTCTTTATTTACGGCTACTACCTGTACGTCTTGCCAGTAAGGCTTCTTCGGTTCATTGCCGGCCGAAGCAAAAGCGGAGGCCATCAGGAGGCCACCCAGCATAAGGCTATTTAAGGTATGAGATAGTCTTAATTTCATGTTTCGAGGGTATTAGAATGATAATTTATTTAACTTTTATATGATCAAAGCCTTCTCCGTATACACCGATCACTGCGCTTTGCGAAACAAAAGCAGTCGGATCACAGTCTTTTATCAACCGGAAGATAATGGTTGATTCCCGTTTCTTGGCCAGGACGAACATCATCTTCTGCTCTTTGCCGGTATAGAACCCGGTTGCATTGATGACGGTTACTCCCCGGTGTGGATATTCGTTGATGCGTTTGCCTATTTCTTCGTACTTGTTGGAGATAATGAAGAATTGTACGGATTGTCGTGCACTGTTCACCACCTGGTCCAGCACAAAGCTGCAAACATAAAGAGTCACATATCCGTAAACTACCTTTTCCCAGTCTTTCAATACGAAGTAGCTGGAGGAGATGATGATCAGGTCACAGATCAGCATGACTCTTCCCAGAGTGATGTCGCGGTATTTGTTGATAACAGCCGCAATGATATCTGTTCCTCCGGTACTTCCGTTGGCCGAGAAAGCAATACCGATGCCACTTCCGCAAAAAGAGGCACCCAATACACAAGCCATGAACGGCTGGTCGTGTAGTAAGGTTACGTTCGCCGTTAATTTTTGGATGATAGACAGGAAGAAGGTTAAAGTGAATACACCGAATATGGTTTTGAGACTGAATCGAAATCCCAGCACTTTGAGGGATACCATCAGCAATACAGCATTGATGGCGAAGTAAGTGTATTGAACCGGAAATCCGGTAGCGAAATAAACAATAGAGGCAATGCCCGGTACTCCACCGGTGGTGATGTCGTTAGGAAGCAGGAAGAGAGTCCAACCGATGCCGTAAAGGATCATTCCCAAGGCAATCATTAAGTAGTCTTTCGTTTCTCTGATTACTCCCTGTTTAGAGGGCTTTGATATTTTCATCTTCATGGATGGGTTGTGTAGTCTTATAATCGGACACGGATTTCATGAACCGGCCGGCATTGCGTAGCGAACTACTTGCCGGAGGACTCGTGAAACCCGTGTCAAAAAGAGGTTTTATTATTTTGCGAAAGCGTGTCTGTAACCTTTCACCTTGTTCCATGCTCCACGAGTGAAGTCAGGGATAGCTACCGGTGCAGAGCTGTTTTCGATAGAAAGCTTGGTCAGGTCGGCCATGCAGCACCATTCTGCAAGGTCATAAACGTCCATATCCAAAGGAAGACCGTTGCGCAGACAGTAAACCAGACGGTAATCCATGATGTAGTCCATACCACCGTGTCCACCTACTTTTTTAGCTGTTTCTTCCAGTTCTTTGTGGATCGGGTGTTTGTATTTATCCATCAGGGCTTTTTTAACGTCAGCGGGTACAGAGCCGTGTGCGTTCAGCTTTTCGTGGTTAGGTACGTCGTTTGAAGCGATCTGAGTCGGACGCATGCAGTATTCTTCGATAGGATATTTGCTTGCATAACCGTCGGCACCTACTACCTGATACATACGGCTGTAAGGACGCGGAGTCATTACGTTGTGCTGAATCAGGATCGTTTTACCTTTTTCCGTACGGATCAGTGTAGAAGTCTGGTCACCGTTCTGGAAATCTTTTACTTCTTTGCCGGTTGTTTTTTTGATGTATGCCGGACCGTTGACAGCCTTTGTATCCATAGATACGAGGTAGTTCATTTTGTCACCACGGTGAATGTCGAGCAGCTGGCAAGCCGGGCCCATACCGTGAGTGGCATATACATCGCCACGATGATTCTGATTGTAATCCATACGCCAGTTGTTCCAGTAGTATGGCCAGAAGTCTTCGAGGTTGTGGATGTAAGCACCTTCTGTGTGAAGCACTTCACCGAATACGCCTTGCTGAGCCATGTTCAGTGTAGTCAGTTCGAAGAAGTCATATACACAGTTTTCAAGCTGCATACAGTGTTTACGAGTTTTTTCAGAGGTATTGATCAGCGCCCAGATTTCGTCCATGGTCATTGCCGAAGGAACTTCGATGGCAACGTGCTTGCCGTGTTCCATGGCGTAGATAGCCATCTGTGCGTGATGTTTCCAGTCAGTCGCGATGTAAACGAGGTCGATATCGTTACGTTCGCAAAGTTTTTTCCAGGCATCTTCGCTACCGGAGTAAGAAGCTGCTTCAGGCAGGCTTGCCTTGGTCAGGATTTTCTGTGCACCGGCTACGCGTTCGGGGATAAGGTCGCAAAGGGCTACGATCTGTGTTCCGGGGATGTGAGTGAAGCGTTCTACTGCACCCGGTCCACGCATACCCAAGCCAATGAATCCGACACGTACCACGTCGAGTTTAGGAGCAGTCAGTCCGACTACGTCTTTTTGTCCGGCGGGACGTACAGGCACTGGAGTCTCGATAGGCTTGATGGTTTGTGCTACTGCACCCGAAGTGCAAGCAAACAATGCAAGTCCGATAAACAGGGCATTTAGATGTTTAAACATGTTTGATAAGATTTGATTAGTTAATAAAATTGTTGTTAATAATAGTGTTTCATTTCTCGTGCAAAGATAAGAATACTTTTCACAACTCTTATCTTTTATACGATTAAAACGTTCTCTGTTACATCTTTAATTCATAGATATTCCGGTTGTTATTATAACAGGATAAATCCTGTCAGCCTGCAGAGACGGTCACTTCCGTTGTTGAATGGAAGATGCCATCTCTGCAGCAGGCTGGTTTTGCTTTCTGCAAAATCCTGGTAATGTCATCTTTTACAAGTTGTTTGAACCCGGTAGTGCAATGTTTTTCCGGGGTATATAATGCAGCGTGTAGTGTGTTGTGGGTTGCAACTCTTTTATTCATTCTTCTGTTTCTTTGTTATGAGATTCTTTTCTTTCGTTTGGTTGCTCGAGCAATGATTTACTTTTTGATATACGCTATAAATACACATCATTGGGGAGTGACCCTCTGTGTTATAGCTTAATTTTATAATATTTTAATAAATGATAAACCTTAAAGCCGCTTTTTACTTTTGAAAGCAGAATGTTCTGAATAGTATGATTCTGATAGTATATCCTGTTTTTTGTTGACTTGCAATCGGTGTGAAATAGTTGAACCGGAGAGCAGAACTGCATATAAAATGAATATGAACCGCAAAAGTATGCGTAGATGGCGTGAATTCTTCTATATATATGCATTGAGGCTTTTAAACTAAGGCTCCGTTTCTAATAAAGGAAGGCGGCGTTGGTTTAAAACCAAGGCTCCGTTTCATTAAAACCGAGGCGGCATTGGGGAGGAAGAGAGCAATCGTTATCCTGATTCGGCTTTCCTTTTATTTTTTAGCCCGGTGCAGGCTACCGTCGTTAGAGTGTCAGAATGTTCCTGTTCGGGGGCATAGCAAGAAATAATGTAATGTTTGGACCGGAAGGGATAGTGCCCTGATCCGAAATCAGCCGAAAGGGTGATAACCTGAAAAAATGTAATCGCCGGAGAGGGTGATATTATTCATCGGAAAGAAGACTACCCGGATATAGCGCAGGCTACACCGGGTAGAAAATACAAAATGATAATAAATATACATTGCTGCCTTCTTGTCAGAATGTATCAGGGCTTCAACTCAATCCATTCGCCTGCCTGAGTATCTATGTTGAGAATATCCGGACCGGACAATGTATAGTTTTTATCCGGTTTCAGTGTGCCGGGGCGGGCTATTTTCAACATGCCGCCTTTCTCCGAATAGATGCGTACACGGGTGATTTCTCCGCCTTCCATCTGTGCAGAGACAAGGAATGCACCCATCGCACGCAGTCCTTCGAACGATACATCTTTCCACTCTTCGGGCAGTGCGGGGAAGATGCGTATCGTGCCCGTATGGCTTTGCAACAGCATCTCCTGGATGCCCGATGCGAAAGCAAAGTTACCCTCGAGCGTGAAGGGGCGGTAAGTGAAACGGGATTTGCCGCTTTTGGTCTGGTCACCGTTGGCGTGGAAGGTGTTTTTCAGGCAGAAACATTCAGCAAAGGTTCTCAGGGCCTGTGCCGCACCTTTGCCGTCGAATGCCCGGGCTTTCATGTTGGCAAGCCAACTGTACGAATAGCCTGTCCAGTAGTCCGGCCCCACTTCGTCGAGCCGCTTCAGGGTGGCCCGTATGATGTGTTGTGACTTTTCTCCGTCGCTCCAGTCTATCAGTCCCATCGGGTGAATGGCCATGGCATGGGAGAAGTGGCGGTGCGATTCATTGTAAGGATATCCTTTGGCAAAGGTGAGGCAACCTTCTTCATCCACATCGTAGTCCGGCAATTGGGCTTCTAAAGCTGCCCAGTGGGATGACTCGTCTGCCAGATTCAGTTCGTGAGCCAGTTCGGCGGCTGCTTTAAAGAGGAAGTGCATCATTGCCAGGTCGTAGTTGGTCATGTCGCTGAACCATGCTTGCAGGGAGTTGTCGAATACTTCGGGACTTGAACTGAATTCCAGTTTGCGTACTCCTTCGGGGGTGACTTCGGAGACTTGTTCCAGGTAGATTGCCACATCTTTAAGGAAGGGGTAAGCACGTTCTTTGAGGAAGGTGCGGTCTGCCGAATATTTCCAGTGCAGATAGAAGTGCTGTGCCAGCCAGGCAGCCACTGTCTGCGACATGGAGTACTGTATCCATCCCCCCATCGGTTCTCCTGTCAGGGTGCAGACGCCCGGTATGTTCATACCTTCGGTTCCGAAATACTGGCGGGTGTAGCGCTTGTATGTATCCCGCTGGTTCCATAAGGTGTTCAGGTATCCCATGCCTTCCGTCAGGTGATTGCCCGTATAGGCGGGCCAATAGCTCAGCTGTGTGTTGAGGTCGTGGTGATAGTCCCCTTTCCAGGGAGGGAGTTTTCCGTTGTCGGCTGTCCATACGGCTTGCAGGGAGATGGGATAGGAGTGTTCGCGGGTGGTAGAGGCGAATTTATACATCTCGTTCTGGTATTGTTTTTGTAAAATGGAGTCGGGCAGAGTAACGGATGATTGTGCCCAGTACTTGTCCCAATATTCCAGATGTGCCTGATAATCCTGTTTTAATCCACGTTGCAGGGCTGCTTCTGCTTTTTCGGCTGCTTTTTCGCCGGATAGGGAAGAGGTGACGCTCCAAGTACCGTACAGGGTTTCTCCTTCCTGTTTCCAACACACAACTACGTCATACCAGAAGTCTCCGTAGCCTTTCTGGTGATAGGTGATCCGGTTGCCTTCGCGGACTGTCTCTCCTTGCTGGTAGCCCAGCCGGTGGAGATCCTGTCCCGAAACCGGATCGAGGCTGCCGTCCGGTTTCGTTTTATTGTATACGGGGGTAAGGATAGACGGCTCTATCGGAGTTCTCAGGTTACGGAATACAAACCATCCGACCGGTTCGGTGGCATGAACAAAAGTCTGCATCTGTGTGCCGTCTGCCCAGTTCGCTTCGCACAGAGCATTATTCAGATAAAGTCGTACTTGGGTGGGAGCGCCTATCTTTTCCAATGGAAACTCGATTGCGGCTCCGGGGATTTTGGATGGGGCAGGGTTCATGTCATAAGGCCAGTCCAGCTTTTTCTGTACGGGCAGGTAGTCTTTTGTGCGGATGTGCTCTTTTACCCAGGAGAAGCGGAAGTTATCTCCCGACAGGCTGTCTACTGGGCGCAAGTCCCATAGATCGGTCCGGTCCAGTGACAGACGCAGGGAGGAGTCGCGTTGCCATACCAGTGCGCCGACGGTGGCGTTGCCCAGAGGCATCGCTTCGTCCCACGATCGGGCAAGTCCGGTGAATACAAGGTCACTCTCCGAAGGAGTGACCGGGCAGTAGTCGTACGAGCTGCAACTGCCCCACAGACCACAACAGAGTAGCAATAGTAGTTTGATTTTCATAATATTAAAAAAGAATGGTTTACGATGATTTACTTTCAGACTTGTGCTATTATAATGAATACAAAGAGAATAGCAGTCACCATAGGGAGGCTGCTATTCTTTTAATAAATTTTAGTCTATGCTCCGGCTATGCGGCGAACCTTCGTCCGGATATAAACGGACCGGCGGCTGTCGGTCGGTATTATTTATTCAACAACAGTTCGATCGCTTTGCTTCCTTTATTTCCGGATTTCTCTTCGGCTGCCGGAGCGAAGAGTGCGTCCAACTGATAGACAGGCAAACTTCTTTCCGGTTTGAAACGATCGGATGAAACGTAATTCCGGACAGAGGTGAGCAACTGCTGCATGGCAAGCCTTTCACCGATTTTCTTTTCAGGATCGGCGCAGAGCACGAACAATTTTCCTTTTCCTACATTCGCCTCAAACGAGATTCCCAGCTTTTGGTTGGTTTCATAAGAGTCGATGCTTTGTATCAGTGGAGTGATTTCTTTCAGTTCGTCCAGTTCCAGAGCTGTCGAATAGTTAAGGATATCCCACCATTGCCAGTCAGCATAGCTTCCCGTGGGGAAATCGCGGAAAGCAGGGTGCTCGTTATCGATCAGTGTACCTACGATCATCGGGTTCCAGTTGAACATAATCGGATTCCAGAAGTGGCTGGCGAAGTGTGCTTTGCGTCCTTGGCACTTTTCGGGGATCAACAGTACGCTCTTTCCTTCGTCGAGCCACTGTTTGGTCTTGTCATTCCAGGTACGGGTGTAGATAAAGTTAGTCTCTTCAACTTTTGGCTGTTCGGGGTATACCCATACGTCCCATTCATTGCGACAACTTCCCAATTCAGCCTTCAGTGTCAGCTTGCGGGCACTCTCCACACCATTCAGAGATAATTCGATGATCCCAAGCGAATCTACCGTGGCGGGTTGTATTTCTTTTACTTTCAGGCTTCCCTTACGGTACACGGTTCCATCTTCTCCTGTCAATGTCCAGTTCAGTTTCCGGTCTTTCAGGGCATTCTTGCCGTAATGGTAAATCTCCATCTTTGCTTTCAGATTCTCTCCGGTCTTGAAAGTACGTTGGGGCAGGCGTGCCAGAAGCACGGTAGGGGCACACGATTCTCTGAACTTTTCGGGGGATACGAGGCCTTTACTTTCCCAAAAGGCATCGAGGATACCGACAAAAGCGCTGCCCTGTCCTGGGAAATCGGCCAGTCCCAATAATTGGAACCCACCGGAATTGCGAGTGCGCAGCAACGATTCGTTCACCTCTTTATATTGCAGCACTGTGTGTGCTCCGGTTGCTTTGAAGAAATCATCGGCTTGATGCAACATGCCGTTTCTGGCAAGTCGTTCGCGAAACACTTCAAAGTTGCGTGCTTCGACTACGCCTGTATATTTCTTTATTTCTTCGAAGTTGGGGTACATGCAGCGCTGTCCCGTTTCGTGGGCAATCACCGGAACATCGATGTCCGACTCCTTGCAACGATCCCAGTCAGTCGAGGGTTTCCCTTCGTATACGGTGATCCATCCTTTCGAAGTGACGTGCGACACATAATATTGATCCGAGGGAGTGTGTGTGCGGGCGGTTGAGGCGCTGTAAAGACGTCGGTTGTCATAAGCCTGTGCTTTTTTCACCAGATCTTCCAATACGGCAAAATCACCTTCATTTTCGTTTCCGTTACACATCAGGATGAAAGAGGGATGATTGCCATAAGCGTCGAGAATGGCATACATCTCTTTTTCGAAGAAATCGCGTCGGGCAGGATATTTGCCCACGTCTTTGATCCACATGGGGAGTTCGGCCTGGAGGTACATGCCTGTTTCGTCGCCCGCTTCGAATGCGGCTTCCGGCGGGCACCAGGAGTGGAAACGTACGTGGTTCATTCCATATTCCTTGATGGTGTTGAAGATACGCTTCCAGTCATCGACGTTTGTCGACGGATAGCCGGTCAGAGGGAAAACCGCGCAGTCCAGCACTCCGCGCAAGTGAATGTCTCTTCCGTTCAGACGGATGTGATGCTTGCCTTGTTCCACATTTCGCATGCCGAAAGTTCGGGTTTGGGTGTCTGTCTTGCCATCTACGTTCCAGCTGGCCTCAAGCTCATACAAATAAGGTGTAAATTCATCCCAGAGTTTCACCTGTTTACCCATCGGAAGGGTTTGCCGAATGCCGGCATGTGCCTGCAGGCTATCTGCACTCATGCTCTGGCGAACTATCACTTTGCCCCCTTTCTCCCGGATACATAGCTCCAGCGTTCCCGTTTGCCCGTGCTTCAGGGGGGCGGGTTGTACTGCTATTTCCACTTCTTTTGCTGTCACATCGGGATATACATTAATCCGGCGGATGTGCGCTTTTTCTTTGGCATACAGTGAAATGTCACCGACTATTCCATTCCAGTTGGTTTGTGTATATTCGGTAGTTCCGTGGTTCCACTGATCCATTGGATATTTGAGCGTATTGTTTACGCAGATGGTCAGCGTATGGATGCCGGGGCTGAGCACCGGAGTCAGTACGAATGTGTTTGGAGTACTCAGGTGCTCCATGACACCTACTTCCTTATCGTCTACGTAGACAGTTGTTTCCCAATGACAACGCTCCAGCTTCAGGTAAATCTCACGGCCGGACCAGTCCTCGGGGATCACTACTTCCCGTTGGTACCAGGCAGCCCCCTGATACTCGAATTTTCGACTCAGGCGGTCTACATAACGTGCGGTGTTTTTGATTCCTTTGCCACCCTGGTCCGTCGATCCGGGCAGCATGATGGTTTCCGAGAGTTTGTCCAGATAGAGCTCGGAGCCGGGAGTCTTGCCGAATCCCATCGGGTCCAGTTGAAAGCGCCACATACCTGACAGGTCGAGGACATCATTTTTTGTCGATTGTGCCATAACGGCCATGGCGAGCAGGCATCCGGTCAGGATCAGGATGGCTCGATGTCGGGTGTTTTGATTTGGTTTTTTCATGATTGTATGGTTTTATTCACCACAGATTACACGGATTTTCACAGATTAATCGTTTATTTCTTTTTGATTGGTAAGATTAAATGTTCTGTACTAATCTGTGTATTCTGTGGTGAGGCCTCATTTCTTTTATGTATTCATTAATTTCCGGTGAATCTGTATCCCCTGATGATTGTTATCCATCGAAGCGGCTACTTCAAAGAAGTGTTCGGCTTTTGCCGTATTTCCCAGTCCCAGATGTCCCAGAGCCATCAGATAGTTACAGTGGATGCGGTTCTTCTTATCCATATCGTCTTCCCAGATCAGAAGGTCGGGTAAAGATACGGCAAAATAATCCATCTGGAATATGTCGAAGAGATGTTCTTCTCCATAAGTGATTAATTTGTTGAAGCGGCTGCGTGCCTCTTTCTCTTGTCCCAGTTTTCGGAATGCAAGTCCTTGATAGAAGATCTTGTCCGGTTTTTGGTCGTTGTAATACATGGCAGCGGCTGGCTGACTGTCTCCCATGCTGGCTTTGAGGAACAGGTCGTGTGCCTCTTTCTGTTTGCCCAGTTGTTGCAGGATGCAGGCTTTGTAATAATTGAAGTCATTCTCCTGTGCTCCCGGGAGTTTGCCTTCACCCAGATGTGGTGGGTATGCGTAGCACTCTTCTATCCGGATGAGTGCCTCATCGTATTCTTTACGTGCGATCAGTTCCTTTGCCAGTTCCAGGCGGGCTATCTGATATTGTGCGGGAACTTTTCCCTCACCGCCTTCCCACGGATGGAATTTTCGCTGATCGATCCGGCGGATGGCTTCCCTGTATTGTCCGGTCTGGTTCAGCAAGGTGACATATTCCAGATATAAATCGTCACGAGTTATTACGATATCCATATGTTGTTCCAGAAAAGCCATTCTTTCTGTGTGCGGGCGGTTCAGCCGTTTATACAGCTGATCGAGTTCCATCAGTACGCGGGCGTCGGTCGGATCCAGGCGGAATGCTTTTTCCAGCAAGAGGACGGCTTCTTCCGGGCGATTCAATTTGTTGAAGTAGGCCAGAGCCAGGTTACGCCATACGGTAGGAAATGTTTCGTCCTCACGCGAAGAACGTTCCCAAGCTGCGATGGCAGGGGTATACTGGCGTTTGTCATACCAAAGATTTCCCAAATAATAGAGGGCTTTCGGGGCTTCTCCCATAAAGTCGGCCACACACTGAAGAGCTTCTATCGCTTCCAGGGCATTGGGAAAGCAGTAGTCGGCCGGTTCTTTTTCAGCAAGCCTGATGGCTGTTCGCGCCTTGTCTGTTTCTCCTAAACGAATCAGGCACCAACTCTTGTAATAGTGCAGCAGAGTCTGTTCGCCGATGGGTTGGCCGATAGCCAACTCGGCAACGGCCAGTGCTTCTTCAAATCGTCCTGCAGAGGTATAGTCGAGCACTAATGCCTCGTAGTCGGGTGCGCCGCGTTTTATCAGGTGTCGGAGTTGGGACAGTACGGTTTCTTCCCGGGTTATCAGATATTTTTCGAACAGGCAGCCAAAGTTGAATGCGTCGATTTTCAGGGAGTCTTCTATCCAGGCAAGAGCTTCCTCCGGACGTTCAAGATGGCGGAGGATCATTGCTTTCAGATGGCGACCGCGCAGGTTGTGCCAATTGCGTAATAAGGATTTTTCAATTTCTCCGAAAGCTTCTTCCCAGTTGCCGCGTGAAACGGAGATTTGAGCCAGTGAATAATAGCCTGCATCCTGCCATGCCGCGTTCCAGCACGATTTATAGAATGAATTGTATGCTTCATCGTTTTTTCCCTGGAATTTCAGCGCAAGCCCAAGGTTGTAGAAAGCTTCACCATCATACGGATTAGGATTCTTCTCGGTCAGTCGGGAAATCGCTTTCCGCAGGTAGGGCTCTGCTTGCGCGAACTGTCCTTTGCGTATAAGCCACAGCCCCATGGCATTGTTACAACGGGCGTCTTCATTGTCACGGCGGAGTGCTTCCAAATAATAATCGGTCGGACAATAAGTTGCATGTCGGTATTGTTCCAGATGCAGTCCGGTTAGGTAGAGTTCCTCATTTGTTTTAATTTCTTCCGGTGCGAGGGCGGGTCGGGCTGCTTCCGGAACCTCTTTGATAGTTTCCGGTTCAGCCCTCCAACTGAGCTTCTCCCGTCCGTTGGTATCGTAGATGATGACTTCTGTTTCACTAAGGTCGTTGACGGGGACCAGTCTGTCGAACACTTGTTCCGGAGAGAGGTCGCAGGTTTGTTCAAAACAGATGTTTCCTGCTTTCCGGACTACGATGTGTAATCCCTGTTGGGCAGAGGTAGCAAAGAGCTTTAACCTGCTCTCTGTTCCTTCGGGCTCCAGATTCATCAGGAGTTCCGAGGAGGCGTTTTTCACAACTCCCAGTTCCCGGTAGGGCATGAAGTATTGTGTAAAAGTCTTCTCTTCATAGGGTTGCAGCCAGCTGAAATCCGGTTGATTGTCCGTATAGACTCCTGTCATCAGCTCTATATACGGTCCGTCGGCATCCGTCAGATTGCGGTCCCATGCTTGTCCGAAATCTCCGTTTCCCCACGTCCATTGTTTCTTTCCTGGAGATATGTGATGATTGGCAACATGCAGAACACCTGCCTGGGTGTCGTTTTCGTATCCGCCCACAAAGTTGTATTCGGACCGGATTGCCATGTAGGAAGTCGGTACAGGGATGTTTTTATATCTTGAAATATCCACTCCGGCGGAATAGTCCATCTTGTAGTAGGTTCCGGTAGCGATAGGATAACGGGATACATCCCGCTTTCCATGGTCGAATACGGCGTTAACATCCGAGGGGAATACAGACTGATAGTCTGCGTTGACTGCTACTGCCGGATTGGCCCACCACAGGAAAGTCTGTGGCAGAGGAGTCGGGTTAGAAACTTTTCCCTGTATCTCGAGTACAGCCCGGCCGGGGCGGAGTGTGAATCCGGCTGTTCCTTTCTGGCCGAACATCCGTTCCCGTTCGCTTACCCATACAATGACACTTCCGTCTTTGCATTGTTCAATGCTGTAATCTACCGGCAGGAATGTGCTGGGGCGGTGGTGTTGAGGCCAGTTGAACTCAATGCCCCCTGAAATCCAGGGACCGGTCAGTCCTACCAAAGCCGGTTTTATCACGTGGTTGTAATAAATAAAATGCCGTTGCTTTATTTTATCGAAAGCCATCTGGATGCGTCCTCCTAATTCGGGCAGAATCATGACTTTGAGGTATTCATTTTCCAACCATACGGCATGATAGCTTTTCTCTTCACAAGTGTCTTCAATCTTCTCGATGACCGGATACGGGTATACTACTCCGCTGCTGCCTTGATAGACACGCTTTTCCAGAAACATCGGGTTCTTTTCGGGACGTCCGATGCCATAGGTAGGGAGCAGGATGTCCTCCTCCCATACTTTTACATTCTCTTTCATCTTATTTTATGGATTATTTGATTAATTCTTTTTCTATTTCTTCCAGTGTTTTCCCTTTGGTTTCTGGCAGCTTCCGGCGTATGAACAGGAATCCGGCCAGACAGATGCCACCATACAGCCAGAAAGTACCTTCGGCACCTATACTTTCATTCAAAACGGGGAAGGTATAGGTCAGTACAAAGCAAGCTACCCAAAGGAAGAAGGTGGAGAGGGCCATGGCCATACCTCGTATTTTCACGGGGAAAATTTCGGATAAAACCACCCAGACTACCGGAGCGAGTGACATGGCATAGCAGGCAATGGCAAGCACTACCAGCAGGAGCATGGGCAGACCGCTTACATCCAGAAAGTAGCAAGTTCCCAGTGTCAGGTAAATCAGTGCCAATCCGGCAGAACCGATAAGCATCAGGGTGCGACGTCCCCATTTATCCACTGTATAGATGGCTACGAAGGTAAATATCACATTGGTGATTCCGGTCACTACAATGTTCATCAACACATCGGAAACGGCATAACCGGCCGATGAAAAGATTTCATGTGCATAATTGAAGATTACATTGATGCCACACCATTGTTGGAATATAGCCAGGACGATGCCGATGATCAGCACTTTGCGCATTTCCGGGCGAAAGACAGCTTTCCATTCGTAATCTTGTTTTCCGTCTTGCCCCCGGGTTACTTGTGTCAGTTCTTCCAGGGTCTGCCGGGCATAGGTTTCTCCTCCGATGCGCATCAGTGTTTTCCGTGCTTTCTCCTGTTGATGGACAGTAGCCAGCCAGCGGGGACTTTCAGGGATGACGAATGATAATAGAAAGAAGATTCCTGCCGGAATCAGTTCTGCCCAGAACATCCATCGCCAGGCCCACTCTATACTGGTGTCACTCAGTACGTCGGAACCGTGTGTATAGTATTCTCCTATCTGCCAGTTTGCCAGTTGCGCCAGTAAAATGCCTAATACGATGGTAAGCTGGTTGAGTGATACGAATTTACCTCGTACATGGGCAGGGGAAACTTCTGCGATATAGACGGGGGAAACGTTGGATGCGATGCCGATACCCAGTCCTCCTACAATGCGATAGAAGATAAAATAGGAAAAACTATCGACTATTCCCGTACCTAAAGCTGAAAGCGCAAACAGGAAGGAGGCTATGATGAGCATCTTTTTACGTCCGTACTTGTCACTCCAAACACCCGATAGCAAAGCCCCTACCAGGCAGCCTATCAATGCGCTGCTCATGGCCCAGCCGCGTAGAACTGCTGAATTTTCAATTCCGAAGAAAGGTTCGTAGAAGATTTTAGCTCCACCGATGACAACCCAATCATAGCCGAACAACAGCCCGCCCATAGCTGAGACGATGCAGATTAGTAGTAAATAGCCTTGTGTCTGTTTCATGTTATTAAATGGTTTAAATGATTAATGCAAAGTAAGCGGGTTTGGAGGTGAAAATAAATAGAGAAACCAGCTAAAAAGATGGACTATCTTTCTTTTTTATATGTATATTTGTGACGTGAATCTATGAATCTGTTAGTATGGCAAAACAAAAAGACGGTTTTCTCGGCGAACAGGCATTGGTATTGCCTCCGGCCATTGTACAACGCATGAAGACAGAGCCTGCGACCTCTGTACTGTATATTACCGATATAGGCTATTATCCAAAGGCTTATAATCATTTTCGGGAACGGGATGTTCCGATTGACCAATATGTATTTATCTATTGTACGGAGGGTAGGGGGTGGTTCAGCCTGGATGGGCAGAAGCACCCGGTAGCTCCCAATCAATACTTCATACTTCCGGCAGGACTCCCTCATGCCTATGGCGCCGATGAAAAAGAACCATGGACAATTTATTGGATTCACTTCGGGGGAACACTGGCTTCACTCTATTGTACGCACCGAACTTGCCGGCTCACGGAAATAAAGCCGGGAATGCATTCGCGAATCAGTTACCGGACAGAATTGTTTGAGGAAATATTTCGGGTACTGAAAATGGGGTACAGTCTGGAGAATCTTTCGTATGCCAGCTCTGTATTTCATCATTATCTGGGTTCTTTACGTTATCTCAGGGAGTATCGGGAGGCTTTTTCAGAACACCGCCTGATGGGTGAGGAAGATCCCGTTAGTGCAGCCATTCATTATATGAAGGAGAATTTGGGTAAGAAGCTGACTTTAGCCGAGTTGGCAGATTATACAGGATATTCGCCTTCGTACTTCTCTAATTTATTTTTGAAACGTACGGGCTATGCACCATTGAGTTATTTCAATCAGATCAAGATTCAGAAAGCCTGTCAGTTTCTCGATTTTACGGATATGAAAGTGAATCAGGTATGCTATCGGGTAGGTATTGAAGATGCTTATTACTTTTCACGGCTGTTTAGCCAGATAATGGGTATGTCTCCCAGAGAATATAAGAAGGTGAAAAAAGGATAGAAGAGATCAGGCTGACGGGGAAAGCCGGTTATCGCTTTTCCCCGTCAACTGATAAAGATTATATCTTGATCTTTCCTGTCAGTTTGATGTCTCTGGAAGAGGCACCTACCAGGATTTCAAACTCTCCTTTCTCAAATACCCAACGGTTTTGTCGGGCATTGAAATACCGGAATGCGTCTTCATCCAGTTCGATCTCTACCTGTTTGCTTTCTCCTGCCTTCAGATATACTTTGTCAAAGCCTTTTAATTCTTTCTGTGGACGGGGCTCTTTAGACTGTATATCATGTACATAAAGTTGGGCAATTTCGTATCCGTCTTGCTGCCCGGTATTGGTTATGGTAAACGAAACTGTGACTTTCTTCTGTTTTTTATCTGTAATACGGATATTGAGGTCCGTATAATCAAAAGTGGTATACGAGAGTCCGAATCCAAATGGGAAAAGAGGTTCGATACCTTTTTCGTCGTATCCCCGGTAACCGGTGAAGATTCCTTCTGTATAATATACCTTCTTTTCTTTTCGGGTTTCATCATAGTGCCCGTATGCCGGCGAATCTTCCCATTTTTTTTCGATTGTGAACGGGAGTTTGGCTGACGGATTTACTTTGCCCGAAAGAATGTGGGCTAATGCGTGTCCACCCTCCTGCCCGGGATAGAGGGCATGTACTACAGCGGGTACCTGATTGATCCACCGGGTCATGTTTACTCCGCCTCCGGCATGAATAGCTACTATCAGTTTGGGGTTTACTTTAATCAATTCCTCGATTAGCAGGTCTTGTCCATAAGGCAAATCGAACGGTCGGTCGCGCCCCTCCAGTTCGATGCTTCCGTCCAATCCGGCACAGAACACCACGAGATCGGCTTTCTCGGCCAGTCGCTTTGCTTCAGAAAAGTCAATGTCGCTTTGATAAGCATATCCCATCCGGATCTCTGCCGGGGTGCTACGTTGGTTACAGAATTCCAGTTGAACGTGTTTGGTATCTCCTTTCCGTACTGAAACGGCAATATTGCGTACGTCGAACGATTGAGACCGGGAAGCGTCCAATGCCAATGTTCCGTCTATCCACAAGCGATACGCTCCCTGTGCATCGACAAAGAACCGGAGGCTGTCTGTCTTCTCGGCATCCACGTATCCTTCCCAACATATCCGGTAGTCACTTCCCAATTTGCTCTCGTTGAAAGGGTATCCCCACCATTCGTAATTTACTGTGCGGTCGATACGGCGAATGATCAGTCCGTTTTCATCTTTACCGTTTCCGGATGCTGTGTTGCTCGGTTGATTGCTGTTTACTGTTCTTCCGGCAGCTACTGCCTGTTGCTGGATCATTTTGTCGGAGAGCATAGCAGAACTGTCAGATGACAATGCATAATAACTGGCTTCCAGTCCGGGTTTACCATCTTTGGTACGGAACTTACTGTTACGGAACAACCGGGGTTTGAACTGGTTGGATATTCCTTCGGTGTAATATACTGTTGCTTCCGGAAATTCCTGGCAGATACCCTCTAATGCTGAAACGACATACCAGGGGTGAACTTTAGAACTTCCACCTCCGCCATACACAATGCTGTTGACATTGTATATTCTGTCCGAAACAATCGCCGGATTGGCTGTAGGACCGATCACGGCAATTACTTTAGGTTGGCGGATGGGTAATGTGTTTTGTTCGTTCTTTAACAGGATGATACCTTCACAGGCGGCATTCAATGCCATTTGATTGGCTTGTGGGTTGAAAGTCGGGATATGGGTGTCTTGCTGAGGCCGATCAAAAAATCCCATTGAGATGCAGGCTCCGTAAATACGGCGTACTTTATCGTTGATCACTTCCTCTGTAACCTTTCCTTCTTTAATAAGTGGGAGAAGTTCTTTGCGGGTGAACCAGTCGTTGCTGCCCATTTCAAGATCCAAACCGTAGTTTGCGGCATTGTCAGCGGAATAGGTACATGCCCAGTCTGACATCAACATGCCTTTGAAACCCCAGTCCTTCTTTAAAATATCGATCAGATGTTTGTTTTCAGTACAATGTGTTCCGTTCACTAAGTTGTAACCCGTCATGACGGCTTTGACACCTGCTTTTTGTACGGCAGCTTTAAAAGGTGGAAGGTAAATTTCCTGCAGCGCGCGTTCGGATACTTCCGTACTGACTGTATAGCGGTCAAACTCCTGATCGTTGGCTGCGAAGTGTTTTATGGTGGCGATTACTCCTCCGTCTTGTACCGCTTTAATAAAAGGGACTACCATTTCGGATGTCAGATAGGGATCTTCGCCGAAATACTCGAAATTACGGGCTCCTTTGGAAGCCCTGTAGTTGTTTACCCCCGGAGCTAAAAGAAAATGAATACCTCTCGCACGCCATTCCTGGGCATACATGGCTCCTGTCTTTTCTGCCAGATTTTTGTTCCATGAGGCAGCCAGAGAAAGTGCCGATGGAAATGCGGTAGCACGTCCGAACAATCCCCAGGAGGCAACGCCCAGCGGACCGTCAGCCAGTTTGAATGCCGGTATTCCCAATCGTTCGCACGGGTGCAGATAGAAATCGTTGTATCCGGCAAGCAAATCTATTTTCTCTTCAAGGGTCATACGTCCGATAAGGTCATTTACTCTTTCTTCGGTAGATAATGTCGTGTTTTGGAACGGATACTGGCTTTGAGCATACAGATTGCAAGGTAAAAGCAATCCGATAGCCAAACTTAAGGTAAGGAAAATGTTTTTCATGTGTTTTCTTTGAATTAAATGTTTATTGAGTGATGTCGCAAAGTTCTAAAAAAGAGGGCTTACTGCAAAATGGAAAGCCCTCTCTTTCGGGGTAAAGTGTGTTAAATTAATGTATAGCTTTTATCAGTTCATTTCCGTTACGCACCGGTTCTTTAATCAGCTCCGGTAAATTATACGTTTTAGTAAACGTATCATAGAAACGCGGATCTTTCTGTGGCAATAAAAACGGTTTTCCCGCTTTTCCTGTTTCCGGATTGAAACTGGCGAAGAATGGTCGTGCCCAAAGTCCGTCCAGTCGTTTGCTGCTGAATACGAACCACTTTCCGGATGACGACCAGGTATGGAAGCTTTCCACGTCATCACTGTTCACCTCGTTTAAAAGCCGTATCTCTCCGGTATCTATCGTTAAAAGGCAAAGCTCGCTTTCCGGATGCCAGATAGAAAAGTTACCATAATCAGATAGAGTGAACATCAGGTATCTGCCATCCGGAGAAACTCTTGGAAAAGACACGCTCTTCCCCTGTTCCGAAGCTTTATATACACACTCCAAGCTCCCGAACTTACCTGATTCGGGGTCGAATCCAATCCGGCATAGGTCATAATGAATACTGTCCAGCGGCATCTTTTCTTTATAAGCGTTTCCACGGCAGAAGTATAGCGTCTTCCCGTCCGGTGTCCAGTTCGGAAATGTCTCCATGTATTTATCCCCATAAATCAGGGAGTCCGTGAGGAACGTTTTCTTTTGCGTGTCATATACCATCAAGTCGGCGGCCAGGTCTGACACCTCGATGGGTTTTTGTCCCGATGAATGGAAGAACTGTTGTATCTCATTCATAGAGAAAGCAATATATCGCCCTGTAGGATGCCATGCTGCATAGGTTCCTCCATTCTTGGCTCCTTCCGGTTTTGTATTGACTTTTTCTACTTTTCCATTCTTTGATATCAGTGTTCCTCCCGATTTTCCACGTACATGTATCATCATGGTTTCGGGCGAGTTCCGGTTGAACGTATGGCAATTTATGCATTGTTTTTCAAATGCTTTATTCTCCGCTATGGGAGTTTCCTCATAATTAGTCAGGTTTCGTTGATAGATTCCCATCTCGTTCCAGAGTTCATATCCCG
This sequence comes from Bacteroides sp. FSHCM14E1, assembly GCF_019633785.1. NCBI lineage: Bacteria > Pseudomonadati > Bacteroidota > Bacteroidia > Bacteroidales > Bacteroidaceae > Bacteroides > Bacteroides sp. FSHCM14E1. The sequence goes on from NZ_JADKYL010000007.1 coordinate 229,148, forward strand.
GGTAGAGTAGCCGGTAGGCGAGGTATGGATCTATCATTTCATTAGAAACGGTATCTGTAATATCTGCGAAGCGTGTCCATTTTCCATCTTTCAGGAGGGTGATTCGAATAAAGATTTCCTTTCCGGCTGCCTTTTGGAGAAGTTTTTTCCAGGCTTTGGATGGGATAATCACTTCCGGTTGCTTGCTGGTATATAGAATATCTGTCACTTTTTCTACACCAATTTCTGTTTGAAAAACATCAGCTTCTTCCTTGATAATGAAATTTGGCGGAGCAATATTAACCGGGAAGGTGACTCCTGTATAATCCGGGTATATACAGGGAATACTATCTGTATATAAGTCCGGCCTTTGACATTGCTCTGTGCAGGCTTGTAGTATCCAGGCAAGAGCCATCATAAAAAGAATATAGGTAGTTTTCATATCAGTGCAGATTAATTCTTAATGATTTTATCTCCATAGGGACTGATGAAGTTCAGATAGTACCAATAGGTGTTTCCAAACTCGGATTTCAACCTTTGCATTTCTCTGTTTTTATATAAACCATAATATTGTTGGAATCGTTTTTCGGTTTGTTCGCTTACAGTGAAACCTGATTTTGAAAAAGTTTCTTCGCCTACTCCTAATTTATAGATATAGAGTGCCTCTTCGTAAGCGGGTGGCATTTGAGGGTAATCGAAATTATGTATGAACTTCAGGTTATTCACAAAACGTATGACATTGTTGCTCAACAGTAAGTTACCCATCAGATATTCGAAAGCCATCCGGTTTGTTGAGTCTTGTTCGCACAGATATTGCAGTTCCGGTCCTATATTTATAACATTCGCGAATCGTACAGGCGTGTTGGAGGTCTTGCCGGGTGATACTTTCAACCCGGGAACATTTCCTGTCGGTAGCCATTTCTCCAATGCTTCGGCCTCTTTCTTGTAGAAAAGAGATTGTTTAAGCAGGTTGATAAACCTCTGTGCCACTTTGGGACGTTTATTGGCTATGTTATACCGTGCCAGGTTAATCAGGTGCGGAGCGGTCTCTCCCCAGACAACCATCGATTCGAACTCCCACCGTTGTGCCTCGTTGATATATCCCAGGTCTTCATAAATGAAATGTCCATATTCGCTTTCACGGCTGTCACTATTCCATGGGAAGTACAGACTTTTGACTCCTAATTTTTGTGGATAATCAAATAGGTGGTAAGGTAGCTTTCCTGTGTGATATAAAGCCAGGTTGTGAAAATAGGAGATCAGTTGATTGGTTCTCCCTGAATTTATATATTTTTCTGTTTGTGTCAATGTGTTTTCCCAATTTCTCTCTTTTACGCTTTTCTCAGCCATCAACATGATGCGTTCCGGCATATTATATGATTGTACGAATATATAACATGCGGCAATGGCATATATGATTGTAGAAATTGTGGAAATTGCCATATTCTTTTTATTTCCATGAACATTAATCCATGGAATGCGGATGAAACATTTCCATTGTTTGGTTATGAAGATATTAATTCCGGCAAGTAACAAAAGCCCCAAGAAAACTCCCACGACAGGTGTTAATGAATGATCTACAGGCATTGTATAAATGAAAAGACATATAGAGGGAAACAAGGATAATTGTAACAGGTCTGTTTGTCCTGTTATTTTTTTGAAAGAATAGTGCGTCAACAGATATATTCCCGCCAATATCCCGGATAATATTGCACTTCCCAATATGGGTATATAAAAGAATTGAACGACGAAATCATTCAGATATGCGATCAACCCTTCCGTATGAATTTGTTTGAAGAAGTATTCTTTAGAGAACAGGAACAAATGGTGTTGTTCGTGATAATAAATCACATGTGAAAGTACCCCTTGGTAACAAAGGAAATAGGTAATGAAAAGTAGTAAAAAAAGTAGGTATGGTAACCGCTTCATAAGTATAGATGCAAGATAATAAGAGAAATGAGGGCACTCCCTGATTGGAATGCCCCCATTGTCTAAACACTATTATTAATAACCCGGATTCTGTGTCAGAGCAGGATTCAAGTCAATTTCGCTTTGCGGTACAGGGAACAAATAGTTATTGTCCGAGTATCTGCTTCCTACCAACTTAATCGGTTCTCCCTGATAAAGGATACACATTTTTCCACCATCTACTTTTTTGTCGGGATCATTCGGGTTGTCTACAATCTTATATTTCAATCCTTCGAATGGTGCATTCAATACGTCTTTGGCAATTCCCCAACGACGGATATCCCACATACGTTTTCCGCCTTCCAGACAAAATTCTACACGCCATTCGTTACGGATACGTTGACGGAGATCATCCTGAGTAGCACAATAAGTAGGCTTGCTGGCATCCGTATTCTGAAGTTCAGGCATACCTACACGACGTCTTACCTGATTGACAGCATCAAATGCAGCCGGATCCAACCCCTTAAGTTCGTTCATGGCTTCAGCATAAGTTAAGAGTACTTCAGCATAACGGATATGTACCCAGTCCTTACCCATGTTCCAGCCATCAGACTGAGGATCTAAACTTGGGTCCAGCCATTTCTGGCCATAATATCCGGTTTCTGTAGCATCATTATGTTGGTTGATGCCTGTGCTACCGCTTGAAGCCAAAGGAGCGACTTTTATTGTTACGCCATACATTTCCTCACCATCGTGCAAAATGTCTACCTCCAAACGTGGGTCACGGTTTTTGAATGGATCTGTTGAATCGTATATTTTAGATTTACTGATCGGAGCGCCTTCACTATCTTCGAATGCGTCCACCAGACTTTGAGTGGGGTTCATGCCACCCCAACCTTTTGTAGGGAAACATTCCCAACCCATCAGGTAGTGAGTTTTGTCCGGGTAGTTAAATTGGGTAACAAGTATGAATTCGTCACAACCATCGGCTTTTTCCCAGAAAAGTTCAGCATATTTGCCTGTATTGTCTTTATCATAAAGTTCATACAAGCCTAAATCCATTACATTTTTGGCTTCTTTGGCAGCTACATCCCAATTTCCGTAGTATAAAGCAGCTCTTGCTTTCATTGCCATAGCGGCTCCTTTAGTAATTCGTCCATAGTCAGAAGCAGGCCATTCTGTTGGAAGGGCAGCAATTGCTCTGTCAAAATCAGCCATGACTTTCTCATATACTTCTGCTCTTGGCATACGTGTGATTCCTTCCATGTCTTTTAAGTCCAGAGGTTTATCAATGTATGGAACGTCTCCGAATGAACGGATCAGATTAAAGTAAATATACGCTCTGAAGAAATATACCTGTCCGAGTGCTTTGGTTTTATCTGCTTCAGGATAATCAGGAATCTCATCTATTTTTGAAAGAATCAGGTTACACTGACGGACATTTGCATAATCACCGCTCCAACCTTGGTCTGCCGGGTCATAAATTCCTTTGGAAATATTACCTGCAGCCCATTTGATACCCATTGTGGCATTGTCTGAATTAATGTCGTTGTCTTGATCCCATGTAGACAGATAGCCATAGAGGTCTGAGACTACTTTGTTTGCGTCATCCGGCGTTTTCCAGAAGCTACCATCAGAAAGCTCTTCCTGAGGATAGCGATCCAGAAAGTCGCTACAAGAGCTGAACCCTACTATAAGGGCTGTTGCAAATATATATAAGTAATTCTTTTTCATATTTTTATAGTATTGAGGGATTTAGAATGAAACTTTTAGGCCTAATGAAACTTTCTTCACGTTGGTATATGACCATCCGCGTGTACTTGATTCTTCCGGGTCAATGTCTTCAAGACCACAGAATGTCAGTAAGTTTTCACCAGCTACATAGACTTTGATTCTGCTAACGCCAATTCTGTTCAGCCAACTCTTAGGCAGATTGTAGCCTAATGACACATTCTTCAAACGTACATAAGACGCGTCTTCCAACCAGAAAGAAGAAGTTACGAAGTTAGTTTGTGAATCTTTTGTGATACGAGGATAGCTGGCATTATGATTTTCCGGAGTCCATCGATCTAAGTGTTTTTTCAGCACTTTACCACCATTATAGAATGCGTATGAAGATTCGGCTTCACAGTATTTATCGACATCGAATGCACCTTGGAACAGAGCAGAGAAGTCGAAGTCTTTCCAATACAGGTTAATGCTTAAACCACCTGTCCAGCTCGGGAAGTTTTGACCGATCACTGTACGGTCATTCGCAGCATCAATTTTACCATCACCATTCAAATCAGCATATTTGATATCACCCAATTTTTCTGTTCCTGTACGTTTCGGTTCGTTGGCCAGTTCCTCTTCAGTATTGAAATAACCGATTGCTTTGTAACCATAGAATGAACCGATGGGATAACCTTCTAAACGCCATAATTTATTGTTGTCAGGATCTTCTCCTTCAGTACCCTCAAGGTTTGTGATACGGTTTTTTACATAAGCCAGATTTAAATTTACAGCATAGCTGAAATCTTTATTGATACGGTTATTGTGGAAAATGTTCAAATCGAAACCTGTATTTTCTACACTACCTGCATTCTGAACCGGTGCTGACATACCTAAAATACCCTGTACCGGAAGTTTCAATAGCATGTCATCTGTTTTTTTCTTGTATACAGACAGTTCAAATCCAAGTTTATTATCTAAGAATCCTGCGTCTAATCCAACTTCGTAATTAGTAACTGTGGCCCACTGAAGTGCACTGTTTACATATCTCGCTTCATAGGCGGTTGTGTTCAATGTATTACCAAACATATAAGAACCATAAGCATAAGTCGCTACTGCAGGGTAGATATCGCTCAATTCTTCGTTACCGGTACGACCCCAACCTAAACGTAACTTCAAGTTACTCATCCAGTTCAGATTGTCTTTAATAAAGTTTTCCTCTGAGATTCTCCATCCGGCAGAGAATGCAGGGAATACACCCCAACGATTATCTTTCGGGAAACGTGAAGAAGCATCTGCACGCAGATTCGCTTCAAATAAATATTTGTCAGCGTAATCGTATTGGATACGGCCAAAGTATGAACGACGGGCTAACTCCGTGCCACCGTCAGAATTGGTTTGAGATGATTTATCCAGTGTATTCAATGACTCTGTTAGTTCATCGCTACCACCACCCTTACGTGTGGCTTCTGTATATTTATAAAGTTGCTCCCACTGCTCAAAGCCAAACAATGCACCGATAGTATGTTGCTTGAACGTTTTGTTATAGTTCACCAACAACTGAGATGTATATTCGTTCCAGATATAATATTTATCGTATCCTTCTCTCAAACCAGAATCAGAAATATTTGATCCGGTACCATATGAATAATGTTTCTTGAAGTAATCGATGTTACGAATATCATTACGTACAGAGAATAATCCCTTAACGCTCAATTCCGGTAAGATGTGTACGGTTGCATGTAGGATAGCATTCAACTGCTGGTCCATCTGACGATAAAAACCGGTTCTTCCTAATTCTGCTACCGGATTGGCTTTTCCGCTATAATTAAATGTACCATCTTCATTGTAAACCGGTAGTGTCGGGCTGTTACGGGTCACTTCACTCATCAGTGTAGCAAATCCGACAGCTCCATCCTCACGTGTTCCTCTATATCCGGATACATTCAGTCCGGCAGAAAACCATTTGCTGATTTCTGATTCAACGTTGATACGACCGGTGAAACGATTATAATCATTTTCGTTTGTTAAACCACCTTGATAGAGATAACCAACCGATGCACTGTAATTTGTTTTTTCAGAGCCACCATTGATTGAGAAATTGTGTTGTTGTTCAAATGCAAAATTTTTAAATGTCTCTTTATACCAGTCTGTATTGGGGTGTCCGATTGGATCAGTTCCATTCCGGAAAAGCTCGATATCTTCATCGCTATACGGAAGGGCGGCATTGGGATTTTCATTTTTTACAGCTTCATTGTACAGCATAGCATAGTCTGCCGAACCAAGGAAGTTTAGTTTTGTTGTAGGAGTTGCCCATGCTACACTACCCGAATAGGATACTTTGGCATCTTGTCCTTTCTTACCTTTTTTAGTTGTAATCAAGATTACACCGTTGGCAGCCTGTACACCGTAGATTGCGGCAGAAGCAGCATCTTTCAATACTGTCAAACTTTCGATATCCTGTGGGTCAATGGTATTCATACTACCCGGTACACCGTCTACGATGACTAACGGATTGGCCGCATTCACCGAGTTTTTACCACGTACGGTAATTGTTCCGGTTTGTAATCCCGGAGCACCGGAAGATTGGATAGCTGTTACACCCGGCATTGTTCCAGCCATTGCTGCAGAAACACTTGATACAGAACGAGATTCCAGTGCTTCAGCATTAATGGATGATACTGCACCTGTTAAATTTGCTTTTTTCTGTACGCCGTAACCTACTACAACTACCTCGTCAAGGGTCTTTGTATCTTCTTTCATGGTAACATTGTAAGAAGTAACACCTGGTTTCAACGATACTGTTTCAGGCATATAACCGATATAGGTAATTTGTAATTCGTTGCCGCCTACTGTCAGACTGAATTGTCCGTTAATATCTGTTATAGTACCATTAGAAGGAGCTCCTTTTTCTACTACTGATGCTCCAATGATGGCTTCACCCATTGCATCTTTTACAACTCCCGAAACTTTTCTCTGCTTTTGTTGCTGAGTTGTCTGTACGTCTTTTGTCGCTTCTTTCGTCGCAGATACTACGATCTGATTATCCACGATCTTATAAGTGTATCCCGAATTCTTGAATACTTCGTTCAGTACAGTTTCGATCGGAGCATCCGACACATTGATGGATACTTTCTTGTTCAGCTTTACCTGATTGTCATTGTAGAAGAAAGTATACTCGCTTTGTTTTTCAAGTTCACGCAGTACACTCTCGATGGATACGTTTGTCTTCGTCATTGAAATCTTTAGTACTTGAGCGAAGGCACTCACAGGTACCATAGCTATCAGGCTAACTGCCAAAGCAAAAGCCAGATGCTTTTTCATTCTTTGCGGACTAAACCACCGCATGTTGCATTTTCTCATAAATACGATTAATTATTAGATTGTAATTTTGATTGATAAAGTGAGCACAGGACACTTCTAAAGCATCGCTGCACCAGGTTAACGTCATTTACGGTTTCTCTCTCATTCTTTTCTTTATTAATTTAGGTTTAAAATTTGATGTTTGGTATAAGTTCTAAACGAACTTGG
>NZ_JADKYL010000008.1:0-225970 GCF_019633785.1 Bacteroides sp. FSHCM14E1
TTGAAAATCAGTATTCCAAAGGATTGGATATAAACATTGTATACAATCTGCCTCGGGCAAGGGGGAAATATATAGCAATGTGTGAAGGAGATGATTATTGGATAGATCCGTTAAAGTTGCAAAAACAAGTAGATTTCTTAGAAAGTCATATAGAATATGGTATGATATATTCTAATGCTAAAATATATAGTCAAGATAGGGAAATATTCTTGCAATATTCTTGGGGAAATAAAAAAAGATCCACCTATGATTTGTTATTTTCTAAAACTGAAATTCCTACTTTAACTACAGTTTTTAGGCATAACCTATACTTAGAGTATGTCAATGATGTGGAAATAATGAAAAATAAATGGAAGATGGGAGATTATCCTTTATGGATATTTATTAGTTCAAAATGCAAGATAAAGTATCAGGATGATGTAACTGCTGTATATCGGGAATTAGCTGTTTCCGCCAGTCATTTTAAAACATTCGAATCTAATAGCTCTTTTTTAGAAAGTATTTATCATGTCCGTTCTTTTTTCTTTTCTTATTTGGGAATGAAGAAAGGAGCGAATCGCATAAAGGGTGAATATTATGCAGGAGTGTTGGGATGCTATTTAAAATATAATCAGAATCTGGATGGATTTAGGGATATAATTTCTAAAGAAAAAAATGCTGGATTAAAAATTTTTTTAATGAAGAAATATGTAAAAAATAAATTTTTTCAATCTTTTCTCCGATGGAGGTGGAATTTATAAAGTACTTCTTTTATTTTTTGGAAATATTATTATGAGAAAAATTTTACTTGTTTTTGGCACTCGGCCAGAAGCTATAAAGATGGCTCCTTTGGTCAAGGAGTTTCAGAAACATTTATGTGAGTTTGAAACAATTGTTTGTGTGACTGGGCAGCATCGTGAAATGCTAGATCAAGTTCTTAAGATTTTTGATATAACTCCAGATTATGATTTGAACATTATGCAAGCTGGACAAGATCTATATGATGTGACAGCTCGTGTTCTGATGGGCATGCGCGAAGTCTTAGATGAAGTAGGTCCAGAGATTGTGTTTGTACATGGGGACACTACGACTTCGATGGTTGTTTCTTTGGCTGCATATTATAAAAGAATTGCTGTAGCACATGTAGAGGCAGGGCTCCGTACTTTTGATATATATAATCCTTGGCCTGAAGAATTGAATAGGCAGATAACAGGACGGGTTGCAGCCTATCATTTTGCTCCGACAGAGCTTAGTAAGCAGAATTTGATATTGGAAGGAATAAATGAAGATAAAATATTTGTGACAGGTAATACGGTAATTGATGCTCTCCATATTGTTACCAATAGAATCAAGTCTGATATAAAAATAGAATCAAACCTTATTGATTTATTGAAAATAAAAGGATATGATCCTTTACGCACTTCCATAGGACGAAAATTGGTTTTGATAACCGGACATAGGCGTGAAAACTTTGGTGCTGGTTTTGTTAACATATGCCGAGCTATTAAACAATTGGCACAGATGTATCTGGATATTGATTTTGTTTATCCAATGCATTTGAATCCTAATGTGAGAAAACCCATTCATGATATTTTTGCAGGAGAAAAGCTCCCTAATGTTTTTTTTATTGAGCCTTTGGAATATTTATCTTTTGTTTTCTTGATGGAAAAAGCCACCATTGTTTTGACTGATAGTGGAGGTATACAAGAAGAGGCACCTGGCTTTGGTAAACCTGTTTTAGTTATGCGTGAAACGACAGAAAGACCCGAAGCTCTGAAAGCCGGCACGGTAAAACTTGTTGGAACTGATTATGATAAAATCATAAAAGAAGTATCTAAACTTCTTGATGATCAAGAGTACTATAATAGCATGAGTAAAGCTGTGAATCCTTATGGTGACGGAAATGCATGTTTTAGAATTATAAACACTTTTATGTCATGAATGAAGTAATTAGATTAGGAGTTATTTGTGATCAGTTTGGAAATTTGCAGCGTGGAGGTGCTGAAGCACAAGTTGAAAATACAATTGCCGCTTTACAAAAAACAGGTTTGGTATCTGTTGAATATATAACACATGAAACAACTGATTTATCAAAGTTTGATTTAATTCATTTTTTTAAGTCTAGTTTTGAATATACTCCTGTTGCCATAACTTTAGCAGAAAAGGAGATTCCTTATGTTGTTTCTACAATTATATATCCTAAAAACTTTAGACTTGAAGTGCTGGCATATAACCTGACTAGGATATTTCCTAAAAAATTAAAAAGTTTATTGAGCATTTCGCGGAGGGTCCAATTGTGGGATAAAGCTTCTGCATTATTTCCTAATACGATTGACGAAGCTAAATTTATATCAAATGTAACGAAAAATGACTTTGTTAAAGTTGTTCCTAATGGGCTTGACTTATATGAGATGACAGATGTTTCCAAAGACTTATTTGAAACTGAATATCCTTTTTTGAAGAATCGGAAATTTGTTTTAAATGTAGCAAGAGTGGAACGCAGAAAGAATCAGAAATTATTGGTTCAGGCTTGTAAAGAGTTAGATATGCCAGTCGTTGTAGTTGGCAAAATTTGGGATAAGAAGTACTATGAAGAGATTCTTAATATTGGATATAAGGAGTGCTATTTTCTTGGGCCAATTTATAATCGGAAGCTATTGTTTAGTGCATACAAATCGTGTTCTGTTTTTGCACTACCTTCAACACTAGAGACTCCCGGTATTGCAGCAATGGAGGCTGCTTTTTATAATGTACCTATTGTTATTACTCGAAATGGTGGTACTAATCTATATTTTGAAGATAAGGCTTATTATGTGGATTGGAGAAATGTGCAGGAAATAAAAGCCGGAATTACTGAAATGATTGATAAACCTGTTGATACTAAACAAATGATATCAAATTACTCTTGGGATAATATAGCTAATATGTATGTAGAAATGTATAAAGCTATTTGCCATAAATGACATTGTATAGAAAAAATAAGCTCAATTTAAAAGAATGTGCAGGATGGTTAATAGTATGTGGTATTTTCATGGAAAGATACTATGAAATGGTCATTCTATTCTTGGCTCTACTTGTTATAAATCAACTTCAGAAGAAGTTGAATTTTAGTAGAAATATTTTGTTTTTTTTATTAATACTTGGTATATATTCTTTTTCATGCATTACACTGTCTAATTATGCGTATGATAAGTTTATTCAACAGTTTTTTTTATTGACTTATTTTGTAATGTGTTATGCGGTGATTTTTAGATATTTTCGTGGGGATATTCCTGCATTATTTGCTAAATATCTTTGTATTGCACATGTTGTTGCATATTTGGGTATTATCCAATTTGCTGTTTATTATATTTGTGGAATCGATATATTTTGCTGGGTTTATGGACGGGCATCGGTTGAAGTACTTCCAGGCATATTGAGGGTGTCCTCAATTATTGATGAACCAAGTTATTTGAGTACAATATTAACTCCGGCTTTCGCCTATTATTTATTTACAGGATTATTTCCTCTGAATAAAAGAAAGCTTATTGTGATATTAGCTATCTTTCTGACTTTTAGTACGATCACATTTGTTGTTGTCGGTATCCTTTTATTTTATAAATACGTTTATTTACGAAACAAATACGCCTGTTATTCCATTTTTATTATTTTATTGCTATTGTTTTTATTGGGAGGGAATTTTAAAAGACTGGAACAATCGGGTGAAGAAACTGCTTTTAGTGCAATAGTAATGAAGCTTCAAGACACTTATGAAGGTTTTATTGCTATGGATCCAGATGTATTTGAAACGTTGAATATGAGTTCTTATGCTACTATGGTTAATGTGTGGGTCGCATTAAATGCTCCTAATAGAATAATGGGTACCGGATTGGGGACACATGAATTAAATTACTATCGAGAATATAAATCAGATTATATTTTTTATGGTCTTAATGCTCAAGATGGCTATTCTTTGTTAAATCGTTTGTATTCGGAATTTGGCGTATTAGGTCTAATATTATGTTTATGGGTGATATATAGAAATTATAATTTGAATAATATAATAAATATTTCCGTCTTCTTTCTGATACTAACACTGCTAATACGTGGAGGACATTATGTTAGATATGGATTTATTTTTTGGGCTTTTCTTTATTACTATTCTGGTTCTTTTATCTATTCTTCAAAAAAATAAAAAATGAACACTATAATTATCTCTGCTGTTAATTTGACAGAGGGAGGAACCTTGAGTATTTTAAAGAGCTTCTTGCAGGCTCTTAGTATGTCCGAGTTAAGTAATATTTATAGGGTTATTGCACTTGTTAATAATAAGGATAAAATTCTTTATCCGAATATAGAGTATATAGAGTTGCCAAAAGCAAAAAAAAGATGGCTATACCGTATTTATTATGAATATTTTTATTTCAAAAAAATATCAAATCAATTTGATGTCTATTTGTGGCTTTCTTTACATGACATGTCGCCTAATGTAAAAGCTCGGCGAAGAGCTGTCTATATGCATAATCCATCCCCTTTTTTTAGATGGAAAGTGAAAGATGTTTTTTTGTCAAAAAAATACGTCTTCTTTGCAATGTTTTATAAATGGGCGTATCGAATTAACATTCATCAAAATAATTATTTGATTGTTCAACAAGACTGGTTACGTAAAGCTTTTGGTGAGATGTTTAAGGTTGATCAGAAAAAAATTATTGTAGCTAGACCTTACCATGAAGAAATAGATTCAAAAGAAAGGAATAGTGTTAGTACACTTCCTTTTACTTTCTTCTTTCCTGCATTGGCCCGTCCTTTTAAAAATTTTGAGGTTATATGTGAAGCTGTTATCATTTTGAATAAATTGAATATAAAAAATTTTAGAGTGGTACTAACTATTGATGGTACAGAGAATAGCTATTCCAATCATATTTTAGAAAAGTATAAATCTGTACTTAATATTGAGTTTGTAGGACTTTTAAGGATGGAACAGATGCATGATATGTATTTAAAAACTGATGTATTACTGTTTCCTAGTAAACTGGAGACTTGGGGACTTCCTATATCAGAATTTAAAGAGTATCGAAAACCTATGATAATTGCGGATCTTGAGTATGCACATGAAACATCTGAGGGTAGTTTATGTACTGCTTTTTTTGATGTTAATAGCCCTCAAATGTTAGCGGAATTGATGATTGATGCAATAAATGATAATTATATAAAGTTTTCTACTGTCCCTTATAAAAAGGTAGCTTCTCCCTACGTCGTAAGTTACTACGATCTTATGCTTCTTCTATTAAAATGATTTTGATGTATTCCTTTTATTTAGATTGATCTTTTTAGTTCTAATATAGATTATGCTTAATGTCCGAATAACAGCCAGTTTAGTGTTGTATAAAAATGAGAAGGTAGATGTTGAAAATATCTGCCGATTAATTTGTGGTGAGATAATACATAAATTATATGTAATAGATAATTCTCCATCCGATGAACTCGGAACTTCTATTAGTGTAATTTCAGACAAAATAGTTTATCTTTTTAATGGTACCAATTTAGGATATGGTGCAGCACATAACATTGGAATAAAAAAAGCTATTGAAGAAAAAGTCGATTATCATGTAGTGATAAATCCGGATATATCATTTTCAAAAGGTATTTTTAAGTCATTGGCTATGTATATGGGTGAAAATCATAATTGTGGCTTGGTTATGCCTAAAGTTGTATACCCTAATGGAGATATTCAATATTTATGTAAATTGTTACCAACTCCATGGGATTTGTTCGGACGTCGCTTTCTTCCATTGAAAAAATATAATAGAAATAGAAATTATAAATATGAATTAATCTTTTCTGGCTATGATAAAATAATGTGGGTGCCTTCTTTGTCTGGTTGCTTTATGTTTATGAGAGTTGATGTTTTAAGAAAAATAGGTGGATTTGACGAGCGTTTTTTTATGTATGCAGAAGATTTGGATTTATCACGTAGGATAGGGACTATTTCTGACACAATATTTAATCCTAATATAATAGTTATGCACGGATATGATAAAGGGTCTTATAAAAGCTGGAAGCTTTTGAGATTTCATATATTTTCTGTTTTTAAATATTTCAATAAATGGGGATGGTTTTTTGATTCTTATAGGAAGGATATCAATAAAAAATGTTTGAATTATCTGGAAAATAAATAATATATTATGAAAGGCATTGTTTTAGCCGGTGGTTCTGGTACTCGTCTGTACCCCATCACCAAAGGAGTTAGTAAACAGCTTCTTCCTATTTTTGATAAACCGATGATTTATTATCCGGTTTCGGTGTTGATGCTTGCCGGTATCCGTGAAATCTTGATTATATCTACTCCGGATGATCTTCCTGCTTTCCGACGTTTACTGGGAGATGGTTCTGATTACGGAATACGTTTAGAGTATGCGGAACAACCTTCTCCGGATGGTTTGGCTCAGGCATTCATTATCGGTGAGGAATTCATTGGGAGTGATTCGGTTTGTTTGGTGCTTGGAGATAATATCTTCTATGGGCAGAGTTTTACCCGTATGCTGAATGAAGCTGTACGCATGGCAGAAGTGGAACAGAAGGCAACGGTGTTCGGTTATTGGGTAAGTGATCCGGAACGTTATGGAGTGGCTGAATTTGACAAAGAAGGAAATGTCTTGAGTCTGGAAGAGAAGCCTGAAGAACCGAAGTCTAATTATGCAGTGGTAGGGCTTTATTTCTATCCGAATAAGGTGGTGGAAGTAGCAAAAAAAATAGAGCCCTCAGCACGCGGAGAATTGGAGATAACGACAGTGAATCAGGAATTTCTCAAAGATCAGGAACTGAAAGTTCAGTTGTTAGGTCGTGGTTTTGCCTGGTTGGATACCGGTACGCATGATTCTTTAAGTGAAGCATCTACTTTTATTGAAGTGATAGAAAAGCGTCAGGGATTGAAAGTAGCTTGTTTGGAAGGAATTGCTTTGAGGCAAGGTTGGATCAGTGCCGATAAGATGCGTGAATTGGCAAAGCCGATGCTGAAGAACCAGTATGGACAGTATTTGTTGAAAGTGATACAGGAACTTGGTTTGAAATGAATGTAATAAAGACTGCTATCGATGGGGTTGTTATCCTTGAGCCCCGTATTTTTAAAGATGACCGGGGATATTTCTTTGAATCTTTTAATCAGAGGGAGTTTGAGGAAAAAGTATGCAAGACTACGTTTGTCCAGGATAATGAAAGTAAATCGAGTTATGGTGTACTTCGTGGTTTACATTTTCAACAGGCCCCTTTTGCTCAGAGTAAATTGGTGCGTGTAGTGAAAGGAGCGGTATTGGATGTAGCTGTTGATATCCGTAAAGGATCTCCTACATTTGGACAACATGTGGCAGTAGAGTTGACGGAGGATAATCATCGTCAATTTTTCATTCCCCGTGGGTTGGCACATGGATTCAGTGTATTGAGTGAGGCAGTTGTTTTTCAGTATAAGTGTGATAATTTTTATGCTCCGCATAGTGAGGGTGCCATTGCCTGGGATGATCCGGATTTGGGTATTGACTGGCGTATTCCGGCAGATCGTGTGATTCTCTCGGAGAAGGACAGCAGGCATCCTCGGTTGAAAGATTTAAATTTATGATTCTCTCTTCTTTGGTACATACCGATTTTCAGCCTTATTTACTACTTAATACGGATGCATGGGCTTTACCTGGGGATAAGGCGTTGGAATTGTTGGTTTATCTTGAACAGCAAGGTGTCAGGCAGATCTACTGTGTACCTCCGGTAAAGGTGGAAAATGAAGGGAATGCTTCTTCTTTTCTGAAAGAAGCCTTTCAATATTTACAGCAGCAATACTCCGGTAATATCTCTTTGCGTTTGTCGGCAAGATATCGTTTGGATGAAGGATTTCCGGCTTTGTTGGAGAAGGGAGATTTGTTGGCGATAGGAGGGGGGAAGGAGTTACTGGTAGATGTGTCTCCTTTAAAACAGCCGGAAGGACTCAGTGAGATGATTCATGCCATCTGCCTGTCGGGTTATATCCCTGTTCTGATGCAACCGGAACGTTCACTTTATTGGGGAACGGAAGACTATCTGCACTTGCGGGAATCGGGATGCAGGCTGATGCTGAATCTATATTCCTTGTTCGGTTACAATGGTGACGGAGCGTTGAATTACAGCCGTATGTTGTTGAAAAAGGAGTGGTATACATATCTCTGTTCGGGCAGGGAGGATACAAAGGTGATGCGATACAGTGAATCGTTTTCGATGGAGGAGGATGACGATTTGGCGATGAAATTGCAGGAGATAGAAAGAAGCAGCAGACTGTTGTGGTCTGTTACGGGAAACGGGTAACGGCGGTTATTCGTGTTTTAGGCGGCAGCCGGGATTACCGTAACAGGTGATTCCGGCTGTTTTTATATAATATCTTTGAATCTGTTGAGAAGTCAATATTACTGATATGTAATGTTCCAAGCATTTATGAAAGTTACTTTAGGACGACTACTTTGGAATATTATTGATGTTTTAATGGCGGTTAGTTTGATAATTCTGATTGTATATCCGTATAAAAATAAAAGATTGTGATAACTTCTGTATTTTTCCCTTAAAAGTATACTGCATATTTGAATATTTGCAGTATATTTGCAAGGAATAGTTATAGGGAATATGTGCATTGAAGACCAACTTAAAAAAAATGGCTTTGTCTCTACACAAGGTTTGACTGACTGGCAGGAACAGCAATTGCAGGCCTCAGTTCGCAAAGGAGAGGCTATGCGCTTAAAAAATGGCGTATACGCTCATATTGACGCATTGGCAGGTACAATGGTGGATATTCGCCTGATTGTTCCTAATGGCATTCTCTGTCTTTGGTCGGCATGGTCGGTTTATAATCTCACTACTCAGATTCCGAATGCTTACTATGTGGCCATTAAGCGTAGTCGAAAAGTAGTTCTGCCTGAATATCCCGAATTTCAACTGATATATCAATCTGACAAATTACTATCTATCGGTGCTACTCGGAAAGAAATACAAGGATACGATGTGCCGATCTTTGATGTGGAACGTTCGGTTTGTGATGTGGTCAAGTATCGAAATAAAGTGGGAATTGATGTGATGGCAGAAGTCCTTCAAGCCTATCTGAAACGTCCCGATAAGAATATATCTCTATTGATGGATTATGCCTCTAAACTAAGAATACGTAATACACTTAATCATTATCTTGAGGCATGGCTATAAAAGAAATATATAACTATGGGGACTCAGTGAAAGCTAGGTTGTTGAATATTTCACGGAGAAATGGACAAAGCTATCAAATGCTTGTAACCCGATACCTCCAAGAGCGTTTGCTCTATCGTTTATCAATCAGCCGTTTTTATGACCATTTCTTTTTGAAAGGTGGAGCATTGCTATATGCTCATGAGCGTTTTTTGGCGAGGCCAACATTGGATATTGACTTCATGGGGTATCACATCGACAATAACAAAGAAAATATAAAAAAGATATTTGCAGAAATTTGCTCCATCTCTTACGAACAAGATGGTGTAATATTTTACATTGATACACTGCGTACTGATGAGATTGCAATTGAGAAGAAATATCCGGGTGTAAGATTGACGTTGACAGCCTCTCTTGATACGATTCGCCAGTATGTTTCTATGGATATAGGATTTGGAGATGTGATAACTCCCAGTCCATCTGAATTGGATTATCCGAACTTACTTGACGGATTCCCCAATACTGACATCATGGCTTATTCTTTGGAGACAGTTGTGGCAGAGAAATTTCAGACTATGATTTCAAGAGCAGAAACAAATAGTCGAATGAAAGATTTTTATGATCTCTATACGATCTTGCAAGGAGGAAAATATAATGCGGAAATATTAGATGAAGCTATAAAGGCAACATTCAAGAATCGCCAAACTAACTACATGGAAAATCACGTTGCATTTAGTCTTGCCTTTGCAAAGAACTCGAATTTGAACATAAGGTGGAATGCATTCATGAAGAAACTTAAGATTCCAACTCAACTTACTTTTTTTGAAGTAATGGATTACCTCCAAGTCAAACTAAAACCTTATTGGGAAAATTTGAAATAATATTGAGAAGTTCTGTACTCACCCTGCCATAATAGTAGGAAGGCTGCAACATCTAAAAGTAATATCTTATTGGCAGGATCAGGAACTGATAGAGAAGGTCGATTTGGATAGTGCCGTTAAGTGATTGCGCTATCTGGCAATTCCGGTCCCATCACGATTGGGACCGGAGAATTAGGAATAACCGAATAATATGTGTATATTTGCCGTTACTAACATTGGGTTTATACTGAAATCTTCTTTGTGCGTGATTGTTTTCCGCTTTATTCTGCGGCTTATGGCATTCCCCAATCGACATCATTATTTGCTGCTTTGTTCAGGATAAAAGCATCGCGCCTATGTGCTGCTGGCATTCGGCGTAGCGTATGATCTGGATATAATGATGAAATCGTTTGTTTATTGGTGTGTGTGACATAAAACTGCCTATCCGGCAATCAACATGTAAAAGAACAGGCAGTATTGATTCAGACATAAAATTATTGAATGGTAAAAAAAATAACAACAAGTAAACGTGACCGGGAGAAGCTAAAGGAGCAGAAACGTAAGGAGAAGCAACAACGTAAAGAGGAACGCCAAAGCAGCGGTCCAAGTTCTTTTGAGGATATGATTGCTTATGTAGACCAATTCGGTGTTTTGCATTCAGTGCCGCAGGAACGGATTGAGGAAGAAGTAGATGCATCTCATATCGAGGTTTCTGTACCTAAACAAGAGAATGTGGAAGTGGCTCCTCACATGGGGCGTATCGAGTATTTTAATGCTGCGAAAGGCTATGGTTTTGTGAAAGATACGGATAATGGCGAAAAGTATTTCTTCCATATCTCTTCTGCCCCAGCAACAATTGCTGAAGGTGATAGAGTGACATTTGAAATAGAGCGCGGTATGCGTGGAATGAACGCTGTACGAATATCAATAGTGACTGAATAGCAAAGTGGCTTCCGAAATAAGTAATTATCACGGATAATAATAATGGATATGGCCCCAATAATTGATAACTCAATTATTGGGGCCATATTGGTAAGTGATTGTTACTTTTCGTTTTTATTTCAGCTTTTGTATATTTAAGGCCATATTGATCGAATATCTTGAACACATCTTTTTATCTCAGGATAGGTGAAATAAAGATCGGCATTTAGGAGCTTCTTTTTAAATGTATCTTTTCTTTGATAAATAGTTGCTATTTTGTCATATTCGCCCGCTTCTGACAGACGTTTTTTTTCGTTTCTTTTCAATATATTGCATATTTCTTCTCCTAATTTTGTAATCAAATCGTATAGATTATGTCCACGAATATATAAGTAGGTATTTTCTTCTGTAAGTCCCAGGCGTTTGTATTTGGCTTTCTCTACTGCTTCATCATAATTGGGATAAATACTTTTTAAATAGGATATTTGGGGAGTAACTCTTTTATGAAGAGTGGTAATAATATAGTCTCCATTGTCATCTATTCTATTGTTGCTGTAGGGGAATGATAGTAATTTGAAAAAGTCAGTATTGGGTAATTTCCTTTCCTTTTGTCTGTGATCATATAAGAAAAGAAGAAATAACGGATAAATCTCTTTTGAGTATGCCAACAAAAACTTATTAAAGTCAAAAATGCTATTTGTAAATCCGCAGGTCAATATAGGTAACGCAGCTAAACGATCTGTGAAACAAAGATGATTTTCGAAAGAATAAGTATAAGTCTGTAGTATGTAATGCTTGGCATCTATATCTGGTTCTTGCATTAAATAGTGTAAATCACTGTCTATGGCAATCGCCATCTTACTGTCGAGGAAATCTTTGAAAATAAGACAAGTGGAACTTCCCGTAGCTTTATTTCCAGATTGGGAGCGGCTGTAGGGAATAAAATAAAAATTGTATTGAGGACATGCCTCTTTAAATATTTTATTCCAAAATATAATATCGTTTTTATCTTCCAGATGGATGACAGCTTTACATCCATTCAACAACAGTGAGGCTTTGTAGTTTTGTGCTACAGTTGCATAATAAGCTTTTTTGCTTGGTGTCATTTCTCTTTTTATATCGGTTTGACGATATCCTCCATAAATACTAATTTATCTCCCCATCCATCGGCAAAGATACTCGGTGAATGAGTTGAAAGAATGATCTGGCAATTTTTATTTAGAATTTGTATAGCTTCAATTAATCGTCTTTGCCATTCGATGTGAAGGGATAGTTCCGGTTCGTCCATTAACAGAATGAACGGTTTGTCTTCCTTTAAAAATACCTTGAGTAATATGAGTAACAATTGTTTTTCTCCTGAGGATAGCTGTTCCGGTTCTATTTCCTCTTCTTGGTTTAAAAACGTGAAAACCATTTTGTTTTTTGAATTGATACTGATCTGTTTTTGGGTACTTGCAAAAAAACTATTGATTATTTTAAATAACATCGAGATTCGTTCTTGTATCTCTTCTGACTGTTCAGGGTAGTTAAGGATTTTTGAACGATAGTCGATGAAATTGAAAACGTTTTTATTTAGCGGATAAATAGTCATATCCAATTCTTGCATAAGAGAAGATTGAGTACTTTTCTTAGCTGTCGGTATGTCGAATGTATTGATGTATTCGATGTCTAAAAGCCAGTCTTTTTGAAATTCTATGCTAAAATCTTTTTTGTCTGCATGATATAATATGCTACCTCCTGCATCAAACCGAATAAAGATATCTGTTTTAAGCTTATTGAGCTCTTTGATATCACTTGTAAGTAGCAAGTAGATAAATCGGAGAAAGGTAGATTTGCCACTTCCATTGGGACCGACGAGGATATTGACTTTGGGATCTACGTGATTCCATTCGATGTCCTGTTTTCCCCACATCTTTTTAATTTGTATCTGCGAAATCTTCATTGCTTCTGTTTTATAATTACTTACTGTTTATCAGCTTGATTTTAATAAAGGCTGTCATTGCAAAGATAACCAATCTCTTTTAATATTTGTTCAGTAGAAACTTTTTTTCATAAGTCGCCCCACTGAGCGACTTATGAAAAAAGGAAAATTTATTTTTCCGCAGCCTCTTCTTGGGCTTTCTGTTCCATTTTTCTTTTCACAAATTCGATTTTCAGGTTGGCTTCTTCTTTCTCTTGCTGAATCTGACGTATGGATGAAAGTAATTTGGCCAACTCGTAAGTACCGACGAGTGCTTCACGGTCGGAAGGAGTCATGGTAATGGAGAATTTCCGTTCGCCGAGATACTCGACACGGATATTTTTCTTATCGCGGTTCATGTAGAGGAAACTGAGGACGTTGCCGTCTTCTCCCATTTTGTAGTCGGCTTTTTCGATTTTTTCTCCCAGATCGGTAGTCTCGTAGCTGTCGTTGGAGGCTGGGGTTTCGGCAAAACTTCCGTCTGGTGCTATCACTTTGACTGCTACGTGGTGGATATTGCTTGGGCCGCAATAGATGGATGTCAGTGTCATTACTCCCTGTTCGTTCACCTGGAAGCGGAGGAAAGAACGATGCAGGTTTTTCTCTACGGTTTGGGTAGGCCAAAAGTAGTTACCGATTTTTTGATATTCTTCGTTTTTCTCAAAAGTATATTTATTCTTGATAGCTTCGAACTCTTGCTGTTTGACTTGTAGCATGCTATCCAGATATATAAGGCTTTCTTGCTGTTCTTTCAGTTCTACCTGTTGCATCAGTTTGATACCTTCTTTACGGGTATCGAATGCCTTTGGATACAGAATTTTAATACTGTCGATCTGCAACTTGGCTTCGTTGTAGTCGTTGCGTTCAAAAGCTGCGCGGGCAGCTGCAAGCTTTTCACCCGCTTTCTTCTCGATGTTGTCACCACAAGCAGTCAGCAGTGACAATGTACATGCCAGGACAATCAGTTTTTTCATTTTGTTGTTCTTTACTTAAGAAAGGGCAAAAATACAAATTTAGACTGAAGAGTGGAAAGTGAAGAGCGAAAAGTTGTACCTTTGCGGCCTAATTAACTGTAAGGTGTTAGTAACGGACTACCACCTTCAATCACTGTAAAAAAGAAAAATGAAGATGATAGAGTTGACTCAGGAGGAATTGAAGCAGCATTTCAGTGAACCCATTTTCGGACAGATCTCGGAGACGGCCGATATGTTGGGATTGGAATGTTATGTGGTGGGCGGATATGTCCGCGACATTTTTCTGCAGCGTCCCTCTAAAGATATAGATGTTGTTGTGGTGGGGAGTGGCATTGCTATGGCCGAGGCGTTGGGTAAACGTCTGGGACGGGGTGCGCATGTTTCTGTTTTTAAGAATTTCGGCACGGCACAAGTGAAATATCACGGAACGGAGGTGGAATTCGTAGGAGCACGGAAGGAATCGTATCAGCGGGATTCACGCAAGCCGATTGTGGAGGATGGAACGTTGGAAGACGATCAGAACCGCCGGGATTTTACGATCAATGCTCTGGCTGTCTGCCTGAATAAGGAGCGGTTTGGGGAACTGGTCGATCCGTTCGGAGGCATGAATGATTTGAAGGAAAAGGTCATTCGTACTCCTCTCGATCCGGACATAACGTTCAGTGACGACCCCTTGCGCATGATGCGCTGTATCCGTTTTGCTACCCAACTGAATTTTTACATCGATGACGATACATTTGAGTCTCTTTGCCGTAACCGGGAACGGATTGAGATTATTTCACGTGAGCGCATTGCGGACGAGCTGAATAAAATAATGCTTTCACCTATCCCTTCCAAAGGTTTTATCGATTTGGACAGAAGTGGGTTGTTGGCGTTGATTTTTCCGGAATTAGTGGCTTTACAAGGGGTGGAGACCCGGAACGGGCGTGCCCATAAGGATAATTTTTATCATACGCTGGAAGTGCTCGACAATATCAGCAAGGTGACAGATAATCTTTGGTTACGTTGGGCTGCCTTGTTACATGATATCGCCAAACCGGTGACTAAACGCTGGGAACCGAAGGCGGGATGGACTTTTCATAATCATAATTTCATAGGCGAAAAGATGATTCCGAATATCTTCAGGAGGATGAAGTTGCCGATGAACGAGAAAATGAAGTATGTGCAAAAGATGGTGAGCCTGCATATGCGCCCCATCGTGATAGCGGATGATGTGGTGACGGATTCGGCCGTGCGTCGTCTGCTTTTTGAAGCCGGAGATGACATAGACGACCTGATGACACTTTGTGAGGCGGATATTACTTCAAAGAATACGGAACGTAAACAGCGCTTTCTAAATAATTTCCAGCTGGTTCGCCGGAAGTTGAAAGATTTGGAAGAGAAAGACCGTGTCCGTAACTTTCAGCCGCCTGTGAGTGGGGAAGAGATTATGGAGGTGTTTAATCTGGGACCCTGCAAGGAAGTGGGGTCGTTAAAAAGTGCTATAAAAGATGCTATTTTGGACGGAGTGATTCCCAATGAATACGAGGCTGCTTATTCATTTATGCTTCAAAAAGCTAAGAAAATGGGATTGAATCCCGTACGAAACGTGGATGAATAAATGCAATAAGTTTTTGTCTTTTTCGATTTCCGACTAATCACGTAAGGAAAGGGAATGTATGCTATAGAGCAGGTTTGTAACGGAAAACCGTTACAAACCTGCTCTTTTTCTACAGTCTTTCTGTCTATTCTTTTTTCATTTCTATGTATTAACAACTAAACTTTACGGGAAATGAAAAAAAAGGAGTTTCTGTTTGTGATAGATTGCAGAATTAATGCTTATTTTGCAAAACACTATTAAACATAAACTAAATCATTTTAAGGTATGAATAGGATGAAATGTGGATTTTACACTTACAGAGGGATTGCTTTTTGTTTTGTCACCGCGATGTTCTGCGGACAAGCAATGGCACAAGTTGTAGAGAAAAGGGGGTTTGATTCTCAGAAAAAGATTAATGCGTTTGATAACACGACTTTTTGTACTGCTTATTTGTCTGACGGATCGTTGTATACCATGCGCGATATCGCGATTAATGATTTACGCAAAATTGAGCGTATCGTATTTAATCCGACGGGAAGTTCTATCGCCGTGTTGAGAGCGAAGAATCCGGTAAGCATTTACTCTTTTCGTGACAGGAATAAGAAGCTTTTCGAATTGAAAGAGAAACGTAAAAAATTGAAAGCCAAACCGCTGCCGGTATCCATGTGTTATGCTACCGATGCCCGTAGTTTCGTTGTAGGTAACTCGTTAGGGGAAATCGTTATTTATGATACGAAAGAATATATGCCATTGGCTTATATCCAGGGAGATGCTCCGGCTACTGCACTGGCTATGAGTTCGAACAATTATTTTATTGCAGCAGGGGCAGGACAGACGATTAATATCTGGAACTTCCAGACAAAGGAGTTGAGAAAAGCGATTCCTATGTCGGCAGTTGTCAAAGAACTGACTTTCTCTCCGGATGCTTCGTTGCTGGCAGTAACCACGGAGGATAATCACCTGACCATTATCGATACGAAAAACTGGGATAAGGTGGACATCTTCGATAAGTTGGGGGGAACGCTTAGTTCTCCGTCATTCCATCCCGAAGGAAAATACATCAGTGTGGTAAAAGATGGGAAGAATATCGAGATCATCAACTTGAAGAATGGTGTCATAGAGCAGGAGATTGTAGATCCTATAGGCGGTGTTACCGGTGGACGCTTCTTTAAGAACAATCAGAATAGCGAGGTATTCATGCTAACCAATCGTACGAAGCAAATGGTCTTCTGGGATGCGAACGGGCTGAACCCATTTTATGGAAAGATTATGGGTAAGGAAGTAGACGCCAAGATGAATGAATGGGTGAAGATGATGCAGGGAGAATCGATGGAGGATTATGCTATCCGTGTGAACGATGAAACCCGTGTTAAACAGCAGCAGTTGTTTGCTCAGGAAGTTGCTACGGCATTGGCGGGTGACCGTATCTCAATGGATAATCCTTTTGTGGATGGATATGATGCTGCTAATAATATGTTGAATATCGGTTTTAAGGGGTTGCCGTCTATCGGACTGGAAGTTCCGGCTAACGAGGCAGGGGACTTTGAGGAAGGTAAAATGAAATTCTCGAATGCCGTATATGTGCTGAATGATAAAGATGAATTTGAACTGGCCTATGTGGAAGTTACCAACGAAACGACCAACAAGGTTTATATCTATGACAATATCGGACGGACGAAGTTGACTGCTTTGGAAGCGGATGAAAACTTTGTCCCTCTGGAAATCATGCAGCAGGCTACCCGTGAGGAAGCACAATTGGCCGAAATAAAGGAACAGGTGATCGAAGAGAAAAAGCAGGATAAACTGATTACCGATAACACACAGATCAATGTGAAGACAGAGGTTATTCCGGGTGTGGATGCTAACGGCAAAAAAATTCTCAATTATAAAGTGGGTTATCAGTATGAGGTGATCAATAAAGAGTTTTCTGCTAAGGAAGACTTCCCGTCCGGTGGTTATAACATTGAACGCTCAAATGCCGCCATGTCTTTGATGAAGATTATCAAGAATGCTTTTGAAGGCGATTTCTCCAAATATTTATCAGAGGGTAAGCAGGTGAAAGTGATTATTACCGGTTCGGCCGATGCGGCTCCGATTCGTGGACGCCTGGCTTATGACGGACGGTACGGAGAGTTTGTGGACGAGCCATATTACAAAGATGGCAATCTCGACAATATCACGGTGACCAAGGCTGCCGGAATCACACAGAACGAACAGCTGGCACTGATGCGTGCTGCCGGTGTGAAGAGTTATATCGAAAAGAATGTGACAACATTAGGTAATACGAAGAACGACTACGAATATCATGTGGAAGTAGCTAAAGAACGTGGTGGAGAATTCCGCAAGATCAATGTAGAGTTTGTAATTATGGATGCATTTCAACAATAAACGATGAAAAGATTTTTTTTACTGACAATCATTCTCACTGTTGTTATGGCCGGTAAAGTGGGGGCGCAGGATGCGTCCTCCGCTTCTAAGCGTGCCAACCAACAGTATGTGCTTTTTGAAAGCGAGCGCGATAAAGGAACGAATGTAACGGCTATGTATGACTATCTGCTGGACAGTTACGCGAATTTCATGAAGGTTGTGGAGGCACCGAATAACGGTCAGTATATAGGGGGAGCAAAGAATAGGCTAAAGGCATTGTATCCTTATCTGCTGAATGGGGCGGTATATTATTCGGAACAGAAACAGCCGGCTAAAGCATTGGATTTTGCCGCTGCATATATCGATATGCCGCAGATGCAGTTGTTCCGCAGTGAATTGTTGCCGAAAGATAACCGTTATGCTTCGGTGGTTTACTATGCAGCGGTATCGGCCTTTAATCTGGAGAAGAACGAACAGGCGCTGAGGTATTTTCAGGAGTATCTTAATACCGGTACGGAAGCTCAGCAGAAGGACTGTTATGTTTATATGAACATGATTTATCAGAAGCAGAAGAAATATGCGGATCAGGAACGCGTGCTGGAACAGGCTATTGCCAAATATCCGGTGTCACTCGATTTCTTGTATAATCTGGTGAATGTACATATCGCCACCAATAATATGGAAAAGTTGATTGGTGCGATTGACCGCATTCTGGCTGTGGATCCGAATAATGATAAGGTATTGCCTATCAAGGCGCGCATTCTGGAACGGCAGGGAAAGAATGTGGAGGCACTGGATATCTACAAACGCTTGTATGCACTTCATCCCGAGAGTTTTGAATTGATGACCGGTGTGGCACGCGCCAACTTCAATTGTGCTACGGAGATCGTAAACAATGGGGCTACCATTGCCAATGATACTGAATATGCATTGGTACGTCAGCGCGCATCGGGCTATCTGATGGATGCTAAAGATCTTTTCCTGAAGATATTGCAGAAAGATCCTTCTTCCAAATTGTATATGCAGGGACTGGCAGGCGTATATCAGTATATGGATATGAAACCGGAATATGAAGTGCTTTCTAAGATAGTTCAGGACGGGGCTTCTTATACCGCTTTTCCCTCCCGGCTGGCTGCTTACAAAGAGGCGTTGAAGAAGACTGAAAATATAGCTCAGGAACAGGAGTCTGTTCCGGTACCTGTGGAACCGGCCATGTTGGTAATCAAGATGGATCAGTTTACGGATGCCAATAATAATAAGGTAATTGATGCCGGAGAGAGTTTCGCTTTGCAGTTTACCATTGAGAACCAAGGTAAAGGAGATGCGTATAATATACGTATCCGTTTGGCTGAGCAGCAGGGATATGATCAGTATTTCGACGGTCCGCGTGAGTTGGACGGAGGCAATATTCCGGCCGGGAAGTCCAAACAGTATACATTCCGTTATCTTGCAAAGAAAGAGTTGCCCACGAGCTTGGCTAAGATCAACATTTATGCATTCGAAGCGAATGGATTTGATGCCGATCCTTCGGAGCTGATTGTGAATACTCAGGAATATGCAATGCCTCGTTTGCGCATTGCCGACCATCAGTTCTTTGCGTCTGAGGGTACATCTATTACTTTGGGTAAAAACGGAAAGCTGACGGTTGCCTTGCAAAACTTTGGAACACAGACTGCGCGTAAGGTGAAGGTGAATTTCACATTGCCGAAGAACATATTTACTACCGATTCTCCGGAAATGACAATTGATAGTATTGCTCCGGGGGATGTGGCTGTGCTCGATTACGGCTTCCTGGTGAACAAGCGTTTTGATGAAGATTCCGTGGCCGTAATGCTGGCGGTAACGGAGTCTACCCGTTCAACTTTCCTGAACGAGGCTTATAAAGTGAAAGTGGGAGATTACCTGTCTTCTGCCGCTTCTATCAATCTGAGTGGAAATGTGGCTGCACGGAAGGTGAATGTGAAAGACTTTTCGCTGAGTTTCAAGAGTGAGTTGATGGAGGATGTCCCTGTGGGAGCTGTGAACCGCCACCGTTATGCTTTGATTATCGGTAATGAGGATTATAGTATGACCGGTGCCAATGCTGAAATTAATGTGCCTTATGCCGTAAACGATGCTGTGCTGTTCCGTGAATATTGCGTACGTACCTTTGGGGTACCCGACGGGCAGATCAAGGTGGTGCCGAATGCTACTGCCGGTATGATGCACGAACAACTTGACTGGTTGGTGAACATGGCAAGCACCGATCCGCAAGCCGAACTGATATTCTATTATTCCGGTCATGGAAATAATGACGAGGCTACTAAGGAGCCTTATTTACTTCCGGTGGATATTACAGGTAAGAATATCCGTCTGGGTATTTCATTGTCCGGACTGTATAAAAAATTGGCTACTTATCCGGTGAAGGGGGCTTATGTATTCCTCGATGCTTGCTTTAGCGGTGGTTATAAGAGTGCTGCTCCGCTATTGGCACAGAAGGGCGTGCGTGTTGTTCCGAAAGTGGGATTGCCGCAAGGAAACACATTGAGTTTTTCGTCCAGCAGTGGCGATCAGACTTCAAGTGTTTACCATGAAAAGAAGCAGGGATATTATACGTATTTCCTGATAAAGACGATCCGTGACGCTAAAGGTAACCTTTCCATGAAAGAGCTGTTCGAAAGAACCAGTGTTGCAGTGAAACGTGCTACTGCCTTGATCGATAAAATTCAGGAGCCGCAATGTATGGTTTCTCCTACATGGGTGGGATGGGAAAACATTAAGTTGGAGACTCCGGTAACAGAAATTCCTTAGTAAAGTTAATAGTGATATGAAAAAGACGGCTGTGGTGTGGAAAGCACAACAGTCGTCTTTTTGGTATCTATTGGGATTTGTTTTTATTGCAACTCAATAATCTCTTCGTTACAGATAGTAAGTTTCTCTACACCCTCTTGTGTTACTGTCCACGAGTTTTCGATACCTACGGGACCTACACCCGGAATTACAATCTTAGGTTCGAGAGCGAAGACCATTCCCGGTTCCAGTTCTTGTTTCATACGGGGGGCAAGCACCGGAGCTTCATTAATTTCCAGACCGATACCATGACCTATGAATTTTGCTTGCTGGCCGATACCCATGAACTTGTCGGCAAAACCGGCTTTGGTCACTATATCGATGGCTGTATTATATAAATCCTCGCATACAACTCCGGGCTGAGCCATAGATGATACGGCGCCCTGTATGTCGAGACAGACCTGATGGGCTGTATACGCTTCATCACTCAACTTACCAATGGAGAATACGCGGCTCATATCGCCCATATATCCGTTAAAGTTTCCTCCGAGGTCTACCATGACACTTTGACCTTCTTTTAGCAGGCTTCTGTTGAGTCCTCCCGGGAGAGCTGGATCCAGTCCTTCACCTCCTAAGGCGAAATCGTATGGAGAAGGGAAAGCGGCGTTGTCTCCGGTCAGTACACTGCCCATAAAGATTTCCATGCTCTGACCGAACACACGAAAGATTCCCAGGTTACCTTGCAGACGCATCAACCTTTCTATTTCGATTGAAAATTCCAGATCGGTCATTCCCGGACGGTAAACAGAAGGAATCTGTTCGTAAGCTTTGGCGTGAGCTACACCCGAACGGCGGAATAATTCCACTTCTACAGGAGTCTTGATGCTACGCGCTTCGCGGATTAACGGAGTTCCGTTTACAATTTCCGACTCTGGGAAAACAGCGGCAAGGCGATTGTACTCTGTATATGACAGTTCATCGCCTTCCAGCATCAGTTTCTGAGGGGCAGGCAATCCGCTTTCTTTAATCAGATCAAGAATCTGTTCCGGTTTTCGGATAGGGAAGACGTGTTCGCCGGTAATATTGTTGGGGCGTTTGATGAATAACAAGGCCGGTGAGTGGAGAGGTAAGTAGAGGTATCCGCTGACAACACGGCCATACGTATAGAGCAAGTTTACATTACAAGTGATGAGAGCGGCATCAATGTTTTGTTGAGCCATCAGCACGCGAATCTTATCGCGGCGCATCTTTAATTCGGGTTGTAACATTTCGTAACAATTATTTGGTTTCGAAATGCAAAGTTAGGCTATTTTAGTTGAAAATGAAACCTTTTCAGAAAAAAGTAGCGTTACCCACATCCTGTCTCAGGAAATGAGTAACGCAATTCACAAATACAACTAAACAAAGCTTTTAGATGATTCCTTGTCCCATCATGGCATGAGCCACTTTCATGAAGCCTGCAATGTTGGCACCTTTCACATAATTGATATATCCGTCAGGTTCTGTACCATACTTCACACACTGTGCATGGATACCATGCATGATGGTATGGAGTTTCTCGTCTACTTCTGCTGCACTCCAGCTCAAGTGCATGGCATTTTGTGACATCTCCAGCCCGGACGTTGCTACACCACCTGCATTGACTGCTTTACCCGGTGCATACATCGTTTTGTGTTCGATGAAAAGATCGATGGCTTCGGGTGTACAACCCATGTTGGAGATCTCTCCGACACAAAGAACATTGTTATTAATAAGATTTTTGGCATCTTCGCCGTTTAATTCGTTTTGAGTGGCACAAGGAAGGGCTATATCGGCTTTCACTTCCCAAGGACGTTTACCGGCTACGAAAGTAGATCCCGGGAATTCGTCAGCATACGGAGCTACGATATCGTTGCCCGAAGCACGGAGTTCAAGCATATAATCGATCTTTTCCCCACTGATGCCGTTCGGATCATAGATGTAACCATCCGGGCCGGAGATTGTAACAACCTTTGCTCCCAACTCGGTAGCTTTGGTAGCAGCTCCCCAAGCAACATTTCCGAATCCGGAGATAGCTACAGTCTTGCCTTTTATATCGATACCTTTGGTCTGCAACATTTGGTTGACGAAGTACAAACCTCCGAATCCGGTAGCTTCCGGACGGATCAGTGAACCGCCAAACTCAAGTCCTTTTCCGGTGAAGGTTCCTGTAAATTCACGGGTTAGTTTCTTATACATACCGAACATGTAGCCTACTTCACGTCCTCCTACACCGATGTCACCGGCCGGTACGTCCATATCCGGGCCCAGATGGCGCCACAACTCAAGCATAAATGCCTGGCAGAAACGCATGATTTCAGCATCACTCTTGCCACGTGGAGAGAAGTCGGAGCCGCCCTTACCACCACCCATCGGCAGAGTAGTCAAGGCATTCTTAAAGGTCTGTTCAAATCCGAGGAATTTCAGGATAGACAGGTTGACAGAAGCGTGGAAACGGATACCGCCTTTATACGGGCCGATAGCGTTGTTGAACTGAACACGATATCCCAGGTTGGTTTGTACTTCACCTTTATCATCTACCCATGTCACGCGGAACGTAAAGATACGGTCCGGCTCTACCAGTCTTTCGATGATTTTGGCTTTTTCAAACTCAGGGTGCTGATTGTATATATCTTCGATAGAGAGAAGCACTTCTTTTACAGCTTGAAGATATTCTGATTCGCCGGGATGTTTAGCCTCTAAAGAGGACATGATTTTTTCGATGTTCATAATAGTATGTTTTAATAGGTTGATTCTGATAAAATGTCACTTTATCGTATCGCAAATATAGGAAAACTTTTCTAATGTTATTTGATTGTATGGAATATTTTGATTAAATAATGATAAAATGATAGAAAGAGCATTGGGAAATAGATGTCAGTTTTTCATTTTCATTCCCAGATTATACATGATAAATGCATAAACGTCTGCTTGCTCTTTTAATAACTTTGTTGTGGCTTTGTTGAAGCCGTGTCCGGCCTTGTGATCGATACGTATGAGAGTAGGATTGGTCCCATCATTTTCTGCTTGTAAAGTTGCGGCAAACTTGAACGAGTGTGCAGGGACAACACGATCGTCGTGATCGGCTGTGGTGATTAATGTTGCAGGATATCTTGTGCCCGACTTCAGATTGTGCAGCGGAGAATAGCTCAATAAGTAATCAAACATTTCTTTACTGTCGCTACTTGTGCCATAGTCTGTGCTCCATGATGCGCCTATGGTGAATTTATGATAACGGAGCATATCCATCACACCCACCTGAGATACGGCTACGCGGAATAGCTCAGGCCGTTGTGTCATGCAGGCACCCACGAGTAATCCTCCGTTCGATGCACCGGTAATGGCTATTTTGTTCGGATTAGTGTATTTTTCTTTAATGAGATATTCGGCGGCACTGATAAAGTCGTCGAAAACATTCTGTTTTTGCATTTTGACTCCCGCCTTGTGCCATGAATCACCATATTCGTTACCGCCTCGTAAATTGACCTGTATATAGATACCTCCGTTCTCGAGGAACGGGATACGTTCGATGGCGAAGGAAGGAGTGAGGGTGAGGCCAAAGCCACCATAACCATAAAGAAGTACAGGATTGTTTCCATCTTTCTTTAATCCTTTCTTATAAGTCAGAAACATTGGGATTTGCACACTGTCTTTACTGGTGAAGAATATTTGCTCCGTCACAAAGTCATTTGCATTAAACTTTATTTTCGGAGCATAATATAGTGTATACTCATTTTTATCAATGTCATATTGGTAAATTGTGTTCGGGGTGGTGAAAGAAGTGAAGAGGAAAAAACATTTTTTATCCTCTTTTTCTCCGCAAAAGAAGACGGTACCCAGTGAAGGAAGCTTGATCTCTTGTAGTTGTTTCCCATTTAAATTGTAGACATAGGCCCGGTCTGAAACATCTTTATTATAGGTGAGAAACAATTTTCCACCAATTATTTCTGCTTTGGATAATACGGCATCGGATTCTGGAATCAGTTCTTTCCAGTTTTTCAACGTGGGACTGTTGATATCAGCCACCATGATACGTCTTTTCGGAGCTTTGTAGTTGGTAAAAATATAAATTTTATTATCAATGATGCCTATTGGGCTATATCGATAGCCCGCATTGGCCAGTTGTACCAGAGGTGCGTCTGTTTGGGTGAGATCTTTCATTAAAAGGCCGTTGTTTATGAAAAGAAAACGTCCGTCATCACTTGTTTGCCCGGAATGATTGCACTCCGGATAATATGGGTTTTGATAGATCGGTTTGTCTTTTGCCTGTGGTGTCTTTAGTTTATGATAATAAATCATGGAGTTTCCGTTTACGCTTGACAACTCTTTATCTTTTGGTGGAGCGTCATAAGCACTATAATAAAAGCCTTTTTCATCCCAAGCCACTTCCTGAAACTTTACCCATTGAATGTGATCGTCCAGAAATTTCCCGGTTGTGGTGTCCATGATATATAGATCTTGCCAATCGGAACCGTTGCGTGAGATGCCACAGGCGGCATATTTACCGTTCTTGGAGAATGATATTCTACTGAGTGATACAGTACCGTCGTCAGACCATCGGTTAGGGTTTAAAAAAATGCGTGGATTATTGCTCAAAGAGTCTTGTATATACATCACGTTTTGATTTTGTAACCCATTGTTTTTAGTGAAATAGTACTTATTTCCTTTCTTGACCGGTAATCCAATTCTTTCATAGTCAGACAGGGTGGTTATTCGTTTTAATAATTTCCGATGGAAAGGGATGGCTTCCAGGTACTTGGCAGTGACTTTGTTTTGTGCTTCTATCCATGCGGCAGTTGCGTCGGAAGTGTCATTCTCTAACCAACGATACGGATCGGGAATTTTTGTGTCGAAATATATGTCTATGCTGTCTACCTTTTTTGTTGCAGGGTAAACCGGTTTTCGGGGGCGTATGCATGAGGTGGCTGCTATACCTATTATAATTAATAAGGATATTGCTTTCATGTTTTTCAATTGGTTACGGTTAGTAAATTCACAAATATACAGAGTGTTTATTACAAAACAAATAATTCGGTCATTTTCTGTTTTCGGATTTCTCGACTTTGATGTTTCGGTTTGTTTTCAAATCGTAAATGGGAAGATAATCTGTGCCTATATTGGAAGTTGGCAATAAAGTGAATTGCTTTTTCTTGCTTTTCCCAATAAAAACAGCGACTTTTGTCTGTTGAATTTTAAAACTACGGGAAACCCATGCTCAGCAAATTTAAATTAAACCAGCTCTATTTTAAAGATACTCAGTTTGCCAATCTGATGACAAGGCGAATCTTTAATGTTTTATTGATAGCCAATCCTTACGATGCTTTTATGCTGGAGGATGACGGACGTATCGATGAAAAGATTTTCAATGAATACACCTCGCTTTCGCTCCGTTATCCCCCTCGTTTTTCGCAAGTTTCTACCGAGGAAGAGGCGTTGAGACAGCTTGGGAGTGTATCGTTTGATTTGGTGATTTGCATGCCGGGTACGGGAGACAACGATAGTTTTGATATCGGACGCCATATCAAGGAGAAGTACGAACAGATACCGATCGTTATTCTGACACCGTTCAGTCACGGCATTACCAAACGGATAGCGAACGAGGACCTGAGTGCATTCGACTACGTGTTTTGTTGGTTGGGAAATACTGATTTGCTGGTGTCCATCATCAAGCTGATCGAAGACAAGATGAACCTGGAGCATGACGTGAAAGAGGTGGGCGTGCAGTTGATTCTGCTGGTAGAAGACAGTATCCGTTTCTATTCATCTGTGCTTCCCAATCTTTATAAATTTGTGTTGAAGCAGAGCCAGGAGTTCTCTACCGAGGCTTTGAATGCCCATCAACGTACACTCCGTATGCGCGGGCGTCCCAAAATAGTATTGGCCCGTACTTATGAGGAGGCAATGGATATATACGATAAGTATACCAATAATATACTGGGAGTCATCACCGATGTCCGCTTTCCCCGTGTGGAGAAAGGAGAGAAGGACGGCATGGCAGGAATCAAGCTTTGTGCGGAAGTCAGGAAGAAAGATCCGTTCGTACCCTTGATCATCCAGTCGTCCGAGACAGAGAACGCTGCCTATGCGGCTAAGTATGGAGCTACGTTCATTGATAAGAATTCCAAGAAAATGGATGTCGATCTTCGCCGGATTGTTTCCGATAATTTCGGTTTTGGCGACTTTGTGTTCCGTAATCCTGAGACGGGTGTCGAGATAGCCCGGGTTCGGAACCTGAAAGAGTTGCAGAATATTCTTTTTGCCGTTCCTGCCGAATCGTTCCTTTATCACATCAGTCGCAATCATGTTTCACGTTGGCTGTATTCACGTGCTATGTTTCCGGTTGCGGAATTCCTTCGTCCCATCACCTGGCATAGTCTGCAAGATGTGGATGCGCATCGTAAAATCATCTTTGAGGCTATTGTTAAATACCGAAAAATGAAAAATCAGGGAGTGGTAGCTGTATTCAAACGCGACCGCTTCGACCGTTATTCAAACTTTGCCCGTATCGGAGACGGTTCGTTGGGAGGAAAGGGGCGTGGACTGGCGTTTATTGACAATATGGTGAAGCGTCATCCGGAATTTGAAGAATTTGAGAATGCCCGTGTGGCTATCCCGAAAACAGTGGTGCTTTGTACCGATGTATTCGACGAGTTTATGGATAGCAATAATCTGTATCAGATTGCCCTTTCCGATGCTGATGACGATACGATTCTGAAATACTTCCTGAAAGCGAAGTTGCCCGACCGTCTGGTTGAAGACTTCTTTACTTTCTTCGATGTGGTGAAGTCTCCTATCGCCATTCGTTCTTCTTCCTTGCTTGAGGACTCCCACTATCAGCCTTTTGCAGGAATCTATAATACCTATATGATTCCTTATCTGGATGATAAATATGAGATGCTCCGTATGCTGTCCGATGCCATTAAAGGCGTATATGCGTCTGTTTATTTCCGCGACAGTAAGGCATATATGCAGGCCACTTCGAATGTGATCGATCAGGAAAAGATGGCCGTTATTCTGCAACAAGTGGTCGGCAATCAGTACGGAGACCGTTATTATCCTTCGATGTCCGGTGTAGCCCGATCTCTCAATTACTATCCCATTGGCGACGAGAAAGCTGAAGAAGGTACGGTAAACCTGGCTCTCGGTTTGGGCAAGTATATCGTGGACGGAGGTATGACTTTACGTTTCTCGCCTGCCCATCCTTCAAAGGTGTTGCAAACCAGTGAACTGGATATTGCCTTGAAAGAGACGCAGACCCGTTTTTACGCTCTCGATCTGAAAAATGCCGGTGATAACTTTTCGATTGATGATGGATTCAATCTTCTGAAGTTGCATGTGAAAGAAGCCGAAAAAGACGGTTCGTTACGGTATATAGCTTCTACCTATGATCCGTATGACCAGGTGATTCGTGACGGTTTATATCCCGGTGGGCGTAAAGTGATTACGTTTGCCAACATCTTGCAGCACGATGTATTTCCGTTGGCACGCATTCTGCGCTGGGTACTTCGTTATGGGCAGCAGGAGATGCGCCGTCCGGTAGAGATCGAATTTGCAGTGACACTCAATCATGACCGTGATAAGACCGGTACGTTCTATCTGCTTCAGGTACGTCCCATTGTAGACAGTAAAGATATGCTGGATGAAGATCTTACTACTATTTCGGACGAAGATGTGCTGCTCCGTTCCAATAACTCCTTGGGGCATGGCATTATGAACGAAATACATGATATCGTATATGTCAAGACTGATCATTACAGTGCATCGAACAATCAGAATATAGCTTGGGAAATAGAGAAACTTAACCAGCAGTTCCTGAATGAAGGCAAGAACTATGTACTTGTCGGACCCGGACGATGGGGAAGCAGTGACACTTGGTTAGGTATCCCGGTGAAGTGGCCGCATATTTCTGCTGCGCGTGTCATTGTGGAAGCCGGACTGACCAATTACCGGGTAGACCCCAGTCAGGGGACGCATTTCTTCCAGAATCTGACCTCCTTTGGTGTAGGTTATTTCACCATCAATGCGTTTATGAATGATGGAATATACAACCAGGAGTTTCTGAATGCGCAACCTGCCGTATTTGAGACTGAATATCTTCGTCACATACACTTTGAGAGGCCGATTGTTGTGAAAATGGATGGTAAAAAGAAACTTGGAGTGGTTCTTATGCCGGAGAAATAATAAAATAATATTGTATAAAAAAAGTCCTGTTTTTCATAAGAAAGGCGGGACTTTCTTGTTTTAGCCCATTTCTGTGGTCTGTTTTTATGATTAAACAACTATTTGTGGTCCTTTTTTCAGATTTTGTAAGGAATCGAAGGTTGTGTATTTATTATAATAAAAGAAAACTATAATTTTGCCTGCGGTTTTTACAACTTATGAATAATATTTAGTAGTTATCATTATGAAAAGACTCTCTTTTATGGTTAGTATGGCGATGCTAATTTCATGTATTGCCTCGTGTGATTCCGGCAGTGATGCTGTTTCATACGGTGTTGGTTCTTTAAGTCTTGGGCTTTCAGCCAATCCTTCTTTTGCAGAGAAAACCCGTTCCGTCAGCGAAGCGGAATACAAAAAAGTCGATAACTATCAAGTTACGGTCAACGAGGGCGACGGTACCTCTTTATACGATGGCCTGTACAAGGATATGCCTTTGTCTATCGATCTGACTGCCGGCAAAAAATATACGGTGAAAGCCTTCTACGGTGATAATGTAGATGCAGGTTTCGATAAACTGTATGTGGAAGGCAGCCAGGAGTTCACTGTCAGTGAAGGCGAACAAAA
The DNA here is from genome assembly GCF_019633785.1 of Bacteroides sp. FSHCM14E1. Classification (NCBI taxonomy): domain Bacteria; kingdom Pseudomonadati; phylum Bacteroidota; class Bacteroidia; order Bacteroidales; family Bacteroidaceae; genus Bacteroides; species Bacteroides sp. FSHCM14E1. Next base: position 29,377 of record NZ_JADKYL010000008.1, read on the forward strand.
GAATGTTATTTTGTACTGTAAGCCGGCTAATGTTAAAGTATCAGTCGTTTATACGGAAGATTTTCTGAAATATTATTCGGATTGTACTGTCTCCCTTTCTACTTCACACCTGACTGCTCCTTTTGAAGTAAATATGAAAAAAGACTCCGGTAAGGATGCTTATCTGAAAGCAAATGCCGATGGTGAGAATGTATCTATCACTGTAGGAGGTTTCAAAGATAAAGAAGGCAATGCGGTGGTGATGGAAGCTTTGGTTGCCGAGAAAAAAGTAGCTCCCAAAACGCATCTTACTATTACAGTAGATCCGGAGGTGATTACTATTTCTACGGGTACTGCATCGTTGGACGTAACCGTGGATACCGGTACGGAAGATAAGGATGTGAATATTGAGATTCCGGAAGAGTATTGGCCGGGTAATGCAAGTAAGTAAATATAAAAGATTGGTATATATGAATGCGATAAGAAACATATATGCAGTGCTGGCATTGATAGCACTTTGTTTGAGTTCCTGCGAGATGAAAAATGAGCTGGAAGGCAAATATAATTTGAAGAATGACGAAGGACTTCTGACATTGGATCTGGTGAACAAGACGCAGGCTACGCCTTCTACAAAAGCTGAAAGTACGTCACTTACTGATGAACTGGATGTGAATACCTATAAAGTAGAGATTGTTGATAATGCCACTGAGGCTGTGGTTCGTTCGTTTGCCAGCTATGCGAAGCTGAAAGAGGCCTTGCCGTTGGTCGTTCCGGTAGGAAACTATAAGATTGTGGCTAAAAGCGGTGTTTTGCAAGATGCTTCGCGTACTCCTTATTTTGAAGGAAGCTCTTCTATTGAAGTGAAGCAGGGAATGGAATCTAAGGCGGAAGTTCTCTGTAAATCGGCAACGGTAAAGGTCAGTTTGAATGTATCGGACGAGTTTCTCAGTATGTTTGCCGACGATTATGTGTTCACCGTTTCAAATGGGATTGGCGGAGTTATTTATGTGAAGAAGGAAGATTTAGGTTCAATTTATCTCAGCATTCCCAATGGAGCCACTTCGATCAAAATTGTGGCGAAAGTAACTGAGAAGGAAACAGGTAGAGACATTGAAACTATTTATACTGTGACCAAACCCGATGAAGAAGGCTTGGAGGGAGGTGATTCTTTTAATGTTACAGTGAAACCTGTAGAAGAGGGTGAGGACCCGGAAGATCCGGATGTGACCCCTTCTGATCCGAAATTGGGGATACAGTTGGATATTGACTTGACAATGGACGAGACCGGCATAACAGTGAAAGTACCAACTGAACTGATTGAAGAATCGAAACCGGAGGAGCCGGATCAGCCGGCAGAACCGGATCAGCCGGCAGAAGACGGACCGGAGATTATCGGAGCAGATGAAGTGGTGGAAGTGGATACGAACAATCCGCCGACAGTTCAGGTAACGATGAAAGCTCCGGCCGGAATCCGGAACTTGCTTGTGACTATCACTTCAGACTCTAATGAGTTTATAGGTTTGATTTCTCAAATGGGGTTGGGAGAAACATTCGATTTGGCTAATCCCGGTGATTTGGAAGATAAACTTGGAGGTAGTTTGGAAGACGGATCCGGTATCGGTTTGATTGATCCGAATGATCCGATTAAAGATAAAAAAGAGTTCATCTTTGATGTATCCGGCTTTATGCCTATGTTGTCACCGTTTGGCCTTCAGCAACATTATTTTACTATTAAACTGATTGATAATAATGGTAAGGAGTTAGCCAAGAAATTGACAGTAAAAGTGGTGAAAAACTAATTTGAATTTCCAATGAAAAGATATATATATTTGTTCGTCTCTGTCTTTACTCTTGTGATGGCATCATGCCAACAAGAAGAGACTTCTAACGGCAAGACTGGCTATCTCCAGTTTTCTGTGGAGAAGAATACAAGTACGATTTTGGTTCCGGCGACAAGGGCAGAAGAGTTGCCGATTGCCTTGCAGGTAGTTGACAGAGCAGGGACTGTTGTGAAAGAGACTGATGACTGGCATAACTGGACATCTGCTCCCCTTGAATTACCATTGGGTACTTATACCATTAATGCTTTCTCAAAAGGGGTTGATGTGGCGACGGCCGGATTTGACGAACCTTATTATTGGGGACAGACCGAAGTAACGGTTGTTCCGAAAGTAAATCAGAATGTGAATATAGAGTGCCGTTTGGCTAATGTGAAAGTGACAGTCAATTACAGTGCTGATGTGAAGAAGTATTTTTCGAAACTGAGCTGTTCTGTGGGTAATTCTTCCGGTAAACTGATTTTTGGTAAGGATGAAACACGTTCCGGATATTTTGCGGTGGATAATCTGAATATTTCGTTGGCATTGACAAATACGGATGGACGTTCTTTTGTTTTTGAATCCGAACCGATTACAGATGTAAAAGAACGTCAGCACTATCGTATTAACTATACTATGAAGGCCAATGGTGCTATTGGTGGTGTATCTGTTACTTTAGATCCTTCTACCAAAGAGTATAATGTGAATATTTCCATTCCTAAAGAAAGTAATCCGAGTGTAAATGTCTGGTCTGATTTTGCAGACGTAACTCTTCCTCTTCCTGACGGTGTTGTTACCAAAGAGTGTAAATATCGCATTTCCGGAACGGAAGATTGGAATACGGTGTCCAATGTTGAACAGGCCGATGGAAAGCTTATTGCAACCATAACCGGTCTGATTCCCGGTACGGAGTATGATTTCTGTTTTGCAATAAATGGAGTAAACGGAAAGATAACGACTGCGACCACCGAACTTCAGAAACAACTGGAAAATGGAAGTTTTGATGAATGGAATCAGAATGGAAAAACTTGGTTCCCGGGAACTGCGGCTGAGGCTTCTGCTAAGAATTCGTATTGGGATACCGGTAATGTGGGAGCAGCTACCATGAGTAAAAATCCAAGTATCGGAGAAAGCAACGATGTACATACCGTAGGTGGTAAATCGGCTAAATTGTCTTCGCAATTTGTGGGAGTGTTTGGTATCGGAAAATTTGCTGCCGGTAACATCTATATCGGGCGTTATATGGAAACGTATACAAGCCCGATGGGAGCACGTATACGTTTTGGTCGTGAGTTTACTTCACGTCCTACGCAACTGAATGGATGGTACAAATACACTCGTGGAACCAGTATAGATCGTGGAGATCATAATGTGGAGGAATTGAAAAACTCGGGTGGTGATAAATGTGCTATCTATATTGCCTTGACTGACAATGAAGGTTTGGTTGATGATAATGGAGTGAAGACAGCTTATGAAGTCAACAATAACAAAGAAGGCAGTCCCACGCGTTATACGGTCGATCTTTCCGAAGCCAATAAAGATGTCATAGCCTACGGTTCCATTACCGATGAAGAGTCCAAAGGTTCTTTCGATGAAAGCGGAAATGTAGTCTGGAAGCAGTTTACGATTGATCTGCAATATCGTGATTTGACCCGTAAACCCAAATATATTATCGTTGTTGCTTCTGCAAGTAAATATGGTGACTTCTTTACCGGCAGCGAAAGCAGTGTCATGTTGATTGATGATTTTGAATTGGTGTACGGTACACCTGTTACCGCCAACTAATCCATAGCGAATGAAAAAAATAATTATATTTCTACTTCTTCTTTGTCCGGTACTGGTCCAGGCAAAGAAGAAGTTTGACCGTGGAATCGTGAAGAGTGTGTTTGTCCCGAAAGGGCAATGGTTTATGGGTTCTACAGTTTCGTATTCGGAGCAGAGTGCTGATCAATACCAGTTTTTGGTATTGGCAAATATCGATGCCAAAGGTTATACATTCCGTTTGAGTCCCTTCGGAGGATACTTCTTTGCCGACAATATGGCAGCGGGAGGCAGGTTCACTTACTCTCGTACCTACTTCAATATAGGAAACGTAGACATTAATCTGGGCGATGATCTTTCGTTCCACATCAAAGACGATATGTATCTGGAGCATAACTATTCCGCATCCGGATTTCTGCGTACCTATATGGGGCTGGGCAGCAGCAAAGTGTTCGGTTTCTTCAATGAAGTGCGTCTGACTTATGCTTACGGGCAAGGGAAACATTCCAATGGTACGGGTAACGACTTGACGGGATACTATCAGCGTTCTCACACGTTTGAGATCGGTGCAGCTCCCGGATTGGCGGCATTCGTATCCGATTTTGCTTCGGTAGAAGTTTCGGTAGGAGTGATGGGATTCAGTTATAAATGGGTCGATCAGATACACAATCAGGTAAACAAAGCTTCCCGTCATAGTGCAAGTGGTAATTTCAAGATAGACTTATTCTCGATTAATCTCGGAATGACGATGTATTTCTAACTTAAGCAGTGTTTTGAGAAATGAAGAGTTTACAAATTTATCTATTCCTGTTTCTGTCGGTCTTTGCTCTGGGTGCTTGCATACAGAATGACATTCCTTACCCTTACATCAAAGGCGAAATTACAGCTTTCGAAGTAGAAGGGCAGACCGGTGATGCCGAGATAAACAAGAACAGCCGCACCATCGCAGTCGAAGTAGGTGATGAAGTCGATATAGAAGAATTGCGTATTATCAGGTTCGTTGTGAACGAAGAAGCCACTTACAGCGTAGACGAACAATACTGTGTCAGCCCCAATAAATTTCCTTCGGCCGGCTTTTCTGCTTTAGCCGACTTGCCGGCAGGAGCAGATACACGGGTCGATTTCAGTAAGACCGTTCCTGTTCTGCTGCGTACCTATCAGGATTATCAGTGGATGATAACCGTCCGTCAGACCATCGAGCGGGTAGTCGAAGTCGAGAACCAGGCCTTGCCTGCCATCATCGATGATAAGAATCACACGGTATTGGTGTATGTCTCGCAGAAACAGGATTTGTCTGCTGTCAAGATAACAAAGATGATTCTGGGAGGCAGTAAGGCTACCATCACCCCCGATCCGTCCACCGTAACCAATTTCCGCAGACCGCAAGAGTTTGTTGTCAGCCGTTTCGATAAAGAAGAGCTATGGACGGTCGATGTGGTGCGTACCACATCGACAGGTACTACGGGCAGTGCCGATGTATGGGCCACACGTGCCACTCTGGATGGGGGCATGAAGCAGGGAACCACTCCCCGTGTGGAATACAGGAAGAAGTCGGAAGATACCTGGAGCGTTGTACCCGAGGCAGATGTGAAACTGGAAAGTGGTACTACTTTCAGTACGACACTGACCGGGTTGCAAGATGGCACCGACTACGTTTGGCGGGTAGTAGTCGAAGAAATTCCCAGTACGGAAGCCGCGTTCACAACCGAAAAGATACAAGAAATACCCAACTTAAACTTCGATACCTGGTCGCAGAATCCCACAGGAACCTTTAAGAAGAGTTGGTATCCGAACTCTGACGGAGCGAATTCCTATTGGGCAACCGGAAACGACGGAGTGACCTCTTCGTTGGCAGGCAGCCGTGATTCGAGCACCCGCCCTGAAGAGAAAGAGGCGGTAAGCGGGAAAGCCGCTTATATGGTTACTTTGGGCAGTGTGCCATTGGTAGGGGTTGCTGCCGGCAACTTGTTCATCGGTGATTATAAAACGAATGCTCAAAGCCCCAAGGATAGTCCCAAGTTTGGACGTTCGTTTACGGGAGCCCGTCCCACCGGATTGAAAGGATGGTATAAATATACTTCTAAACCGGTTGATTATGTAGGCAATCCGGATAACTTGAAAAACGATGAATGCCATATCTATCTCCGTTTGTGGGACGATAAAGATAACGAGATCGGTTACGGAGAGTTTGTCGGAAAGGAGACAGTGACCAAGTACACTCAGTTCCGGTTCGATGTGACTTACTCCAATAAAACGGCGAAGCCCGCCAAGATAACGATTGTTGCCACTTCGAGCCATTACGGAGGCGACTTTACCGGAATGAAAGTGACCGGTTCGGTAGGTGTAGGTAGTGAACTGTGGGTAGATGAATTTGAATTATTGTATGAATAAGAAAGGGAGTTATGCATAAATCTGTTTTATCTTTAGTGTGTTGTTTGTTCTTTTTCCTGTCGTGTCAGGAAGAAATAGAAACGATGCCTAACGGCAGCCTGAATATAGTATTGACGGACGGAGCAGCGGTTACCCGGACTTTGCCGGATGCACTGTCGGATGAATTGCGGCAGCAGTTTACGATTGAGTTGCTGCGTGACAGAGATGGGACAATCGTGCCCGAATACAAAGGTGCATTGAAAGATTTCGGAGATCAAAGGGTATTCAAGGTAGGCAGTTATCAACTGAAGGCTTATCTTGGAGAGAATCCGGCATTAGAGTTGGATGCACCCTATTATTATGGAGAAGTCCAAGACATCGCTATCGAGAAAGGTAAGGCAACAACGGTAAGCGTTGGCTGTAAGGTAGCCAATGCGCTGGCTACTTTTGAGATTGTGAATCGGGAGGCTTTCGATAAACGCCTGAAAGATTATTACGTAAAAGTTACCGTAGGCGGTGAGTCGGTTACGTGGAAACCGGGAGATGTCACACATCCCTACTTCAAAGCCGGAGGCCGGGTGACGATGGCGTTGATCGGCACTTCCGTAGAAACAGGGCAGGAGGGAAGTTATGCTTTGAATCCGATCGAGACAGTGAAAGCGGGCGTTAAGTATAATTATAAGCTCTCCATGAAAGCTTCCAATGTTGGTTTTGAGGTCACTACGGAAGCCCGGCAGGAACCTGTCACTATCAATGAAACCGTACCCGACAGTTGGTTGCCGAAAGCTAAGGTCTTCAGTGAGGATTTCGATGAAAATCATGTGCTGACTTATACGGAAACAGCGGACGCTTTGTCGAGAGCCGGCGTTTCGTATACTGCTTTGCGTCCGGTTCAGGATGTGGAGTTTGCCCTCAACTTTGCGGATAAGCATTTGGAACATCTGAATAAGACATATCTGCTGTCGGAACTTTCCGAAGAAGATCGGCGGGCTTTGGCTGCTGTGAATATTGTCTTGCCCGATCTGACTGCAGGAAGTACTGAGGGAGTTATCGACTTTGCCGGAGTAACTTCCGGCATGCTGACTCACGATGGAGGACAGGATACGGATAATATAATAGCCGTTCGGGTAAAAGCAAATGACCGTTGGAGTGATGCCGGTATGTATACCATCCGGACTGTGAAACCTGTCTTTAAAGTGGGTTATTATCCGGGCAATGTTTGGACGAAAGAGTTTACTTTGAATACACTTACTGCCGATAGTGTGAAAACCGGTAACTTGGATAAGTTTACCGATATTGCTTACGAATTTAGTGCGGATGGTAATAGTTGGGAGGCGATGCCCGGAGATTTGCGAAAGGCAGGGCTGAGTCCGGGGACCTCTTATTATGTGAGAGCGAAATATAGGGGAGAGGTGCCGGGAGAGAAAGTGGAGGTGAAAACGTATCCCCAGACAGAATTAATAAATGGAGGTATGGAGACTTATTCGTTAGTAAGAGGTAAAGATGGAACATCTTTTTTGAGTGGTGATTACGGAGCTCAATATGAATGGGATTCTTGGGCTACTTTGAATGTATTGACTGCAGATAAATGTGTCGGTACAGCTTTTGCTTATAATTCAAGATCAGGTACACGTCCAACTACTGATGTACGTCCTTTATCTGATGGAAAGACTGCTGTATGGATTATAACAGTGGGATATGGTTATGGTGGAAGTAATAGTTCTCCAAAGTCTGTTACTCCAAGTGAACTCTTTTTAGGAGAATATAACGTAAAAGGTATCTCGTATAAATCAAGACCCACTGGAGTTCATTTTTGGTATAAATATGCTCCTTATGATAATGATAAGTCAGATATTAAGATTCAAATAATAAGTGGGGATATTGTGATAGGCGAAGGCTTATTGCAGGAAAGTACTTTAGTTTCATCTTATAAAGAATATAAAATAGATATTATTTATGATGACAATTATAAATATTTATCCCCGGATAAAATGTCTTTGGTATTTAAGTCTGGTTTGAATACCTCTGTTGAAAAACGCGAATCGGGGGGGCTGACAAGTGCTAAAACGGCTAACCCTATGTTTCGTGGTAGTGAACTATTCATCGACGATGTGGAACTAATTTACGACAAATAAATATGAAAACCTATATATACCTCTTTCTCCTTTTGCTTGCTACAGCCTCTTGTAGCGAGCAAACTACTCCCGATCACTCTGTCGGTTATCTCCGCGTAGAAAACATCACCCTCACTTGTGATACCGAAACGCTTCCCATTACTCGTGCCGTCGATGCCGGACTTAAGCTTGAAATCTGGCAAGGTTCTGAGTGTGTCCGTAGTTACGATCCGGGAGCTGCGGAACTTTCCAAAAGAATCGTTCTTCCGGTTGGTGAATATACCCTGAAGGCTTTTACGCCCGATCAGACCGAGGCGTCGGACAATGAATCGGGCACACCCACTTACAGCGTCGACTACCCTTTCGCCATTGTATCAGAGGATGTAACTCTGATTTCGGTGAAAGCGCCCCAAATTAATATCGGGGTTGGCGTTGAGTATTCGGATGAATTTATGGCAAACTTTACAGACTTCTCCATTACCGTAAGTAGTCCTACAGGACGTCAGGCAAGCCTGGCAGGTAATGTGACAGACCTTCTTTATTTTAATGTCCCGACCGGTGGAGCCCATTTAAGTTATACGCTTACCGCCACCAATGCCGATGGAGAAACAATGACTTCCGAAGCGCGTTCCATCCTTCAGGAATCGGGAGCGGAACTTACTTCCGGAAATTATAAAGTCCGGATCGGCCTGGTTCAGTAAGGAAGGTCGATGAAAAGCAGTCCGGTTACTCCTAAACTTCCTTAAACCTCCAAACTTTCTTCTTCCGGATTTGTCATATTGCCAATCTTTAAAACGTAGAAAGTATGAATAGAGACAGGCAATTGAAGAAGGACATGGAGAGCCGGGAAGTGCAGATCCATGAAGAATATGAAAAGAACAGGCATCTGATGTCTGAGGACAAAGTAAAGGAAAAAGCTGCTGCATCCGGCAGTGCTGGCGATATCCATTCCGGCAAAGGAACGGGAAAGAAAAAATAGTGTAAAACAGGAATCGTTGCGAGATCCCTTTTTCACTACAGAGTACACAGAGGGCATGGAGGTTTTATTTATAAATAAGCCTTTGTGCCCTTTGTATGCTTTGTGGCAGGTAAAACGTTTTGTTCTCTATTATCCTATTAAACTATCAAAAAGGTGTGAAATACCTCTTTCCTCTGACTCTCCCAGTTTTTTTTCCGGATGAACCGGAGGGAAAAGAAGCATATCAAGTAACTTCCGGAGGCGAAGAACCGCTCTTTTGAGTCGGTAGAGCCTTGCTTTTCCGGAAAACAAGTAAGCATTTACCCCAAAACAAGTAAGCATTTGCTTCGAAAGACGGTTACATTTTCCCAATTTGCTTACTTCTTTTTTAAATATCTCCTAATGTTTTGGCAGATTACATATATTGTTATGCAAATCGGGCGATAAGAGCACGGATTTTCTTCCCGTTGCTCGCCGGGAAGTATCCTGTCCGAAGTGTGTAAAAGAATGGTATTCTACTCTAACAAGGAGATTACGGCGGATAATACTCCTTTATTGTTTCTATTTGATAAGGAAGCAGCTGAATGACCTGTTGAAACGATAATCGGGGAATCGTCTGTGAGCCGTTTTTCCGAACTTCATCAGAGACGTGTCCGAAAGAACGGGATATAGAGCCATTGGATTATCATTTTGACATTTTGGCACTTTGACATCTGCTCTCAAACACTTCTCCAAATCTATTGATCTTTCGTTTGGCAATGCCCAATCTTGTTGCTGAAGTCACCGTTCCGTAACCGGTTCATCACCTGTTTGTCATCAGGAACAGCTGATTGCTATCAAATAGAGATGTTATTGATAATATTTTTAACTTCATGTTTTAAAGAATTTGGCGTTATTATTGTAGCAACATCTGCGAAAGACAAATACCAATGTGCAAATTTACTGATTGAAAAAGTAATAAAACGGTACTCAATCATATTGTCTATTTCTTTTTCGGATGTCAATCCGTAGTAATATTTATCATCATTTATCATGGATGTTTTATCTTTTTCTATTCTTATGACAACTTCATATAACTTTTCTTTGTCGTAAAACTCATCCAAGAACTTTTTAAAAGGTGGATGTTCTCGTGATTGAAATTCATTAAGAATGTGTATTTCTTGAATTCTATCTATACGAAATGTAAGATAGGCTTCTTTTTGAAGACAAAACCCTATCAGATACCAGTTAGTTCTCGAAAAGAAAATTCCAATAGGTTCAACCTTTCGTTCTGAAACACTTAATGTAGTACCTGTAAAATAAGACATTTCAACAATTCTCTTTTGATATATACTTTGCAATATTAGTAAAAGAATGTCTGGCTTATACGCAGATGATTTATAAGTATTTAAGACAGACAGGCATTCTTCCATTGTTTCCAACATCTTTTTATCTACAAAGCGCATCACAGACTTTATCTTTTCTATGCCCGACTTGTAATGTTCATTACTGTTTGAATCAGTTAGTTCATGTACTAATTTCTCTGCAATTAAAAAGGACAAGGCTTCTTTTTGAGTAAACATTAGCGGGGGCAATTTGAATCCTTCTGCCAGTGAATAACCAATACCGGGATTTCCAATAATCGGAATTCCTGCCTCTTCCAATGTTCTTATATCCCGGTATACAGTACGAATACTTATTTCAAAACGCTCTGAAATCTGTTGTGCTTTCACTAACGAATGCGATTGCAATTGAATCAATATAGCAGAAATACGGTCTATCCTATTCATCTTGCATCTTTAATTTGGATATTTGAGTCTTCAATAAAAATTGCTTGTTTATTACTTATTGGGATAAGCTGCAACTTTTCATTATATAGCTGAATTACTTTTTCACCTTTTTTCTTGAATGGGAAATTACCATAATGGGGAATTGTATAAAAATCAACCAAACCTAAAGAAGAATAGTCCTCCAATTCAGGAGCTTTTTCTATTGGGTCAAAGTTTACATTCTTCATATACTCTGTATCGGGAGATGCTATTATTGCTCCAGCAGACTCCCCAATATACAGTTTTCCCGATTTAACTTGTTCGGATATGATTTTATCAACACCTTTTCTTTTTAACTCTTGCAGAAGGAAGAATGTATTTCCACCTGTTATATAGATATAATCACATTTGTGTAATATAGAAGATATTTCTTCATTGGAAAATTGGGTAATCTCAACTTCTTCAACAATCATTCCTACTTTTTCAAGAGCTTTTTTTCCTGTTTTTACATAGAATCGTATTGATTCTGTAAGGCTTGCAGTTGGTATAAAAGCTATAATTTTTCCTTTTAAATCCTCATTAGCAAAATCAATAAGCAGATTGGCTACATCGGCAAAAGATGAGCATAAAAATAATCTTTTCATATTTAGTTATATTAAATTTATTATTGTCGGGTACTTGGTATTAGCAACCTAAAATCATCCAAAATCAACGTTGAATGCTTAATGGTGCAAAAATAACAACTTCTATGACAACCCTATGTCAGTAAGTCTAATATATCCAGATAACCATGTCCGGTATTGTAGTCGTCCTTGCAGATTAGAGGAAGTTATACTTTTATTGCTGGTTAGAAATTTTATGTTTCTAATAAAGCGCAGAAACATATTACCACTTCATATTAAAGGCCTGGGGATCTTCTTTCCTTATTAAAAGGTGATTTTGACAGGTTCAAGCTGAAGCTGTCATATGTAGCAATGTCATGTGGAATATACCCGGATCGAAGAATTGTCCGGAGAAACGGGTGAGGGATGCCCGCCCCGATGGAACTTGCACATAATAATTAGGGTGTAGCCATCCGGGACGGATAGCTACACCCTAACCCCGGTATGGCTACACCCTAAGTGTCGGATGGCTACACCCATTTATATGGAGAGATATGTTTGCGGAATTACTTTCCGCTGTTATTTTGCTGTTCCAGACTTTGAATCCGTTTTTCAAGTGCGGCATATTTTTCATCTTTCTCTTTGAGAAGACGCTCGTAGAGTTCGGTGATTTTATCAATCGGATTAAAAGTGTTAGTTATAATATCGTTGTTATATCCTGTAGATCCCATTGAGCTATCTTTATTGTCATGCACATTATTTGTGATATTCTCAAATACCACAGAAGGTGCATCCTCTTCCAGCGTTTTCAGATATTCCACCGGCACATTCAGCGCCCTTGCGAATCTATTTAGCATTTCATCCTCAATCACCCGCATCTTCTCGTATTTGGATACATTCGGTTGCGTCATGTTTACGAGTGCTGCCAATGCGTCCTGCTTGATGTTTTTCTCGATCCGGGTACGCCTTATGTTATGTCCGTGATGGACATTTACATTCTGTATTTCTTCTTCTGTTTCCATGTTCTTTTTGCTTTTTGAACAACGATTTCCGTTAAAATGTTCCGTTCGAAGCAAATATACGAAAAAAATGGAATAAGATGAATAAAATGAATATTACTTTGTTTGAAAATAGAATATAAGGAATACGTATATGCTTGCAGAATCAACTGTTTTGCGCTTATTTTACGGCTATTGAAATAACAACAATCCTATTACACACTATGATCGGACTACTGACAACTAAAGAAATTGATTTCTTCACCAAACTGGCTGAACTTTTAAAAGAATACAGTGCCATAATATCTTACGGTCATTGTAGCGAGCTGCGTATTCTTGTTTGTATGGGTGACAGCGAAGATGTGGAAAAATATCCCATTATATTTGAGGATAGCTTTGATGAAAATGAGATTTATGATCTGTTGCGCAAAAACAGAAAACGGATCGGAGAGATTATCGAACGTGAAGTAGCTGAGGCTGTTCCCGAAGGAGAACTATCTCAGCCGGACGATCAGGCCGGATCAATGGCAGACCATTTTCACTAAAGATAGTAAGGGATATGAAATGCATTTAGAGGCATAATATGGAGAAGGGTACAGCTTCACCTGTTTGTATATTAATGTGCTGTCACATGGTTTTAAGGAAGGGGCGGGACTTATGAATTAACAGTCCCGCCCCTTCACGGTGTGAATAAAAAGTAATGAAATCTTGCTTTACCGGAAAGCTGTGACTTCATTTACATCAACGGAAAATCTGCCATTGAAGGCCATCATATTCTCGAAACGTACTTTAGTACATTCCACCGGTTTTTTAAAGCTTATATAAGCAATTCCATCCATGACCTTACGGTCGAATACTCCATGGTTCACCCAATTTCCGTCCGGTGTTTCAACCATCACTCTACAGGATTTAAGCATATACGAGCCGCTTGTCGATTTGTTGGTGTCCAGCCTGAACCCTTTGAGTAACTGTTTTTCCGGCAGAATAATCGTCAGATAATTGTGGGCGTTGGAGGTATACCAGTTGTTGGCTGTAAAGTTACCATCGTTTAGCGAACCTAATTTCTCCGGTCGTATATCCGATTTAAACCCGATTTCTTTGTTGAAGCCTTTTCCTTCGATCTTTTTATTGCTTGAATCGATATTGTCCAGGCGTATAGAAAGATTTAGTTTCACAAAGTATGCCGAGCGGGTCCGGGCGATTGCCAAATGTTCATGCGATCCTTCCATCGTCAGCTTTATTGCCATCACATAACCCGATAGGTTGTTTAACTTCTCAACATCCTTGAGAGTCAGTTTGACTGTCGTTTCCAGTTCACCCGCTTTCAGCACACTACCCTCAAAGGTGCAGCTTTCGTTCGGAAAGAGGGGGATACCTTCCACCATTTCAGGAAAATCGGCCATCAATTTGTCTTCTTTGATAAGATTGACCTGGATATCTTCTTTGTAGGGCTTTGTCACTTTTACTTTGAACGAAAGTTCGTTCTTTCCTACCAGGGTGGTACTTACCAGGTCGTTGGTTGCTTCCAGCTGTATATAAGGCTTGCCATAGTATCCCAGGTACACCAGATCAGTGAACGGATCGATGCCGAGTTGCTCACGGATATCTTCTTCGATATACTTATTGTCCATTTGCCAACTTGTATCCTGATCTACTATCTGTATTTCATCTTTACTGCACGATGCCGACAAGACGAGCAATAGAACCCATAAAATGCTTGGGGTGGATTTTATTCTTCTTTTCATTCTGAACTCTTTTTTATTCTTGATTTACAATTACTAATTCATCTGCCGGAAATTTAACGTTTTCCACATATTCAATACGGGCTTTCGTGGTCACATTCTCCATATCGGCGGGAGCTTTCAGGTCCTTGATCCCCGTCTCTTTGCTCAGTGGCAGATACGAAATGAGATGTGGTGTTTCCGGATCCATCGGGAGGTATAAGTAATCGTTGATTTCCGATTCTGTCAACGCCTTATCCCATAAGCGTATTTCTCGCAGATAGTCGTTTCGGTAACCGGAGTTTCCGACTATGATCATGCTGTTTTCACCAAAGGTGATGGCACTGTTCTCGAAAACCTTCTGGACTTTTCCGTTGACATAGACTGTCGTTTTTTTATCCTTGTGCACATAGGTGATATGCAACCATTTACCCGCTTGCAGGGGTATTTGAGTCCATGTGTCGTCCCCGTCGCGTCCGTTTTTCACTTGTATACCGGCGGTAGATGAAATACGGGTATAGAATTCTCCTCCTGTTCCGTTGCTTAGATAGGCTGTGGTCAGGTTGCTGCGGGTCAGGCTTGAATAGATGGCACTCATTTGAATGGTCCATTCAGCCTTTGTGTGCATTCCGGCAGGTTTTATCCGGATACCTTCTCCACCGCTGACTTTGGCTACTGACGAAAGGATGGAGCGATTCAGGAGCAAGACCGCACTGCGTTGTGAGGGAATCAGCGAATATTTGGAAGCCCCCGTGATACTAAGAGGAATTGCATATTTCTTGTTGGCGGGGAAATCCTTGGAATCCAGTTGTCCCACTTTCACCATTATTTTTGCTGAAAAGTCACCGGCGGGTACCCGTATGCCTTCGGAGCCGGATAGCTCGTTTCCCTCTGCATCTGCCAGTTTAAAAGCGGAGGGAGGCAGGGGCTCATACGAGGCTCCGTTGGCTTTGTTGTATTTGTCCAAAGCCTCTTTATCATAACTCACTTGTATGGTCACCGGGCTTTGGCTGATATTGGCCAGTCGGGGTGTCAGATAGGTTGTTCCGCCATCGGGCTCTAAAGTGAAGTTGACGATGCCTTTATTATCGGGTGTTTCCATGTATACTGCGTTTTCCGAGCCTGAACCTTCTCCGTCGGCATAGTCACAGGCAGAAAAGAACGGGCAAAGTATGCCGATCGCAATAAACAGATATTTGTAAGATACGTTACATTTCATGTTTCAAACTGTTTTTAGGTTAATTATTTTACGGGAGGATTCATGATCGATATTGCTTTTCTGATATTAACATAAGCTTCGTCTTCAAATGCGTCTTCGTTAATATGAAAAACTCCGATTCCTCCCACATTGCCTTGTTTGGAAGCCACATAACCGGCGTATGTGCCCGGAAATCTGCTTCGTGCACCGGGCTTGTTCTGAAAACTTTCCGTAAAAATGATCTGTTCGGGTTTGATATTCAACCGGTTTTGGATATCATTGGACCATCTCTCGAAACTGGAAGCCGAACCGCTGTAAGATTGAACGACAAAACGGTCGAAATACTGTGCCGCACGCGGGTCCAGCCAATGGATAGAGCCGTTCAGATGAAACAGTTTGTCCGGTCCCAGCAGCTCGCGCATGGTCTTCATAAACAAGATTTCTTTCTCTTTATTATAATCGCGTGAGCAAGAAGTCAAATTACCGCAATGGTTGCCCGGCTTGAACGGCGATGCGTACGAGGGTTCATAGTCATAGTCGAATCCGTCGTAACCATATTTATTGATTGTATCTACGATGGCTTGCGCATACTCTTTGATGGCTTGTGTGTCGTCGGCGGGCCATTGGTCGCGTCCCCATTTTATCTGGTCACCTATGTCTTCTATAATCCAGCCGATAATGACTTTGGTTCCTTTGGCCTGCACACTCCGCAGCTCTTTGATTTTTTCTTCGCTCAAAGAGTGCCAGTTTCCCCATATCGAAACAACGTCCATACTGTCCGGTAAAAGAGACAGCCGGGGATATTTTCCCGCTCCGTCCGGTTGCCAGGCATTGAACCACCCGAACATAATGGGGTGTTTGGTGCTTTTGTAAGCTCTCAGGTTTTCCAGATATTTTTCGTAGGCAACTTCATTCTCTTTATGTCTTTTATCTTCTTCAGCCCATTTTACGGAGTCCCGTTTGGAATAAAGATCGCCCACGGCTTCGTTTTCCACATCAAGTTTCTCCGGTGAGGTCCAGTCATCGCATGCGGCAAAGCTTACTAAGAGTGCCGTTCCGATAAATGCAAAAATGGTATTTCTCATATTCATGTTTCTTTAATTTTCAGGTTCATTACTATTTGCTTTTTTTGTCCCACCACACTTTAGCGGCGGCATTGTCTGCTCCTCCTAAATGCTGGTTGATGGCATTGTGCAGGTTTTCGCTGTTTTGTTCATACTCGGTGCGGGGATAGGGCATTCTTCTTACACCTCCCACATCGTATCCGTTTCCGATCAATACCGCGGAGTTCGTTTTGTTTTCGGCAACGACTATTTGGCGGGGATATCCGGTACGTCTCCACTCTGTCCATGCTTCCTGTCCGTTGGGGAAGATGGCGAGATATTTTTGAGTGATGATACGTTCCAGCTTTTCTTCTTCCGTAGCTCCGTTTTCCCAGCGGATAGTGATGCTGCTTGGAGCGTTTGCACTTAACTCACCATTGGCGGTGTCGGTATAGTTGGCCGGTTTACGGGTGTGATCCTTCAGATAGTTCTCGGCCGATGAATTGCTCAGTCCATTTTCGCTGAACGACATACGGATGCCTGCGTTGTAGAAGTCACCGGCACTGCCGCCCATATCGAATCCGGCCAATGCTCCTTCGGCTTTCAAGAAGCATACTTCGGACGCTTTCATCCAATAGAGGGGATCGTCTTCATGCACGTTGGGGCGTGTGAACCCGTTGTAAGCGTCTCCGGACTTGGCGATTCCGCACCGTACGGCCTTGAAGCCATTGTTGTTGACAAAGTATACGGAAGCACGGGCGTCATTATATCCTGCCAGATAAGAATAGATGGTGGCTCCCATGCGGGTGTCATTGTATTCTTCATTAATCACTTTCAGCGGATTCTTCATTTGCAGGCCGGCCCCTTTACCCATCTGGGCTGCCAGTTCTTTGCTGTCGATCATGCCTGCGGGATGTTTCACGGCTTTCTCCGCATATTCTTTGGCAAGTCCCGCATCGGCAAAGCGGACACGGATGGCCAGGCGAAGCATCAGCGAATTGGCAAAGCGCATCCATTTATTGACATCGCCGTTATAAACAATGTCGAAGGCAGGCAATACTTCTTTGCTCTTATTCGAGTAATCGTCCAAGGTTTGGACAGCCTCTTCCAGCTCTTTCAGAAAAGAGCGGTATACGCTTTCCTGGGAGTCGTATGCCACTTTAAAAGAACCTTTGCCCACTTGTGAGTAGGGAATCGGGCCAAACATATCCGTAGTGCGGTGCAGAGCCGCGATCTTAATGATCTGGGCTAAGGCATAAATCTCGTCATTTCTTGTTCCTTCATCCTGCGAGATGCGTTTTATCTGCATCCATGGCGAATAAACATCCGTCACCATAAAAGAATACACATAGTTCACCCAGTTTTCGTACATGAAGTAGTTGGTGAAGTTCTTGCTGCCGTTAAATTTGTTGTCGCGGGGAGACATGTATCCCGCCCAGGCATCACCGGCCAGATTTACTCCGATCTGATAGCGGTTTACCGGTTCTGTGCTTTCTGAAGCGGTGCCGACGGGGATTACACTTTTCTCAAGATTAGGCAGGTAGGCCCCGTAAATAACTCCGTCCATCTTTTCGTCTTCTTTTGTCGGGAGCAACGGGTTCCGGTTGATATCTTCGGATATACACGAGGTGCATAGTGTTGAACCTAAAAGGGCTATGGCCGATAGCGTTCTACACGTATTCTTTATTTTATTTAATTTCATAGTGTTGCATTTTTTAAAGGTTATAATTCAATCTTTACGCTAAATCCCACACTACGCAAACTGGGTGGCATAAAGACATCTCCCCGGTTATAGGTACCTGTCGAAGAGGTCATTTCCGGATCGAATGGAGCTTTATTATAGATCATCCACAAATTGCGTCCGATGGCGGAAACCGTCAGCCGGTTGATCACATTACCGAACCATTTGCCCGGCAGTGTATAGCTCAGGCTGGCTTCTTGAAGGCGGATGTTGGTCGCTTTATACGCATAATATGCCATCAGTTGTTCGCCGCCGATGGTCGTATAATATTTTTCCGCATCATATTGTGTTCCGTTCACCCATACACCACCGTTCTGACGCGCTTTATAAGTGTCTTTCGATACACCGTAGTCGTCGAGGAAGGCTTGGGTGGAAGAGGTTACGATACCTCCGAAGCGTCCGTTGAACAACAGGTCCAGAGTAAGGTTGTTCCAGGTTACATTATGTCTCCAGCCTATTGAAAAATCCGGGTTGACCGATCCTATCTTGATACGTTGTGAGCGGTCTACTTTATATCCTCCTTCTTCTTCGATCAGTTTACCGTCTTTGCCTCTGGCAAGGATACCTTTTACGTATACATCCCCGATTGCGTCCTTCTCCCGCAGATAAACTCCTCCTTTATCCTGCAGGGTCAGTTCGGTGATGCTGAACAGCGAGCCGTCCGCCGGGTTCCTGTAGTCATGCACCATCTTCATGATTTTATTTCGGTTGGCTGTGTAAGTCAGATTGGTGGCATATCCCACTTTTCCGAACCGGTCGTTATAACCCAATGACAGTTCGATACCTTTGTTGCGTACCTTACCTGCCTGTACATAGAAACCCGAATATCCCGAAGCAGGAGACATACTGGAGAGGAAGGTCTGATTATAGGTATCTGTCAGATAAACCGTGGCGTCGATATTGATTTTATTGTTGAAAAGTCTCAGGTTAGTTCCCAACTCATACGATTTGGTTTGTTCTGCTTTGAAGTTCGGGAAAGGGTAAATCGATATCGGATTGATGACTCCGCCTTTCATGGGATCGGTGACGGTTCCGGGAGTCAATCCGGTATAATTGATCGGTCCTCCTACTTCAGCGAATGAAGCTCTCATCTTCCAGAATGAAATGAATTTAGGCAGACTTACCATTTCGGAGATTACGCCCGACACTCCGACGGAAGGATAGAAATAGGTGGGCTGGTCGGAGTTGACTAACTGGGAAGCCCATTCCTGCCGTCCGGTCAGGGTGAGATAAAGCATACTTTTATAGCCCAATTCAGTACTTACAAACACCGAATTGTTTCGTGTATGGATGTGCGATTGCGAACCGGGTCCGGAAGACGGATCGAAGTTATAGGCAGAGAACAGGTTGGGGACAGTAAACAGTTTCCCTCCGATGCCCATGCCGGTAGTCAGGTGATCTTCATAACTGAATCCGGCGTTTGCTGTCAGATTGAAGTCACCGAGATTTTTGTTCACATTCAGCATGATATCTGCATAGGTCTGCTGATACTCTTCCATACTTTGGTTATATGCTCCCTTGTCCGACTGGGCATGCAGCTTGATTGTCGAAGCATGCAGTTTACGTTCGGATGTGGTGTTGGTGTTATCCACTCGTATACGTCCTGCTATGTTCAGCCAGCTCAGAATGTCGTATTTTACGTTGGCATAAAACATATAACGTTTCTTTTTGGAAACAAACATTTCGCGGTTCACAATCCAGTACGGGTTTTCCAGGTTCAGGCCCTGGTCACCATACGACCATTCCTGTATGGGGAACTTGCGGTTGGTGTCATATCGTTCGTACACTTTGACCGCTTCAAAATCTTCACCCCGCGGAAAGAGATACAGAGGTACCAGCGGATTAAAGTAACGTCCTGCCGACAGCATGTTCTGGTCTCCCTGCAGAACATAACTGGCTCCCAGGTCAAGATGGAGTTTGTTATTCAGCATACTCGCAGTGTTGCGCAATGTGAAGTTATAACGATAGTATTCGTTGTTGGGGATGATGCCGGTGGAATTCGTGGTTGCCACCGATACGAACGTTTGATTATTTTTGTTTCCTACTGAAAAATTGGCGGCATTCATGATATTGGCGCCTGTCTTAAAGAAGTCTTTCGGGCGGAACGTTGAAGGCTGTTGCAACATCTCACCCCAACTCTTATAGGATCCTTTTGCATTACCGTATTGATTCTGAAATTCCGGCATTACGTAAGGAGTCATAAACTCCGTATTGTTGGAGATTGAGATTTTCAGTTTGCCTTCCTGACCTTTTTTAGTGTTGATCAGGATAACACCGTTGGCTGCCGATGAACCATATAAGGCCGCAGCGGCGGGACCTGTCAGTATCGATAAACTCTCGATGTCTTCCGGGTTGAAATCGGAAATGCCTTCACCTCCTCCCGGAGTACTGTAATCATTATTGATTTCACCTTTTGAGGGGTTGCCGATGGGCATACCGTCCACCACATAGAGCACATTATTGTTTCCTACAATGGACTTGGCCCCGCGCATGACTACGCGGGTTGCTCCGCCGATGCCCGAGGAGCTCCGGTTGATGGACACACCCGCTACTTTTCCGGTTAATCCGTTTACGAAGTTGGCATCTTTCACACTGTTGATAGCATCCGACTTTACCTGCTGAACACTGTAACTCAGCGCTTTTTCTGCACGTTTGATACCCAGTGCGGTGACGACAACCTCGTCCAGCGCTTTGGCGTCTTCGTCCAATACGACAGTCAGTGAAGAAGCATCACCCACTGTAATATATTTGGTGGTATAGCCCACATAGGAGAATTCAATTACATTTCCTTTGGCAGCCAGGATGGAAAATCGTCCGTCAAGACCGGTGACGGTTCCTGTGGGGCTGCCTTTGAATGAGACGTTGACTCCGATCAAGGGATCTCCTTTGTCATCTTTCACTATCCCCGACAGTTTTTTGCTTTCAACTTCCACTTTTGATTGCGGAATAATCATGATATATTTGTCTTTGATTTTGTAGGAAAGACCCGTTCCGGACAGGATAGAAGTCAGGGTCTTATCCAGAGATTCAGCATTAATATTCAGGTTAACGCGTTTGGTTTTCTCAAGTTTGGATTCGTTGAAAGCAATCAGATAATCAGATTGTTTCTCAACTTCCCGCAATGCTTCCTGCAACGTGATATTCTTTTTTTTGATCGTTATTTTTACGTTGTTTTGAGCAAAGGCAGCTGTTTGTAGAATAAAACAGCTAAAAATTATAAAAAAAATAGACTTTAATCGATAAAAATTCATAGATTTGAACGAATTTTAGTGTTAAATCATAATATTTATTTCCCAAAAAGTAAAGCATAAGCTTTGACGCTAAGAATTCAGATTTCATATCCGGAATTAGGTGGCCGCCTCTTTCCGGATACTTTTTTACATGCTAAATAGTTGTTTTTAAGGTTAAACAAATAAATATACTAAATCATTTTATTTTTTTGCATCCCGTTTAATGTAACATATATTCCCCTTCAGTTCATGGTTGAATCCTCCCACGACTTCCTGCATGATATTCAGGATATCTTCTAAAGTGGATTTCTCACGGAAACGGAAGTTGAATTTATCATCATTAAATAAATTGGCGTTATACTGGAAGGTGACCGCGTAGCGTCTTTCCAGTTCGTTCAGGATTGCCGACATAGTAACTCCTCTGAATACGTACATCCCTTTTTGCCAGGCTGTAACGTCTTCAATATTTGCTTCGGCGAGCTTGCTTTTTCCCGTGCTCTTATGGTAAGTGACCTGTTGTCCGGGAGTGACAATATAACTCTCTTTTCCATTGTCGCATTCCACTTTTATTTTTCCATGAATCAGGGTTGCAATCATTTCGTTCTCTTCCGGATAAGCGGCGACATTGAACTCGGTTCCCAAGGCTGTCACTGCCATGGTGCCCGATCTGACTATAAAAGGCTGGCCGGTGTTTTTCTTTACTTTGAAGTTGGCCTCACCGATTAAGTAAACCGTGCGGGTTTCACCTTTGAACTTTTCAGGATAAAGGAGGATGCTGCCTGAGTTAGTTTCCACTATACTGCCGTCCGGAAGCCGGAGGGTGCTCAGGCGCCCGTCCGGTGTTATGTTCTCAATTAGGGGAGTCTCGGTGAAGTGCTGTTTGGTCATTTGAAAAGTAACCGAAACAGACACGATCAACAACGCTATGACAGCCGCGTAATATGCAAAACGGATGCGTGGCTGATGTCTGCCTCCGGAGTTGGCTCCGACTTTGGTATATACTGATGCGAGAGAGTCCCAGGTGGTCTGGTCGACCTTTCCTTCCGTTTCGTTCCATAAGTCGTGCAGGGCAGTTTCCTTTTCCTCGGTATGTTCCTGGTCGAGCAACCATTGATGGATCTCTCCGGTGACTTTTTTGTCGGGATCGGAAGCTGCAAACAAACGGATGATTCTCTGAATATAATTCTTCATTTTTATAGCCTTTATATAGATAAGACAATTAGTTGTGGCTGATTACTCAACCGATGTAGAAAAAAAATAGGGTGAGGAGCACTTTTTTTAAGTCGATTAATGCCAAATAGATGTGACGCTCTACCGTACGAACTGAAATATTCAGTTCATCGGCAATTTCCTGATTGCTTTTTTCTTGTGTGCGGCTCATCCGGAAGATCTTTCTTCTCTGTTCGGGCATATTGGCAATCGTGAGTTTCATCAGAAGTTCGCTTTCCCTGGCATAAAGTTGATCGTGAATGTCGGCTTCGGATATAGACAGATCCTCTTTTGTATATTGCTCCTGATAGGTCTGTTCGATTGATTTATGTTTTAGAAAGTTATAAATATGATTGCGGACCATAGTGTAAATGTAGCTGTTCCAAGTTTCCTGGTTTTCCCAAATCTCAGGATGGGTCCATAATTTTGCGAATATATCTTGGGCAATATCTTCTGCATCTTCTTCTGATTTCAACAATTTCCATGCAAACGCTTTGACTTTTGGGTAAGTCATAATGAAAAACTGCTCAAATTTCTTCTTCTTAGGCTCGTTATTTAAAATCATTTAGTAGAATATAAGGCTGATTGTGATTTTTTCAAAAATAAGGCTTTGGTTTTTAAAATTCCAAAAGTAAATGGTTTAAAACAAACAAGCAAATTTTTAATGAACTAAAAAAAGAGATTACTTTTTCGTTTTATGAAAGATTGGGACGATTGTTTTTATTTTTTTGATGTCAATAAGTTCTTTTATAGCAAACTGTCCGGACTGTCTGTTTAAATAGTCTGTTAATATTATTTTTTTTGTTGCTGAACGATTAATGGAATGCGGAGGTGATGTTGAATAAGGAGATATTTTATTTTGCTGTTCCGGAGCTTGAGTACATTTTTTAGTATCCCATCTTTGTGCTCTTTCTCTTCAAGCACTTGCATTGACAGTTTGAAATGAAAATCCCCGTACTCCTGTTACAGAGATACGGGGACTTCTACTATGACATTATGATTGAATTCTTTGCTGATTATAAGATTCCCTGTGCCATCATTGCTTTGGCAACCTTCATAAATCCGGCCACGTTAGCACCTTTCACATAGTTTACGTATCCGTCCGGTTCTGTACCGTATTGTACGCAAGCTTCATGGATATTCTTCATGATGCTCTTCAGCTTTTCGTCTACCTCTTCAGAGCTCCAGCTCAGTTTGATAGAGTTCTGGGTCATTTCCAATCCTGAAACGGATACACCACCCGCATTGGCTGCTTTACCCGGAGCATACAGGATCTTGGCATCCTGGAACACTTTGATAGCTTCCGGAGTAGAAGGCATGTTGGCACCTTCGGATACTGCCATGACACCGTTGGCAACCAGTTTGCGTGCATCGTCACCGTTAAGTTCGTTCTGAGTGGCCGAAGGCAATGCGATATCGCCTTTCTCACCCCAGGGACGGGCTCCTTCAACGTATTTACATCCGTAAGTTTCGGCATATTCGCGGATGCGTCCGCGGTAGAGGTTCTTCAGCTCCATGATGTAGTCCAGTTTAGCGCGGTCGATACCGTCCGGATCGTAGATGTAACCATCGGAATCAGACATGGTAACCACTTTACCGCCCAGTTCCAACACTTTTTCGGCGGTATACTGAGCCACGTTACCCGAACCAGAGATCAGACAAACTTTACCTTTCAGGTCAGTTCCTTTTGTCTTCAACATTTCCATCAGGAAGTAGATGTTACCATAACCTGTAGCTTCCGGACGGATCAGTGAACCGCCGAACTCGCGACCTTTACCGGTGAATGTTCCGGTGAACTCGTGAGAGAGCTTTTTGTACATACCGAACATGAAACCTACTTCGCGGCCACCTACACCGATGTCACCGGCAGGTACGTCGGTTTCAGGACCGATGTGGCGCCACAGTTCAAGCATGAAGGCCTGAGTGAAACGCATTACTTCGGCATTTGACTTTCCGCGCGGAGAGAAGTCCGAACCACCTTTACCACCACCCATCGGCAGGGTAGTCAGTGAGTTTTTAAAGGTTTGTTCGAAAGCAAGGAATTTAAGAATACCAAGGTTTACAGAAGCATGGAAGCGGATACCTCCTTTGTACGGGCCGATGGCGTTGTTGTGCTGAACACGGTAACCCATGTTGGTCTGCACGTTGCCTTTATCGTCTACCCAAGTCACACGGAACTGGTATACTCTGTCTGGAATGCAAAGACGTTCAATCAGATTGGCTTTGTCGAATTCAGGATGTTGGTTGTATTCTTCTTCAATCGTAGAAAGAACTTCTTCTACTGCCTGATGATACTCCGGTTCGTTGGGGAACCTTCTCTTCAAATCTTCTAATACCTTAGCTGCATTCATAATTCTTTTTTCTTTTAATATGATTGTTTTTAAATTCTATCGTCTCTCTGTTGATGACGTTGCAAAAGTAAACATAAAAATCGAACTAACAAGCATTTTATAAAGAAAAACGGCATAAAACATCAAAATTGATATTTTATGCCGCAAAAAAGGAATAAAAAGATATTATTTATTCTTTTTAAGTGATTTGTAGACGGGAATAAAGACTAATGCTGCCGAAATGATAAGCATAAGTATGGTAGGACCGTCAATACGTTCGGCGTATACCAATACTATGTAACAAAGCGCCACCCAAAGCAGAATGATACAAACTATTTGTGATTTGGATAAAGGACGTTTCATTTATTAGCTTTTTTCTTTTCTACAATAGCGTCGATAACAGCCACGGCGGTGATGTTCACGATGTCGCGTACCGAGCTTTCGATATCTGTAAAATGGATCGGTTTGTTCAGCCCCATTTGGATCGGGCCGATAAATTCGGTATCCGGGTCCATGGCTTGCAACAACTGATATCCTGCATTGGCAGAGCTTAGGTTGGGGAATACCAATGTATTCACATCCTTTCCGTTGAGGCGGGTGAAGGGGTACTTGGAGTCACGGAGTTCGCGGTTCATGGCAAAGTTCACCTGCATTTCACCGTCAATAGCCAGTTCGGGATATTCTTTCTGCATATAAGCTACTGCTTCGTGTACCTTCAGCGGGCTTCCTGCCTGGTCGGAACCGAAGTTAGAATAGCTCAGCATGGAGATCACCGGGGTATGATTGAAGAATCTGACAGTTTGATCGGCCAGCTTGGCTATATCTATCAGAGTGGAAGTATCCGGATGGCGGTTGATTAAAGTGTCAGCCAGAAAGTAAGTTCCCTTTTTGGAATTCAGGATATGCATGGTTCCGAAATGCTTGTATTCCGGACGGATGCCGATAACTTCTTTTGCTACTTTGATGGTATTGCTGTATTTGGTGTATAATCCGGTGATGAAAGCATCCGCGTCTCCGGTTTCAACCATCATCATACCGAAGTAGTTGCGCTCGAACATCTTGTCGTTGGCCTCTTCGTATGTAGCGCCTTCGCGGGCACGTTTCTGAGAGAGAATGTGGGCATAACGTTCGCGTCGTTCTGCCTCACGGTCGTGGCGAAGGTTGATGATTTCGATTCCGTCCAGGCTCAGGTCGAGTTCCTTGGCCAGTTTCTCGATGCGTTCTTCGTTACCTAATATAATAGGGTGGCAGATTCCTTCCGATTTAGCTTCGACAGCGGCTTTCAGCATGTTGGGGTGTCCGCCTTCGGCAAATACCACACGTTGCGGGTTGCGGCGGGCGGTATCGTAGAGCTGGCGGGTCAACTGGGATTCCTGTCCCATCAATTCGCGGAGATGCGTTTTATATTCATCCCAGTTCTCGATATTCTTGCGGGCCACACCACTCTCCATAGCGGCACGGGCCACGGCGATAGATACTTCCGTAATCAGACGCGGATCTACCGGTTTCGGGATAAAGTATTCCGGACCGAAAGTGAAGTTGTTCACATGGTAAGCTTCGTTCACCACATCGGGCACGGGTTGTTTGGCCAGATTGGCAATGGCGTGTACGGCGGCAATCTTCATCTCTTCGTTGATTGCTTTTGCCTGAGTGTCGAGCGCTCCGCGGAAGATATACGGGAAACCGATTACATTATTAATCTGGTTCGGATAGTCCGAACGTCCGGTTGCCATCAACACGTCGGGGCGGGCAGCCATGGCGTCTTCATATGAAATCTCGGGTGTGGGGTTTGCCAAAGCGAACACGATGGGCGAGGAGGCCATGCTGCGCACCATATCCTGGGATAATACATTTCCTTTTGACAGGCCGAGGAATACGTCTGCTCCCTTGATTGCTTCGGCCAGTGTATGAATGTCGGTACGGTCGGTTGCGAAATAACGTTTCTGTTCGTTCAAGTCGGTGCGTGCCTTGCTGATAACGCCTTTGCTGTCGAGCATGACGATATTTTCGAGGCGGGCGCCCAATGATACGTAGAGCTTCGTGCACGATACGGCGGAAGCACCTGCACCATTGACAACGATTTTCACATCTTCTATCTTCTTACCGGCCACTTGCAAGGCGTTTACCAGTCCGGCACTCGAGATGATGGCCGTTCCGTGTTGGTCGTCATGCATCACAGGGATGTCAAGCTCTTCTTTCAGGCGGCGTTCTATCTCAAAACATTCGGGTGCTTTGATATCTTCCAGGTTGATACCTCCGAAAGTAGGAGCGATGGCTTTTACAGCTTCGATAAATTTATCAGGATCTTTTTCGTTGACTTCGATGTCGAACACATCGATACCTGCATAGATTTTGAAAAGTAAACCTTTACCTTCCATTACCGGTTTACCGCTTAAGGCGCCGATGTCGCCCAATCCCAAAACTGCTGTACCGTTTGAGATTACGGCTACCAGATTACCTTTGGCTGTATATTTATAAGCATCCTGTGGGTTCTTTTCTATTTCGAGGCATGGTTCTGCCACACCGGGAGAGTAAGCGAGAGATAAGTCGGTTTGTGTACTGTAGGGTTTGGTAGGTACTACCTCAATTTTACCGGGTTTGCCCTGTGAGTGATAGAGCAAAGCGGCTTCTTTGGTTATTTTAGCCATGATTATGCGTTTTTATAAAGGTTATCATTTGCCCGCAAATGTAGGAATAAAACTTCGGAATCGTAGTCTATTTGATATAAATTCTATTAAATTAATAACAAAAAGGCACAAAAAGATGAAAATGTATCCAGCTTTTTCTCTTCTTTCTGCATATTTATTACAAACGAGATGATGATTCTGAATAATTGTACTTATACCCATATTCTTTTCTATAAATGAACGTTTGTGTGTAGAAAATAAATATCCTTGTAATAGAAGACATATAGCTAAAAAAAATAAATAAAAGTTGCCCCGGACAACTATTTTCACTATAAATGACTATTTTCCGCCGAAAAGTTTTTGTAATATCAGAGTTAATCGTATTTTTGTGTACAATTTTGGTGTAGTGATGACAGAAGAAGAAAAGAAGCTATTAAGTACCTTTGAAGCAAGGCTGCGGCATTTAATCTATCTGCATGATGAATTAAAGCGCGAAAATGCTGAGTTAAAGCAACTTCTCGAAGATGAGAAGGCCGAACTCGAAAAGGTGAAAGCTGAATACAAAGCGTTAGAATCAAACTACACAGACCTAAAAACAGCTACGGCAATCAGCCTTAACGGCAGCGACGTAAAAGAGACGAAGCTGCGATTGTCTAAATTAGTGCGTGAAGTCGATAAATGCATCGCTTTGTTGAATGAATAACATAAAAAAGGATGTATGAACGATAAAATAAAAATAAACCTGCAAATAGCAGATTCTTATTATCCCCTCACCATCAATCGTGACGAGGAAGAGACCGTAAGAGAAGCGGCAAAGCAGGTAAATATCAGGCTCAATGCGTATCGGGAGCACTACAGGAACATAGCTCCGGAAAAGATTATAGCTATGGTGGCATATCAGTTTTCACTGGAAAAGCTGCATCTGCTGCAACGTAATGACACCCAACCGTATACGGCCAAGATAGAAGAACTTACAGAAATGCTGGAAGAGTATTTCAGGAACGAGGAATAACTGTTTCCATTTTTATAAAAGAAAATCCACGCACTGCTAAAGATGCCCGGAAGAAGAAGCTTTCGAGTATTTGGCAGTGCGTTTTTATTTATATTTAAATTAAATTACAATGTTAGTAACAATAGTAGCATCCATTGCATGCTTCATCGTAGGAGGAATCTTATCGTACGTATTGTTTAAATACGGACTGAAGGCCAAATATGATAATGTCCTGAAAGAAGCAGAGACAGAAGCAGAAGTGATTAAGAAGAACAAACTGCTGGAAGTAAAAGAGAAGTTTCTCAATAAGAAAGCAGATTTGGAGAAGGAGGTAGCCCTGCGTAACCAAAAGATCCAACAGGCCGAAAATAAGCTGAAACAACGTGAAATGGTGCTGAGCCAGCGTCAGGAAGAGATTCAGCGTAAAAGAGCCGAAGCCGATGCTGTCAGAGAGAATCTGGAAGCACAGTTGGGAATCGTGGATAAAAAGAAAGAGGAACTGGACAAACTCCAGCATCAGGAAATTGAAAAACTGGAAGCACTTTCCGGTTTGTCGGCCGAAGAGGCAAAAGAACGCTTGGTAGAGTCGTTGAAAGAAGAGGCAAAGACTCAGGCGCAGTCTTATATCAATGATATCATGGACGATGCCAAACTGACTGCAAGTAAAGAGGCTAAACGCATCGTGATACAGTCGATACAACGTGTGGCTACGGAAACTGCCATCGAGAATTCTGTAACTGTATTCCATATTGAATCGGATGAAATCAAGGGACGTATCATCGGACGTGAAGGCCGTAATATCCGTGCTCTTGAAGCTGCTACCGGAGTTGAAATCGTAGTAGACGATACTCCTGAAGCAATTGTTCTTTCCGCATTCGACCCCGTTCGTCGTGAAATAGCCCGTCTGGCATTGCACCAGTTGGTTACTGACGGACGTATTCACCCGGCACGCATCGAAGAGGTGGTTGCCAAAGTGCGTAAACAAGTGGAAGAAGAAATTATTGAAACAGGTAAACGTACTACTATCGACTTAGGTATCCACGGATTGCATCCGGAACTGATTCGAATCATCGGTAAGATGAAATATCGTTCATCTTATGGACAGAACCTGTTGCAGCATGCACGTGAGACTGCCAACCTTTGTGCTGTGATGGCCTCTGAACTGGGCTTGAATCCGAAGAAAGCAAAACGTGCCGGATTGTTGCATGATATTGGTAAGGTGCCCGATGAAGAACCGGAATTGCCACACGCTTTGCTGGGTATGAAACTTGCTGAGAAATTCAAGGAAAAACCGGATATTTGTAACGCTATCGGTGCCCACCACGATGAAGTAGAGATGACCAGCCTGCTTGCGCCTATCGTACAGGTGTGTGATGCCATCTCCGGAGCACGTCCGGGTGCACGCCGCGAAATTGTTGAGGCTTACATCAAGCGTCTGAACGATCTGGAACAGTTGGCTATGTCTTATCCGGGTGTAACCAAGACTTATGCTATCCAGGCAGGACGCGAGCTTCGTGTTATTGTCGGGGCAGACAAAATAGACGACAAGCAGACGGAAAATCTGTCGGGTGAAATTGCGAAGAAGATTCAGGATGAGATGACTTACCCGGGACAGGTGAAGATAACCGTTATCCGCGAAACACGTGCGGTGAGCTTTGCAAAATAAAGACTGAAAAAGAAAATGTTTATGATAAGGGCGAAGCAATTCGCCCTTTTTTAATTCCTCGTTAAACAGTTATTTTAATATTCATGAAATATGAAGAACTACCTATTTGAAGTTTGTACCAACTCCGTAGAGAGTTGCATTGCTGCACAGGAAGGTGGAGCAAACCGCGTGGAACTTTGTGCAGGCATCCCGGAGGGCGGAACGACTCCCTCGT
The DNA here is from genome assembly GCF_019633785.1 of Bacteroides sp. FSHCM14E1. Classification (NCBI taxonomy): domain Bacteria; kingdom Pseudomonadati; phylum Bacteroidota; class Bacteroidia; order Bacteroidales; family Bacteroidaceae; genus Bacteroides; species Bacteroides sp. FSHCM14E1. The sequence continues at coordinate 59,694 of NZ_JADKYL010000008.1, forward strand.
ATGGCGAAATCGCGATGGCACGTGAGGTGCTGACAACTACACGGTTGCATGTCATTATCCGTCCGCGTGGAGGAGATTTTCTTTATTCTCCCATCGAAATAAAGACTATGTTGAAGGATATTGAAATGGCTCGTCGACTTGGAGCTGATGGGGTGGTGTTTGGATGCCTGACAGCAAACGGAGAGATAGATGTGCCGGTGATGGAACAGTTGATGGAAGCTTCTGAAGGTTTGTCCGTCACTTTCCACCGGGCATTCGATGTGTGCCGTGATGCATCTAAGGCTTTGGAGCAGATAATTAACCTGGGATGTGACCGTATTCTGACTTCGGGGCAACAGGCAACGGCTGAACTTGGCATACCTTTGTTGAAGGAACTCCGTGAAAGGGCGAAGGGCAGAATCATTCTCCTTGCAGGTTGTGGGGTGAACGAAAAGAATATCTGCCGGATTGCAAAAGAGACCGGTATTCAGGAATTCCATTTCTCCGCACGGGAGAGTATCAAAAGCGGAATGGCATACAAGAACGAGGCTGTATCTATGGGAGGAACTGTTCATATCAGCGAGTATGAGCGGAATGTGACAACTGTGAAGCGTGTGAAGGATACGATTGGAAACCTCACTTCTGTCATCTGACAGTGTAGTTGTGGCAGCCTGAAACAAAGCAACCTTGTAAGTTGTTAGTTAGCGAAAAGTATTCATCCGATTAAAATGCTTTAGCTATGATAAAATTGAGATTCAGCTTGTTAATGACTCTGTTGATGGTTGTCATGTCTGTTTGGGCAGATAATGCTCCTGCCAAGGCGCAGGCGGCTTTGAAAAAAATGTATCCCAAAGCTGATGGTATCGCCTGGTCACAGGACAGCGGTTACTATTGTGCCGATTTCATGATGAATGGTTATGAAAAGAATGTCTGGTTCAATGCGCAGGGACAATGGCAGATGACCCAGACGGAGTGGGGGGATACCGATGAACTTTCTGCTACGGTATATAATGCGTTTGCTTCCGGTCCTTATTCCGGCTGGCAGGTGGAAGATGTTACTTATGTCGAGTTTCCCAAATGGCAACCGATTATTGTCATCAAGGTAGGGCAACAAAATGTAGACATTCAATATCAGCTGTTTTATAGTCCGAACGGGGCATTGCTGCGTACCCGTAATGTGAGTTATATGAATGATATATTGGGACCGGGTACATTCTTGTAACTGTAGTCTCCTATCAATGACTTACGTGTAAGGTGCGAAGAGTTCTTAAACTCTTTCCACCTTACACGTAAATTATTGGTCTTATCCCATAAACCAGACAGCTTTTTGGGGCATAAGTTTATAAATGAACGCAGTGAATGCCCAGCTGCAGAGGAATATACAGATAGCCATCAGTGGAACCTGTAGAGGGATAGGTAACGACGAGGGTCCTATTAGAAGGAAAAAAGGACCTACGACGAAGTAGTGAACCATATAGATGCCGAAACCGCATTTGGTCATGTTGGCCAGTGCTTTTATGACAGTCTGGTTGGTGATGACTACTTTTTGTAGCAGTAAGAAGGTGGCTAAGGTCATTAACAATACGTTGGGGCTACAGAAGGTAAAGAAGAGTTCCATTTCCGTTTCTGTTGCGTCAGGATTGGCTGCTGTGGTGCTGAAACCTGTATAAGTGACATAATATCCGACGGCAAACATGAGTATGCAAAGAGTGAATGTTTTCATCAGACTCCAGTTGTTACCCTTCTTGACGTAATGTCCCAGTAATAAATATCCATTGAATCCGGCAAAATAGTAGAAGAGTCCGAATTCATTCCATGTATCAGTACCGAATACATAACCGCTTCTGTCGAACAAACAATTGGCAACATACTCCTTTAGATAAGGAATGAAGAGTGAAATAATCCATATCAGGAGAAATGTTCGTTTGGTCTTTTGATCAGCATTGTCTATCCATGCCGAGAAGAATGGCATATAGAGATACAGGCCGATGAGTAGGTAGATGTACCACATGTGGTTCTCTTTATGGCTGAAATTGAACGGAATCATGGCTACATCCTTCAGAGAATCTATCAGGCTTTGTGATTCTTGTCCTTGCGTATAACAGAAGAAGTCCCCGATAATTTCTTTCGGCAACCCGAGTACTCCCGTAAACCAGGGAAACAGACTATATAACACCGACCAGATAAGGAAGGGAAACAAAACACGATATATGCGTTTTTTGTAGAACTGACCTAATGGCTGTTTTTTCACAGGGAGCAGAAGTAGCCCGGTCATCATAACAAACAAGGGAACCGACGGGCGGAGGAGTGAACCGTAAATTGCTGCCCAGTGCGTGTATTCGGGGATTGCCCGCATCGTGGGTGAAATGTAAAAAGGATCGATGCAATGAACGCCTATGACCATTATCATTGCAACGCAACGGATGACGTCGAGCCAGACAATACGATTGTCGGAGATAGAGTTTTGAATCATGATATTTTGTGCTTTAAGTTTCAGGCAAAGATAGGAAGAAAACAGGGCGGATATGTGCAGAATCTGACCATTTAAAGATAATATCTGGTCAAATTGTCTTTAATTGACTACTTTTGCATTCGATATAGAATGTATAAAATTAAAGATAATATTTATGTTGAAGATATTAGTGACTTATGCCGTACAAGGCGAATTTACAGAAATCAAGTGGCCCGATGTGGAGGTATATTATGTACGGACAGGCATTGGAAAAGTGAAAGCGGCTTTTCATTTGGCGGAAGCCATTCAGCAGGTGAAGCCGGATATTGTGATCAATCAGGGAACAGCCGGAACGATTAACCATCAGGTGGGGGATGTCTTTGTCTGCCGTCATTTTGTCGATCGGGATATGCATAAAATGTCCGGATTAGGAATGGAGTGCCACATTGATTCGTCAGAGTTGCTTGCCGCCAGAGGCTTTTGCCGGCACTGGACCGAATCGGCAACTTGCAATACCGGTGATAGCTTCCTGACCGAACTGACGGATATTGAAGGAGATGTGGTAGATATGGAAGCCTATGCACAGGCCTTTGTGTGCAGGGCTAAGGAGATTCCTTTTATTTCGGTGAAATATGTTTCGGATGTGATCGGGCAGAATTCTGTGAAGCATTGGCAAGACCGGCTGGAAGATGCTCGTGCGGGATTGTCTCACTTCTTCAATGTTTTGAAAGAAAGTATATGATAAGTCACTCCTACGGCTATCAGGAAGAGGAGTACTTTGACCCAAACCAACGGAATCAGGAAAAAAATGCAATAGAGCATCGTGCCCCACATTAGCAGGAGTGAGATGATTTTAGCGCGTAAAGGGATTGCCTTATTTTCACGGAAGTTACGTATATAGGTACCGAAATATTTGTGATTCAGCAGCCATTGGTATAGGCGCGGAGATCCTTTGAAGTAGAGGGCGGCAGTGAGCAGCAAGAAAGGAGTAGTGGGTAACAATGGCAGGAAAATACCGAGAATGCCAAGTCCCAGCGAAAGAGTACCTAATATAATACAGATCGTTTTCATTCCGCAAAAATAGGAAAAATAACTTTTCTCGCTGAATGAAAACTATCTTTTGTATTATCTTTGTAGCCGCACCGAGGTGACATTAGGTGTAGTAACCATTAATAATACATATAACGATGTTTACAGTAATTAAACGAATGGAAATATCGGCTGCACATAAGCTGATTCTTCCGTACCGGAGTAAATGCGCCACTCTTCACGGTCACAACTGGATTATCACTGTCTATTGCCGTTCAGAACGGCTCAACTCGGATGGAATGGTAGTGGATTTTACCCAGATAAAACAGACCGTCAAGGAAAAACTGGATCACCAGAATCTGAATGAAGTACTTCCTTTTAATCCCACGGCGGAAAATATTGCCCGTTGGGTATGCAAGCAGATTCCACAGTGTTATAAGGTAGAGGTACAGGAGTCGGAAGCAAATACGGTGATTTATGAGAAAGATTAACGAGATTTTTTATAGTTTACAGGGAGAGGGGTATCATACAGGTACCCCTGCTGTTTTCATACGTTTCTCAGGCTGTAATCTGAAGTGTGACTTTTGTGATACCCGGCATGAAACCGGTGAAATGATGACAGACGAAGAAATTGTAAATGAAGTAAAGAAGTATCCGGCTGTCATGGTGATTCTTACCGGGGGGGAGCCTTCACTTTGGATTGACGATGCCTTTATCGATTTGTTGCACGGGGCGGGCAAGTATGTGTGTATCGAAACCAATGGAACGAAACCTTTGCCTGCTGCTATCGACTGGGTGACCTGTTCGCCTAAGCAGGGTGTCAAATTAGCTTTAAACCGGATGGATGAAGTTAAAGTTGTTTACGAAGGACAAAATATTGACGTTTATGAACAGCTTCCTGCCGAACATTTCTTCCTTCAGCCTTGTTCTTGTAATAACACCGCGGAAACGGTGGATTGCGTGATGCGACATCCCAGATGGAGACTTAGCCTGCAAACGCACAAACTGATAAATATTTTGTGAGCTACGGAAGCTGATACGAGGGCTGCATGTCATAAGCTGTGCATTATGAGTGGCTTTGCTGTCCCCGTACGTATTTCATTGTTGATAACTCGTGGCTTATGACTCGTGACTTGTAACTAATTAATGATATATTATGAAAGTAGGTTTGTTTATCCCCTGTTATATCAATGCCATCTATCCGCAGGTAGGGGTGGCATCATATAAATTACTGAAGAGCTTAGGGGTGGATGTCGATTATCCTCTTGATCAGACTTGTTGCGGACAGCCCATGGCAAACGCCGGTTTTCAAGATGAATCTTTAAAGATGGCTATCCGTTTCAATGATTTATTTCAGAAGTATGATTACATTGTAGGCCCGTCTGCCAGTTGTGTGGCTTTTGTGAAAGAAAACCATCCCGGTATTTTGGCTAAAGAGGGTCATCAATGCCAGAGTGCAGATAAGATTTACGACCTCTGTGCCTTTATTCACGATGTGATAAAACCTACGAAAATCCCTGCTCGTTTTCCCCATAAAGTCAGTATTCATAACAGCTGTCACGGTGTACGTGAACTTTTTCTATCTGCTCCGAGTGAATTGAACATACCTTATTTCAATAAATTGCGCGATTTGCTCCAGATGGTCGAGGGGATTGAAGTGTTTGAACCCAGCCACGTGGACGAATGTTGTGGTTTCGGCGGTATGTTTGCAGTCGAAGAGCAGGCTGTATCCGTCTGCATGGGACGTGATAAGATACGGCATCACATGGAGACTGGTGCCGAATACATAACCGGAGCCGATAGCTCCTGTCTGATGCATATGCAGGGTATCATTGAGCGTGAACACCTGCCTATCCGAATTATTCATGTTGTAGAAATATTAGCATCACAATTATGAGTACCAAGCATGCAAAAGCTGCCGAGAAGTTTCTGGAAAATCCGGTGATGGCAGCATGGCACAATGAGACCCTTTGGATGGTCCGTGCCAAAAGAGACAAGATGAGCAAGGAAGTACCCGAGTGGGAAGAATTGCGTGACAAGGCATGTGCGTTGAAACTTTATTCCAACAGCCACCTTGAGGAACTCTTGCTGGAATTTGAGAAAAACGCCACAGCCAACGGAGCCATCGTTCATTGGGCAAAGGATGCGGAAGAGTATCGTGCCATTGTTTATGAAATATTGAGCAGTCATGGAGTGAAACATTTTGTGAAAAGCAAATCGATGTTGGCGGAAGAGTGTGAACTAAACCCGTTCCTGATAGAGAAAGGAATAGACGTTGTGGAGTCCGATCTCGGAGAGCGTATTCTTCAGTTGATGAATCTGGCGCCAAGTCATATTGTGCTTCCGGCTATTCACATCAAGCGTGAACAGGTGGGAGAGCTGTTTGAAAAGGAAATGGGAACGGAGAAAGGTAATTTTGATCCTACTTATCTGACCCATGCCGCCCGAAAAAGCTTGCGGAACATCTTTCTGAATGCGGAAGCTGCTATGACGGGAGCCAACTTTGCCGTAGCATCCACTGGAGATATAGTGGTTTGCACGAATGAAGGAAATGCTGATATGGGGACATCGTGCCCGACACTGAATATTGCTGCTTTCGGTATGGAGAAGATCGTGCCGGATATGGAGGCTTTGGGAGTGTTTACCCGTTTGTTGGCGCGTTCGGCAACAGGGCAACCTATCACTACCTATACCTCTCAATATCGCAATCCCCGTGAAGGAGGCGAATATCATATTATCATTGTAGATAACGGACGAAGCGCTTTGCTTGCCCATCCCGATCATATCAAGACTTTGAATTGCATCCGATGCGGTGCTTGTATGAATACTTGTCCGGTGTATCGTCGGAGCGGGGGATATTCCTACACCTACTTTATTCCCGGTCCTATCGGTATCAATCTGGGTATGGCACATGATCCGGAAAAGTATTATGATAACCTGTCAGCCTGTTCGCTGTGTATGTCTTGTTCGGATGTTTGTCCGGCAAAGGTAGACCTGGCTGAACAGATTTATAAATGGCGGCAGGATCTGGATAAGATTGGAAAAGCTAATACGGGTAAAAAAATAATGTCCGGTGGCATGAAAGTATTGATGGACCATCCGGCTCTATTCAATGCGGCTCTTTGGGCTGCTCCGGCAGTTAACCATTTGCCGCGTTTTATCAAATACAATGACTTGGATGCTTGGGGTAAGGGTCGCGAACTGCCTGAGTTTGCCAGCGAATCGTTCAACGAGATGTGGAAGAAAAATAAAGTGCAAGGAAAGGAGGAAAACAAATGAGTAGTAAAGAAGAGATATTGGCGAGTATCCGTAAAAATACGAAGAACCGTTATGAATACCCTGACTGGCAAATCAAAACCACTACTTATCCGGATGTGGTTGCCAAATTCTGCGAGATGAGTTTTGCTGTCGGAGGTGAAGCTATTGTATTGGGGGAGGGAGAAGATATCAATGCTGTCATCCGTCGTACTTACCCTGATGCTGCCAGTATTGCTTCCGATCTGGGGGAAATCACCTGCGCTACATTCAATCCTGATTTGCTGACTCGCGCACAAGATCTGGATGGAACCGATATAGCTGTTGTTAAAGGCGAAATTGGGGTAGCCGAGAATGCAGCTGTCTGGATTCCCAAAACGGTGAAGTACAAAGCGCTCTATTTTATAGCCGAAAAACTGGTGATTGTTTTGGACAAGAACCGTATTGTGAGCAATATGCATCAGGCTTACGAGCTGATAAAAGATGAAAAATATAAATTTGGTACATTTATCTCCGGCCCTTCAAAAACTGCTGATATAGAGCAAGCGTTAGTGATGGGAGCGCACGGTGCGAGAGATGTATTGGTAATATTGAAGTGATGAGGGAATGTTTATCTGTGGTGAAACAGATTTCTGCAATATCCTCTTGTACAAATATATGTTTGCAAATAAAGTAAAGAAAGTGGCTGCCATTCACGACCTTTCCGGTATGGGAAGGGTTTCTCTGACAGTCGTAATTCCTATTCTGTCGTCTATGGGGTTTCAGGTATGTCCGTTGCCTACGGCCATCCTTTCTAATCACACACAATATCCGCATTTCACTTTTCTTGATCTGACGGATGAAATGCCTCGTATTATTGCCGAGTGGAAACGTTTGGAGGTGGAGTTCGATGCTATCTATACCGGTTATTTAGGATCACCCAGGCAGATTCAGATTGTATCTGACTTTATCCGTGATTTTCGCCGGAAAGATAGCTTGACGGTGATAGATCCTGTCTTGGGAGACAATGGTAAACTCTATTCAAATTTTGATGAAGCGATGGTGGCAGAGATGCAGCAGTTAATCACACATGCCGATGTGATAACCCCCAATCTGACGGAACTTTTCTATCTGCTCGGCCGTCCGTATAAAGAGACCAATACCGATCAGGAATTAAAGGATTATCTGCATAGCCTGTCGGAAAAAGGGCCTGAGGTGGTGATCATAACCAGTGTGCCTGTGTTGGATGAACCTCACAAAACTTCGGTTTATGCTTATAACCGGACAGGAAATCGCTATTGGAAAATCACTTGCCCTTATCTGCCTGCCCATTATCCGGGTACGGGAGATACATTTACGAGTGTCATTACCGGAGCTTTGCTTCAGGGAGACAGCCTTCCCATTGCTTTGGATCGTGCTACCCAGTTTATCCTGCAGGGAATTCGTGCCACTTTCGGTTATGAGTATGATAACCGTGAAGGTATTTTGTTAGAAAAGGTACTCCATAATCTTGATATGCCAATTCAGAGTAGCAGTTACGAGCTGATTTAAATGTTTCCGGAGTACATCTATTCATAAAAAAGCACTGCTCCAAAAATGAAACAGTGCTTTTTGCCCTTTAAAGATGCATCTTTTTTATTTTACTTCTTCACCTTTTTCGTTCATTACTACAGTTGTCTCTGTACCGTCTTTCTGTGTAACGACTACTTTGTAGAGTTTGCCGTCTTCTTTAGCTGTTACTGATGCTTCTTTGATAGTCGATTCAGGATAAGCTTTTCCGAGGGCTTCGGTTACTGCTGCAGGGAGATCTTTTACTTCAATCTTTGTATACTCGTCTTGTGGAGCCTGTGCAGTCGTTACTACTGCGTTAGCGTTTTCTACGTTCTGTGCGAATGCTACTGAGCTACCTAATCCCATAACCAATGCTATTGCTACTAATACCTTTTTCATAATTGTAAGTTTTGAGTTAATAAATGAGGTTTGTTTTTCTGTAAGCCGTTTGCTTACGATAATAGTAGTGCAAGCGGTGTGCCAGAATAAAGGCATATGTATTATTCTTCTGATTATTAGATTGTTATATTCAAGGGTCTAAACCTCAATCTGTGGAAATTGGGGTTTTGGGGTGTGGATAACGTGGAAAACTTCCACAGTATCAGATACCTTTGGCAGTTTCTGCGAGCCGTATAAATTCTCTTTTATATCCCTTTTCGTCGTTTTCCAAGCCGGTCTTTGCCAAAGAAATCACTTTGTCATAATTGGCATTTCCCTTGAATTCAGAATCTCTCAGCAGTTGTCCGAACATGGCTACTGCGGCTGCGAAACGAAAATCGGCGGAAACCCGGTTGTTTTTAGAGTCAGTCAACGCCTGTTCTATCTTTTTGCTGGTATTGCCGTCCGGTGTTTTGTAGCGTAGTTTGACGGTTAGTAATTCATTAGAGTCGTTGACAGAGGTGGCAGTCTTTTGTTTCTTCTGATATTTCAAATCGTCCACTTTTCCGGTAAAATCACTTTTTACCCCTACAGGAATCACTTCATAGAAAGCTGTGACTGTATGTCCGGCTCCCATTTCTCCTGCATCTTTTGTGTCGTTGTTGAAGTCTTCATCTGCCAGCAAACGACTTTCATAGCCAATCAACCGATAGGCTTGTACCTGTGTCGGGTTAAACTCCACTTGTAGTTTTACGTCTTTGGCGACCGTATGTAAAGTTGCTCCGAACTCGTTCACCAATACCCGGTTGGCTTCTTGCAGATTGTCGATATAGGCATGATTGCCGTTTCCCTTTTCGGCAAGAGTCTGCATCTTGCTGTCTTTATAGTTTCCCATCCCATATCCTAATACGGTGAGGAATACACCGCTCTTACGTTTTTGCTCAATCAGTTTCTCCAGTTCCTGATCCGATGATACGCCCACATTGAAATCACCATCGGTACAGAGGATGATGCGGTTATTGCCACCGGTTATAAAGTTTTTCCGGGCAATTTTATAAGCCAGTTTAATTCCTTCTCCTCCCGCTGTAGAGCCTCCTGCCTCCAGTTCGTCAATGGCTTCGCGTATTTTCTGTTTATCGCTTCCCGGTGTGGATGCCAGTTTCTCTCCGGCAGTGCCCGAATACACCACGATTGCTACTTTATCTTTATCTCTCAGATTGTTAACTAATAACTTTAATGATGATTTTACCAGATCCAGACGTTCGGGACCATACATCGAACCGGATACGTCGATCAGGAAGATTAGGTTCGAAGCAGGTAAGTTTTCGGTAGGAATTTCTTTTGCTTTCAATCCGATGCGGACTAACCGATGCTGTTCGTTCCAAGGACAAGTACCTATTTCTGATGTGATTCTTACCGGATCGTTCCCTGTTGGTTGTGCATAATTGTAAGAGAAGTAGTTTATTAATTCTTCTGTACGGATGGCATCAGCCGGAGGTAGCTCTCCTTTATTAAGGAATCGGCGCATATTGCTATATGAAGCTACATCCACATCGATCGAGAAAGTAGATAGCGGATTATCCCACACTTTCTTAAATCCATTTTCCTGTATTGCTTTATATTCTTCGGCAGACATCCCTACGTTGTATAACAGGCTGTGGTTCATTGCGATGGGGGTAGCACCGCAAATCATTTTTTGTGTTTCTACCCCATAACCTATCACTACGCATTCTTCCAACTGTTGTGTATCCGTTTCCAAGGCGACATCTAAACGGGCAGAAGTCACTTTTATTTTTTGAGTGCGATATCCTATGAAAGAGAATACTAAGGTTGCTCCTTTGTTTGCACGAATGGAATAGGTACCGTCTGTGCCGGTAATGGTTCCGTTCTGTGTACCGTTTATTACAACGGAGCAACCGGCCACCGCTTCTCCGCTTTCAGCGTCTGTAACTATACCTTTTACTATGAAAGGCTGTGCACTGACTGCTCCCCATGAAATTACTGTCATTAGCAGTATAAGCATCAAAGCTCTGAATTGATTCGTTTTCATACTTTTATTGTTTTAAGTGGATAAATTTGATTCCTTGTTTTACTCAATAGATGCAATTCTCTTATAGATTCCATAAATAGATTCCTCTTTTTTTTAACTTTGCAAAAAAAAATCCTGTTTTTCAGAAGAAACATATCGGAACAGACGGACGAGGAACTATTGCAGCATTATATGAAGTCCGGTGAAACAGAGTATTTCGGTGAACTTTATAACCGTTATATTCCGTTGTTGTATGGCGTGTGTCTGAAGTATCTCAAAGATGAAGCCCGGGCTCAGGATGCGGTGATGGAACTTTTTGAAGATTTGCTTCCTAAAGTCACCCATTATGAAATAAAAACTTTCCGGACCTGGATATACCGGGTAGTAAAGAATCATTGCTTGCAAATATTACGGAAAGACTCTAAAGAGATTTCATTGGATTATACTGTTCATATTGTGGAATCCGATGAATTTTTGCATCTTTTATGTGAAGAGGAAAGTAATGCGGACCAATTGGAAGCTTTGCATCATTGTCTAAAGAAACTTTCTGAACCCCAACGCGTCAGCATACGGCATTTCTTTATAGAAGAAATGTCTTATGCCGATATAGTTGCGCAAACCGGTTTTACGCTGAATAACGTAAAGAGCTATATCCAGAACGGAAAACGTAATTTGAAGATTTGTATTAAAAATCAGCTTAAGGAATGAAACTATTAGACTACATACGGGGAGCCCGCAAAGGAAAAGAGGCGCATCGGCTGGAGAAAGAGGCTATGCGTGATCCTTTTCTGGCCGACGCGCTCGAAGGTTACAGCCGTGTAGGGAATGGAGCCGACGAACAGATTGAGGAGTTGCGCCGTCGGATTAGAGCCCGTGCTGTGCGAAAGCGTAACCATGCTGTGGTCTGGAGTATCGCCGCCAGCCTGCTGATTGGAGTTTGTATCGGCTCTTATTTCCTTTTTCAGGAGAAACCTTTGTCGGATGAAGCACGGATGGCAATGGAACAAGCGGTTCATCCGAAATCCTTGTCGGTATATGAGGAAGAGAAGAAAGATGAGTTGGCTGAGGCGGTAATAAAGGATTCGGCAGGCCCGTCGAAGAAATTGATTTCAGAGAATAAGAAGAAAAAAATGCTTGCACCTTCATCTGAGGTTCCTCAAGTAATGACTCAGGAGTTGATGGAAGAAGCGCTGGAAGCCACCATTGACGACGAACCTTCGGCTATGGACAAAAAAATGGTTATGAGAGCTTCGGTGGCTAATGATAGTAGTTTTAACGCTAAAGTGGCTGTTGTTGGTAAGGTGCGTGGTAAAGTGACCGATCCCAGTGGTGAACCTCTTGTTGGTGCCACAGTCAGGGTGAAAGGGACTAATCAGGGGACTATCTCAGATGAAAATGGTGATTTTACTTTAAAGACAGATGGGAATCGGGAACTTTCAGTCGATTATATCGGTTATGAATCTGTTGTCCTTCCTGTTGATACGACTAAAGATTTATTGATAGCTATGAACGTAGATGATGCTACACTTGACGAGGTTGTAGTGGTAGGATACGGTTCGCAGCCGAAGAGTAGCGTTACAGGTGCTATAACGAGCTTAAAGATGTCAGGTACACCGCAACCGTCTATAGGGCGAAAAGCTTTTCGGAGGTATCTGAAAGAGAATCTGGTGCATCCTTCCGACAAAGAGTGTGCACGTGCCAAGGGAAAAGTGATTCTTACTTTCCGGGTAGATAAGGATGGACGTCCGGAATCCATTAGTGTTAAAAAGGGACTTTGTGCTTCGGCCGATAAAGAGGCCATTCGTCTGATTGAAGAGGGACCTGACTGGACTATTGGTGATGAACCGGTAGAGGTGAGTATCCGTTTCTGATAAACGAAAATCCCGCTTAGGTCACCTGACTTAAGCGGGATTTTTTTTGCACGGGAGGAGAGGCTCGAACTCCCGACACCCGGTTTTGGAGACCGGTGCTCTACCAACTGAGCTACTCCCGTGTTTGCGGCTGCAAAGGTAGAATAAACTTCTGAATTGGCAAGCTTTTATGCAAAGAAGTTGCTAATTATTTTAATTTTTCCCATTCTTCGGGTTTGAAGCCTACCAATACGAAATGGTCTGTTACTACTAATGGCCGTTTCACCAGTTTGCCGTTAGTGGCCAAAAGGGCGATCTGTTCTTCTTCGGTCATTGTCGGGAGCTTGCTGCTGAGCTTCAGCTCTTTATATACTACTCCGCTGGTGTTGAAAAACTTCTTAACGGGTAGTCCGCTCAATGGAATCCAGGCTTTCAACTCCTCTGTCGTGGGATTATCTTCCACTATAAGGCGGTTGGTATACTCAATTTTGTTTTCCGTCAGCCACTTTTTGGCTTTTTGGCAAGTACTGCATGCAGGATATTGCAAAAAAAGAGGTTTCATATTTATTCTATATTAAGCATTTGTAAATCTTGATACATGACACGGTAAGCTGCCGCTTTTTTATCCAGTGCCAATGGGTATGCCCGTGAAGAAGAAGGCATCCGGTATAGTCGCATCGGACGTCCTTCAAAAACAAATTCAGAGAAATCTCCCACTTTGGGTTCTCTCACTTCGAATTGTGTCCGGAGAGTGTCTGTTGCCTTTTGTCCTGTTGTGACGATGGCTTTGCATTCCGGAATTAACCTGAGGAGCCGGCTTATGTCAGTGGGCTGCACCACTTCCAGAAACTTATCGGAAGCATTGTCCTGTAATCGTCGGATGGATGATGCGGTATCGAACAGTGCTATTCCTTTGTCGTTAAGGAAGTCTGTTATCCGTTCACGACAGAAGGCCTTCCTGTTTTCGTTCAGAAAATAATCCTTGTTGTTGAAGAATAAAAGTCCAACGATTCTCCACATATCATTGTTCAGGTTCGGGTAATAAAAATCCATTGACCATCGCTTTTTCTGGGGCGGAAAACTTCCCAGCATCAGCAATCGGGCATTGGCCGGGAGAAAAGGTTCTAACGGGTGGTTTTCTATTTCTATGTCCATTATTCGCTATTTGATTGGGAACAAAAATAGTGATAATATCTATTTTATAGAAACGTACTCCCACGATTTTTAATTACTTTTGCGCCTTAATTCAAAAAACATTCAACATGAGAAGAACCGCTATTGCTATTTTCTGTCTGTTTATCTTGTCTGTCGGCGTCGGGTTAAAGGCACAGAACATCCAGTTGCATTATGATTTTGGACGTTCTTTGTATGATAAAGATTTAAAAGGTCGTCCTGTACTAACCTCTACTGTGGAGAAGTTTCATCCCGACAAGTGGGGAAGCACTTATTTCTTTGTCGATATGGATTATACTTCGGACGGAGTGGCTGCCGCTTATTGGGAAATAGCACGTGAATTGAAATTCTGGAAGAATCCATTTTCGGTACATGTGGAATATAACGGTGGACTTGCCAAAGGTTTTTCTTATAATAACGCCTATTTGGGTGGTGCAACATATACTTATAATAATGCTTCTTTTTCACGTGGATTTTCATTGTCGGTCCTGTATAAGTATATTCAGAAACATCGTTCTCCCCATAACTTCCAGTTGACCGGGACCTGGTACATGAATTTCAGCAGGAACCTGCTTACTTTCTCCGGATTTGCTGATTGGTGGCGCGAAGAGACGGCTTATGGCAAAACGATTTTTCTTACCGAACCTCAGTTTTGGGTGAATCTGAACCGTATAAAAGGTATCAGTGACAAGTTTAATCTGAGTGTAGGTTCAGAAGTCGAGCTGAGTAATAATTTCGGTGGACGCGATGGTTTTTATGTCATCCCTACACTGGCGCTAAAATGGACAATAAACTAAAAAACTGATGAAAACTGATTTGATATACGGTATTGAGGACCGTCCGCCGTTTAAAGATGCTTTATTTGCGGCATTGCAACATCTGCTTGCTATTTTTGTAGCTATTATTACTCCTCCGTTGATTATTGCCAGTGCTCTGAAACTGGATGTAGAGAAAACCGGATTTTTGGTATCGATGTCTCTTTTTGCTTCGGGAGTGTCTACTTTTATCCAGTGCCGACGTTTTGGCCCTATCGGGGCGAGGCTGCTTTGTATACAAGGCACGAGCTTTTCGTTTATTGGTCCCATCATTGCTACGGGGCTTGTAGGCGGACTTCCTCTTATTTTTGGTGTCTGTATGGCGGCAGCTCCCATTGAAATGGTTATTAGTCGTACCTTCAAGTATATGCGCAATATCATCACTCCGCTGGTTTCGGGTATTGTGGTATTGCTTATCGGGTTGAGTCTGATAAAGGTAGGCATTGTTTCTTGTGGAGGTGGTTATGCTGCGATGGATAATGGAACATTTGCTTCTTGGGAGAACCTTTCGATTGCAGGTGTGGTTTTGCTCAGCGTTTTGTTTTTCAATCGTTGCAAAAATAAATATTTGCGTATGAGTTCTATTGTGCTGGGACTTTGTTTAGGATATGGGCTCGCTTTTGCTTTAGGAAAAGTAGATATGAGTGCTTTGAATGTAGAGATGTTGATGAGTTTTAATATTCCTCAACCATTTAAATACGGACTTGATTTTAATGTGTCTTCTTTTATCGCTATCGGGCTGGTGTATATGATTACAGCTATTGAGGCGACCGGAGATGTGACGGCGAATTCAATGATTTCAGGTTTGAAGATTGAAGGTGACGACTACCTGAAACGGGTTTCGGGTGGTGTGATGGCCGATGGTTTTAATTCTTTCCTGGCAGGTATTTTCAACTCTTTCCCGAACTCTATTTTTGCGCAGAATAATGGAATTATTCAGCTGACAGGAGTAGCCAGTCGGTATGTGGGTTACTATATAGCGGCAATGCTGATTCTTTTAGGATTATTCCCGATTGTAGGAGCTGTTTTTTCGTTGATGCCGGACCCGGTGTTGGGCGGAGCTACTTTGCTGATGTTCGGAACAGTGGCAGCAGCCGGAATCCGCATCGTTTCGTCACAAAACATCGGACGTAAGGAGACATTGGTGCTGGCTGTCAGTCTTTCATTAGGGCTGGGAGTGGAATTGATGCCTGATGTATTGAGTCAGGCTCCCGAAGCTATCCGCAGTATCTTTTCGTCAGGCATCACTACCGGTGGCTTGACTGCGATTATAGCAAATATCGTAATTCGGGTGAAAGAGGAAGAAGAACGATGAATGATGAACGGGACTGTGTCAAAACTTCTTTCACCACGGAGTAACACAGAGTAACATAGAGACGATTTTAGGTTGTTGATTATCAATAAAAAGACTCTGTGATACTCTGTGTTACTCCGTGGTGAAAGAAGTTTCGACACACCCTCGTTTATCGTTTATAATACTTCCAGATTACTCATCCGGTCTGTTGTGTGGAATTCAAATTCCGGATATTCATATAGTTTGAAGCGGGGCTCTGTTTCTCCTTCCGTATAGCTCCAGATGCTGGCATAGTCTTCCGGATCTTCCCCCATTTTGCTTAATTGCCTTAAATAAGCTGCGAGCGATTTATTTTCCACGATATATATTTTCCCCAACTTGTCAATAATAGAACTGTGGCGTCGGGTACTGTCATGGTCAAAGCGAAGGATGCGTTTACCTTCTTCGGTGATTCCCACCAGGTTGAATGTCATGCTCTTGCCGATAGCAGGCAGATTGAGTACGCTTCGGTCTGTAGCCATGAACGGTAGATGGTGTTTCTTCATGAAACGGCGTATACGGGCGGCTGTGTCTTCACCTGTTTCGAGAAGAGAATATAGTTCGTCAGCTTGTTCCGGAGTTAATTTACCAAATATTTTTTCCTCATGCTGTTCCTGCATCGATCGGCTGTTAGGTGTGAATACAGCATAATTTTCATTGAATCCTTTGACAGAGAAGGTATAGTAACAGACCACTCCCAGCGAGTTGAGCACTTGGCGTAGTCTTGTGGTATGTCCTCGTCGGGATGCTGCCACAGTATATACGAGCTGATTAGTGATAAGCCATCCGGCGGAAAGGATTTTCCGGATGGCTTCCCGGGTTTGTGGTGTCACCTCCAACGGGCTCTGGAAGTGGGTTTGAATTATAAATTGCTTCATTCCGATGGCAGAGGCTTTTTCTTTGAATTCTCTCAGAATCTCTATCAGTTCGTCATTGATGCGCATAGGCAGGTAAGCCAGTAATCTCGATCCTAAACGGACACGCTGTAATTCAGCGTATTTTTCTCCTTCCGGACGTTCTTGGTTTGCTTTTCGTTTTCGTGCGGCCATGCGATATACGGCTTCAAGAATGTTTCGCAAAGTCTTGTTCTGACTCATCAGAGCATCTCCTCCGGTAATCAATATATCTCGTAACTGGGTGTCTTCTTCAAAATAAGTCATCAACCTGCGTAGTTTCTTATCCCAACTTTCTTTAGGGCGGAGCGCGTCGAATTCAAAATTCAGTCGTTCGCTTTGGAAGTCGTACATACGTTGACATGAAGCGCACAGTCCTCCGCAGGCACGTCCCATTGTATCGGGAATCAGGATAGCTACCTCCGGATAGCGACGGTGAATGTTATGCCCGTCCGGCAATAGCCATCCCGCAGCGTTCGGTTTTCCGGCTTCTACAATATCTTCGCGCTCCCAGGCACGGATATTGCCGTAGGTTTCCACCAAACGGGGTGAATAGAGGATGTAGCTTCGGATAGCTTCGTCATTGTATCCTTCGCCGTTGGTGTTGAGCAAAGAAAGATAATAGGGCGTGGCGAAGAAAGGCATCCCTTTTTTACGGGCTCTGGACAATAAATACATTGTTTCGCTGGAAAGAGAATTTCCGAGGAAGCGGTTGAGTTCGGCAGGAGTTTTGATAGCCATCGAAAGGTGGAAGCGGAAATCATCCCACCACCGGCAGACCTGATGGTATTTCTCCTCATAACTCAATCCTTCTTCAAAGTGGAACCGGGAGGATGGCTTTGATTTCCGGTTCTCTATTTTCTGTATCAGCAGATGCAGCATTCGTTCTTTGTTTTCGGTGCGTAGCTCTATCACGTCTTCGTCCAGTCCGGTGGCCCAGCGTTCGGTTCTGTTTTTGATTCGTTGCGGAGAGGGTAGGGGCATTTCCGGGTCCTCCAGTCTTTTGAAGAGGTTATACAGATCCAGGAACAAGTCAGTAGGCATTTCTGCGTTTTCCAGATTCCCGGTCAAGAAGCGTCGGAGAAGGGATAAGGTCTGTATTTGCATATCCTGTTCGTTAGACAATTCATGAACTGTCTTTCCGTCGTAGTTGATAAGGAGTCGAATTTGCTCACCCGCTTTGTTCCCTCCGGATATGTGAGAAGCAAGGAACTCTTGCAGGTGGCTTTTAAAGTCTGTGTCATCAAGACTTTGCCGGGCCATTGCTGTGAGTTCGGGTAACTCCTGACAGTATAGTTGACGGATTTGGGAAAGTGTGAGTGAAAGCATTTTCTTTTGTTTCATACGCGATTGTTTTTAAGTTGTTAAAATTGAAATATTTGCATAAATATAATAAAAAAAGCGGAGGTAGAAAACCTCCGCTTTGCTATTCGTGCTATTCTTTACGATTCTTTTTTGTTTAATAACATTCAGCTTTTCATTTTGTTTTTGCTTCTTCGTCCTTGTGTTTAGGCTCCTTTTTAGCCAACAAGACAATGTTATAAACGTACTCTGACATCCATTGTTCCGAGAATCCGAGACGTTCTTTGTATTGACGTACAGCCGCTGCCGTTTTGTGTACGTCATCTGCTTTCCATACCGTTTTGGTACATACATCATGTACTGTTTTTTCTGTCATGGAGCGCAGGGCCTTTTTAAATAGGGCCGGCATACGGAATTTCCATTGCATCAGGTTACCCATCAGCATCATCAGGTCGCTTGAGAATCCCTGATACATGAAAAGGTATGCTTGTACATCGTTTTGCGTACGGCAGTTTTTTTTGATAGATGTGTCTATCTCTTTAAAGAATGATTCACTGATGCCGTAATCCTGCATCAGCATTTTGCGGGATGCCGATTTCTCGGCTAATCCTAACTTACCTCCTTGCGTGGCTACTTTGAACAAACGTTTGAAGTTGGCTACATCCGGCAGGAAGCGGATATTTGTGATACCCAGATTTACTGCAATTACAGATTGAAAATATACACGTGTCAGTGATACGAAGTCTTCGACATTGCCCACTACTTTTGCGTCAGCGTCGGCTTGTTTCTTGAATAAGTTAGCGAATATGCTCATAAGTCATTTGGTCAATTTATAGATTGAGGCTGCAAATTTACTAAATAACTTGTTAAATTGCTACAGATTATATGGATAACATCTATTCTTTTTGAGGTACTTTACCAACATTCGATGTCCTGCTCTATGTCTTTCATTTTGTTTTTGGTGAATACCGGACTTTGGATGCCCGCTTTCTTCTGTTCACGATAGTCCTGCAATAAGCGGAAAGCATATTTTCCGAGGAAGGAAATTGCTATCAGGTTGCAGACAGCCATTAATCCCATGGTAATATCTGCCAGTCCCCATACGAAGTCGAGTGTGGACATGGCACCTACCCATACCATGGCGCCTACCAATATCCGGTAGAGGTATACCACCCATCTCCTGTGGGTAAGATAGCGGATGTTTGCTTCACCGTAATAATAATTTCCAATGATACTGCTGAACGCAAAAAAGAAGAGAGCGATTGCCACAAAAATACCTCCGAGGCTCCCTATTTCATTGTTCAGTGCATGCTGGGTAAGTTGCACTCCATTGGTTGAACCGTCGAGCGGAGCACCACTGAAAAGAATGATAAATGCCGTACACGAACAGATGATAAGTGTATCTGTAAAAACTCCTAAAGTCTGGATCAGGCCCTGCTTGACGGGATGTGACACGTATGCTGTGGCGGCTGCATTGGGTGCGGAACCCATACCGGCTTCATTACTGAACAGGCCCCGTTTGATGCCTTGCATCAGAGCAGCTCCCATACCGCCTCCCAAAGCTTGTTGCCAACCAAAAGCATGACTGATGATGGTTTCGATAACACCTGGCAGATGCGTGATGTTCAGGAGTACAATGGCCAGTGCCAGCCCTACATATCCCAGTGCCATAATGGGGACAATGATGCTGCTTACTTTGGCGATACGCTGGATGCCTCCGAAGATGATCAATAAAGTGAGTCCGGTCAGGATGATTCCCATCGGTA
This sequence comes from Bacteroides sp. FSHCM14E1, assembly GCF_019633785.1. Lineage (NCBI taxonomy): Bacteria > Pseudomonadati > Bacteroidota > Bacteroidia > Bacteroidales > Bacteroidaceae > Bacteroides > Bacteroides sp. FSHCM14E1. Next base: position 79,478 of record NZ_JADKYL010000008.1, read on the forward strand.
TGTGGTTGATGCCGAATGCATGCTCTACGGCCGCACAAATGGTATTACTCTGTACCGAATTGAAAGCGAAACCGAAAGTAATGGTAATTAGTATGGCAAAAAGAATTCCCATCCATGGCTTCTTCAATCCCTTCTTCATGTAATAAGCAGGACCTCCTATAAATGATTCCTTTCCTTTTTCTTTATATAACTGTGCAAGGGTAGATTCGACAAAAGCACTTGATGCTCCTAACAAGGCAATGATCCACATCCAGAATATCGCACCCGGTCCGCCTACGGCAATAGCTGTAGCTACGCCTGCAAGATTTCCTGTCCCGACACGACTTGCCAGTGATATGGCGAAAGCCTGGAATGAAGAAATATGTTTTTCTCCGTTCTCCTCTTTTCCGCCGGAATCTTTCAGAAGACGTACCATTTCGCCAATCATCCGGAATTGTACGAAACGGGTTTTAAGCGTGAACCAAACGGCGCACCCCAACAGCATTGCGATAAGGATGTAGGTCCATAATATATCGTTAATCAGATCCATGTCTTTGTTAATTAAATCATCGGTGCATTGTGCTATGGTTCATCCGGCCGATACGTAGTTGAACCATCGTTTTAATAATGTTGATAATCAGTAGATTATATTTACCTGCTTTTTTCTCGGTATGTAAATCCATTTACTTCGGCGTGTAAAAGCATTTACCTCGGCATGTAAATCCATTTACCTCGGTATGTAAAAGCATTTACCTCGGCATGTAAATGGAACTGGCATTCAAGGCAGCAGATGCTCTCCCTTAGGGTGCGCGTCAAAACACCGTATTCTCCGGCCCCCCCTTCTATTTCAGTCGGAAGTAGAATTTGTGGTTTTCGAATATTGGTTCCACAATGTCGAACCGGATCAACTTAGCCAATAAATGCTCTGCGGCCCGTCGGGAAATACCTGCTTGCCGGCAATAGCGATTCAGTGAGAGTGAGGTGTTTTTTTCCAGTAAGTCGAGTAATAACTGTTCTCGCTCGGTATATTGGATCAGTTCACCTGCCGGATTTCCGCTTTGCTGCCAAATGCGCAGATGTACCGGAGTAGCCAGGATATTCTCGTCTTTAATGCGGATATATGCCAGTGGTTTACCGGTTTCATCCTTGGCATAAACAGGCTTGTTCTCACTTTCCTCTATTTGTACGACTAATACAGAACGTCCTTCGACGTGAAATGTTTGCATGGAATAATGCACTTTCGGCTGACAGTAAAGTTGGGCAGCTGCTTCTATCATGTATTTTTCTTCGTCCGAACGTACACCGGCAATTTTCCCATTGTCTTTTACTCCGATCAACAACCGTCCTCCATCGGTGTTGGCAAAGGCCGACAGCGTTTTGGCAATCTTGCGGGCATCGGATATTTCAAATTTAAAGTCTTGTTGCTGATGCTCCCCTTCGGCTATCAATGCGTGTATGTAATCAGTATCTGTAAGCGGTTTCATGCTTGCAAAAGTAGATAAAAAAGACTAAACCTTATTTTTTTGCCGATTTTTAGCCGATAATTTCAAAAAAAATATCGTTTTTATGCGTTTATTTCGGGAAAGGATGTATTTTTGCCCATCATTATTAACGAAGAAATAAATAAGGATTATGAAAGAATTAGTAGAAAAGATTGCTACTTTGGTAGCTGAGTTCAACAAAGATGCAAATGCTCAGATCGAAAATGGTAACAAAGCTGCAGGAACTCGTGCCCGTAAAGCTTCATTGGAAATCGAAAAAGCAATGAAAGAATTCCGTAAAGTATCTTTAGAAGAATCAAAGAAGTAATCTTACGAATAGAAGAAAATGAAAAGCCGGTCTCAGTTTTGTGACCGGCTTTTTTATTTTACAGAAACTAAACTTGTATCTATTGGCAGAAATAGTAAATTAGCAGGTATCCTCTTTTTTTGCAGATACTGTTTCCTCTTTTATTTCTGAGGTAAAAGTTTCAAGTATTCTCCATATCCTTCTTCCTGCATTTTCTCTTTGGGGATGAAGCGTAAGGATGCACTGTTGATACAATAGCGCAATCCTCCTTTGTCTTTGGGACCATCGGTGAAAACATGTCCCAGATGTGCGTCTCCCGTTTTACTCCGTACCTCCGTCCGCACCATTCCGTGTGAGGTATCCGTCTTTTCTTTCACTGACTCTTTTTCGATCGGTTTGGTGAAGCTGGGCCAACCACATCCGGAATCGAACTTATCTGTTGAAATAAAAAGGGGCTCTCCGGTGGTGATATCTACGTAGATGCCATCTCGTTTTTCATTCCAGTATTCGTTATGGAAGGCTGGTTCGGTTGCATTCTTTTGTGTGACGGCATATTGTTCGGCTGTCAGCTTGTTGCGAAGTGTGGCATCATCCGGCTTTTTATAACTTGCCTGTGGTGTTTCGGCACCCTGTGCATTGGCCTTCTTTGCCAATTCAAAGAGTGCCGGATTTATGTGGCAGTATCCTCCGGGATTCTTATCCAGATAATCCTGATGGTATTCCTCTGCTTTATAGAAATTGGACAAAGGCTTCACTTCCACTATAATAGGTTTAGAGTATTCTTTGGCCAATTCACCGATGGCGCTCCGGATTGCAGGCAGATCTGCTTCGTCCGTATAATAGATACCGGTGCGGTATTGTGTTCCACAGTCATTTCCCTGGCGGTTCAGGCTTGTGGGATCAATCGTTTTAAAAAACAGGTCAATCAGAAGTTTCAGTGACACTTCTTGTGGGTTATAGTCCACTTTAACGGTTTCCGCAAAATTGGTTTTCCCTGTACATACCTGTTGATAGGTTGGGTTGGCAATGTTTCCATTGGCATATCCGGTCTGGGTTGACTTTACTCCTCTGATTTGTTTCAGGAAATGTTCAGTTCCCCAAAAGCAGCCGCCCGCAAAATATATCTCACTCTGATTTTTCATACTTTTTTTCTCCTGTTTTTGTTGATAAATCCATTGTACGCCTTGTGCATAGCCGGTATAAATGATACCTGCCAACAGCACGACAAATATAGTGAACTTCTTTTTCATAATCCTTGGTCTCTTTTATAAATAACAAATGAACATCAATTTCTGATTATTAAGAACTGTTGTATCCTTCCATAAAGTGGTTAAAAAGAGATTATCTTTTGTTCTTTCAAGGGATTGTGCTTACTTTTGGCATAAACATTCTCTTGCTTTGCAGCAGAAAAAGAGTTCAGTATGGCAAAACAACAATTCAATAAACTAATTTGGCTGGTGGATACGATCTTTCGGAACGGACCTGTGACATTCGCCGAAATCAACCGTCGCTGGCGGGCGGGAGACGGTAGCCGTGTGGATATTCCTTTGCGGACTTTCCACAACCATCGACAAGCTATCGAGGAGATGTTCGACATCAACATTGAATGCGATAAGCGGGATAATACCTATTATATAGCAGATGCCGAGGGTATGTTGGGCGATAAGTTGAAGATGTGGTTACTGAATAGTTTTTCATTAAACAATGTACTGCAAGAAAATGTAGATATGAAGAACCGGATTGTGTTTGAAGAAGTTCCTTCAGGAATACAATTTATGGATACCATTATCAATGCTATGCGTAGCGGGAATGTGCTTGTTATGGAATATCAGGCATATAATTGGGAGCAATCTAAGAGTGTATTGCTTGAACCTTATTTCCTGAAACTTTTTCGGCACCGTTGGTACCTGGTAGGAGTGAATCGGGAATATAAGGCTTTCCGTTCTTATTCTCTCGACCGGGTCAGGGAGATCAGCCTTTCAGAAGATACTTTCAGTTTTCCGCGTAAATTCACTCCCCAAGATCATTTCCGCAATAGTTTTGGTATCATTCGAGATGAGAGTCTGCTTCCTCAGCGTACAGTACTTAGGGCCACAATTTCGCAGGCACCATATCTGAGAAACCTTCCTTTACACTCCAGTCAGAAGGAAATTGCTGTTACCGAGAATTACGTTGATTTTGAGTTGTATATATCACATACGTATGATTTTGTACAGGAGTTGTTGTCTAAGGGAGCGGCATTGGAGGTGTTGGAGCCCCGGTCATTAAGGGATACGATAAAAGATGAGATTAGAAATATGCAAACCCTTTATCACTTATGAATGCGAATGTACTTGAAAAACTGAAGATACTGGCAGAGTCGGCCAAGTATGATGTTTCTTGTGCTTCCAGTGGTACGGTGCGCTCCAACAAACCCGGCATGTTGGGCAATACTGTGGGAGGCTGGGGCATCTGCCATAGTTTTGCGGAAGACGGTCGCTGCATTTCGCTATTAAAGGTGATGCTCACCAACTATTGTATATATGATTGTGCTTATTGCATCAATCGGAGAAGTAACGACTTGCCCAGAGCTACGCTTTCCGTATCCGAGCTGGTAGATCTGACGATTGAGTTTTATCGCCGGAATTATATTGAAGGACTGTTTTTAAGCTCTGGTGTGGTGCGTAACCCTGACTATACCATGGAGCGTCTGGTACGTGTGGCAAAAGATTTGCGTGAAGTGCACCGTTTTAATGGATATATCCACTTGAAAAGCATTCCCGGAGCCAGCCGTGAACTGGTGAATGAAGCCGGGCGTTATGCCGACCGCCTGAGTGTGAATGTGGAGATACCTAAAGAAGAGAATCTGAAACTGCTGGCTCCGGAAAAAGATCATAAGAGCGTGTTTGCACCGATGCTTTATATCCAGCAAGGGGTACTGGAGAGTAGTGAAGAACGGAAAAAGTTTCGCTATGCTCCTCGTTTTGCTCCGGCAGGGCAGAGTACACAAATGATTGTCGGTGCCACAGCCGAAACTGATAAGGATATCCTTTTTCTCTCTTCGGCTCTTTACCAACGCCCTACGATGAAACGGGTTTATTACTCCGGTTATGTATCAGTGAATACATACGATACCCGTTTGCCGGCACTTAAGCAACCTCCTCTGGTACGCGAAAACCGCCTTTATCAGGCGGATTGGCTGATGCGTTTTTATCAGTTTAAGGTTGATGAAATTGTGGATGACGCTTATCCCGATCTTGATTTGGAGATAGATCCCAAGTTGTCTTGGGCGTTGCGTCATCCGGAACAGTTTCCTGTCGATATCAATAGAGCGGATTATGAAATGATACTCCGTGTTCCGGGAATAGGAGTGAAATCAGCTAAATTGATTGTTGCTTCTCGCCGCTACTCAAAGTTGGGATATTATCAACTTAAAAAGATAGGTGTGGTCATGAAAAAAGCACAATACTTTATTACTTGCAGTGAATTGCCTGTACGGACAGTGAATGAGATGACGCCACAGACCGTACGCAGCCTGTTGCTGCCTAAGCCTGTTAGGAAAAAGACGGATGAAAATCAGTTGTCGTTTGTTTTTTCCGATTGAGATTGTTATGACTCTTTTTATTTACGATAAAACGCTTGATGGCTTGTTGACAGCAGTATTTGATGCTTATTACCGCAAGACTTTCCCCGATGTTTTACTTACGGATGGGGAGGCGTTGCCACTTTTTTATGATGAAGTTTTTACGGTTATTACCGATGACGAAAAGGCAGGACGTGTCTGGCGGGGATTGCAAAAAAAAGTATCGGCGTCTGCACTTTCGGCCATTACCTGGTGTTGGCTGTCGGAATTGCCCGAGGTGGGTTTACTCCTGTTCCGGTACATCCGTAAAGCCATTGATTCCCCTGTATCCATTGAAACGAATTTTGGTGATCCGGATGTACTTGCCCTTTCCAGGATATGGAAACGAGTGGATTGGGAGCGGCTGCGTATGTTGCAGTTCGTACGCTTTCAGAAAGCAGCGGATGGCACTTTCTTTGCTGCTTTTGAACCTCAGCACAACGCATTACCATTGACGGTTGCTCACTTTAAAGATCGGTTTGCCGATCAGCGGTGGCTGATTTATGATATGAAACGGCGTTATGGGTTTTATTATGACCTGCATACAGTGGAAGAGGTGACGTTTGATCAGGATACCCCAGCCGCCCACCTGGTTACCGGTATGCTCGACGAAAGTCTGATGGATAAAGACGAAAAACTGTTTCAGCAGCTTTGGAAGACTTATTTTAAATCTATCACGATCAGAGAGAGGCTGAATCCCCGGAAACACAAGCAAGATATGCCGGTACGTTATTGGAAGTATATCACTGAGAAACAGAAATGACCTTATTCAATCCGTTCTACTGTCACCTCGGGAAACTCCTGTATCAATGATAATAAATGACCTTCGTCATTGTTCCGTTTGGACTTAATGACCATAGTCACCTGATAAGTTTCTATTCCTCCGTGTTCTTGCTTATCCATCTGATACGACACTATCAGATAATCCTTGGAGTTAAAACGGTCCGCTATTCCTTTCAATACTTGTTTATTGTCGGTGGAGAATGTAATCATTGAACTTTTCATCCCTATACTTTTGAACAAGTAGCTTAATACTTCAAGACCCACGAGAGTCAGTACCATGGCGGCAATGCCTATAACGTACATGCCCGCACCTACTGCCAGGCCGATTCCCGCTGTCGCCCAGATACCGGCCGCTGTGGTCAGTCCCCGCACTATCTGCTTTTGGAAGATAATTGTTCCGGCACCGATGAAGCCAATGCCACTTACTACCTGCGCCGCTACACGACTTGGGTCGAGTGTAACACTATCCTCTTTTATTATCTCTTGAAAGCCATATTGGGAAACGATCATTATCAGTGCACTTCCCAGTGAAACCAGGAAGTGTGTGCGATAGCCGGCTTCCTTGGCACGGTATTCTCTATCCAGACCGATGACAGCACCCAAGATGCCGGCAACCAATAATCTTAATACAAAATCGAAGTTCAACATTATACGAAAATCTCCTTTCTGTCTTTATTCCAATAATTTATTCGTAACCTAAAGATACGATTGTTTTTAGAAATAACGTATATTCGCAGCTAAAAGATTATTTCTTTCGGAAAGACTATATATTCAGTACTGCATAAAACTTAAAACACACAATGAATAAAAGACTTTTTTATTTGATTGGCTTTGCCATAATATTGGCAGTTGAAATCATAATCGGTATGTATGTTCACGATCGTTTTGTACGTCCTTATATGGGTGATGCATTGGTTGTTGTGTTGATTTATTGCTTTATACGGATTTTTATTCCGAAAGGTTTATCTCAATTACCTTTCTATGTATTTGCTTTTGCCTGTTTTATTGAGGTTCTTCAGTACTTCCAGTTAGTCGATGTGTTGGGAATAACGAACCCTGTGACCCGTATTATACTTGGGTCTACTTTCGATTTGAAAGATATAGTCAGTTATGCCGGTGGATATGTATTTGTTCTGTTGGTGGAACGTTTTTGGGGTAAGAAAGGAAAATAAGAACAGTTTTTCTGCTTGTTTTGTAAATTCTTTGAAATAAGTAGGCTTCGTTTATAAATTATTATGTAATTTTGCTGCATGTTATTGTTTGAATGTGAACTAATTAATCTTGTTTGTCATGAGTCAAGAGAATCCTTCTTCCAAATTGGATGTGGAGTTTATTTATTTGCCTGTCGTCAATTATTCCATGCAGCAAAACCGGATACCTGTTGTACGGTTGTTTTCTATCAAAAATAATACGGAACATCCACTTGCGGATTTAAAGGTATCTTTGATTTTTGAGCCTGAGTTTGCAGCAGCTTCACCTGTGATGGTAGAAAGGTTATCTCCCGGTGAAATGATCAAAATAACCACATTGAACCTACTTTTGGATCCTTCTTTTTTCATTCGGCAAACCGAACGTTTTTCCGGTGCTATCGGACTGATTGTTTCTTGTGATGAAGAAGTAGTCTTCCAAAGTAAATATCCCATTGATATATTGGCCTTCGATCAGTGGGGAGGTATTCAGGTGTTGCCCGAACTTTTGTCGGCGTTTGTGGTCCCCAATCATCCCATACTTACAGGAATTATTTCTCGTACAGCATCCATTCTGAAAGAGTGGTCAGGTAGCTCCTCGTTGGATGCTTATCAGAGTTGTAATCCTAATAGGGTAAAGATACAATTAGCTGCTTTGTACGAGGCTGTTAAGGAGCAGCACATTGCTTATTGTACACCTCCTGCCAGTTTTGGAGATGCCGGGCAGAGAATCAGACTTTCGGATAATGTGCTTTCCGGCAAATTGGGAACTTGCCTGGATATGTCCTTATTGTATGCTTCGTGTGCCGAAGCTATGGGATTGCATCCATTACTGGTGGTTATTCAGGGACATGCTTTAGTGGGATGCTGGCTGATTGACGGAACATTTCCTGATGCGGTGAATGATGATCCTTCGCTGTTGACAAAACGAACTGCAGACGGGATCAACGAAATTATTTTACTGGAAGCTACCTGCATGAACGATGGAAAAAATGTGACTTTCGATGCAGCAGTCGGATTGGCTAATGGTAAAATGTTAGCGGTGAACGATTTTATTTGTTTTATTGATGTGGCACGTAGCCGTTTTGCCCATATCCTGCCTTTGCCTCAGAGGATAATGCATGGGAAAGCATGGATCGTAAATCCGGAGATGATTCAGACACCGGAAGACGAGTCGCACGTCAGTTACAGCAATGCCCCGGAAGAGATTAAGCAATATGATTGGGGAAATCAGGACTGTTACGTGGAAGTCACCAAACAACTTTTATGGGAGAGAAAGTTATTGGACTTGAGTCTCCGTAATAATTTTCTGAACCTTCGCATTACCCGAAATGCTCTTCAGGTGATTTCGGCGGATGTGGATAAGATGGAGGATGCTTTTTCTGACGGAACGGAATTTCAGATCTTGGGCAAACCCTCTGACTGGGATAATCCATTGTATGATTTCGGACTTTATGGAGCTTTGACGGAATCTGATCCGATGCTCGGTTTGATTAAGCAGGAATTGACACAGAAAAGATTGAGAACCTATTTGAACGAACAGGATCTGAAAAAGTCGCTTACTTATTTATACCGTTCTTCCAGAGTAGCTCTGGAGGAGAATGGGGCAAACACCTTATATCTTGCTCTGGGCTTGTTGAGATGGTATGAAACCGAACATAGTGAGCGTCCCCGCTATGCACCTATCTTGCTGCTTCCTGTTGAGATGATTCGCAAGTCTGTGTCCAAAGGGTACATCATCCGTGCCCGTGAAGAAGAGAGTATGCTCAATATCACTCTGTTGGAGATGCTGAGACAAAACTTCGGCATTACTATTTCCGGACTCGAATCGTTGCCGAAAGATGAGAATGGTGCCGATGTGAAACGTGTCTTTTCTATTTTCAGGAAGGCAGTGATGAATGAGAAACGCTGGGATGTGGAAGAACAGGCTATTTTGGGTACTTTTTCGTTCAGTAAGTTCATTATGTGGAATGACATTCATTCAAATGCTGAAGAGTTAAGTAAAAATAAGATAGTCGGGAGCCTGATGAGTGGTAAAATGGAGTGGGAAGTTGCAGATGTCGATGCCAGTGCCATAGAGCTGGACCACACTTTGACGCCTGCTGATATTGCTCTGCCTGTCAGTGCGGATTCATCGCAGCTTGAAGCGGTTTATGAAGCTGTGAGTGAAAAGAGTTTCATTTTACACGGCCCCCCCGGAACCGGTAAGTCGCAAACCATTACGAACATTATAGCCAATGCATTGTATCAAGGCAAACGGGTGTTGTTTGTGGCCGAAAAGATGGCTGCACTTTCTGTGGTACAAAAAAGGCTTACAAATATTGGCTTGGCTCCTTTTTGTCTGGAATTACATTCCAATAAAGCACGTAAAACAGATGTGCTCAGACAGTTAAAAGAGTCAACAGAGATTTTCCGGTATAAAGAACCGGAAGAGTTTAAGGAAGAGTCGGAGAGACTGTTTAAAATGCGTCAGCAGATCAATGGATATGTAGAGGCGCTGCACCGGGTATATCCTTGCGGTATTTCCGTTTATGAAGCGGTCACACGTTACAGTTCTATTGACGAAAAAGAAGAAATAATGATACCCGCTTTTCTGCTTACCACATTGACCAAAGAACAGTTGAACGAGTGGAACCATGCTGTGGAAGAATTGGTGGGAGTTGGAAAAGTAAGCGGACATTCTTATCATCATCCCCTCACCGGAATTAATATAAAGGAGTACTCTTCGCAACTGAAAGAGGAAACGGATAAGCTTTTGAAAGAGTATATAACTCTTTTACAGGTGATGGAGAAAAAGGTGGGAAAGTGCTTTTCAATATATGGAATAGGTAATAAATATACGGAGAAGTTGTTGGAGAGTCTGGTTCGGTTTATTCGTATCTTAATGCAACTTCCGGGGATGACTGCCAATTTGGTATTGATGACCGAGCCAAATGAGAATGTTGAGAAGATACGCCGTATCATTGAACATGGGCGAAAAAGGGATGCTGTCTACAGTTTGCTGAAACAATCGTTTGAAGATGCTTTTTTTACTTTTCCAGCACAGCAAAAGTTGGCGGAGTGGAAAGAGATTACACAAAGTTGGTTCCTTCCCCGTTGGCTGAAGCAACGTAAGTTCTGTAAAGAGATGTCTCTCTTTTCGTTGCAAGGGCGTATAGGCAAAGAACAGGTACTTCCGGTATTGCAGCAATTGCTTTCTTATCAGCAAGAAAAGCAGGAAGTGGACAGCAAAAGCAGTTGGCTGCAGAATTTGTTTGGTGCTAAGGCCCATTCAGGCGAAGAGCAGTGGGCTGATATAGAAGCGATGAGTGAGGGACTGCTTCAGTTGAACAGATTGTTGATGGGATTAGCCGAAGATGCGTCATCAGTACGCTTGGTTAAGGAGAAGTTGGCAGAACAGCTTTCAGAAGGCTATTCTTCATTCCGGCAAATGAACAAGGAACAACTTGAGGGAGTGGTACAGGACTGGGAACGTGAAAAGCAATTGGAGGAATCGATGCTGCAACTGCTGGGTATTTCCAAAGAGGTGCTTCATGTCAGTGAAGACAATTGGCTGGCGGGAGCGTTACATCAGTGTGAAATTTGGGCAAAGAACACGGATAAATTGAAGGACTGGTATCGTTGGCTGAATGTGTCCCGTCGGTTCGAAGCTTGTGGCTTGGAGTCTGTATTTACAGCGTATACGGAGTGTAACCTGCCTACCGAACGGATGATGAATATTTACTTGAAAGGATTTTATCGTAGTTTTACGGAATATGCCATTGGTACGGAACAGGTACTGCAGTTCTTTAGTGGAGAGTTGTTCAATGACAGCATTCTCCGTTTTCGTGAACTGAATGAACAGTATCAGGAATTGATAAAGAAAGAACTTTATGCAAAATTGGCTTCTAACATTCCATCGTTTGTGTATGCGGCTGCCCAAAGTTCGGAAGTGGGAATTTTGCAGAAGTGTATTCGTAGTAATGGGCGTGGGGTACCTATCCGTAAACTGTTTGATTCTATCCCTAATTTATTGCCACGCATGTGCCCATGTATGCTGATGAGTCCTATGTCTGTAGCGCAATATATTGATGTGAACCATGATAAGTTCGATTTGGTTGTATTTGATGAAGCTTCCCAAATGCCTACATGCGAAGCTGTTGGTGCCATTGCCCGTGGAAACCATGTGGTCGTTGTAGGTGACCCGAAGCAGATGCCGCCAACCAGTTTCTTCACCAGCAACTCTGTAGATGAAGAGCATATCGAGATGGAAGATCTGGAAAGTATCCTGGATGATTGTCTGGCTTTGTCTATGCCTTCCAAATATTTGTTATGGCATTATCGCAGTAAACATGAGAGCCTGATTGCTTTTAGTAATTCACAGTATTATGATAATAAATTGTTGACTTTTCCGTCTCCTGACGATCTGGCTGCAAAAGTTACGCTGGTATCTGTTGAGGGATATTATGATAAAGGAAAAAGCCGGCAGAATCGAGCTGAGGCACAGGCTGTAGTCGACGAGATTGTTCGTAGGCTTTCCGATCCGAAGCTGAGTCGTCAAAGTATTGGAGTGGTAACATTCAGTTCTGTACAGCAGACTCTGATTGAAGATATGTTGTCGGATGTTGTTATGCAAAATGCCGATTTGGAGAATCTTGCTTTTAACCGTGAAGAACCTGTTTTCATTAAGAATCTGGAGAATGTACAGGGAGATGAACGGGATGTCATTTTGTTTTCAGTAGGTTATGGTCCGGATATCAGCGGACGGGTCAGCCTTAATTTTGGTCCGCTGAATCGTGATGGTGGTGAACGTCGTTTGAATGTAGCGGTGTCCCGTGCCCGGTATGAGATGAAAGTCTTTTCTACATTAAAGGCTGATCAGATTGACCTGAAAAAAACATCTTCCGTAGGAGTGGTAGGTTTGAAATACTTCCTCGAATATGCCGGTAAAGGCACCGGTGTTTTGAATCACTCTAATGCAATGGCGTCCGAGAGTATTGATATCGGTACACTGGTGGCCTCAAAGCTTCGTGAGAGGGGGTATCAGGTAAAAACTAAAATCGGATGTTCCGGATTCCGGGTAGATGTAGGTGTTGTCGATCCGGATAATTCTTCCCGTTATTTGCTCGGAATTTTGTGTGACGGTGAAAATTATCGGGCTGCGAAAACTGCCCGGGATCGGGAAATTGTGCAAAGCAGTGTCTTGAAGATGCTGGGATGGAATATCTGTAAGGTATGGACAATGGACTGGTGGGAAAATTCTCAAAAAGTGATTGACCGTATAGAGGGAGAATTGGAGGAAGCACGTTGCAGTAAATCGGAGATTCCGGCATCGGTTTCTCTTCCTGTTCCTGTATTGAATCAAGGGCAGAAAGCCGGATTGCTATGTAGTGCACAACCTTGTTTGGTAAACGTTCCGGGACAGGTGATTCGGGAGGGAGTAAAGTCTGTGGAATCGGATATCTATGAAACAGCTTCTTTGGTTTCAGTGAATCTTTCTTCCTGGGACTTTATGATGCCTCGACGAGAACCCCGTATCAGAAAACAGTTGGATGAAATTATGCGTACAGAAGCGCCTATCAGTCGTTCATTGTTGAGTAACAGAATTTTCAGTGCTTATGGAATTCTTCGTAAAACAGCCCGTTTGATTGCCTGGATGGATGATATATTGAGTAGAACCCCTTATTACAAGCAAGAAGTTGACGGACTGACTTTTTATTGGAATACGAAAGAGGAAGCAGAGGCATATACTAAATTTCGTATTGATTCCAAACGGGAGGTGGCAGATTTACCTCCACGTGAGGTGGCCAATGCAGTTCTGAGTATATTGGAACAACAAATAGCTTTACCTTTGACTGACTTAATGAAAATAACTGCCCAGTTATTAGGTTATGCCCGTTTCGGACTGAATGTGGAGACTGCTATGCGTAGGGGAGTCCAGATGTTGTTGGACAGGGAAGAGGCTAAAATTGAAGGTGACAAGATACTTATGAAGTAGTCCGGCGCGGTCCGTTAGTCTGGGATTCTTGTTGGGGTGCTTCTTCGTTTTTTAGTTTATGTCCGCAATATTTACAATATGTTGCATTCTCTTCATGCCCCGTTTTGTGACAGTTGGGACATTGCAAATCTTTAAGTTTTTTGTACTCCTTCATCATAGATACAGAGACGATACCTGTGGGTACGGCAATAATAGTGTAGCCGATCAGCATAACGCAGGCGGATAGGAATTTGCCGAGGGCGGTAGCGGGGGTAATGTCTCCATAACCGACGGTGGTCATGGTGACGATGGCCCAGTAAATACTGTTCGGGATGTTATTGAATTGTGTATTGGGCTGAGTTCCCTCGATCATGTACATCAGCGTACCGATGGCGACGACGAGGATGACGACAAAGAGAAAAAAAACGGCTATCTTTTTACTACTTTCTTTGAGTGAGGTGAGCAATCGTTCGCCTTCAAGCCAGAAGTTAAAGAGCTTGAAGATACGGAATACCCGTATGATGCGGAAAGCACGGATGATAAGCAAGTAACGCGCACCGGGCAGAAAGAAGGCAAGATAGAGCGGTAACGTAGCGAGCAGGTCGATGATACCGAAAAAACTGAAGATGTATTTCTGTGGTTGAGGCGAACAGTAAATACGGGTGACGTATTCAAAAGTGAAGAAAGCCGTAAAAAGGTATTCGAGTACGATGAACGGAGTCGAAAGCCAGGAAGGAAGACCTTGCAGGCTTTCGATAATGGCGAGCAGAATACTCAATAGGATACATATGATAAGGGCTACATCGAATGCCTTCCCTGCGGGTGTGTCGGATTCGAAAATAATGATGTACAACTTACGCTTCAGAGCCTGGTTGTGCAGAAAACGATAGAGCCAAGAATCACTTTTCAATGTGTTAATATGTTAATGTAACTGCCAGAGTCAATTATTAATCAATTACCCATTTCCGTTCGTATGGAACGGTCTTTTTCGGGTCATAATTCATACCTTCTTGTGTGGGTATATGGATAACGTATTTCTTTCCGGTTTTGTTTTTCAGTGAAGAGCCGCGTAACCAGGGATTAGCGTCACGTAATTGGGCATAGGTGATGCCTTGTTTCTGTGCAAAGTCGCTCAGGTCACTGATTTCGGTATTTACCGTCACTTCTTTGTAAGGAATGACGGGATAGAGATGCTCCCGTTTCAGCAAGAAGCCAAAGCGTTGCGGGTTGCCGAATACCTCTTTCACGGCCAGCAGGCGGAACATATAGCGGGAAGTCTCTTCTACCAGCCAGAGGTCCATGGCATGATCAGCCAGCTGCTTGTCCAGTTGCGAAGAAATGCGTCCCTGTCCGGCATTATAGGCAGCGGAAACGGCCATCCAGTCACCATATTTGGCATAAGCCTGCTTAAAATAGCGACAGGCGGCTGCAGTGGCTTTCTCGATGTGGTAGCGTTCGTCTACGTTATCGTTGACTTCGAGACCGAATTCGCGGGCGGTGGCGGGCATAAATTGCCACAGGCCGGCGGCACCTGCCGGGGAGCGTGCGATAGGGTTGAGACTGCTTTCTATCACCATCAGATATTTGAAGTCGTCGGGGATACCGTTGGCTTTCAATAGTGGTTCGATGATGGGGAAGTAGCGGTTGGCGCGTTTCAACATCAGCATGGTGGTGGAGTGCATATAAGTGAACGACATCATTTCACGGTCCATGCGTTCACGTCGGTCGTAACGACGGAGGTCGATGGTATCGCCATCGAAGATTGCTTGTTCGGGGACGGTAGGCGGAGTGACACAGTATGGTACTTCCGATTGTACAGAATGTTGCTCGCTGAGGCAAGTGCTCCCCACGAGGACAGGAATACTGATACCGGCGCCCAAGGCGAGGGCAGTAGTGAAGATATAGTTGATAGATATATGTTTCATGACAGTTTTTTTATTAGTTGGTGGGGTAAAGATAACCAAAAGGATTAAACCAAAAAGGATATTCATACGTTAATTATATGTAACGGGGCTCGAAAGTGTCTATCCCGATACTTATTTTCGCAACCTCAAAAACGCGCATGAAGAAGTTCATATTAATCATCCTTATGTTATTATATGCTGTGGTGTCATCAGGCATTACAGTCAACGTTCATTACTGCATGGGCCGTATGGCAGATGTGGAATGGGGGAGTGCATCTGCTTGCACCATGTGTGGACAGAAGAAGACTTCGGATTGTTGTAAGGATGAGGCACATTACATCAAGCTGGCGGTAGATCAGGACGTGAACCATGTGGTGGTGACGAACCTGGTACCTGTGGTGACAGAACTGTTACCGGTGCTCTATGCAGGATTTCTGTCGTTGGAGGTGGAAGATACCTGCCAGAGTTTTATTGCTTTTGATTCTCCACCCAAGCAAACGGGAGTTCCTCTGTTTGTTTATCATTGTACTTATTTGATTTAGTATTCACTTTACTTCCTTTCCGGAGAGAAGAAAAGAAATTATTTCCCTCTGATTTTCAATGTGGGACAGGAATTGGTATACCCTTTTGATGCATTTCATTAGGGAATATCCTATTCTCTGGGACATTCTGTCAGGGATTCCCATATCCTTTTGGGCATTCCAAGTGTTTACTATTATACAATAAATATCTTTCTATATGATCAACAAAATAATCCGTTATTTCCTCGAAAACAGGGTAATAACCATGCTCCTGCTGGCGCTGGTCGTGGTCTGGGGAGTCTCTACCGCACCCTTCAACTGGCATGGGGGCATTGTGCCGAGAAACCCGATCCCGGTGGATGCCATCCCCGACATCGGTGATAACCAGCAGATTGTGGCCACGGAATGGATGGGACGTTCGCCCAAGGACATCCAAGACCAGATTACATACCCGCTTACCACCTCGCTGCTGGGCATACCGGGGGTGAAAACCATCCGTAGCTCGTCCATGTTCGGGATGTCGTTTATCTACATCATCTTTGAGGATGATATCGAGTTCTACTGGAGCCGTTCGCGCATCCTGGAGAAACTGAATTCGTTGCCGCCGGGCACGCTGCCCGAGGACGTGCAGCCTACGCTGGGCCCGGACGCTACGGCGCTGGGGCAAATCTACTGGTACACGCTGGAGGGGCGCGACCCGAAAACGGGACGACCCACCGGAGGCTGGAACGCCGAGGAACTGCGGACGATACAGGACTTTTATGTGAAGTACTCCCTGTCCGCCGCCGAGGGCGTGTCCGAAGTAGCATCCGCGGGCGGGTTTGTCAAGGAGTACCAGATAGAGCTGAACCCAGACGCGATGTACTCGTTCAACGTGTCGGTGATGGACGTGATGAACGCCGTGAAGAAGAGCAACCTCGACATCGGCGCCGAGACGATGGAGGTGAACAAGGTGGAATACCTGATCCGTGGGCTGGGTTACGTGAAGAATGTGGCGGACATCGAGAACACCGTCGTCACCGTCCGGGAGGGGGTGCCGGTGCGCATTTCCGATATCGCTTTCGTGAACATCGGGCCGGGCACGAGGCGCGGCGGACTGGACAAGGAAGGTGTGGAGGCCGTGGGCGGCGTGGTGATTGCCCGCTACGGGTCGAACCCACTGGAAGTGATCGACAACGTGAAGGAGAAGATTCATGAGATGGATGCCGGTCTGCCGCAAAAGACGCTGGCGGACGGGACGGTATCGAAGGTGACCGTCGTCCCCTTCTACGACCGGACGGGACTGATCAAGGAGACGATCGGCACGCTGGAGTCGAGCCTTTCGCACGAGATACTGATCTGTATCATCGTGATTATCGTGCTGGTGCTCAACCTGCGGGCGTCGGTGGTGATTGCGAGCATGCTGCCCATCGCGGTGCTGGCTACATTTATATTGATGCGGTACACGGGGATCGAGGCGAACATCGTGGCTCTGTCCGGTATCGCCATCGCCATCGGGGTGATGGTGGACGTGGGGGTGGTGTTCGTCGAGAGCATCATCCGGTATATGGAGATGCCGGAGAACCGGGGGATTACGAAGGGGAAGGCGCTGGCTGGACTGATATACAAGGCGGTGAGCGAGGTGTCGGGGGCAATCGCTACGGCGATGATTACGACGATTGTCAGTTTCCTGCCCGTGTTTGCCATGCAGGCGCAGGAAGGGAAGATGTTTTCGCCGTTGGCTTACACCAAGACGTACGCGCTGGCTTCGGCTTTCGTGCTGGGGCTGATCCTGTTGCCGACACTGGCTTATTTCCTCTTCTCGGTGCGGATCGACTCGAAGATGATCCGGCGGGGGATGAATTACGTGCTGATCGGGATGGGCGTCGCGCTGTGCTCTATCTACGGCAGCATCCCCGCGCTGGGGCTGACGGCGGTAGGGGTGAACAATCTGCTGGCGGGGCGCTGGAAGAATCCGAAGATAGCCAACTACGTCAACATCGCCATCGCCCTGCTCGTGGCGCTCTTCTACCTCTCCGAAGAGTGGTTGCCGATGGGCCCGGCGCGGGGGCTAACGGTGAACGTGCTCTTCGTGGCCGGTTGCGTGGCTATCATCCTGGCGATGCTCTGGGCGCTGGTCATCTTCTACGAACGCATCCTGCGCTGGTGCCTGGCCAACCGTTGGAAGTTTATGATGATCCCCGTGGCGACAGTTGTCTGCGGGTTCTTCATCTGGCGGGGCGTCGGGCAGGAGTTCATGCCGAGCCTGAACGAAGGCTCTTTCCTGCTGATGCCTACCAGCATGCCGCATGCGGGCATCGAGCAGAACCTGGACTATGTGGAGAAACTCGACAAGCGCCTGGCCGCCATCCCGGAGGTGGAGACGGCCATCGGCAAGTGGGGGCGGGTGAACTCCGCCCTCGACCCGGCGCCGGTGCAGATGTTCGAGAATACGATCAACTACCGTCCCGAATATATCCTCGACGAGGACGGGCGGCGGGCACGTTTCCGGGTGGACGGGGACGGGGCGTTCGTGTTGAAGGACGGGGGCACGTATAATCCTGCCGACGGTTTCCGCCTCTTGCCTGCCGACAGCCTGGTGGCCGACCCCCGGGGCGACTATTTCCGCCAGTGGCGGCCGGAGATCAAGAACGCCAACGACATCTGGCAACAGATTGTCAACGTCACCCACCTGCCGGGGCTGACTTCGGCGCCGAAGCTACAACCCATCGAGGCGCGGCTCGTGATGCTCTCCACAGGCATGCGGGCGCCGATGGGGGTGAAGGTGTATGGCCCCACGCTGGAGGACATCGAGCAGGGGGGTAAGCTGATCGAACAGGCATTGAAGTCGTCTCCGTCCGTCATCCCCTCGTCCGTGTTCTACGACCGGGCGGTGGGCGCTCCTTACCTCGAGATTAAGCTCAACCGGGAGTCAATGGCACGCTACGGTGTAGCGGTAGGTGACCTGCAAGAGGTGCTCGGAGCTGCCGTGGGAGGGATGGCGCTCACCCGCACGGTGGAAGGCCGCGAGCGTTTCCCCATCCGGCTGCGCTATGCCCGTGAGCTGCGCGACAGTCCGGAGGCGCTCTCGATGCTGCTCGTTCCCACCGCCACCGGGGCGCAAGTGCCGCTCAAGGAGTTGGCGGACATCGAATATTCGCGCGGCGCGCAGATGATCCAGAGCGAAAACACGTTCCTGGTGGGCTACGTCATCTTCGACAAGCTCTCCGGCCGTGCCGAGGTGGACGTGGTGCACGAGGCGGGGGCGATGCTCGACGCCAAGGTGAAGAGCGGCGAACTGGTGCTGCCCAAGGGCGTCTCGTATAAGTTTGCCGGGAACTACGAGCAGCAGCAGCGTGCTACGGACAGGCTGATGATTGTCGTCCCGCTGGCGCTGCTCATCGTGTTGCTGGTGCTCTACTTCCAGTTCCGCACGGTGACGGCTTCGCTGATCCATTTCTCCGGCGTGTTTGTCGCCTTCGCGGGCGGGTTCATCTTGCTGTGGCTCTACGGGCAACCGTGGTTCATGAATTTCAGCATCGCCGGTGAGAACATGCGGGATCTCTTCCAGATGCACCCCATCAACCTCAGCGTGGCGGTCTGGGTGGGCTTCATCGCCCTCTTCGGCGTGGCTACGGACGACGGGGTGCTGATGGGGACGTACATCCATCACGTCTTTCTGGAGCGTGACCCGAGGACCCGACACGATATCCGTGAGGCGGTGGTCGAGGCCGGATTGAAGCGTGTCCGCCCTGCGGCGATGACAACGGCGACGACGCTGATCGCGCTGCTTCCCGTGCTGACATCCACCGGAAAAGGGGCGGATATCATGGTTCCGATGGCTATCCCGACGTTTGGGGGGATGCTGATACAGTCGATGACGATGTTTGTGGTTCCGGTGCTGCAATGCTGGTGGCGTGAGGCGGTGGAGCGTAGACGGGAGAAGAAACGGAAAGGAGCATACGGTGAGTAGTATCCCCCCATAATATATAGGGGCTGAGTACCCCTCGCATATGGGGTCCGTATACTCCCCACATATGGGGGCTATATACCCCCCGGGTAAGTCTCACCTTTTTGCATAATAGTATTTCATAAGTAAACGATCATATAATAATGAACAGAAAATATAAATATCCATTGGTCATAGCAATTAATATTTTGCTTTGTCCCGCTGTTATTCCCGTTTCTGCGCGGCAATCCGCTTCACCTACCGAAGGACAGCAACCGGTCGACAGCTTGTCGGTTTATCTGGAACAGGCTGCCCGCAATAATCCGCAAGTAAATGCGGACTTCATGCTCTATAAAGCTTCATTGGAGAAGATTCCTCAGGCAGGTGCCTTTTCCGATCCCGAATTAGAGATCGGCCTTTTTATCAAACCCATGGAAACCTTGATGGGTAAACAGGTGGCCGACTTCACCTTGATGCAAATGTTCCCTTGGTTCGGTACCCGTAAAGCAGCCCGTGGTGAGGCTTCCGAGATGGCACGTATGGCCTATGAACAGTTTCGTGATACTCGCAACAACCTTTGGTATGAGGTCAAAGCCCAGTGGTATCAGCTCTGTAACCTCAATGAGCAATATCGCACGATGAAGACTAATATTCATCTTCTCTGTCAGCTTGAACAATTGGCGCTGAATCGTTTTTCTGCTTCGTCGGCACAGGCAACCTCTTTGTCTGTTTCATCTTCTTCTTCTGCTGTTAAATCGATTTCCTCGATGCCACTTGCGTCAGCTTCCGGTAACGACATGGCCGGTATGGGAGGAATGGGAAATGCGGCGTCTGCCATCGCTTCTGGAACTTCAATCGGTACTTCTTCCGGTGGTATGTCTGGTATGGGTGGAGGATCGATGGGGAGTGCTGCTACCGGTAGCATGTCCGATGTTCTTCGTATCCAGATGGAACGTGCAGAACTGGAAGATAACCTTGCCACTCTTCAGTCCGCCCGTCTGACTGCTGAGGCTCGCTTTAATGCCCTGCTCAACCGGCCGTCTGATGCTCCTGTCCATGTACCTGACTCTTTGACGCAGCGTTTCTACCGCATAGATGAGCATATTCTGATCGACAGCATTCTTACACATAATCCTATGATTACTATGCTCGAGGCAGAAGGTGAAGCTTTTCGTGCCAAAGCAAAAATGGAGCGTCGTATGAGTTATCCTATGATCGGTATCGGACTGCAATACTCTTTGGTCAACAAGGTGGCCGATCCCATGGGGATGCCCGACATGAATGGTAAGGATATGGTAATGCCGATGTTAAAAATCAGCCTTCCTTTGTTCCGACGTAAATACAATGCACAACAACGGGAGAGCCATAATTACCGCGTGGCAAGTGAATTGAAGCGTGACAATATACAAAACCAGTTGCAGGCCGAATATATAAATGTCCGTCAGCAACTTGATGATGCTGCCCGTAAAGTGTTGCTCTACGAACAGCAGTACTCTTTGTCACTTTCCACGTGGCAGCTGATGGTACGTGAATTTTCCGCCGGGCGTCAGTCGTTGACTGACGTCATCCAGGTGGAACGTCAGATGCTTGATTATAAACTGAAAAAAAGTGAAGCTATAGCGGCTTATAATACTATGGTAGCGGCTATGGAAAAGCTAATAGCCCGCTGATAATATAGATATAGAACCACTAAAAACGATAACCATATGAAAAAGATATCAGATATTCTTCGTAAAAAGCAAGTACTTTATCCATTGATAGCCTTTGCCGGCTTTATCTTGGGCTGGCTTTTGTTCAGTCCTTCCTCTTCATCGGGAACTACCGAAGGGATACTGTCTGAACCTCCTATTCACGACACTCACGGAGCGTCCCATGACCTTGTACAGGACGAATCCGCTGTCTGGACCTGTTCCATGCATCCTCAGATCCGTCAGGATAAACCGGGTAAATGTCCTATCTGCGGTATGGATCTGATCCCTCTCAAGAAGAATGTAGCCTCCGGAAGTGATGACGCTATCGATCCCAATGCCATTCGGATGTCCGAAGAAGCTATGGCACTTGCTGATGTCCAGACCACCCGTGTCAGCCGGAGTAATCCTGTGAAACAGGTTCGTTTGTACGGTAAGATTATTCCTGACGAACGTAGTCTTCAGTCACAGACTGCTTATGTTGGCGGGCGTATCGAGCGACTTAATATTGAGTTTACTGGTGAGACTGTACGTGCGGGACAAACCCTTGCAACTCTCTATTCGCCTGAGTTATTCACTGCCCAACAGGAATTACTTGAGGCCATCCACATGCAGCAACCTGCCCTTGTGCAGGCTGCGCGTGAGAAACTTCGTCTTTGGAATCTGACAGATGCCCAGATCGATGCCATCCGCGATTCCGGTCAGGCATCTCCTATGGTAGAAATCAAATCTAATACGAGTGGTATCGTCATAGCCAAGCGTATCAATCAGGGGGACTATGTTTCACAAGGCAGTGTACTTTTTGACATAGCTAATCTCTCCCGTGTATGGGCTGTTTTCGATGCTTTTGAGGCAGACCTTCCGTTCCTTACCAAGGGGGACCTCGTGGAATTCACTCTTTCTGCTTTTCCCAGTAAGAAGTTTTCCGGTCGCATCTCCTTCATAGATCCTATCATCAATGCTACCACCCGTACTGCCCGTGTTCGTGTGGATGTAGCTAATTCCGCTCAGGAGATGAAACCTGAAATGTATGCCACTGCCCGGGTTTCTGCCCCTTTGAAAGGTTATAAGGATCAGATTATTGTTCCCCAAACTGCCATTCTTTGGACTGGTAAGCGTGCTGTGGTCTATGTACGTCAGCCTGGTACGGATATTCCCACCTTCCTGATGCGTGAGATAACTCTTGGTCCTTCCCTGGGTGGAGCTTATGTGGTTCTCGATGGACTTTCTGATGGTGAAGAGATTGTTACTAACGGAGTTTTCTCTATTGATGCCAGTGCGCAGCTTGAGGGCAAACGCTCCATGATGAATGAGAACGGTTCGGGTACTGCTCCGATGGTCGGACATGGAGGACATAATATGTCTGGTACGCATGACAGTCATGCCGGCTCTCAGAACAATGAGCATACTATGTTCACTGTTCATGGTTCCTGCGGTATGTGCAAGGAGCGCATTGAAACAGCTGCTAAACGTGTTCCCGGTGTCCGGACGGCAGACTGGGATCAGGAAAAACAAATGATTCACTTACAGTTTGATCCATCTAAAACCTCTGCAGATGCCGTAGCCAAAGCTATTGCTAAAGTTGGTCATGATACCGATAAATACAAAGCCGATAAGGCTGTTTATGATACCTTGCCCGGTTGCTGTAAGTACCGGGATAAGTGATACTCTCTTAAAGTAAAGAACGGATGGGGCTGTGTCGAAAGTCTTTTCACCACGGATTGCACGGATTTTCACAGATTATCAATATGGATAATTAATAACTTGAAATTCACTCTGTGTCATTCTGTGGTGAGTTTCGACACACACCCATTCTTTTTATAGGATGCTTTTAACTTAATATATGCCGAACTTTTTCTTTTCCCAATTGTTGTAATCCAGCAAACATCTTCCAGATGTAGTACTATGCAATTGATCGGATAATAGACCTATATAATAGATTTAATTATAAAACAACTCAAAACCATCTTATTCATAATCATTACGGAATGACGAAAAAACATCGGAAAGAGAGCCTTGATGCCCTTTTTAGGGAGAAGGTATTACTGGAAATGCTGAAAGTGGCAGGGGTCGGTATGTGGACGTACAGTACCGAAACGGGGAAATTGCGTTACATTGGATTTGCCGATACGATACACCGGCACGACGAATTACAGTATGTGGATCCATTGGATTATCTGAAACTGATGAATGGGGAAGATGCACAAATAGTCACTCAATTTATGGCTGCCCTCCATGCCGGACGTCCTCCTCAGGAGGGTATTCGCTATAAGGTGCATGGTAATGGAGAGGACTTCTATCTCGAAAATCATGTCGTGACCTGCCAACCGCTCGGCAACGGGTTTTATTACCTCAAAGGATATGTCAAGAATATTACCGCACAGGTGATGGAGATGAATCGACTGCATATCGGGAAAGAACGTACCGAACAGGCGGATCGGTTGCGTTCCGCTTTTTTTTCCCATGTCAGCCGGGAACTTCGGGGACCTCTTCAGGCGATGGAAGAGCTTGCGTCGCGGATGGTGAATGCCGGAAGCCGGGAAGAACGGGAAGAGTGCTTCCGACAGATACAGGAGAGTAAACGGGCGGCTATGAAGATGGCCGATGCGTTGCATACGGTATCACAACTTCCCGCCAGTACGTATGAACCTTATCATTCACCTATGCGGCTCTGCCTGATGTATCGCGACTTGCTGGCGGAAAACGGTTGTATCCACAACTCCGAAGACGGGGAGCAGGAGGCTAACTTTCTGTCGTTGCTCTTCTCGTAATGAAAAGGACACAAAAAGCTTTGGAGAATGAAGGACTGACTTCTTTTCAGGGTTGTTCTGAACTTTTTTTACCACAGAGTAACATAGAGTCTCACAAAGAAACTTTTCTTTCTTACATATCCGGATAAGTAGTAAATTAGAATTCTGTGCCTTCTGTTGTGAAATCGTATTGCTTGACTCCCCACAGGGTACATAGAGGCTTTCTTTCTCTTGCTTGACTATATTGGTTAAAACTCTGTGAGATTCCGTGTTACTCTATGGTGAATTGGATTCTAATCGTTGGGATATAAAAAGTCTTGGAGAATGAAACGCAAACTTCCTTTTAGGGTTGCTCTGCTTCTTACAGACTAATCGTATAAATCACTCCTGGCTGGAAAGTGCCGGAAGTGGGCTTCACCAGGTACGTCCGTTTTAGCAGCGAAAGCAATAGGACGACTTCCACCTTATAACTTGCCACGCCGGCAGGAACCATCACGGCATCGGTCACTGACCCCAATAGAGGAATAGTCAGTGCAATGTCTGTTACGGAGCTGTCATAAGTGACACCTCCGCTGCCGATGTTAAGCGTTCCTTTATTGGATACCCCTACCAGTTTGATGCTGGACAGCGAACCCAGAAGGGAAGTGTTCAGCCGGAGCTGGGTCAGCACATGGTTGAACGTGAGGCTGACGGGCGAAGTGCTGGTGCTTCCCGTGGGAGTGCTGACGGCATACATCACATCCTCCGCTCCTGTCAGTGTGAAATGGTAGGTGGGGGCGATGCCGTTGTCCGGTGCGGTGATGTAATTGTTGCCGGCGGTTGCCGTTGTCGTTGTACGGGGATAGTAACCGTAGAAGATGACCCGCTTTCCTCCCAACGGATAATAAAGCTTGGGGTTGAAAGAGATCTGGTTGCCGCTGATGCCACTGGGTGTCAGGTTTAAGGCGAAAGGCGTGGGTGTCCAGGGATATTGACCGGCAGTACTTCCTTCCTTGACTGCGTAAATGCCGACACTCGACAGATTGGAAGCGTCGATCGTGGTGACAGGTGCCCGTGTGGGCAGTTTTTCTTCCGCGATTGCCATCCGTATGGGCACGGGTTCTTCAGGTGGCAGACAGTCGTCTGCTACTCCGTAGCTGCACCCTTGCGAGAGCAGCATCCAACCCATCAGAGTGAGGATAGCCCGTTTCATCGTCCTTTCTTTTTTGGCGTGGCACAGATTGCGTAGACAGGTATATTCTACAGTCTCCTGTGTAAATTCTTATGTCCTGCAAGGCTTCGGCTGTACGGTTCAGGCATGTTCCACAGTCTCCTGCGTAAACCTTATACTGTGCAATCTGCGTATTATGAAAGTATATTATTGTAACGAGGATGATCCTTGTCCTCCTACCTGCCAGGCTGTTACGCTGATGGCGGCTGTGATTTCTTTAGGCGTGAAGGTCAGCGTAATCAGGTGCGACTTTCCGGCCTCGGTGGTTATGGAGATGGCAGTTTCGGGATAGGTCACTCCGTCGCTTGTGGTAACGGCAACTGACAGGGCTTCACCGCTTTTCACCATCGGATAATTGCTTACCGTTGCCCCGGCCGTTGTGATGGGAAAGGTTCCCGAAAGCGTAAGATCTTTGGTAGTGTACGTCATGGCGGCTGTATTCAGGTCCAACGTGGCAGGTGCCTTCTGTTGTTTGATCACGAGGCTGGTCACGTTGACGCCCGATGCGGGATATCCCGTGCCGGATACGAACTTGAACTGCAATTGCGTCAGCAGGTGGTTGAAGATGAACGACAAGGGGGTGGCAGTCGCTTTCGTTCCGGAAGCCTGGGCGGTGATCATCACATCCTCTGTTCCGTCGGCTGCGAATGTCACGCTCTTTCCTGCGAGTGTTCCTGCCGGATAGTAACCTTTGATATAGATGGTCGAACTATTCACCGGATAATAACGTGCCGGACTGAAAGAGAGCGCAGACGTCGGTGTGGGGGAGGCTACGAATGTCACGGTAGAGTTCCATGCGTTCGTCGTATAGTCTCCATCGGTAGTGGATGCCACGAACGAGGCTGTAATGTTATCATTCGTCGACACCGGTGCACGGGTTGCCACGCCCAGGATGCCGGCATTTAATTTGATCTCCGTGGCATTTTCTTCAGGCTGGGGATTTACAGTGGTGCAATCATCCTCCGAAGAGCAGCCCGACAGGGCCATCGCGCAAGCTATTACAGCAAACATTAACTTTTTCATACTTCTGTTGTTTTAGGTTATCACACATTAGAATTTACTATTTAGAAATTAAACATCTAAGATAATGCGGTAATAACAAAAGAGGTAGGGGTTGGTTCTCGAAATTGGCACAAGATAATTTAAGACAGGCCGGAAAGGTATATATCCGGTTCATCGCTCTTAGCGTCCGGAGCGATGCGGGTATGAATCCCATTGTTTATCGTTGGGTCAGATACACCGATCCATCCAGATTCTTGTACTTTGCGTCTTTGTAGATCTCTTCCAGCCATGCGGCATATTTTTGGATTACCGCATTCGATTCTTCAGACAGGTTCGCTCCTAAAACGCCGCTCCCCAATACGCCCGGGTTGCTCTCTGCGATGTCTTCCTTTATCATCTTCAGGGTCAGTTCTACTCCCGTCGCGTTTCTGATATTCGCTTCCGGTAAGCTTTGGGCGATTAATTCCTCCAGATGCCGTTTATCCTCCAACGTCATGTAGCCGTACCAAAGGAAACATCGCATCTCTGCCTTGGCTGCTTCTATGAACACATCCAGATAAGTACGGCCGTTTCTGCCGGGTTTGTCTATCTCGTAAGGATCGATGTGGAGGAACGACGATGCGGGGAGGGAAGAAAGCAATTCAAGAGTCCCCTCGATGGAATCACGATTGAACAAGGTTATACATTCTTTCAATCCTTTTGTGGCGGCATACTGGCATACGTTCTCCAAGGGTTCCGATTCGATATCGAAGAAAATATAGCGTGCCGTATCCCCTAAGATATTCATTGCCAGTCCGGGTGAGCCGATGTAGCGGTTTGCCTGCATTGCTTCGCTCTCCTGCTGATAATAGACAGATCGGCGGAGCGCCCCTTTGGGGTGATGATATTCAGCACGCTCGGGTATACATTCTTTTCCTGCGGTTCCGGCTTTCTTCAGAAAATGGTAGATGCCGTACTCCTGTTCAGGCGTTTTTTCCAAGGCGTATTGCGCGCAGGCAGCATTGGTTTCTACGTAGACCTGCGGCTTTTCGATGCGTAGCAGTTCACACAAAAGGAGATGTTTCAGCACATCCGCCTGCTTTCCGAAGTGTGTATAAGTCATGCCTTTCTTGTTAAGAGGTTATTCATAAGTTCGGTTGCAATATTCGTTAAATGTGGGGAGAAATGCAAGCCTTTGGCCGTTTATTCGTTTTATAAGCGTATTTTTGCAGGGATTAAAAAAAAGAGAGACATGCAGGAGATAAAAGTGATCGCATTCGATGCGGACGATACGTTATGGGACAACCAGGTGTTTTACGACGAGGTGGAGAGTGAGTTCTGCCGGTTGCTGAGTGAATATGGAACGGCGGAAGAGGTCTCCTCTCGCCTGTTCGACATAGAGATGGAGAACATGGATATCTATAAATATGGCGCTAAGCCGTTTACCCTTTCGATGGTGGAGGCAGCCGTGACGATCAGCCGCAACCGGGTGCCGGCCGAAGTGATCGGACGCATTGTGGAGATGGGAAAAGAGCTGTTGGAGATGCCCATCCGTCTGCTCGGCGGGGTGACGGAAGCGCTCGAAACCTTGAAAGACGATTATAAACTGGTCGTGGCAACCAAAGGCGATCTGCTCGATCAGGAACGGAAACTACAGCGTTCGGGCATTGCCCATTACTTTGACCATACGGAGATTATGACCGACAAAGCGCCGGAGGATTATCAGCGGTTGATCTCTTCACTGGACGTCGCTCCGCAATCCTTCCTGATGGTGGGCAATTCGTTGAAATCGGATGTGCTCCCGGTTCTGTCATTGGGTGGGCAGGCCATCCACGTACCGGCTGAGGCGATGTGGAAACACGAGGAGATTCATCCGTCGGGGAAGGAGTATCTGATGATCCGTTCGTTGGCGGAATTGCCGGAGGTGCTGAGGGGATGAACTTCCCCCTCAATGCGAAACCATCTTCAGCCCGATTATTGAACTGATCAGCATCTCTATAAAGAAGAGCCTCCAAAAATTGGCGGGTTCCCTGAACACAAGGATACCTACGAGCACCGTACCCACAGCGCCTATCCCTGTCCACACGGCATAAGCTGTGCCGATGGGCAGATTCTGGGTGGCTTTCACCAGTAGTAACATACTTATAAAAGTTGCGATCAGGAATCCGGTGAACCACAGGTACATTTCCGTTCCGGTTGTTTCTTTCACTTTCCCCATGCAGAAAGTGAACAGCACTTCAAAGCATCCGGCAATCGTTAGGATAATCCAATTCATATCGTTTATTTTTTGATGGCAAAGATCGCTAATAATCGGGAAGAAACGCTTAACAATTGATAAAAAAAGACTTAACCGTGCTACGCCGTAGATGAAACAAGGATCTGTTGTGTTGTTCAATTGATATTTTTATGTCTCGTTTGTGGCCGGCGTTACATTCTGTGGACGAGATAAAAGTTCTCGCCTCTTCGTTCATAGAATACCGGGTAGATGCCTACAATTCGGGCTATGGCTTTGAGGTGCTTTCTATATATTGGTTCACGATCTGCTTGGTATGCTCTATCAGTTCGGTTCCGCCATAGTCGCCATGTCCGGGCACGACGTAGCGGGCCGAGGGGAACTTGGCTTTTACCTTATCGAGAGTTTTCGGCCATGCCGTCACGTCCGCGTCCGAGATGTTGCCGATGCTTGTCGCCTGGTTGTCTTTAAGCATACATCCGCCAAAAAGGATATTCTCTGTCGGCAGCCAAACCACGATATTGTCGGTCGCATGTCCGCCTCCTAAATAATAACATTGGAGAGGCATGCCGTCCAAGCTGACGGTCAGTGAATCGGTGAATCCATGTTCCGGTACGGGCAACCCTTTTTCCTTGGCGAGGTCTATCGTCATCTGGTTTGCATATGATTGGACACCTTTCTTTTGCAGGTAACCCAGTCCGCCAATACAATCGCCGTGCCAGTGGTTCGGGATAAACGTGGTGACTTTGGCATGCAAAGAGTCCGCTACCCAGTTGACCAGCGTTTCCGTTTGTGCGTCATTGATCGGTGTGTCCAGCAACGCTGCCTGATGGTTGTTGATAACAATCATTCCGTTGGAAGGTACCATACCCCATCCTTCGATTTCGGCGAGGGATACATAAGTGTACACTTTGTCCGAGAGTTGGGTGATACTGATATCATCGGATATTTTTACGCTTTTCTGTGCCATAACTGCGACAGGGAAAAGCATGGAGATAAGGATAAATACTGTTTTCATTTTATTCTTTTATATGCTGTATTCAAACTAACATTTATATTTTATAGTTGTTTTTCCGATGTTGGGAAAGTTTAGTAATGATACTTCTTTTTATAAGTTCGTGTGCCGTCTGGATACTGTTTCTTTTTCTTTCTTTTATGATCTCTAAGCATTATCCGGCCACAGCCGCAAGCCCCTCTATATCTCCTTTCATAATGGCAGGTAGGGCTTGGCGGATCTTCTCAACTTCCCAGTCCCACCATCGTAAGCTTTGCAACCGGAGGATGGTCTCCCGGTCGAAACGCGGACGTATTTCTTTTGCCGGAGTGCCGCCTACAATTGTATAAGGAGGCACGTCTTTGGTTACGACTGCCCGGGAAGCGATGATGGCTCCGTCTCCGATGTGTACGCCTGCCATGATGACGGCTTCGTAACCGATCCAGACATCGTTGCCGATGACGATGTCCCCCTTGTTGTCCCAGGCGGAAGCGACATCTTTCTTGTCCAAATTCCACTCCTCGAAGAAGAGGGGAAAGGTGTAGCCCGACAATGATTTCAGACTGTGGTTAGCACTGTTGAAAAGGAACTTAGCTCCACAGGCGATGGAACAAAACTTGCCGATTATCAGGCGGTCTCCGTTGATCGGGTAGTGATACAGCACATTGTTCTTTTCGAACAGGGTAGGGTCGTTGACAAAATCGTTATATATGGTATAGTCCCCAACCGTGATGTTAGGATTCCGGATGACCGTATTCAGATAGATTGTCTGGGAGTCATTGGTACGTGGATAAGTTTTTGCGTTCATGATTTTAGTTCTGATTTGTATTCCATAGGTGTAAACCGGATGCCGTTCTCGGTTTTCTCTCCGGTGACGGCGGTGAAGCCCAGCTTGTGATAAATCCCGACGGCATAGGGAGAAGAGTTGACGGTAATCGTCTCTGCGTGCCCGCTTCGTATCGCAGTCTCGAACAGCCGCTTGCCGATGCCTCGCTGCTGATACGTTTTGCGCACAAAAAAGAGGGAAATGTGACTGCCGGAACTGCGGAGAGCGATCATTCCCGCAAGTATGTTGCCATCGAAAGCACCGTATACTTCCATTTCTCCCACCATTTCTGTGTTGTCGATAAAACTTCGGAAATGATCTGTCCCTTCCTGCGGATAGTCCGGTCCTTCAAATTCGATAAATACTTCCCAGGCAAGGTCCATCGCCATCCTTTTTTCTGATTGAGCTAACTTTCTGATTTCCATTTCTTTTGTGCTTTGTAAAGTCAAGGTGCAACAAAAGTACAAATAAATCCGTGATTCGAAAGAACTTCTTTACTTTTGTGCCGTACAACAAGAATACATCCATAAAACAAACCCTGCTCCCCGCACAAAGGATATGAAAGAAGAAATAAGAAAGTTACTTGCCGGAAAAATACTTATGGTAAAACCAAGCGGGAATATGATACGGTGGATTGTAACCGATGCCGGACCATTTGTCCCATGCGACTGTTAAAAGATCCACCAGAGCAGGAGTGCCAGTACTGCCAACACAGCCAGAAAGATCAGTGTGGAGCGGAGATAGTATTGCGTTTCCGCCTTTTCTTTTTCCCGGGTGGCTTTTTCTATCTTTTCCAGCTCCTCAACAGTAATATTCGGATTCTGAAGCGTTCCTTTCCGGTACATTTTACCTTGGAGGTCCTTCATCCGTTCCCGGCGCAAAGTAAGCAGATCCCTGTTTTCCTTATTGCGCCTGATCATATCAAAAACAAATCCCGAGAAGCTCATATACAGCAGTTTTTATTAGTGAATTAGCATTACGAATACAAAAATAGAAAATAATTCGGGATTCTCTTTGCTTATTCGTAACCTATTGCTTTTTAGCCCTTTTAAAATTTTACTGTCTTTTTTAAATCTTGCTGTCTTTTTAAGGATTGGCTGTCTTTTAGCCCTATTACCTTTTTAATTTAAGCTCTCTTGCTTTTTAAATCTCCTGCTTCTACTGCTTATCATTCTTTAATACCCAAATCTCTGTTGTCTCCTGTCATTTCTCCGCCCATTCCAGAATGGTCGGACTCTTTACATTCACCCCGAACAGGTGTGCTTTGGCGAGAATATTCCGTGCCAATTGCGCTTTATATTCTTCGGGTGCATACCTGAAATAAGTTTCTGCCGCACGTACATGCGCAGCGTCATGGATAGGAAACTCCCTCAACTCAGGAATACCGAACTCAGAAGTATCTAACTCTTTACGTTCATTGCTCGTCAGCTTATCGGACGGCTTTCGGATGAAATCGGACATAATAATAAGGATTTGATGTTAAACTTAAAGATAGTAACAAAAAAGAGAGGATTATGATTACATAGAAGTCGGGATTTGCGGTTAATTTACTATGTCTGCAACCGTTAACTCTGAAAATCACTATCTTTGCGGTTCTTTATTAGACTTCATTATGGACAAAGCGAAAAAGATCAGATACGTTTTCTCTGCCTTCATGGTTATTCTGATGGTAGGCCTGGCGGAATGGGCAGGGGAGAAAGAAATTATTTTTCCGGAGATGGCAGCACTCACTATAGGGATGTGGGTGATTGATAAGAGAGTTTGGAAAGTCAGGCGTTGGCAAATAATATGGATGATGACGGCAGGAGCGGTTGCAGGAGTTTGTATCGTGCGTTATTCTCCTTTGCCGTTGCTCTGCAATTTATGTATGGCTTTTACCTTTGCTGCCTGTTGCCTGATGTTCAGCCGGACCACATTGATCCCATTGATTTCGGCTTGCATGCTGCCTGTGTTGCTGCATACTGAGACATGGATCTATCCGACAGCCGTATTTTTCCTTACCGTGATTCTTGTCAGCGGGCAGAGACTTATGGAAAAAGCTGGTTTGCGTAAAGAAACCAATTATGCCGTACCGGAGCGTGAGTGGAAAAAAGAGAGTTGTCGTTGGGGAGCTTTGCTGTTTTTTGTTTCTCTGGTCGCTGCCTTTTCGCTTTTCTGCGGATATGCTTATTTCATTATTCCTCCGTTGATTGTCACCTTTACCGAGATTGTCAATTCCAAAGCGGGCTTCAGAAACCGTCCCATGCAGGTGTTTCTGTTTTTGGTGACCGGAGCCAGTCTGGGTACTGCCTTTCAGATCGTCGGACACTCTTATTTGCATTTGCCCGAAACAATTGTCGCCTTGTCTGTTATCTGTTGTTTGTTTGCCATCTTCGAATGGACCGGAAAGTATTTTGCCCCTGCCGGTGCGTTGGCACTGATACCGTTGATTATCCCACAGGAGGGAATACGTTGGTTACCTTTGCAGGCTGCCATAGGTGCCGCTTTGTTCATTACTATTGGCATGCTTGTTTTTCAGCAATGTTATAAATGGAGCAAGGCTCAGTTAGTGTTTTGCTTTACACCTACCCTGTTGCGGAGGTATCTGAACCGTAGAAGGAAGGGGTGATAGGGGTATTGCAGGCCCGGTACGGATCATTATCGCCCCATCTTGTCACGGCGGCAAGCCAGCATTTCGGCAAAACGACGCATATGTTGCTGGTTAGTGCCGCAGCAGCCCCCGCAGATTTTTAACGGGAAATCCCACAAAAGTGTCATCAGCCTGTCTGCCAGTTCTTCCGGCGGAGAGGAAATCAGATGCTCACACCCGTTCAGTTCTTCCGGACTAAGGTTGGCCGCATTGGCCTGGATACCTTGGAAGCGCTGACGCACCAGAGGAGTGTCATTCCGGGGATGGAGCAATGCCTGATGCAGGATATCGGGGTGTATACAGTTGGCCATATAACATAGAGGCCGGGTGGAAGTCTCCTTTTCGATAGCATCAATGGCGTCATGGATAAAGGTTCCGTCTATCAGGCGTCCGTCACGGCATACCATAAAACTGATAATATAAGGTAACCCGGTTGCCGCCATGGCATTCGCCATTCCGATGGCTTCTGTCAGCTGAGGCATGATGCCGGCAAACAGATAGTCTACTCCTGCCTCCGCCATCATGCGGACTGCCGGAAAATGAAATTCCATCGCTTCTTCAACGGACAGGCAATAACGTCCGTCGTACGCGTCGCCGCGGCATCCGGCTAACCCACCGATGTAAACCGGAATGGAAGTTCCGGTGCGGAACCTGGAAAGGAAAGATACGTTATCTGCCAATACATTCTTATGCCGGTAGTCCGATTCTGCGATTTGTTCCATATTGGCTCTGCGGGTAGGAGTCATCAGCATCAGCGGCAGGCGGAAGTCTGCGGCAATTTGCAGATACTGGCGATAGATTTCCGCCAGTATCTCACGGTAAGAGTCATTGTAAATCAGGGCGGCATGGACGATATGTTTGTCCAACGGGATCTGGAATTCGTGACGCAAACGTTCTACAATAGCGCCTTCGGTGAGAATGAAAGGAGAAGTCCGGAATGATTCTACAAAAGATAGCTGATCCATAAGAATGACTTTAGAAGTTTTACTTTACATCCGGAGACAAATATAGGATTAATCAGCTCATTCCGGTTATCTGTTCCTGCTGTGTTCACATCCTTTTGTAATCTTTCAGAAAAACAAGAGACTCGGCTTTATTTATAGTCCTTTATAAACCCTTCCATCAACCATTTGGCAAGTGCCTGCCGATTGGAAGGGATCACCAGACGACGCTGGTCGAGAGTATTCTGGATGTTACCCAGTTCAACGAATACAGAGGCGGGTGTGGTGTGTGCCAGAACATACAGGTTGCGTCCGCTTACGGTGCCCGAGAAGCCACGGTTGGGCTGGTGCTTGCCGTATTTGGATTCGAAAGTTGCTTTCATATTCCTGGCGAGACGTTTGCTTTCGGCCTTGCGGTTGGAGTGATAGAAAAAGACGTCGGTTTGGGTGCCTTTGCTGCGGCTGTCTACATGGATGAAGATGGCCCGGCAGTACTTGAATTTCTTGCGATCCTTCCGGTAGAGGGTGTTGATTTTATCGCAACGCTGCTGAAGGCGTTGTACCTGGTTCAGAGGGATGGGAGAGCCCATGCAGGTTTCCCGTTTGCTGTTGGACAGGTAGGCCTCGTCGCGGATACCGTCTTTGGCATCCTGAATGATGATGCGTACCTCGGCACCTTCCTGCATCAGGTTGCGTGCCAGGCGCAGGGCGATGTCATAGGCATATTCGTCTTCGTGAAGTTCGTGTTTACCAACACGGCCTATGGCACCGGGGTCGGGGCCGCCGTGTCCGCTGACCACATAGAAACAGGCACCGGCAAGGCGGTCGGAGGTTACCTTGACATTAGCCAGCCATTTCCCGAACAGCGGTTCGTTGACTTCCGTACGTTTGGACCGGTGTGCAGACCCCGTTTCGGATTCTTTCTCAGGGGTGGTGTCCGATGCCTTTTTGACGGGAGGAATCAGATAAGTGACACCCATCTTCAGAGTTCTGCTTTTGCCTAATCGGGTTTTGTTGAGTTCGATAAAGTCATCATAATATTTCTTTGGAGCACGGTTGTGGCGCAGGAGGAAGGAAGAGATTCCCTCACCGGATTTAGGAGTGGCTTTCTGCTGTGCCCATAAAGCAGGGGCAGTAAATAAGGAACAGAAGAACAGGAGAAGACAGAGTTTCCTTTTCATATTGCTACGTATAAAAGATGCAGGCTTGGCTGCTGTACCTAATTGTTTGACTTCTATGGTGAATTTTTGCTTTTTCGCCCGCAAAGATAGCCTTTTAAACCAATAATTTTCTCTACTTTTGCGTCGATATAACTTTTTTAAGGCAATATAATCGTAAACTCAATAACATTATGGCAAAACAATTCAAGCCCGAAACCCTGTGTGTACAAGCAGGATGGACTCCGAAAAAGGGCGAGCCGCGCGTGCTGCCCATCTATCAAAGTACTACTTTTAAATACGAAACCAGTGAGCAGATGGCCCGTCTGTTCGATCTTGAAGAGAGCGGTTACTTCTATACCCGCCTGCAAAATCCGACGAACGATGCCGTAGCTGCCAAGATTGCCGCCCTTGAAGGAGGTGTGGGAGCCATGCTGACTTCCAGCGGCCAGGCTGCCAATTTCTATGCCATATTCAATATCTGCCAGGCAGGCGATCACTTCGTCTGTTCGTCGGCCATCTATGGCGGAACGTTCAACCTCTTTGGGGTGACAATGAAAAAACTGGGCATCGACGTCACATTCGTTAGCCCCGATGCCGATGAAGAAGAGATTTCGGCTGCTTTCCGCCCGAACACGAAAGCGCTGTTTGGTGAGACAATCTCCAATCCGTCGCTCGAAGTGCTCGACATTGAGAAGTTTGCCCGCATTGCCCACAGCCACGGAGTGCCCCTGATCGTTGATAATACCTTCCCGACACCGATCAACTGCCGTCCGTTCGAATGGGGAGCGGATATCGTGGTGCACTCTACCACCAAGTATATGGACGGACACGCCACCAGCGTAGGCGGCTGTATCGTGGACAGCGGAAACTTTGATTGGGAAGCCCATGCCGATAAGTTCCCGGGACTTTGCACACCGGATGAATCGTATCACGGACTGACTTATACAAAGGCTTTCGGCAAGGGTGCCTACATGACTAAGGCAACTGCTCAACTGATGCGTGACCTGGGCAGTATCCAGAGTCCGCAGAATGCCTTCTTGCTGAATTTAGGTCTGGAGACATTGCACCTGCGTATGCCCCAGCACTGCGGCAATGCACAGAAGGTGGCCGAATACCTTGCACAGAACGATAAGGTGGCTTGGGTGAACTATTGCGGTCTTCCGGGTAATAAATACTACGAACTGGCGCAGAAGTACATGCCGAATGGTTCTTGCGGTGTAATCTCTTTCGGGTTGAAAGGCGGACGCGAGTTGTCCATCAAGTTCATGGACTCGTTGAAACTGGCCGCCATCGTCACCCACGTGGCCGATGCGCGTACCTGTGTGCTCCATCCCGCCAGCCATACGCACCGGCAGCTGACAGACGAGCAGTTGATCGAAGCCGGTGTCCGTCCGGACCTGATCCGTCTGTCCGTAGGAATCGAAAATGCGGATGACATTATAGCGGACATCGAACAGGCACTGAACGCATAACCCCTTTCCCTCGTCTTTTTTTACATCCTGTTTTATCCCTGTCCGATGAAGCAGGATGTTTTTGTTTCTTCTTCTCTTTCCTTTTCCTTTTTACTGCTTTCTCACTTTCTTTATCGGGTCTTTACAAACATTCTTATCTCGGGACAACGGTACTGAGATGAAAATGTTTGCAAAGGGAGTATAAAGAAAAGAGGGTTTACCACAAAATGGCACAGAGTAGCACAGAGTGGATGTCAAGTCGTTGGTTATCGGCTTGACTCCCTCTGTGTTACGCTGTGTTACTCTGTGGTGAGTTCCTCTTCTTAACTTCTCTCTCTTCCTCCCCCCAATGCCTGATACAAGGTGATGACCCCCTGGATTTCAGTAAACCGGTTGGCCACTTGCGAGAGTTGCGCATTGAGCAACGTCTGCTGTGCGGTGAGCACTTCCAGATAAGTCGTGTTGCCATGCTTCATCAGCAGTTGTGTGCTGCG
The DNA here is from genome assembly GCF_019633785.1 of Bacteroides sp. FSHCM14E1. Taxonomy (NCBI): domain Bacteria; kingdom Pseudomonadati; phylum Bacteroidota; class Bacteroidia; order Bacteroidales; family Bacteroidaceae; genus Bacteroides; species Bacteroides sp. FSHCM14E1. The sequence continues at coordinate 116,482 of NZ_JADKYL010000008.1, forward strand.
GGCGGCGTTTTCGAGGGAAGCCACCTGCTTCTCGAAGTAGTTTGCCTTGTCCCGTGCCGTCTGATATTGCACCAGGGCATTGTTGACCTCGCTTCCGGCGTTGAGCAACGTCTGTTCGAAGCTGAGGCGTGCCTCCTCCTGTTGCGCTTTGGCTATGCGGAGCTGGGCGATGTTCGCTCCCCGGTTGAACAAAGGCTGCGTCAGCGAGGCCACGGCGGTGGCAAGGAACTTGCCCGGGTTGACGATCATCGCACCTGCCGAGTTTGTCCAGCCGGCGCTGCCGCTCAGCGTGATCGAGGGGTAGAAGGCGGAACGGGCGGCATTGGTAGTGTAGAATGCCTGTGCCAACGACTGTTCGGCACTGCGCACGTCGGGGCGGTTGGCAAGCATCTGCAAGGGCACGCCCACCGAAAGGTTCTCCGGCAGGCGCTGCTCGGCGAGGCGTCCGCGGGGAAGGGTGCGGGGGACGTCGGCAAGGAGGAGCGAAAGGGCGTTCTCCACCTGGTTGAGCTGTTCGCGCAGGTCGAGCAGGGTGGTACATATATTGTAGTATGTGGCCTCAGTCTGCGAGAGGGCGGCTTCGGTCACCATTCCGGCAGCTTTCATGGCGCGGGTGGTGGCGACGCTCTCTTTCCAGGCGGCTTCGGTGGCGGTGGAGATCTCGATCTGGGCGTCGAGCATCAGCAACGTATAGTAGTTGTTGGCGACGGCGGCAATCAGTTGCGTCTGTACCGCCTGTTCATAATCACGGCTCTGCGCCACGACAGCTTGTGCACGCCGCTTGGCGTTCGTCAGCCGGCCGAAGATGTCGATCTCCCAACTGGCGCTGACGGGCAGTGAGTAGGTTTGCGAGGCTTTCCCGCCGTCGAAGCTGCTGGCCGTTCCCTGCGGAGAGAGGGAGAAGGCGGGCAGATAGGAGAGTCGGGCGGAGAGCAAGGTGGCTTCGGCCTCTTTCACGCGGAGGTGGGCCGTACGCAGGTCGGTGTTGCGCACGAGGGCGGTGTCGATCAGCGTGCGGAGGCAAGGATCGGTGAAGACCTCCTGCCAGGGGAGGCTGCCGAGGTTGGAGGCGGAGTCGGAAGGATTCACGCCTTCTTGGCCGTAAAGGCCGTCGGGAACCTCGGTAGCGGATTTGTATTTGGAGTAAATGCCGCAACTGCTGAGTGCCAGCGTGGCGGCAAGGGATATGATTAACTTTTTCATGATTGCTTGTTTTATGGGAGCCTCCCTCCCCCGGGTTCCTCCGGTGGAAGAGGAGGGGAGGGGGCTGCTAATGATAAATAGGGTTGAACGGGGGAAGAACTCTTTTCACCACTCCATATCACAGAGTGATATGGAGTGGTACGGAGTCATACAGAGCGATACGAAGTAAAGTATCGCGGAGTAGTACAGAGTATCACCGGGTAGAGTATCACCGGGTGAATCTTGCTCTTTTGATCATTCATACCAATAACCTGTCTTCCTCTGTGTCACTCTGTGTTCCTCTGTGGTGAAAAGAACCCTTTATTCCTTCAAAGCCCCTCCTTTCGCTTCCTTCTTTTCCCGGTCGCTCACTGCGATCTCTTCCTCGATCTGCCAGTCGTGCGTCGGTTCGGCCTGTACCGGACGAATGCGTTCCTGCAACCACTGGAAAGCGATGAAGAGCGACGGCACGATGAACAGCAGTGCCAGCGTACCGATGACCATACCGCCCACGGCGCCCGTTCCCAACGAACGGTTACCGTTTGCCCCTACGCCACTCGCCACCATCAGCGGGAACAACCCGAAGATCATCGTCAGTGCCGTCATCAATATCGGGCGCAGACGGGCTTTTGCGGCGCTCAGCGCGGAGGCTATCAGCCCCATGCCCGCTTTGCGGCGTTCGGCGGCATACTCGGTGAGCAGGATGGCCGTCTTGGCCAGCAGACCGATCAGCATGATCAGTCCCGTTTGCAGGTAGATGTTGTTCTCCAGACCGAACAGGCGGGCGAAGAGGAACGAACCCATCAGTCCGCACGGCACGCTCAGGAGCACCGCGAAGGGGATCAGGAAGCTCTCGTAGAGCGCGCTCAGAATCAGGTAGATCATCAGGAAGCAGATGCCGAAGATGATCGCCGTCGTGCCGCTCTGCTCCGTCTCCTCACGGGTGATGCCTCCGTAGTCGTAGCCGTAGCCCTTGGGCAGGGCGGTGGAGGCTGTCTCCTGTACGGCACGGATGGCGTCACCCGTACTGTAACCGTCGGCCGGCATGGCGTTCACGGCGATGGAGTTGTACATGTTGAAGCGGCTCAGCGACTCGGCTCCGTAGGTGCGGGTCAGCGTCACGAACTGGCTCAGAGGCGCCATCTCGCCGTTCGACATCCGCACGAAGGTGTTGCCCAGCGAAGCTTCGTCGAGGCGGTATTGCGGGTCGGATTGGATCATCACCTTATATACTTTCGAGAAGCGGTTGAAGTTGGACACGTACTGCCCGCCGTAGTAGCCCGATAGGGTGCTCAACACCTGGTCGGGGGTGATGCCCGAGCGCTTGCATTTCGACGGATCTATCTCAACCAGCCATTGCGGGTAGCGGACGTCGAACGTGGAGTAGGCCATGGCGATCTCCGGACGCTGGTTCAGCGCGCCCAGATACTGCTGTGTGGTCTGGAAGAAGGTGTTCACGTCGCCTCCCGTCTTGTCCTGCATGTGCAGTTCGAGGGCGTTACCCATACCGTATCCGGGGATCATTCCCGGTGAGATGGCAAATACGGTGGCGTCCTTGATGTCGCCCGTCCATCCGTATACCTGGCCGATGACCGACTGCACGTTGTCTTCCTTTCCGGGGCGTTCGTCCCACGGTTTCAGTTTCAGGATCAACATACCGAACGAGCTTCCCTGGCCCGCCAGCAGTCCGTAGCCCGCCACTTTCTGCACGTGTTCCACTTGCGGAATCTGTTCCATGCGCTGCTCGATGCGCTTCATCACCTCGTCCGTCGTGCGCAGCGAACTCCCGGCGGCGGTGCTGACGTTGACAAACACCACGCCCTGGTCTTCGTCGGGCACGAGGCTGGTCTTCGTCGTATTCATCAGCACCACCAGCAGGGCGATACTTGCCACGAGGAGTCCGCCCGTCAGCCAACGGTGCTTGATGAAGAAGAGCACGATGCCCTTGTAACGGTCTATCACCACGTCGAACGCCGCGTTGAACGCTTTGCGGAAGCGGGCGGCGAAGTTCTGCTTCTGCGTGCCGTCCTCGTTGATGTACGGTTTCAGCAGCAGCGCGCAGAGGGCGGGGCTCAGTGTCAGGGCGTTCACGGCGGAGATGCCTACCGCTACGGCCATCGTCAGTCCGAACTGCGTGTAGAACGTCCCCGATGTGCCGGACATGAACGATACGGGGATGAACACCGCCATGAATACCAGCGACGAGGTGATGACGGCGTTCGAAATGCCTTTCATGGCGTCGATGCTCGCCATGTAGGACGATTTGTAGCCCACGTCGAACCGTGCCTGCACGGCCTCGACCACCACGATGGCGTCGTCCACCACCGTACCGATGACCAGTACCAGCGCGAACAGCGTGATCAGGTTGATACTGAATCCCGCCATCGCCATGAAGGCGAACGTACCGACGAGCGACACGATGATGCCCACCAGCGGGATCAGCGTCGAGCGGATGTCCTGCAAGAAGATGTATACGACGAGGATCACGAGCAGGATGGCTTCGAGCAGCGTCTTCACCACCTCGTGGATGGAGGCGTAGAGGAAGTCGTTGCTGGACATCAGTTGCGTCAGTTCCACTCCGCGGGGGAGGTCTTTGCGCGCCTCTTCAAGGAAGTCGTTGATGCGGTTGTTCACCTCCGTAGCGTTGGAGCCTGCAGTCTGGAAGAGCATGCACGAGATACCGTTGTGCCCGTCCGTCGTTCCGCTGTAGGCGTAGCTTTCCTGTCCTAATTCGATGGTGGCGATGTCCTTCAGTTTCAGCACCTGCCCGTCGTCGGTGGAGCGGATCACGATCTCGCCGAACTCCTCCGGGGTGATGCGGCGGCCTTTGTACTTCATGGTGTATTGGTACGTCTCGTCGGAGTTCTCGCCGAACGATCCGGTGGCAGACTCGATGTTCTGTTCCGCCAGCACCGCCGAAACGTCCGAGGGGATCAGGCGGTATTGCGCCATCACGTCCGGTTTCATCCAGATGCGCAGGCTGTAGTCGCCTCCCATGATCATCATGTCGCCCACGCCCGAGATGCGGAGAATCTCCGGCTTGAGGTTGATACTGATGTAGTTGGCCAGGAAAGCCTCGTCGTAAGAGTCGTCCGGGCTGTGGAGCGAGAACATTTGCAGGATACTCGTCTGCCGCTTCGAGGTGGTGACACCCACCTGGTTCACCTCCGAGGGGAGCTGTCCCGTGGCTTTGGAGACCCGGTTCTGCACGTTCACCGCCGCCATGTCCGGGTCGGTTCCCTGTTTAAAGTAGACAGTGATGGAGACCGTTCCGGCGTTGGTGGCGCTGGAGGTCATATACGTCATGTCCTCCACTCCGTTGATGGCCTCTTCGAGCGGGGCGATGACACTCTTTTGCAACGTCTCCGCGCTGGCTCCGAAGTAGCTGGTGGAGACCATGATGGTTGGCGGGGCGATATCCGGGTATTGTTCGACGGGCAACGTAAACAGCCCGATGATCCCGACCACGACGATGGTGATGGAGATAACGGCCGATAGGACGGGCCGTTCGATGAATGTTCGTAAGTTCATAATTATAGGGTTATATGTTTCCTTTGTGCCACTCTGTGGTGAGCCTTGTTCTTTGTTTTATTGCATACGATGAGCGTTCACTGTTCCTCGTTCACCGCTTTGATCTCCGTTCCTTCCCGGAGCAGTCCGACGCCTTCGGCCACGATCACGTCACCGGTCTGTAGCCCGCTCTCCACGATGTACTCCTGTCCGCCGTTGACGCGCGTCACCTGTACCGGAGCCGATTGCGCCTTGCCGTCCACTACCTTATATACAAATACCTTGTCCTGTACTTCGAATGTGGCCGCTTGCGGAATCACCAGCGCTCCCGTCTTCTCCGTCGGCACGATCACGTTTCCGGCGCCGCCGCTATGCAGCAGCCCTTCCCGGTTGGGAAACACCGCCCGCAGGCTCACCGTTCCCGTCGTGCGGTCTATCACCCCGCTGATCGTCTCGATCCGTCCCGCCTGCGGATAGTCCGAACGGTCGTTCAGTTGCAGGCCGATTTCCGGCATCTGTTTCAAGGCTTCCTCTTTCGATCCGTAACGGCGGATCAGTCCTAAGAGCTGGTTCTCCGTCATTGAGAAGTAGACGTACATGTCCGAGTTGTCCGAAACGGTAGTCAGCGGTTCCGGCAGGCTGGCGCTCACCAGTGCTCCCACCCGGTAGGGCAGCGTGCCCACTACTCCGTCCACCGGACTCTTCACCAGCGTATACGATAAGTTGTTGCGTGCGTTCACCTCCTGTGCCTTCATCTGCGCCAGTTGCGCCTGCGCTGCCAGGAGAGAGTTCTTTGCCGTGCTCAGGTCGAAGGCGGACACCACGTTCTGCCTGTACAATTCCTGCTTGCTGTCATACGTCAGTTGTGCTGTGGCCAGCGACGCCTTTGCCGCCTCCACGTTTGCCAGGGCAGTCTGCAAGGCAGCCTCGTAAGGCACTTGGTCGATGACGAACAGCGACTGTCCCCGTTTCACCCGTTCCCCCTCGCTGACACACACCTGCGTCAGCGTGCCGCCTACCTGCGGATAGATCTCGATGTCTTGTCGTCCGCGTATCGTTGCCGAATACGTACTCGATAGCGTCCGGTCGGCAGGCGCGAGGGTCATCACTTTGTATCCCGACTCCACGTTTGCCTGCGGTGCTTGCTTGCATCCCCCGACGGCCAGACAGCAGGCCAGTATCACGGCCTGTTTCACTTTACTTACCTTTTCAATCATAGTTCCTATTTAATTTTGTCGCGGCAAAGGTAGAGCGTTTTCCCCTTCGGCAGCTTTTCATACCCGCCCCACTATTGTTCATAATCGGAACAACTTTTCGCCTAATTCACTAAAAAGACCTACCTTTGCAGGCGAAATAAAGAACACGATATGGAAAAAAGTAATCCGCTCACTCTCACTCTCGACCAGCCCTTCGTGGCAGGAACCGACGACTTCGCCCCTTTCTACAACCGGTTGCACAAGCTCAACTGTGCCATCATTCTCTACTGCCGCAGCGGTCATGCCACGCTTGCCATCGACCTGAAGAAATACGAGATCACCCCCAATACCCAGGTTGTCCTCCTGCCCGGCTCCGTCATCACCCTTGAAGAGAAGAGCGAAGACCTGCAGATCTCCTTTTTCGCCTCCCACATCGAGATGTTCCGTGAAGCCTGCATCCGCTTCGAACCCTCCTTCTTCCGCTTCCTCAAGGAGAAGCCCTGCTATACGCTCCCTCCCGAATTTACCGCCCCCATCAATGGTCTTCTGCACGCCACCGGCGCCATCTTCGCCGACACCGACCACCGCTTCCGCAACCAGATAGCCCGCAACCACCTGCAAAGCTTCCTGCTCGATGTATACGACAAAGTGCACCGCCTTTTCACCCATAAAGAGATCGAAGGCGGCAACCGTCCGAACGAGCTTTTTCATAAGTTCGTCACCTTGGTGCACGAGCATTGTTGTTCGCAGCGCGACGTTGTGTTCTACGCTGACCGTCTCTGCATTTCTACCAAATACCTGACGAGCATCTGCCGCTCCCTTATGGGCGGCTCAGCCAAAAAAGTGATTGATGATTTCACGGCCTTGGAGATCAAAGTCCTCCTCCAGTCCACCGATCTCAGTATCCAGGAGATAGCCGACCGCCTGAGCTTCCCCGACCAATCTTATCTTGGCCGGTATTTCAAACGTCACGAAGGGGTTTCGCCGATGGAGTACAGGGCGAGGTTGGCGGGTATAAAATAGGAGTTCTCTGGGAAATGCGTAGTTGCGACATCCGTCCCGGTAATCTTGATAATCAGCAGATTGTATTTACCTATATTTTTCTTTCAATGTAAAACCGTTTACCCCGGCACGTAAAGCCATTTACCCCGGCACGTAAAACCGTTTACCCCGGCACGTAAAACCATTTACCCCGGCACGTAAAACCGGTTATCCCGGCACGTAAATGAAGTCGGCATTTAAGGTAACAGATGTCCCCCTGTAGGATGCGTATCCAAACGACGCATTCTCCGGATGGAACCGAAGTATCCGGCTCTTGTGTGTGATTGAATAAAAACAGGAAAGGCGGTTGCTTATGTATACCAGATCTCGTTATACACAGGCCTTGTCCGGCTTTCTGCCGGAGTCGCCTTCCATGCCTGTGAAGAGGTATCTCCACATCCTTTTTCAATTGGCGACTGTTCCAACAGAGTCGATTCCAGAACAACTTTTCTGCCCGGTGTGCTGTTGATAATGACTTCGGAATGACTGAAACTGAAATTCCGTGTAGTTTTCATTCCGGAGAATGCTTTCATTTCTTGTGACATAAGCGGTAGTTATTTATAGTATGGTAATGAATAACACCGGAGGTACGAAAGTGTTTGCTAAATGGCGTTGTTTTCTGTTAATTTAAAAGCAGGGATGCCGGTTTCGGATTAAATCTATAAGGAAAGCATGACGTAGTCCGGTTTGTATTACCTTTGCCGGTGAACTAAAGAAATCAGGCTATGTCTGTATTGTCAGAACCTTTGGGCATATCCGATGCCGCCTTGCAGCAATATGCCGGCCAACTCCGGAAAGAGGGACATACGTTTGAGACTTATCAATAATATCCGTGCCTGAATGGACGGACGGCAGAAGAATAGGATGCTGTGAAGGGATAATTGAAAAAAATACCCCTGTCCCTGTCACATAATTAAAAAGAAAGATGTAATTTTGCATGCCAAAAAACAACTTATCTTATGGCAGTTTACGTAGAAGAAGTATCAAGAACTTTCGGTGAATATTTACTTATTCCCGGTCTTACCACCAAACAGTGTGTACCTTCCAATGTATCTTTACGCACCCCGCTGGTGAAACATGCGGCAGGCACACAAGCAGCAATCGAATTGAACATTCCTTTCGTTTCGGCAATCATGCAGTCGGTTTCCGGTCCCGAACTGGCTATCGAGCTGGCACGCAACGGAGGACTCTCGTTTATCTTCGGCTCGCAACCCATCGCCAGTCAGGCGGAAATGGTGCGGAAAGTGAAGAAATTTAAAGCCGGTTTCGTGACCAGTGACTCGAACCTGACACCGGAACATACGTTGGATGATGTACTTCGCCTGCTTCGTCAGACCGGACACTCTACCATCGGAATCACGGATGACGGCACACCGAACGGACATCTTCTGGGATTGGTAACCAGCCGCGACTATCGCCTTTCCAGAGATCCGCTGGACAAAAAGATCAAAGACTTCATGACCCCTTTCGACAAGCTGATTGTAGGCGAAGTGGGACTGACACTGAGCGAAGCGAACCAGATTATCTGGGACCACAAACTCAACACTCTTCCCATCATCGACAAGGACGGCCGTCTGGCTTATTTCGTTTTCCGCAAAGATTACGACAGCCACAAGGAAAACCCTAACGAGGTGTCAAGCCCCGATAAGAAATTGCTGGTGGGTGCCGGTATCAATACCCGTGACTATCAGGAACGTGTACCTGCTCTGGTAGAAGCAGGAGTGGATGTGCTTTGCATCGATTCTTCGGACGGCTATTCGGAATGGCAATATGAGACTCTGCAATGGATCAAGCAGCAGTATGGGGATAAAGTACTGGTAGGTGCCGGTAACGTGGTAGATAAAGAAGGCTTCCTCTATCTGGCGGAAGCCGGTGCGGACTTCGTGAAAGTGGGCATTGGCGGTGGATCTATCTGCATCACCCGTGAACAGAAAGGTATCGGACGCGGACAGGCGACTGCCTTGCAGGACGTGGCTCGTGCCCGTGACGAATATCAGGCACGCACAGGCATCTATGTGCCTATTTGCAGCGACGGCGGACTGGTGCACGACTATCATATGGTGCTTGCCCTTGCCATGGGGGCCGATTTCCTGATGATGGGCCGTTACTTTGCCCGTTTCGACGAATCGCCTACAAAGAAGCTCTGCATCAAGAACAATTATGTGAAAGAGTACTGGGGAGAAGGTTCGAACCGTGCCCAGAACTGGCAGCGCTATGATATGGGCGGAACGGAATCTTTGAAGTTCGAAGAGGGAGTCGATAGTTACGTGCCTTATGCCGGTAAGATGAAAGATAATCTGGCTGCCACACTGAGCAAGATCAAAGCTACGATGTGCAGTTGCGGTGCCGTTACCATTCCCGATTTGCAGCAAAACGCCAAGATTACATTGGTTTCGTCTACCAGTATCGTAGAAGGCGGGGCACACGACGTGATTCTGAAGGAAAAAGGATAATAAACTTTTCATTATCCGCACACAGGCCATCCAATAAGTGCGAATAATATAGGACAGGCGGACGGATACGGGGTTTGAGATGACTGTATAGTTGTTGAAACTCGTTTCGGTCCGCCTGTTTCGTAGGTCTGACCTTATTTCTCTGCGTTCCGGAACTTCTGTGGGGTCATCCCCACTTGCTTCTTGAAAAACTTATTGAAGAACGCCGCGTTGTTGAATCCCAGGTTCAAGGCAATGTCTTTCACCGGAGTGGGTGTGGTTCGCAGCAGGGTTCGGGCAGCCAGGATCAGGATACTGTTGATGATTTCCATTGCTGTCTGTCCGCCCGATTCTTTCTTTATGATGTGGCAGAGGGTAGTCGATTTCATTCCCATTTCGGCCGCATAAAACTGTACCTGATGTTGGCGGGCATGATTCTCCTGTACCAGTCGGACAAACTGGCGAAAGACGGCGGAATGTTTGTTGGCGGGCGCTACCTGCGACAACGCTTTTCGCTGACTGAGCTCTGTGAACCCCTGTAGGAGTGCTTCAAGCATAGACTTCAGTGTGGCATGACTGAAGAGGAACGGAGCGTCTTTATGGATGTGTGTCAAAAGCGCGAAAGTCTGGACGTAGATGCCGAAAATTTTCGGGGACAATGGGAGCAAGGGGTGTTCGTTGATGATGTAGAACGTATGGATGATCGATCTGTCCAAGTGGGTTTCGTGGATGAACGCAAGTGAAAAGAGTACCGCATGCAGCTGCACATCGTCCGATGTCTTCAGCACTTGTACGAAACTTTCTGAGGGGATAGCGATCATCGTACCGGGACCGATATTGTATTGCACCAGGTTGATCATTGCCTTGACACGCCCCCGTATGCAGAGGGCAAATATGACGGCTTTTGTCTTTTTGAGTTCGGCACAATATGCCCACAGTGTTTCGCTGCTGATGCGGTCGGCAGTGGTGAAATTGGCCGATATATTTAATTCTGGAGTAAGCATGTTCTTTTGTTTGCTATAACGCTGAGATCCCTTTTTGGTTGCAAAAGTCATTATATTATGGTCTAATATAGTTAATGACTTGTTAATTCTGTACGGGGCTTTTCCTGTCATAGTTAAAAGTGGTCAATCCGTACACGATGGAATATTTTGTGAGAATAATAGAATATTATTTCCAACCCGATCCGTTGCCGATAACTGATATTAGTACGATCTTTGTGCCTTGACACAACTGAATTTATATGAACCGATCTTCATTCAACACCTTTGTTTTTCCTGTCTTTTTTTCTTCTTTGGCCATTGGGGACAATAGTCTGATTACGGTTATTGTTTTGCTGCTTATTGTCGTGTTTGCCTTGTGTGTGGCGGTGAAGTGCCTCTACGGGCAGAGGCGGGCGCTCAAAAAGGCGCTGGTGGGAGATGCCGTATGCAGGCAACTGTTTGATGTGTGGCCGCTGAGCATTCTTGTCCTCGGCGCTGACGGGAAGATAGAACGGATGAACAAGTTGTTGCTGGAAGAACTGCAACTGGATTTGAGGCAGGTTGCCGGGCGGCAGGCAGTTGACATCATCGAACTGATCCAGGACAAGGAGAACCTTTTGCCCCGGTTTCTGGAAGAGATACAGAGCGGAAAGCGCAACATTTTGTTTTCTACCAATTGCTTCATTCGCGAACCCCGTTCCAATATCAGCTTCCTGATTCAAGGCGGCATTGTGGGGATTTATGAAAGCGGGCGCTTGATCAAGATGATCGTCTACCTGCGCAATGTGCTTGAAGAACGGACGCAACGGCATGTGCTGAATATCGCCCTGAGCAAAACACATATCTTTTCCTGGTCGTTCGACATGGAGCGGAACCTGATGGTGATTGACCCGCGTTATTTCGACTACCTGAAGATTCCGACTCAAGATTATACACTGACCATGGAACAGTTTTCCGACTTGGTGCATCCCGATGACCGGAAGGTACTTTTCGACGCCCTTGCCGGGCAGTTGACGGGAAACTTGTACGAGGCACCCGTACCTTATCGTCTGCGCCGGGGAGACGGGGGCTGGGAGTGGTTCGAGGGGCAGTCTACTTATGTGGGGCAACTGTCAGATTTGCCGTTCCGTATTGTAGGTATCTGCATGAGTACGCAGCGGCATAAAGATATAGAGGACAGGCTGAACGATGCCCTCCGGAAGGCACAGCGGAGCGACCGATTGAAGAGTGCTTTCCTGGCCAATATGAGTCACGAGATCCGTACTCCGCTGAATGCCATCGTGGGTTTTTCCACACTGCTGGTGAGCGAGCAGTCCGATTTAAGGCCGGAGGACATCGAGGAGTATGCTGCGTTGATAGAGAAGAACGGGCAGTTGCTGATGTTCCTGATTTCGGATATTCTGGATCTTTCGAAGATTGAATCGAACACCATGGAGTTTAACGTTTCGGTTTTCTCACTGAACAAGATGTTTGCCGACATAGCCCGCATGCAGCGTCTGAACGTGAAGCCCGGTGTAGAACTGATTGCGGATCTGCCCGCAGAGGATGTGTCGATTACTGCGGACCCGGTAAGGCTGGAGCAGGTGGTGAACAATCTGATCAATAACGCGATAAAGTTTACGAGCCGGGGCAGCATCCGGATAGGCTATCGCCGGAGGGGGGAGAAGGACGTAGAGCTGTTTGTCGAAGACACCGGGAAGGGAATGTCGGAGGAGGTGATCGCGCATGTTTTTGAGCGCTTTTATAAAGGAGATTCTTTTGTTCAAGGAACAGGGTTGGGACTTGCCATCTGCAAGACGATTGTGGAACATTTCGGCGGAGAGATTCGTGCGGAGTCCGAAGCGGGTGAGGGGGCGAGGTTTGAAGTCTGCTTGCCGGTAGGAGGAAAATAGAAACGGGGAGGACCCGAATGAAACGGGGAAAGTCACGTTGCGCGTTGTCCCATAACCGCTTGTGATTTCCCCGTTTCTGTGTTTATTTTAAGAATGCCCTCGGGCATGGAGTCAATACACGCTTGCCCCCTTAATCACGATCTTTTCCAGCAATTCCTGCATCTTTCCGATCACCGGTTCCGCTTCCAGCCCGTATTCGGCCGCCATCACCTGCATCTGTGGGAAAGTGGCCCATACACTGCCGTTCTTATCCTCCCAAACGGAGATCTTCAGCGGCAATTCGATCGAGATGCTCGGATTGTCCTGCATCAGCTTTGTGCCCACTTTCGGCGAACCGAAGACAATCACCTGGTTCGGGCGAAGCGTCAAGCCTACCTCTTCTGCGTTCTTTCCGTGGTCGAATTTGGCGAAGACAGGGATTCCCATTGCCCGGAGCGTCTGCTCAATGCGTCCCATGGTCTCGTCTACGCTGAACTGGCTCTCGTAGGTGTACAGTAGGTTGTCGTTGGCTCCCGTGCCCATCTTGGCGCTGTCGAAAGCGGCGGCAATGCGGCGTCCCAGGTTCGTCAGGTCCACTCCCTCCTTGTTGGCGAGCAGGGTGACGCATACCAGTTCCGAAGCGTCGGTGAAACGGCTCAGGAAAGCCGAATGTCCCGATACGTCGCCTTTGATGTCCATCAGCCCGTTGTGGTTATAGAACTGCCAGCCTGCCATGGCGGGGACCACCTTGCCGTTGGCCAGCCGGGTGGGCTTGTACACGATGTCACGGTTTTCCGGTTTCTCGATCAAGGCGCTTCCCGCCAGTCCGATGTCCCAATGGGAAACGTTCTCTGCCGATGCCCAGATGTCGGAGAAACCTTTCAGTGCCGTAGGGCTGACAGCAGGCGCTGCGACGAGCCGGCCGTCTTTTTCAACGTATCCGGTCGTTGTTTCCGAGGGGTTGATATAGTCCCGGTCCTTCTTGAATGTTTGGTGCACGTTGCCCGTAGTGGTCACGTCCTCCTGTTTTACTTTCGCCAGGTCTTCTCCGAAGAAAGTCTGCCGCAGTCCCAGGTAGTCAATCTGATACTTCTTCACGAAATCGTGGTAAGGCATTTTGCCCGCCTTCTCGATGATGGAAGTCAGCAGCAGGAAGTTCGTGGCGCTCTGCTTCACATCCGTTCCCGGTTCGAAGGCCAGTGGCAGTGCGGCTACGGTCTCGATCAACTGTTCCGGACGATAATCGGCAGAGACGTCGAAACCCTTCTGCGCGCGGTAGTCGGCGATGCCCGAGCTGTGCTGCATCAACTGGAGGATGCTGACCGGTTTCCAGCTTTCCGGCACATCCTTCAGGTACTTGCCGACGGGGTCGTTCAGGTCGAGTTTGCCCCGTTCGTAGAGTTGCATCACCGCCACGGCAGCATATCCTTGCGAGATGGGACCGATGGGCCAGAGCGTCTTGGCGGCGGCGAGGTTTCCTTTCGTGAAGTCAGTCACTCCGTAGCCCACCACCCGGGGGATGTAAGGCGCCTGTACGATGGCAAGCGTCATGCCCGGTATTCCCTGTTCTTCCATAAAATCGTAAATCATCTGGTCGATGGCCTTGCCCTGGTAGGCAACGTGCACATTTCCCCTGCCGGCTTGCGGCAATTGGTTCTCATACTTCTTCATAATGGTTCCTCCGTTCTGTGCCGAGATCATTGCCGAAGTCAGCAGTGCGACTAAAATTAATAAATTCTTTTTCATAACGTTCGCGGGATTGTTTTAGTTGTTTAAATCTGATGTTGCAAAGATCGGTGCTTATCGCTGCTCGGGAAAGAGCGATATCACACATTGAATAGGCAATTGTTCCCGAAGGCGGGGAAGAGTGGCGTTTCCACTCTCTAAAACCTGTTTGTTATAAGACTTTTATATATAAATAGGTGTCTCCGTTCCCTCTTCTGATCCATTTCCTTTCCTCATAGGGTAAGATAGCATGATTTTCTTCTTATTCGGGAAGAATTGCTAACTTATCCGGCCATATGGCCCTTTCCTGTCCTGTGTGGAATGCCGATCTTTGCAAAGTCGGAAAACAAGCGGTACACCGACGCCGCACCCTGAGCTAAAAGGAGTATAAACGTCTAAAAACAAAAAAAGATTATGGAAGGTATCAACACCCCGTTCGTCATCGACGGACACACAGCGATTGTAATGACAGACCCGCAGAACGATTTCCTGAGCGAGAACGGTCTGGGCTGGGGCGCTTTCGGAGAGAACATACAGAAGAATGGTACGGTGGAAAACCTCCGCCGCATCTTCGAGGTGGCAGCCGCAAAAGGCATGCTGGTATTCATCTCCCCGCACTATTACTATAAGCATGATCACCAATGGCTTTTCGAAGGTCCCATCGAGAAACTGATGCACGACACGGGCATGTTCGAACGCCGGGGACAGTTGACCGGCGAGGGTTTCGAAGGTTCGGGTGCCGACTGGCTGGAACTCTACAAACCCTATATCGACGGGGGCACGAATATCATCGTCACGGCACCCCACAAACTGTACGGGCCGGAAAACAATGACCTGATTCTTCAACTCCGCAAGCGTGGGGTGAACAAGGTAGTGGTGTGCGGCATGTCCGGCAACCTCTGCGCGGAGTCCCATCTGCGCGAGTTGCAGGAACGCGGATTTGAGGCAGCCGTCGTCTTTGACGCCACGGCCTCTGCCAAGCTCCCCGGACTGGACGCCGATACGGCAGCGTTCATCAACTTCACCCTGCTGGCAGAGAAGGTCTACACCACCGACGAGTTCGTGGCAGAGATGCGGGAGCGGTGAGCGCGGGGTTATATAGACCGTTAATCGGGGGGGCTCTCTGAACGGAGTTCCTGAAAGGATAATCATCCCGAAAACGGCCTTCCGATAGACGGAAGATTCCCTTATCTCAACTTTCTCAATGGATGGGAAAAGCTGGGATAAGGGAATTCTTAGTATAAGTAATGACGGATTATGAACCGAATCTTACATTGGATAAACGATGACCCTGCTGTTGGGCAGGTCCGGAATATACATCGTTCCGGAGGCTACCGTGATATCTGCCGGGCCGGACAGCGGTTTCTCCGGGTTAATGTCGAGTGGCGTGATCTTTCGGGTATTCATGTTGACGGCACAAACTTGTGCGGGTGTCCAGTTGGTGATGTACATCGTTTTCTTGTCGGCAGAGAGGGCGATACCGTCATATTGTCCCGGGGTGGTGATGAACTTCTCCGGAACGGGTTTGCTCAGGTCGGTAATCTGATAGATGACATTGTTGTCCGTTGTCTTCCCGTCAGCGGGATAAGAGGCGACGTACATGGTTCCGTTTTCGATAATCAGCCCGTTAGGTCCGGCGATGCTCACCCATTCGGCAGGAATCCCTACTGCGCCCGGGTCACTGATGTCGATGCTGAAGATTTTTCCTGTATTGGTGACAGAAGCATAAAGTGTATTCCCTTCCGCCACGAGGTCGTTTACGAAAAGGTTGCCTTCGGGCAGCAGGACGACTTGCGGTGCTTTCTCCGGTGCTTGTAGGTTGTAGACTACGATTTTGTTGACGTCGCAGATGAACAGGTGCTCGTCACGAACAAACATTCCTTTCGGTCCGGAGAGGTTGCCGTCGGCAGGAATCAGGATTTCCGTCCGGTTATCTTTATGGTAGGCGATGTATCCCCTGCCTTCCGTGTTGAGTGGATTGAGCTGCTCCGTTCCGAAGTTGGCGATCAGGATACCTCCCTGATAGGGGTACGTGCTTTCGCAGAAACGAATGCTGTCACTGATGATCGTTGTTTCCGGTTGCTGTGCCTTTTCCGTCGGCTGGTTTTGTTTTTTGCTTTGGCAACACAGAGCGGTAGCCGAGAAGGTGATCAATAGGATGGGAGTAAAGAATTTAGTTTTCATAAGCTGATCTTGTATTTCATAAGATGAATTTCATGCAGCAAAGATACAGGCAAATAGAGAACGGGTTGTTGCCCGTTTGGTTCAGTCTCCGGTCTGTTTGGTTCAGGGTACGTTTACGAATGCTTCGTTCCGGCAGCTTCCCACACCTTATATATAGGTCTTCGATCATCTCCATTTCTCACTTCTCGTCCATCGTTCATCGCTTTTCGCCCATCATTCATCATTCCTCCCCCTATATTCAGTAGGTGTCATCTGATATTGCTCTTTAAAGAGCCGGGCAAAGTGTGCCGCACTTACAAATCCGCTCGCGTCCGTTACTTCTTCGATCGTTTTGTCCGACGTGTCGAGCAGATAAGCAGCGCGTTCCAGTTTTTTTCTGCGTATCCATCCGCGGGGAGCTTCACCATATTCCTGGGCAAACTCCCGCTTAAAGCTCGACAGGCTTCTGCCGGAAAGCATAGCCAGTTCGTTGACGGTGGCCGGGGAATACAAATGCCGGTCGAGCACGGCTGACAGTGCCGGGCTTTCGCTTCGTGCCGCATCCAGGAGGAAGGAAGCTATTAGTTGCCGGTAAGGACTGTCCAGAAGCAGGTATACCAGTTCGGTAAATTTCAGCCGGATCAGTTCGCACATAAACGGACTCTTACTCTTGCTGTATTCCTCCAACGAAGAAAACAGTTTCTCTATTTCCCGGTTGTGGGGAATGATCTTTATGGCTTCTCTTTTTGTCGGCATCCTTTCCGATATACGTTCCGGCAAACATCCGCTCAGTTGTTCGGCCAGTCCTTGCGCAACCCGTTTGCTGAAAAACAACATCAGGCTGCGGAACCCATGTTCGCCGGTAATGTATTCCGACATCACGTACTCTCCCCTTGGTATCAGAAACAGTTCTCCGGGGCGGATGTCAAACTGATTGCTCCCTACCTTGATCTGCTTCACCCCGGAGAGGATGTATACCAGGGCATGGTGCGTCAGGAAAGCGTCGAAGTTTTCCTGTGTGGTAGAGTTGACGTATTGGA
Source organism: Bacteroides sp. FSHCM14E1 (assembly GCF_019633785.1). Lineage (NCBI taxonomy): Bacteria > Pseudomonadati > Bacteroidota > Bacteroidia > Bacteroidales > Bacteroidaceae > Bacteroides > Bacteroides sp. FSHCM14E1. Next base: position 133,625 of record NZ_JADKYL010000008.1, read on the forward strand.
GCAGGCGTATGTTCTTGTTTTCACCCGGCTGTGCCGGACGGAGAATGTCATCGGGGACGAAAAGGCGCTTAGTGGGCATAAGATGAAAGGTTTTGGAGTTAGCTGACGCAAATATAGGATAAAACTTCCTGAAAAATGCGGGGAGACGTGCGAAATCTTGTTCCGGTCGCCTTGCCCCCGCGCATATACCCTCTCTCTGCTTGGTCCGCCTGCTGTGCCTACAGCGGCATGTTTCCGTGTTTCTTCGGCGGATTCGTCTGCATTTTGTTTTCCGTCATCTCCAATGCCTGTATCAAGCGTTTACGGGTTTGCTTCGGCAGGATGATCTCGTCGATGAATCCCAGTTCGGCAGCCTGGTATGGAGTGGCAAACTTCTCTTTGTAGGCATCCAGTTCTTTGGCTTTGCTCTCTGCGTCCGCCTTGCGGAACAGGATGTTTACGGCTCCCTCGGCACCCATCACGGCAATTTCCGCACTCGGGTAGGCAAAGTTCACGTCCGCCCCCGTCTGCTTGGAGTTCATCACGATGTAAGCGCCACCATAGGCCTTGCGGGTGATCACAGTCAGCTTGGGCACTGTGGCCTCGGCAAAGGCATACACTATTTTGGCACCGTGGCGGATGATGCCGTTGTTCTCCTGCGTATATCCCGGCAGGAAGCCCGGAACGTCTTCGAACGTAATCAGAGGAATGTTGAAACAGTCGCAGAAGCGGATGAAACGGCTTGCCTTGTCGCTGGCATCGATGTCGAGCACACCCGCCAGGTATGCCGGCTGGTTGGCCACGATACCTACCGAGCGTCCGGCTAAGCGGGCAAAACCGATGATGATGTTTTTGGCAAAGTTCTGCATCACTTCAAAGAAGTAGCCCTCGTCAACAACCCGTTCGATGATCTCTTTCATATCATACGGTATGTTCGGGTCGGCGGGGATAATGCTGCCGAGTGATGCATCTTCGCGGTTGATGTCATCGGTGCAGTTCTGCTTGCGCGTTTCGTCCATATTGTTTTGCGGGAGGAAGGAGAGCAGCTCGCGGATCGACATCAGCAATTCTTCCTCGGTGTTTGCTATGAAATGCGTTACACCACTCTTGCTGCTGTGCGTCATGGCACCGCCCAGTTCTTCTTTGCTGACTTCTTCGTGGATCACCGTCTTTACCACATCCGGTCCGGTGACGAACATATGGCTTTTCTCCTTCACCATAAAGATGAAATCCGTCAGTGCCGGAGAGTAGCAGGCACCTCCGGCGCATGGACCGAGGATAGCCGAAATCTGCGGGATCACGCCGCTTGCCATCGTGTTCTGGTAAAAGATGTCGGCATAGCCCGACAGGCTTTCGATTCCTTCCTGGATACGTGCACCGCCCGAGTCGTTCAGTGCGATGATCGGCGCGCCATTCTTCAAAGCCAGTTGTTGTACCTTGACTATCTTCTTGGCATTCGATGCCGAGAGTGAACCACCGTAAACGGTGAAGTCGTAAGCGTAGACAAACACTTGACGGCCGTCGATCTTTCCGTAACCCGACACCACACCGTCGCCCGGAACCTTGTTACGGTCCATGCCATAGTTGGTGCAGCGGTGCACCATCAGCTTGTCAAGTTCCACAAATGTTCCCTTGTCCAGTAACATATCGATGCGTTCGCGGGCAGTCATCTTTCCGCTCGCATGTTGTATTTCAATCTTGGCAGCGCCTCCGCCTTGGGAAGCGATACGGTCACGCTCTTCGAACGTGGCATAGGCTTTATTTACTTCTTCCATTGTCTTTCTATTATTCGTTATTCTAACGTTATCAGCGTCTGGTCTCCGGCGATATTATCACCTTCCTGTACCAGAATCTCTTTAATCCGGCAGTCCGAAGTCACCTTGTAGTTACTCTGCATCTTCATCGCTTCGATGACGATGACAGTTTCTCCGGCTTTCATCTCCTGTCCCACACTGACGGGGATTTTCACTACCTTGCCCGGCATGGGCGAAATGATGCGGTCGTTCTGTGTTTCTTCACCTTTCTTGCGCATCCGCAGATATTTTGCCTGACTGTCCACAATCTCGACATTGAAACTGCTGTAGTGTGTATTCACTTTGTAACTCTTTCCGTTCTCTTTGCGAATCAGTTGGGCGTTGGAGCTGCGTCCGTCCATCAGGATGTTGCAATTCCCGTTCTCTGCCATGACAACGTCCGCTTCGAACGTTTTTCCGTCGATGGTGAGTACCACTTTGTTATCTTCTTTGCTGACCAGTTCTATTTCGGCCACGCGATTCCCTATATGTATTTCCATACTCTTCTATATTCTTAATACCCCTTTGTGCAGTCCGAATTCTTTCCATTTGCTGATCGGGCGGTTGTCCGCAGCCAGTCCGCTGTTATTCTCCTCCAGGTTCATCAGGTAATCCATGTAAGCGGCGATCAGTGCGATGTTCTCTGCACGTTCGCTGGTACGGGTGATGCAGTGTTGGAGCACTTCCCCGTTTTTGCTGATGAATCCCGTATCGTAATGCCCTTCCACAAAGTCGGGAGTATCCATGATGGCGCGCAGATAACTGATGTTGTTCTTTACTCCTGTCAGCTTATATTCGTGGAGTACACGGCGCATTCGTTCGATGGCGTATTCGCGTGTGGTTGCCCATACAATCAGCTTGCCGATCATCGGGTCATAATAAATCGGAATCTCGTAACCTTCGTATACATAGCTGTCGATGCGCACCCCGATGCCGTTTGGCTCCGTAATCTGCTTGATGACACCCGGGCTGGGCATGAAGTTCATTTCTGTATCTTCTGCGCAGATGCGGCATTCGATGGCATGTCCGCGTTGCTGGATATCTTCCTGTTTCAGTTGCAACACCTGTCCTTCGGCCACTTTAATCTGCTCTTTCACTAAATCTACGCCGACTACCTCTTCGGTAATCGGATGTTCCACTTGCAGGCGCGTGTTCATTTCCAGGAAGTAATAGTTGCGGTGCTTGTCCACCAGAAATTCGATGGTTCCCGCTCCGACATAGTTCACGGCTTTGGCGGCGGCCACTGCTTTTTCTCCCATATCCCGGCGTAGTTCAGGAGTGACGAACACCGAAGGGCTCTCTTCCACAATCTTCTGGTTGCGGCGTTGCACCGAACATTCACGTTCGCACAGATGAATCACGTTGCCATGCTTGTCGCCCAGAATCTGGAACTCAATGTGATGCGGTTCTTCTACAAATTTCTCCAGGTAAACCGTGTCGTCGCCGAATGACGAAAGTGATTCGCTCTTGGCGGTTGTGTAGGCCTCTTCCACTTCATCTGCACGATGAATCAGCCGCATACCCTTTCCACCACCTCCCATCGAGGCTTTCAGCATTACCGGATAACCGATTTGATTGCAGAGTTCTACCGCTTCTTCAAGGCTCTTCAGGTTTTCTTGAGTACCCGGAACCACCGGTACACCGGCTTCTATCATCTTGATACGTGCCGAAATCTTATCTCCCATCGCCTCCATGGTTTCCGGGTCCGGACCGATGAAGATGATCCCCTCTTCACGACAACGACGGGCAAAGGTTGCATTTTCGGACAAGAACCCGTATCCCGGGTGGATGGCGTCTGCGCGGCACGACTTTGCCACTTCGATAATCTTTTCTATATTCAGATAACTCTCTTTCGATGCTGCCGGGCCGATGCAGTAAGCTTCGTCGGCATAGAGCACATGCTTCGCTGTTCGGTCCGCTTCCGAGAAAACGGCAATGCTCGTTATTTCCATCTCCCGGCAGGAGCGCATCACCCTCACGGCTATTTCGCCGCGGTTGGCGACTAAGATTCTTTTAATCATATTCATTTCTCAATTAAATGGAATACACATATTCATGCTTTCCACCCTGCGGACATGAGTCCACCCGATGAAAACACAGTATTTCTACGATTTGGGGCTTAACAACGATGCTTTCTTTCCTAACCCACGAGGTAAAAAAGCTCTTATTCATTGAATGGCAGGTCTTCTGACTGACTCTACATCTTATCGGACCTTCCCGACGTTTCTTTTTCCGTCAGTGGTTTGTAATTGGTTTATTGATAAGATGTTATATAGAGCTTCACAGCAGCGGGACTGTCCGGGATTTACACCCGATTCCCTTTTAATCTTCGTCCGTTGACCACGGATTCCGAACCAATTCGGGGACAAATATAGAGAAATATTGGATAGAGTGGATACTTTTTGCACGAAAAGTTCAATTTTGTGCAATGACCAACGGCGCTTTGTTTCAAAATAAATGTCATATAGACGAAACACAAATAGACTGTCGATTGTTCTTTTTTACAAATAAAAGAGCATAAACGGAATGAATTACTAACGAAATATACATGCCATGTCACACTTACCTACCTTAATTGCCGACCTTGCCCTAATACTGATGTCCGCAAGTATCATTACTCTTTTGTTCAAATGGTTGAAACAACCCTTGGTACTGGGATATATCGTCGCCGGATTATTGGCGGGACCTTACGTGCAGATTTTCCCGACTGTAGGTGATATTGAGAACATCAATATCTGGGCTGAGATAGGAGTTGTTTTTTTACTTTTCGCCCTTGGGTTGGAGTTTAGTTTTAAGAAATTAATAAATGTCGGGTCAGCTGCCTTTATCACGGCAACCACCGAAGTTATCAGCATGTTGCTGATCGGTTATATGGTAGGACATCTGCTAGGCTGGAGCACAATGAATTCTATTTTTCTGGGGGGGATGTTGTCCATGTCGTCAACAACGATTATTATCAAAGCGTTTGATGATCTCGGCTTACGTAACCAACGCTTCACGGGTGTTGTATTCGGGACATTGGTAGTTGAAGATCTGATCGCTATCCTGATGATGGTCATCCTTTCTACAATGGCAGTGAGTAAGGAGTTTGTAGGTGAAGAGCTGTTGATGAGTGTGTTGAAGGTTGTTTTCTTTCTGATCCTATGGTTCCTGATTGGGATATTTATCCTTCCGTTCTTTTTGAAAAAAGCAAAACGGCTGATGAATAACGAAACCTTACTGATCGTTTCGCTGGGACTTTGTCTGGGAATGGTTGTGTTGGCTACCCGTACAGGATTCTCGGCTGCACTGGGTGCTTTCATTATGGGATCTATCCTTGCCGAGACGGTTGAGGCCGAACACATAGAACATATCATCCAGCCGGTGAAAGATCTTTTCGGAGCTATTTTCTTTGTCTCTGTCGGTATGTTGGTCAATCCGGCTGTCTTGGTGCAGTATGGCTGGCCGGTGGTCATCATTACTTTGGTAACTCTTGTGGGTAAATCCATATTTTCTTCATTGGGAGTTTTATTATCCGGTGAACCGTTGAAGGTTTCCGTCAAGTCAGGATTCAGCCTTGCCCAGATAGGAGAGTTCGCTTTCATTATCGCAGGGCTGGGGGCTTCACTCAAAGTACTGGATAGTTTTATCCCTCCGATTATTGTTGCGGTATCGGTGATTACTACATTCACAACTCCTTATTTCATCCGGTTGGCAAATCCGTTTGCCGAATGGCTTTATAAAATACTTCCGCCTAAAACCAGGAAAAGTCTGGATCGCTATGCTTCCGGTAAGAAGACGGTCAATCATGACAGCGATTGGAAGCGGTTGTTGAAGACGATTGTCGGAAGAGTGATTATCTATAGTGTCCTTCTCACGGCGATTTGGTTATTGTCTGTGCAAACCGTTTATCCCACGATAAACGAGATGTTCGATGCTCCCGGGCGATGGGTAAACATAGGGATGTGTCTGGTCACACTTCTGTTGATGACACCTTTCCTGTGGGCACTTGTTTCAGATAAGTATAATTCCCCGGATGTATTTTTAAAGTTGTGGAATGATGATAATTACAATCACGGACGGTTGGTCGCGCTGATTTTGTTTCGTGTGTCGGTTGCCGTCTTTTTCATTGCAGGGGTCGTTATCAGTTACTTCAGCCTCAATTATGGGATAGGCATTGTGATAGCCGTTGCCGTATTGGCATTGATTCTTATTTTCAGGGAGAACCTCACGCAATATTCGCATCTGGAAACACACTTCCTGACCAATCTGAACGGAAGGGAAGAAGCTGCCCGCAAACGTTATCCTCTGAAAAGTCGTTTTAACAGTGAGTTTAATGACAAAGATGTTGAGCTGACTTCCGTTTGGGTGTCTCCTTATTCGTCTTATATCGGTCAGTCATTGGATGAACTCCCTTTCAGGCGGGAGTTTGGTGTCAATATAGTAAGTATTGTCAGAGGGGAGCGGAGAATATACATTCCACAAAGTTCCGAACGAATTTATCCGCAGGATAAGTTAGTAGTGGTCGGAACAGGCGGACAGCTGCAAGAGTTCCGGACGGAACTTGAGAACAGACAGGATTTGCCGGATGAAAAGAACATAAAACAAGATGTGACGCTTCATTCATTCACGGTAGATGAAGATTTTCCGTTTCTGAACAAAAGCATTGCCCAGTCCCGGTTAGGAAAAAGATATGATAGTCTCGTCGTAGCCCTTGAACGAGAGGGTGAATTGGTTCCGGTGAATCAGGCTATAGTTTTCCAATTGGGAGATTTGGTTTGGGTGGTAGGAGACAGGGAGAAGATCAGGCAGTTTTTGGTGCGGAAGAAGTAAGAGTGGTAAAGAGCAGAGGAAAGGAAAACGGCTGAGGCGAAAATTTGCATTTTGACAGATACACAATGAAGTATCATTCTGTATTTTCAATACGGTCTGTATTCGTTTCTTTCCGGCCTCGTTTGCGACTGCTTCCGAAAAGACTCTTATTTTCCCATCAGACAGAATCAAAATGATGTGATTTTACCTTTTTATCAAGCATATGGTTGGTGATCCTTGTTTTTAGACATCTTCTGTCGTTGTAGGTCGGATTGAACCTTTAAAATGATAGTTGACACATATCCCTTCTGAAGCCTCCGATAATTTCAGGAAACTTGTATTTTACGCCTTCTTTTTGCGTTATTAACTTCTTTCGGACAAAAGATTAGCTTCTTCCGAACAAAAGACTAACTTCTTTTCGGGAAAACACTTACTTCTTTTTGGAAAAGAGTAAGGTCTTTTGTTATATGAAATAGCATATTTACTCAATATGATGCAACTTTCTGTATGTAAATGTCATATCTATGCGTTGTATTCTTCTGCTGCACCGGTTTTTAATATAAAGTGTGTTGTTCAAAAAGGGAAAATAGTTTCTTTTTGATATTAAAATAGAGATATATGCATCTGTTTGTTTTTAGGCTTTTAAAACTCTGACTTTCTATGAAAAGTTAGTAGATACTATAATATTATTATTAAGTATAAAAGTTAAGATGCCGGTTGTTGATTTCTACTTTCATTGGCTATATTTGTGTATGTCTAAAATATAAAGTACTATGAAGTCCATTTTATTATCTGTTATTTCATTCTTATTAGTCATGAATGTCTGTGGTAAGAATGATGTGGATATGAGAACTTATTTGAAAAAAGTTCTAAGTAATCTTGATAAGGTAGAATCAGCTTCTTATCATGAACAATCTCAGTCCTGGCAACCCGGTGATACGACTGCTATAACTAATTCTTTTCGGTTTATTAAAGAATACACTAATCCTTCTGATTCGACTATCGGTGCAAGTTATGTGGCTCTTAACGCCAAAGATACGACGCGATTTGAATTTGGTTATGATGGAAAAGTGAAAATGATAAGTTTTCATGAGCATAAAGGGATTATGATCGATGATTTCACGACCAGAAAACTTCCTTTCAGGTTGGTGGGTCCTCCGTTTTTCTGTTACAGCCGGAATATCATCGGATATGCTTTGAGTACGGGGGATAGCATCACAACCGAATGGAAGGATTTAGGAGAAGCGTATTACTTCAAGTTGGTGATACATGAAGACAGACAGGTTGAATTTTTTGGAAAAGCGTACTACATACCGAAGCCTCCTTTTGACTTGGGGGACCCGACCTCGATTTACGAACTGTGGATTAATAAATCGGATGATTTGCCTTATAAAGTCCGCAGGGAAATGTCGCATCAGATTTCTGCCAATATATGTTCGGATATAGTGTTGAATCAATTGTCGATAGCCGATTTTAACTTATATGATTATTTGCCCCAAGACTATGAAATCCGCAAGTATGGTGAGAAAGGAAAGACTACCCAACTTTCGGCAAGAGAACTTATAGGGAAGAAAGCTCCCGACTGGATGTTGAAAGATATGTACGAGAATCCGGTGTCATTATCTAATCTTAAGAGTAAAGTGCTTTTAGTGAATCTGACCGGTATCGGATGCGGTGCTTGTCATGCATCCATTCCCTTTCTGAACGGGCTGAAAGAGAAGTTCAATGCCGATGAATTTGAAGTGGTTTCTATAGAAACCTGGGGACGCAAACCTCATTCGCTGTGGACTTATGCGGATAAGAACCAGATAAACTATAGATTCTTATGTGGTGATGAAGGCATTGTCAAGTCATACCGGACATATGGCGCAGCACCTTTCTTCTTTATATTAGATCAGGACCGCGTGGTCAGAAAAGTCATTCAGGGATATGGAATGGAGAAAACCGATAAAGAGATAACGGACGCTATCAAAGCATTGTTATGATGAAATGTATTTGCGGTTGGAGTTTATTCCAGCCGCAAATCGTATAAACAGGCACGTACCTCTTCCGGGCTGCCGATATGTTTCCCTATGTCATCTGATAGCTTCACGCATTCGCGCCATTCCTGATTCAGGTTCATCTTGCACTGCGATAGCTTCATGACGATGTTTGATGGCTTGAATCCGGTATCATTAGTCAGGTTTGTGCCGATACCGAATGAACAGCGGATTTTTCCCCGGCAATACTCCTGAATGTCCAGTGCTTTGTCAAAGTCCAGTGCATTGCTGAATACGATTGTCTTGGTAGTCGAGTCAATGCCTAACTCTTTGTAACGGGCAGTCAATCGGTCGATAAACCTGAATTCATCGCCTGAGTCACATCTTACACCATCAAACAATTTGGCTTGTTTACGACTCAGGTTGCTTAAAAAGATGGCAGATGTATAGGTGTCGGACAAGGCGATGCCGAGGTCCCCGTCGTATACATTTACCCAATTTTCAAGAGCCATGTAATTGGCGTGTTTATAACCGAATTGTGCTCCATGAAACATGAACCATTCATGCGGATGTGTACCCATGGGTTTCATGCCGTATTTCATGGCGAAATGGCAGTTGGAGGTGCCGATGCAATAGCGGGCTGTTTGTCTCAGGTGTCCGATGACTTGATCCTGCACGTCGAATGAGAAGCGTCTCCGTGTTCCGAATTCAGAGAAAAACAGTTGATGCTTGTTAGACAGTTCTGCCTTTTCGGATAGTTTACACAAGATATCTCCCATACTGGCGATATTGCCGGATGATTGATTCTTTATCTCGGAAACGATGGCAAGTAAAGGTACTTCATAAAGCGTTGCCTTATAAAGGTAATCACTGATCTCTATGTGGAGGTGTCGATTTTCGTCCAAACGGACTTCTATTTTTTCCGGTTGGAAACGGAAAGAAGAGAGCCATTCCCAATAGACTCTGGGGAGGAAACGGCAGTTCTTCACCATGTACTCCAGTTCTTCTCCAGTCAGTGCTACATGCGATAAGCGACTGATTTCAGTTTTCAGTCTTTCTACAAACTCGTCGCTGTATTCAGTTTCATCCCTGTCTTTGAAACTGAAAGTGCCCATCGCATACGGGAATAGTTTAATGTAAGCATACGAGGTAGTGAATTTGTAAAGGTCTGTATCGAGTATGGTACGAATAATCATTGGATTCTTTTAATTGGTAAAACGATATTTCAGATTTAAAATGTAGGGCGAAGATACTAACAATTTTCCAAAGGTTTAGGTTTTATAAAAGGAAGTTTTTAGGGCATCAGCACTTCATGAAGATTTTTTCTTGGCGAGTAGGGCATTGGACTGCTATATCCCATACGGAGTAAAACACACGGTATTTCAGTTTTTTTATTGTTTAGCAGTTCTCTTTGCATTTGTTCAGAGAGGATTTCCACTTCGCATGGCTGATTGATAAAAGCGGTGGACACACCGATTTCCGTTGTTTTCAGCAGAAAGCACTCTAAAGATCTTCCCAGATTAATCCAATCTTTCGGAGTATCTTTCTCGGCACAGAACAGCATGATGTGTGAAGACGATCGGAGCTTTTTTTCATCACTTTTATTTTGTATGTTGGGAGTCAGACAAGCATTCATGATGCGGCGAGATAACCATTGTGGTAAGTTAGGTGCACCAAAAACGGCATAACTTAAACCATCTTTAGTCGATTCTGCATGCTTCTTATTGAATCTCATCCAGTTTTTCAACTCATTCTTGAAGTGGAAGTCGGTCATCTGGATTGTATTTCCCCTCAGAACATAGTAACGAACTTTGTCGAACTCAGGCGTTCCGATTTTCCAGCAATGGAGGTGTACTGTTGCTGCTTTCGGTATTGAAAGCAACTTGTGTATCATTTCTTCCGGAATCAGTTGTCCTGTATATATACTTCTGTTGGTTTGCCGCTTGCCAATTTGTACAATGATAGAAGAAGGGGTAATTACGCCTGCATTGGGCTGGAGTTTTACTGTGATATTTCCATTATCTGCAATGTTTACTTGGGCTGAATATCCTTTAGTTTGTGCAGCCAGGCACAAATTTTCAGTTGCACATCCCAGGGAGATGAACATTTCACGCCGGTTTCCATCTACAATTGATAGTGTTTTAGTTTTATCCGGATGAATCTCAATACCTGCTTCTACGATACGAAATAACCAAGGTTGGGTGTTATGTCCCGAAGGAGCTTTAGTGGCTTGTTCTATCATGAATAGATAGTCATCTGTTATTGTTTCCATAATTAATAGGTCGATCTGAGATCATTATTGCTGTATTCTATTATATCTTTATTGCATCCGTTGAGTAATATTGCCAGTATGCAAATTCCAATCGTTATCATCTTTTTCATTTTTTGTTATTGCTTTTCTAACCATAGGTCCACTAATATGTTGATTCCGTCTTCCAGTTCTTTCCAACCGCTCTCTTCCTGAAGTTTGAGACCATTGAAGGTAGAACAGTTTTCTTCCAGCAACGTGAGATAACTGATGGCTGCTGTAATGATAGTGGCAAGGGCTGCTATTTCTTTTTGCGGGTGTTTTGACAGTTTGCTTACAGCATCTATCAGCCAAATGCCTTTGGCTTCTCTTTTCTCGCGGAGGTCTTTTATAAAATTGTTGTCTGACGTGAGTTCCCATCTGTATAGCCGTTTCAAAGTGTAGCTTTTTCGCATTATTATGATTTGTTTCCGGAACATCTCTTTGATGAATTCACCAAGGTGGTTTTTATCCGGTAGTGCTCCGTCAAAGTTAATCCAATAATCATGTTGGCCGATATATGCTGCTATCAGACCTTCTAAAGAGTTGAAATAACGGTAGATCAACATTTTTGATACTCCTGCTTTTGCTGCTACTGCATTGATGCCTAATCCTTCGAAACCTTTCTCTTCGATTAATTCGTCTACTGCTTTGATGAGGATTAGCTCTGTTACCTGTCTGTTTTTGATAAACTCTTTTTCCATGGCTTTATATTATTGTTACTGATCGGTCACAAAAATATGTTTCTTATCGGTAACATCGAGAGGAAAAGAGAAATATTTTTCCCAAACAGCATTTTTCTACTGTTTGGGATATAATATGTTTGGGGTAAAAGGAGAATCTTTTATGCCAGGTTTACCGTTGGATTGTGTATGGTCAGCCCGCCGTCTACTACTATTGTTTGCCCGGTAATGTATCGTGCGTCTTCGGAAGCCAGAAAAGCAATTGTTGCGGCGATGTCTTGCGGTTCTCCTAAATATGGTGTCGCACATTGTCCGAGAAATACGTTCCGTATATCTTCATTCAGGTTGTTTAATGCTGCAGGTGTGAGAATCAGTCCCGGGGCTACAGCATTGCATCGTATGTTTTTCTTTCCTGTTTGTGTCGCAATGTATTTGGTCAGATTGATGACTCCTGCTTTGCTTGCTCCATAAAGAGTGCCGTTCGCATCAGCTGTAATTCCACTGACTGAGGCTACGTTCACAATATTGCCACCGCCATGTGCGTTCATTATGGGGATAACCAGTTGGGACAGGTACATGGTACAAGATAAATTAAGATGGAAAGCTTCGTCGAAGTAATCCATGTCCAGTGTCTCAATGTCGGTATCCCGTTTAGGATTTGTACCTCCTACGTTGTTTACCAATACATCTACCTGCCCGTATTCTTTTATGGCAAAGGCGATCAACTCTTTGCAACTCTGCAATTCTGTTGCAGAAAAATAGATCGGGCGTACATCTGCTCCTAAAGCATTGAGTTCGGTAGCAAGTTGTTCTGCTCTTTCTTTTGAATGGTCGGCTATAACAACTTTCCCACCTTCGGATACAATGCGGCGTGTGGTTGCTTCGCCAATTCCACCGGCAGCGCCCGTGATAACAGCTGTTTTATTTTCAAATCTGTTCATATAGGAGTGTTTTTGAAGATTATTATCCTCAAAAACAGTTTATTGGGGAATTTGTTATCCGAATAAACCCTCTTTAGCACCATTTGCCTGACTTTAGCATCTATGTATCTTCTATTTCGCTAAATCTTTATAAGTCTGTTAAATGTTAACAAAAGAAAGGCTAAATGTTAACATCATGGCTCTTCTATTAAACCATGTTATAAGATATCCTGTTTTGCTTTGCAAATTTGCAAAATTACCAGAAGTCCGTATCTTTGCAATGTGTTTTTCATAGTATTAGATTTAAGGTTAACAAAAGATTGGCTGTCTGGGATAGATAGCCTTTTTTTATTGCCATATAGAAGTGGTTAGCATTAAAATACTTATTATTAAATTATTGGTGAATAGGGAATTAACCGGGTAAAAGGCAGGGATAAACAAAATAGTGGATAACCTCTATTCTAATGTAAGCTGTTATGTAGGCAAAAATTAGCCTACATAAGTTTTGGTACAATCTCAAACTATCGTTACTAATAAGGATTAATTGCTTTTTATCGGCTTCTATTTGCCGATGCAGCATATTTACATCACTGATTATCAGTGACTATTCATTTTAATCGGTACAACCTCCGTTTTAACAAGTACACAGAATGTAGGGACAAATGCAAATCATTGTATTTCATAGCTTTGCATATACGTGTTGTACCGCCTCTTTTCAGTCCTTTTGTAGAATGTCCGTTATCAGTTTCAACGTGTTGAATGATAGGGCTTTTCCGTATGGATGTTACAGAACGCTTGTTGAATACAAAGGTAATGCTTTTCTTGGAATTTCTGCGGTTTGCGGTGGGATTTTTGCGTTCTGATTATTTTGGGGGACTTGATTCGTTTGAAAAAGTGTTTGTATGCCATAAATGGTACACTTCTATTCGGGGGAGACCATTATATCCTATCGGGTATAATTCCGCTTTTTATTTCAATATTATACCCGAAATGGTATAAATCAATAAACTTGGCTGAACTCCATAATGTCGAGCTTCTGATATAGTATTCCGTCAATAGCGGAATGCCAACTTTGGTGAAAATGACCATAATACCAATGGCTCACCGAGTGGTTGTTGGTTTTGAGATGGTTAAGAAGCATATCCATTACTTCTCTTTCAAGTTGTACATCCTCAAGAAGTAATGGATCGTTCTCTGCCCATTGATTGAGGTTGCTTTTTAAGAATAGCTCACAATGTGATGGCGCGGTATGTGTGACAACTGTATCAATTAAGAAATCTGCACTGATGGTGTTTATCTTATCAGCGTCGTAAACAGGAACTTCATTCTGCCAATATAAATTGCGAGGAATATCATTTTCTTGCGACTCATTGGAGTGAACACGATATTTCCGTTTGTTCCATTCATTTATGCGATAAATACGGTCAATAGAGATAGCTCCACCTACACAAAGGATGGTATGATTGCAGGCTTGAAGAATAGTATAATCAGGAACAGCGATGAAGCGTTTGTAGTTGAATGTTGTTCCATCGAAATAAGCAGGATTATCATGATTGCCACGCACAAATACAATCCAATTGTTGGCTTGATTCATTCTCTTGGCATTTCGTCTAATCATTTGCTCATAGTATTCTTTCTTTTCAAAGCCAAAACCACAATCCCCAGCAACAATCAATAGGGTGTCCGTCAACTTATATTGAATGCAGAGTTTGAACACTAACTGATTAAAGTCTCCATGAATATCCCCCGAAACAATGATTGTCTTGGCTTCGGGAAAAGATAGTGAGAATGCGTTGCTATAATTCATCTTATGTTCCTGTTAATAGTACTTATAGATAGAATTAATCTTCGCCAAACAACCCTTTTTCTTTCCACACCTTGATTTCCTTGTCAAAATCAGAAAGATATTCTTTGTCTTGAATCAAGCGGAATTTGTCGTATTCAGCGTATGCTTTTTCTTTCGCTTGTTCTGCGGAAATAGTTCCAGCATTATTCAAGGTGTCATATTTGTATAAAGCCAAGAACTCATCCAATTGTTTTTTCCAGTCTGCCATCGTGGTAATAATCTGTCGTTCTGCACGAAGTTCCGCAAAATCAAGGAATGCAGTTGATAGATGATTTAAGGCAGAGGCTTCCTTGTCGGACAAGTAGTTTTTGGCAACTATTGTGTCTGACTTTTGAACTCTGCCATCAGGTGCATTTTTCCAAGTGGTAAGTCCCATGTGAGGCATTTTGGCATCTGCTCTTGAATATACGATTTCAGCAGCCGTTTGATGGGTAACAGCCCAATGCATCATATTCTGTACCATTTTGAAAAACAGTTGGGTCGTTTCAGATTTGGGGTCATAATCGGCACTACATTCGGCATATACATCAGTGATTTTTTGATAATATCGGCGTTCTGAAGCACGTATTTCCCGGATGCGTTCTAATAAATCATCAAAATAATCTTTGCCAAAATGTTTTCCTTGTTTCAATCGTTCATCATCTAACACGAATCCTTTGATTATCATTTCTTTCAAAACAGATGTCGCCCAAATTCTGAATTGAGTGGCTTGGTAACTGTTCACACGATAGCCTACGGCAATGATTGCATCCAAATTATAGAACAATGGTGTCCGTTCTACGTCTCGTTCTCCTTCTGATTGAACTATCCCAATTTTTCGGATAGTTGCCTCTTTGGTAAGCTCGCCTGATTCATAAATCTGCCCAAGATGATAGTTGATAGTGCGCACATCTACTCCAAACAAATCAGCCATACGCTTTTGTGACATCCAAAAAGTTTCACTGTTGAAAATAACTTCAATTCGTGTCTCTCCTTGCTTTGTTTTGTAGAGTAAAATATTGGATGATAGGCTATGGCTAAGCAATTCAGTAGTAGGTGTCTCCTGTCTGAAATATTCTCTTGCCATTTGTACTTGTGGCTTCTTGCCATCGGCATTTTCTGCAATTATCAGACAAGCCATGCGTGATAAATGTATATTTTCTACTTTTCGGATTGAGCCGGAGCCTAATTTGACCATTTCAACCATATGGTTGAAATGGTCGGCTATATTAAGTCCTTTATGACTGGCTATCGCAATAGCCTTGTTTATGGTGCGTGTAAATTTTTGATAGGTACTATAGCCTAATGCAACGCACAAATCACGAGAAGTCCAATACTCTGAACCGCTTTCATTTTGCTTTTTTATCTGCTCAAAATCAGAGCGGATAGGGGATATGTTATTTTCTTCAATCATCCTTAGTACATTTTAGAATTGCGAAAGCTTACTTATATAAATCCGGTCTCAATTCTTTATCATGCTTCCTGATAATTTCTTCCATAAGAGAGCCTTTCGGAACTATTTCATAGGAATAGGCTCTTTCAAATGCTTGTCGTCCGGCATCTGTCATAAGCCCAAGCCCTCGGTCTTCAAGATTTATACAGCGTTCTTTGTTTAATTCAGTCCAATGACTTCTTTTTCGACGAGGTGAAAGCCGTTGTACAAGACGTCCGTCAGGTAATTTCTTTATAGTTGAATCAATCCACCCGAAGCATAATGCTTCCTCAACGACCTCAATGTATGGAATACATTTGTATGTAGGCTGTTTAGAGCGTGAAGTGATAACCCAACACGATTTCGCTTGGTTGTGGTTAGCCTTCAGCCAATTTCTCAGCTCGATGCGGTCTGTGAAGTCCAGTAGATTGATAATTTCCATATTACTCGTAATTCAAATTATATGTTATAGTGCATCCGATTATACAAATATTTATTTATGCTGCAATCACCTGACTGATAAGTTTTACATAATCAATAAGCGATTTTGGACTATCACGGAAAATGGTGGTAAACTTATTGAATGGCGGTTGTTGTAATACCACAGTGGCAATATCGCCATTCTCACATACATAGCGGATGAGTGTACGCAGATACTCCTCTTGCATACGGGTTAGTTCCGCACCATGAATCAATGCACGATATTTCTCTAATGCTGCTTCCTGTTCTATACCAATGATGGAACGGATGAAAGCAGCCACGTTATGCTGATAAGGCTTTGTTTTTGTTTGTGCATCAAATTCTTCTTTGGATCCTAATTCTTCCCAGAAAATTTGTTCCAATCGAGCAATGTCCTGTTCAGACAACGGTTCAAGGTGGTATATCTTCTGCAAAGTGTCATCGTCTGACAGATGTTCTTTGAGGTAGTCCTCCACCCTGCGGCGATAGGTACGGATAGGGGTTATATTAACACCTGAATTATCTTCTTCAAAGGTATCCGTTACATTGATGGTAAATGTTTGTCCTGCCGTGCCGCCATCCAAGTATTGGATAAGCTCACGAAGCTCCCGTCTGATGCGTTCAAGCGAGCCAAGACTTTTAGATTCCCAGAAATGAGCGGACAGCACCTCGTTCAGCACATCCATCTTGGCCATCACTTGCGGAATGGAGGCTTTCTTCTCTTTGAGATAACCGGCTATATCCATTATTTTCCGCTCAGATGATGTGGAGTTGACCGTTTCATCAACCAATGCAAGTTGAGATTTAAGTACAAGAGCGTCAAACTTTAAAGCAGAAGTGTCTGTCGTTGCATTTTTGAATAAAGGTGAGATATTTCCTTTCATTGCCGCCACATCACCAAGAGTCAAACAGGTCATAGCTTCCGGCATGGCGTATGTTTCTACAGCTCTCAGTTGAAGGCGCACATCAATCCGATTTCTGTTCAGTTCGGCTACCTGCTTGTGTAATATGTCGGCAAGGTTGTCGTGAAAAGCCTTTGATTCCTCCTTACTTTGATACGCTCCATCCTGTAAGACGAATTTAATATCCGTGCGAAGATTAAAAAGCAGGCTTACGATGGATTGCGATTTGGTGGGCTTGGCACCTTCGGGGTTCATCTCAAAATATTCAAAGTTTCGATAGAAGTCGAAGATTAAAAATTCTTCCTTATCTCTGCCTTCGCCAAACAGGTTCTCACACAGACGTGTGCCTCTGCCTATCATCTGCCAGAACTTTATCTTGGAGTGGATAGGTTTGAAGAAAACCAAGTTTACGATTTCAGGCACATCAATGCCCGTGTCGAGCATATCTACAGATACGGCAATTTGTGGTTGCTTTTCTGCATCAGCAAACTTGTCAATCAGATCGGATGAATACTTTTCATAATTATCAATCACTCGGCAGAAATCCGCTCCTAAGTCGGGATAAAGGGCTGCAAACCGTTCTGCTATGAATACGGCGTGCTTGTGGTTGTAGGCAAATATGATGGTTTTACCTATCATGGTATCGTCCTTCACACGGATGCCGTCGTTCATCAGCCTGTTTAGCACATGGTCAACGGTATCTTGGTTGAAGATGTATTTGAATATCTCCACTGCATTGATTTTGCGGCTGTATGGCTCATCCGGCTCCAGCCCCGCCTTCATCTTCTCATACTCGAAAATCTCTTCCAACTGTTCCCGCTCTTCCGGGGTAAGTTGTTCAGGGTCAATTCCTGTGGTCAGAATCTTTGAGTTGTCTTTTATTGCTCTGAATGGGTTCAGATAACCATCTGCTACCGCTTCGTCATATTCGTAGCTGTCGGTCGGTTCGCCCTGCTCCATGCCGAACAGGTCGTATGTAGAGCGGTCAACTTCATCACGTGGAGTTGCCGTCAGTCCTAAGAGCAGGCTATCGAAATACTCAAAGATTGCTCCATATTTACCGAACACACTGCGGTGTGCTTCGTCAATGATGATAAGGTCAAATCTGCCCAACGAGAAAGTCTTGGAGTCCCTGTCCAGATGTCCTATCATGGTCTGATAAGTGGAGAAGAGAATACGTGCCGATATGTCCACATCGCTGTCACGCAAGGAACTGACCGTCATGTTGGGCAATAACTTTGTGTAATTCTTTTTTGCCTGATTGACCAGTTCGATACGGTCGGCAAGGAACAGCACGTTCTTCACCCAGTTATTTCGCACCAATACATCCACAAGCGAAATACTGACACGTGTCTTTCCCGTTCCAGTAGCCATCACTAATAGGGCACGGCGATGCTTGTCATTATAATGCTTGCAGACAGATTCGATTACTCGTTTCTGATAGTTGCGGTTGGTTATCTTGTCCGAAATCTGTAAATCGGTAATGTCGTTGCGTCCACGTTGCGCTATCATTCTGCGCAACTCGTCAATGGTATGGAATCCCATCACTTTGCGCGACGGATAACCAATGCCGTCTATTAAGTGAGTTTCAAAACCATTGGTATAATAGATAACCGGACGAGAACAAGTGTAGCGTGTTGCCAGACAGTCGGCATACAATTCCGCTTGGTGGCGACCTACTGTCGCATCTACACTGGTGCGTTTGGCTTCCACTACTGCCAGTGGTGTTCCGTCTGCATCAAACAGTACATAGTCCGCATATCCAACACCGCTCTCATTGGGCATACCCTGTACTTCTATCTCTATTCCGGCTTGACGGGGGATGATTTCACCTTTATGTTCAGAAACTTTCCAATCTGCTTCGTGAAGCAACAGGTCGATATACAATTTCCGGGTTTCCGCTTCCGATGGGTCGTTTACAACAGGTTGGGCTTCCACTGTTGCAGGTTGCGCCTCGGAGCTTTCTTCTACCGCTTTTGCGGCTCTGTCGGCTGCTTGTGTGGTAGCTGCTTGGGCTTGGTCTGGTTGAGGAACAACGGCAAGGTTGCTTGGTTGAGGTGATTGGGGTATCAGGTCTTTGTTAAAGTCCGGCAATGTGTCAATCACCTGCCAAGCTAATAGGATGGAGCCAATGATGTAATATAGATTTAGTACAGCAAAGAAAGACTCTCTACGCCCAACAAATCCATCATTGGCGTGTGCTGCATTGTTTCCGATTTTACGCACATAGTGAATGCGTTTCATCAGGTCTTCGCTATCTATAAATGCCGTAAATCGTTCATCGGTGGTAAGCGAAAGCAATGAGGTACGTTCGCCTATTTGCCATCCTTTCAGTCGATAAACGGTCTTGACCATTGTTTCCAGCGCAAGCCGTGCCTGCATGGCTGAGACCATCGGATTAGCTACTTGAAAATCCTCTGCTGTGACGCAATAACGATAAATTGTTCTTAATCCGTCAATGTCTTTTATGATGTCGAAATTCCTCATGACTCAATCATTTTATAAATTCCCAATAGCCATCTTTATCTGAACCGATTCGCTGAATGACCGTTCCATTCAACTTCTTGATATGTCGTGCAACAGTGGCACGACCGACATTCAGGAGTTTGGCGTACTCATCGTATGTATATTCTGGGTGTTCTTTAATGGCTGCAATGAGCCGGGCTGTGGTGTCTTTAGGCGTTGCAGTATCATTTACAGTATCACTTTTCGCTTTTGCAGTATCATCCATGCTTTGTTGATACTGTAAAATCCGATTTTCAAGATTGGTAGTATGCTGCGTAAGCATTACATCTTGAACAATGGTGCTGTCTTCCTGCTCCCTACTGTCAATCAAAGCCTGAATGTATTCGCCTTTAGCATCTTTGGTAACAATAGACGGGATAAGACCCAACTGTCGTTGTACGATGTTCATCAGCAATCGGGTAGTACGCCCGTTGCCGTCAACCCACGGATGAATGGTGACGAGGCGGAAGTGCGCTTCAAAACTCAACCGATAACATGCCGCCATATCGTTTCTATCCACAGATGCCAGTTCCCCGTTTAACCAATCGCAGAAGTCTGCTGTTGCTTTAGGTATTTTCTGAAATGCCAGATAACTTCTGCCTCCTATTCCGGCACTTACATTGCAGCGTCGCAATTCTCCTTTGGAGGAATCAAAACTGCCACCCATCGTGGAGTATTCCGAACCTGTACGGCGCATGACTTTGGCAGACAATTCGCATAAAAGTTCAACAGAGTATGGTTGTCCTGTTTTCGCCCATTCAAAGCCATAGAGGTATGCGTTTTTCAAGTCCACATTCATCATCTGCTCGTTCAGGCTTCTTCCTTTGGCTGCAATTCCCTCGTCAAACAACAACTGGTTTTCTACTTCGGTAACAGTAGAACCCTCGATAGCCGTAGAATGAGTAATAAGAGAGTACAGGTAGAATTTTTCATAATCCACCTGCTGGTCTATCCCCGAAGCTGTATATCGGCTGATGGTTTCTATCAGTTTCTTATCAATCTCTTTCATACCGTTGTCTTGTTTTAAGAGAAATAATATTGCATTCGTTCTGCCATCAGGGTCTCGGTTTCGGCTAATTGGTCGCGGATTAGTTCTTTTTGCTTTTCGATGGCTTCGACTTGGCTGACGAAGTGTTGCTGAAGTTTAATGGGAGGCACTATCATATCAAACTTTCTAATCATAGCAATTGAGAGGTATGCAATAGTACTTCCATTTTGTGCTTTCTCAATTTGATTCTTGAACAAAGACGATTGAAACATAAATCCAAGAAAGGCAGATAAAACAGTTGACTTAAGATTTTTCAGCCATGTAATCATCCCATCTTGAAAATAGAAGCAATCTTCGTCCTTTACGATATAGCATAACCCTAACGTTCCTCTTGATGTTATTAATAAATCGCTTTCATTTGGAACTAATTTTTGGGATTTTAATTCCTCGTATTTAGCCTGCGAGATAAATATTCCAGTATCGCTATATCCATATTCAATCAAATTAGGAAAATCACTAATTTTATAAAATGGAATACCTGATTTTGTTTGTTCGGATTGGTATATTCTTTTGCTAGAAGTGACTTCACTTATTTCTCCTATCTTCATAATCTCCCATCCTTTCGGATTAGTTACAGGGTCGCCAAACATATCAAGGAAGATAGATTGAGCGAGGGCATCAAGGTCGGTAATCTGCGTTTTGTAGCCGTCAATCATTTCTTGCACTGCATCCAATTCTGATGCGATTGTTTGTTGCTCAACAAGTGTTGGAATGACAATTTGCACTTTTTGCAAATTGGCTCTTGTTATTTGAGGTTGCGCAGCCCCTGTAATGACTTTACTATAATCAATAGCAGATACAGCTTTCCCTAAAAAAGCAAAATCTAATAGATTTTCTTCTTTAGGGTGAACCACCATTGCATTACCATTAATCCATGAGAATGGTTTACTTATATTTATTGTTCCACAAGTCGCTCCACGACAAGTAATAAGCACTTCTGGAAATTTATGATTATATTCATTGTATTTGCCAATAACTCCATTAGCACCATATACAAGATATTTGCCATTAGAGTCCAAACAACTTGTTGCTATTGTTTTAGGTTGATAAAGATTGCATACCTCACCTAAAAAAATCTTTTGCCACTTTGATTTATCCACTCTCATACCCTACGAATTTAGCAGTTTCTTAAACTCAGCAAAGGCTGCGTCAATAGCCTTCTGTCTTTCCTCCATTCGAGCGATAATAGTTTCCGGTGCTTCATATTCAATAACTTCACGCTCCACTTCGTGATAACGCTTATAACTAAGGTCGTAGCCATTGGCACGAATTTCATCGGCAGTGACAAAAAATGACTGTTCTTTGCGACTGCGGTCGGTTTCCGCTTCGAGGTTATGGAAACGGGAGATTATATCAGGTATGTCATTTTGTTCAGGCTGAGGAGTGCGCTGCGTGGTGAGTGAGAATCCATCGGCACGCATATCGTAAAACCAAACCTTGTCAGTACCGCCTGTACCTGTCTTAGTAAAGATGATGATAGCGGTAGAGACTCCGCTATAAGGTTGGAACACACCGGAGGGCATCGTGATGACGGCTTGCATACAGTGCTTATCCACTAATGCGGAACGTATAGTCTTATAGGCTTGCGCATCACCTGTGAGAACCGTGTCCGGTACAATGGAAGCACACCGTCCGCCCGACTGAAGCATCCGCATCATCAAGGCAAGAAACAGCAACTCCGTTTTCTTGGTCTTGACAGCCGCTTTCAGCGTGTGCGCTATGTCGTCAGTGTCAAGGCTACCTGCAAACGGAGGATTGGCAAGGCAAAGGGTATAGCGGTTTGTATCGTTGTTCTCGTCAGACAGCGAGTTACGATAATACAGATTAGGCTCGTCTACATCGTGAAGCATCATGTTCATGCAACCGATGCGGAGCATGGAAGCGTCCGAATCCGAACCGTGAAATATCTCTTTGCGGAAACGGTCTCCCTCTCCTATATTAAGCAAATCATCACTCTGATGCTCTGTGATAAATTTGGCTGCTTCCATAATAAAACCCGCAGAACCCATTGCCGGGTCGCAGATGGTATCATTAAGAGTGGGTCGCATCAGTTCCACCATCATGCGGATGATATGGCGAGGGGTGCGGAATTGTCCGTTTGTACCCGATGCTGCCATGATGCCGAGCATATACTCATACACATCACCCATCATGTCAGCCCCATCGGACGTGATATTTTCAATACCTTCGATGACACGCGATAGCAGGCGAGCATTGGTAATTTGGAAAACAGTGTCTTCCATTGCCTTTCTATAAGCCGAACCCTCTTTCCCAACATGACGCAAAAAGATAAACACATCGTTGCGCACCCTATCCAACATTTTGGTCGGCTCCATTTCTTTGAATACGTGCCAACGCATTTCGTGGTAGGGTACATCTTTGTCGGTGGATGGATTGCGCCACACTCCTTCGGGGAATGTTGGGTTAAGCAAAACATCGCCCGTAAGATTTGCTATCGATTCCTTTTCACGTTGCTTGTCGTCAAGCATCTTCATAAAGAGCAGATAAGTTATCTGTTCAAAGATTGCCGATGGTTGGGTAAAGCCATTGTTCCAGAATGTTTGCCATACATCATCCACCTTTTGTTTTATATCGCCTGTAATCATATTGTTCTTATGCTAATTTTGTTTCTACTTTTTTACAATCTCTTAAATTGTGGCGTATGCGAATTAGGTTCAGTCTGTGGTAAATTGACTTTTAGCATTACGGGCATTGGAAAATCTACTCCCATAAGTATAGCCTCTCCTGCACCTAATACTGGTAAATACGCCAATGTTGATTTATTTGCAGCAGAACAAGCACTTTCTACCGCTTCTTTGTCTTTATGATTTATTAATCGGTGAACTAAAAAAGTACCCATTTGGCTTAAAGTTCCCAATGGAATATCTCTTGGCATTTGTGTTGCCAAGCAAAGGAATAAGCCATATTTTCTACATTCCTTTGCTATGGAATCAAAAGAATCTAAACGCATGGATTGAAAATATTCATCTTTAACTTCTTTGTTCAGAAATTGGTGCGCTTCATCTGCAAAGAACACAATAGGTTGTGTCTTGAAATCTCCTTTTCTTGCTTTGTTAAGTAAGAATTTAGCTATGGCATTAGCTAATATTTCTCTTGTTTGAAAGTCATAGGGAACATCTTCAAAACCGATACGTAGAATGTGTTTTGACTTGTTGCTTATAAAAGATTCAATTGTCTCACACAAATCTTTTTTAGGCTCTTTTCCTATGCCAAATATTTGCTTAAATGCTTTGTCTGATACCTTACTATATATACGAATAATTAGACTAGCGATGTTGTCACTTGTTCTTTTGTCAACATCTCCCCACATTTCAACATTACTGCCATTACTTTCATATACGGCTTCCTCCTTTAATTGGATTACAAGTTTTGTTAAATCAAATTCAGAATTATCTTCCTCTATTTCTGCCATATATTTCGTTTCAAAATGTCTAAAAGCATCTTTATAATGACATTTTTTTCTAATTATACCGCCTACACACGTTATGAATTTATCTGTAAACTTAGGATGATAAAATTTCCCATCTTCTGGTAATTTTTCGTTTTCCTCTAAACACTTTGCCAATTTAAGTGATTTTATCGCATCTAATAATTTGGGCTGTTGCACTTGTCCCGCAGGTCTGAACAATGCGAACCAATCTCCAACGGATAAACGGGAATAATGAAAGTAGCTATCTTTATTTATAATAGCACTTTCTACATAATCTTTAGAATCAAAACCTGAATATTCTCCAGTAGGATCTATGATAATAGCTTTAGCCTTGGCATTTGAAATTCCTTCAAGTAGTTTACTTGTTGTATAACTCTTGCCTCCTCCAGTAGTTCCAACAATAGCACAATGGCGACCAAACAAAGCGTCCAAAGAGATTTCCACAGGAGTTGTTTTATCTTGTGTCAATACACCAAGTTTCATAAGGCATGGGGCAGTATTTTCTTTTTTTACGCCGAATCGTTTAAAGAAACTTTGTATGAAGTAAGAAGCGCAAACAAATACTTTAGCTCCAATTGGAGGTAGTGTGTTAAGTCCACGCTGTATTTCTTCTGGATTTTCAAAACTAAAAGACAATAGAATTTCAATGTATCCTATGGGATGCATTTCATTAGTTTCAAAAGACTTTTCGCTTAGTTCCAAACGCTCTTTTTCAGGTAATTCTATTCCTTGTATTTTTCCTAAGAATCCCATTTGATGCCCTTCTATTACTACATAGTTGCCTACTAAACCGCCGTGATATAGTTCACCATACTTGAAAAAAGGTTGTAACAAAGCGGAGGAAGGGAAATGTACCTTCACTCCTTGTGGAGTTACTTGATTGATAAAACCAATAAAGTGCTCGTTTACAAATGGATTATAATTAGTTCCCTTCATTGACAATTTTCACTAAACGATATTCATCGGATTGGTCATATATTTTGATGTTTGGATAAGCGTCAACAAATTCTTTAAAAGTTTCATTGACCATCATTATATTACCTCTTTCACCAGCTTCTTTATAGAAAATGTCGCTTTCTATGATACCTGTGTCCCTGTAATTGATAATGATAAGTTGAAAACTTGGATTTTGTTCCAAAGCTTCGTTTATCATGGATAATATGTGCTTGTCACCAAAGCTAAATCCTATAACAACCAATGTAGTATTTTTCATACGTAACGCAGCTTGAAAACGAGTCATCATTTCAAAAAATGGTTGTTCGTAAGAGTGTTCATATTTATTTTCTTGCGGAAAAATCATTAATGAATCTTCTACAGAAATTTCTTCTGCCTTATTTTGGTAAACGTTGTTGCCTCGTTTTTCCCAATCTACCGAACCATGTGGTTTGTATAGGTGGAAAACTCGTGGAACAAAATTGTCCTCGTTCTTAATTCTGCTACCATCACGAATTACGATATCGTAATCAAAATGTCTTCCACTGAATATCCGTGGAATGGAAAAAGAGAATCCATCTATTATTGTATAATTCCCTTTTCGTGCAGCTTGCTCAAATAGGGTGTCATAGTTTAAGGTAAATAACTTTACCCTTGCAATAGAACTTTTTCGTTTAGTAATCTTATTAAGAAATTTTTCATGCACACTGGATGATTCGGAAGATGTTATTTGTAGATTGCAATTATCTTTAATCATCTTCTTTATTTTGCTAACGGTATATGTAATATTCCATTCTTCTTTATCTGTTTTGAAAATCGGTTCTGTGATATAATCTTTTGCTTTTTCTGCTAATGAAAGGACTTTTTCTAGGTTTTTTCTATATTCGTCTTTCTCGTCTTTGTCAGTATATCTGACTTTTTCGCAAAAGGCATCCATATTCTGTTTTCCACCAAGCAAAACCGTAGCATCATCCCATAAATTACACATGAGTTTGCCTTTCTTGTCATTCTCTCCAAAAAGGTAGGAAGAACCTGCACCAGTAAGAAACAAGAGATTCTCAATTTGGTAATTTAGCTTCTTTCCATATTCTTGACGTTTTAATTTGTGGGCGTAGTTTTCTATGTCAGTCGAGATGTTGCCTCCGCTTTTGCGTTTGGCAATAAGCTCTTCTGGAAGTATGGAAACGACTCCATTCTTTATATCAGTGAACGAATCTCCTTCTTTCACTAAATAAAGTGTAAATCCATCTTTTTTTAAAAGACAGATATTTTTAGTTTGTTCTTCTTGCTTCTTCATACTACTCATCTGTCTTTTATTAAATCTTTCACATCAATATTCAATATATCAGCAATTTCAAATAGCACTTCCAAACTTGGTTGCCGTCTGTTGCATACATACGCATTGACTATACAGAAACTCTTGCCGAGTTTCTCGGCCAGCCAAGTTTGTTTGATACCTCTTTCTTCAAGTACCTCTTTTATCCGATTCATAGGTTTATCCATCGCTTTATTTTTTACAAAAGAAATCTATAGTCAAATCAACCATTAATGCAGTTATTGTAACTCCACGCTTTGCTTCATCATTTTTGATAGATGATTTTACAACAGAAGAAATGAAGCTGGTTACTAAATGCAACATCTTGTTGACTGGCTTATCTTCCGGTTTATTGTTAAGTGTTGCATCTATACTTTGTAAAGCTGTAATTGCTGCATTTGCTTTTGAAAAATTTTCATCATCCGGTGCAATAGCTTCCGCAATGCTTACTGCATATTTAGATACCGCAAGTATATCGGCAACTTTCAGTTGTTGTCCATATGGGTTTTGATATAAGACTTCTTCTTGCCTAAATATATGATTAGGCTGATAAAGAATATTTTGCGCATATGTGTAATGGGTTCGATATATATTGCGAATATTAATCTCATTTTGTAAGGCTTTCAAACATCCCACAACATTCATTCGCAATAATGTATCATCTTTGATGTTGTCAATGGAAGTTGGTAATATGTCAGGCAAAATTCCATTAGAGAGCATTTCCTGTTTCGTCTGACTTTGTACCGATTCTGCAAAATAAGGGATGCCTATATAGCCTGTAGCAATATAGTGACTTATCATTTTATTTCTATCTCCCAGCATATACGCTTTATAAAGATTGGAATATGCTATTTCCAATCTTAAAACTTCATTAGCTTGTTGCTGTTCAAGTATGCCTATTGCGTTCATATATTTATTGTTTTTCCGTTTGCAAAGATATAAAATTATCTGCTATATAAAGAGAAAAGGAGAGGAAAAATACCCTCCTTAACCCTAAATCAAATGTCAGACATTCAAATCCTTCATCGCCAATCCATAGTTTTCCTGTCCGAACAGGTCTTGATGGATGAGTTTCAAACCGAGTGTCTGATAATACTTGTAGTCATCACCTTCGGTACAGAGGTACTTGTAACCGTAGCGAGGCATGTACTCCTTGAAGAAGCGAGCCAAGTCTTTCAGGCTTTCGGCTTGGTTCTTCTTGAAATTGCTGCGCACGATGATGATGCTCCAGTCGGGGAAGTTGCCTCTTCCGTTGCTGTACTCCCAGAAACGGATGTAGCAGTCCAAGTCACGCTCACGGATGTTCACACAAAAGCCATTGGCATTTTGCATCACGCTACAACTGTTTCTGTAGCCGAACTTCTCACACAAGTAGAGATTGAAATCAAGAATCAAATCATTTTGTAACATAATTGATTGAATTTAAAAAGTTAATAAAAAGTGGATTATAAATGAAAGCCTCGCTTGCGCTTAGCCTTTTTCTTTTTCATCAGACGGTTGAACTCAGCTTCTTCTGCGGCAGTGGCATCGTATGATGAACTGCCATTCAACAGACCAAGGCCGATACTTGAACCATTGCCGGAGTGGGAAACGCTTTGCTGCACCTCTTCATCATTATGCGTGACCCCTTGTTTGGGGTGTTCAAATGAGGATGCGCAAGCATTCTGCTCCAATCGGTTGTCGATATTCAAGTAGCTGAATTCACGGCTGACTTTTGAGCCGGAGAAAGAAAAAACGTTGTACTCAAACTTGACACCCTGTATTTCTCTTGTAGTCCGGCTGACTTTGAATTTCATATCAATGTCACGGTCAGCAAGAGCTTCTTTCAGTTCATCCCAATTTTGAGCTTTGGGCAACTCCTCTTTCAACGCTTTGTATATCTCGTGTTTTGCCCGGTCGTATGGACGCAAGCGTTCCTCCTTGATATGGTCTTTACCATTGGCAAAGTGCAAGCGGTATTTTGCCGTCAACATCTTACACGCCTTTTCATTTCTGCGGAAGTCGTTCTTGTCGCTAATTGTTTTGCCATCATTATCCACCCGATTGAAAACGATGTGGCAATGCGGATGCTCACGGTCGATATGCCGGGCGATGATGTACTGCGTGTTTTCGATACCCATCAGTTTCATATAGTCGTGGGCGATTTGCAACATCAACACATCATCAGACTTCAAGCGTTCGCTGTCTTCAGGGGAGAAGTTGAGCGAGGTGTGTCCGACAATATTCTTTACCTTGTCATTGAGCAACGCTTGTAATTCAAATTGTTCTGCCATCTGTTCGGGTGTGCCATCCACTCCGGCTGCTTCCAGCAATTTGGATTTCTCCTCTTTCAGGACATAGCGGACACAACCACCGAACGATGTCCCTTTGGTCTGCTTACCTATCATCTTTCAGTTGTTTTATAAGTTGGTTAATACGCAGCGCCATCTCCTCGCATCTTTCGGCAACGGCAAAGAATCCGTAGGTGTTTGCCTGTTTCGCCAACTGGTTGAGGTTGGTACTTTCTCCAATTAACTGACGGATGATGTGGATATGCTCTTTCGTGATTCGTTCACGTACCGTTCCGTTCTCAATGAGCGAACGGATGACTGCGCTTTGAGTCTGCTTGCTCCGTCTGCAAAGCGCACCGAGCCATGCGAATTGGTCGTAAGACAGACGGAGTGTTATCGTATGTTTCTTCTCCATTTTGAATTGCTTTTAGTGAATAATTTGTGACCATCGGGAGCCGCCTCCTCTGACTTTTTGAGGAGCAATTAGTCGGGAAATGTAATACACCGACATTAACTTGCTATAGTAAAAAAGTCTCAAATTCTCTCCCTTTGTTCAAGGTCTGAATCCTCGTTTCTTCGGCGGTGAAACCTTTGGTTGAGGAATGCCTCGTTGTACGCAGATGAGCTTCAAATCAAATGTTTCTATCAGTGTTTTCAAGTTCGGATTCCTCTTAATCATCTGCTGGAGTATGGCTTCATCGGGGCGTACCTTCAACAGGTAATCGGCAATGTCGTACCCCTCTTTCCGTTCGTTTTCGGTTGCGTTGGCTTCCAAATAATCGAACAGTTGCACATCAATTCCATTGCTTTTCATCAACCCGATTTTGCTCTGCCAATAATCGGTCGCTCCCAAATCGGGGAATAATACAACGCTTCTTCCGGTTAGAACGGACTGATTATTGGCATTGAAACAACCGTTCTTTCCACCCGATGCAATCCATAGGAATTGGGGGAGGTAGTAGGAGGCAATGATTGCAGTTTTCTCGCTTTCGACCAATGCCACAGGACGGCTTTTGTCTTCTGAAAGCAAATGCTCACCGAAGAAACATTGCTTCAGATTATAGTCCTCTTTATGTAGTACGGAGTGTACCCATGTGACATGATTGTACGGTTCTTTTATCCGCTTGCCAGTTTCTGGATTGTAAAGCATTATCTTACCTGTACGGACTCTGTTCTGATAATCCATTTGCCAAAATACGGTTGCACCGTCCCAATGCTTGGAAGTGCCAACTTTGTATTTCTCCATCAGTTTCAATGTCTCCGTCTCTCCGAATTGAGCCGATAAGAATTGAAACAGCTTGTTCTCAGGATAGCGTTGTAACGACTGATTGACTATTCCCAAATCAATGTAGGAAGTGGCTATCGGCTCGGCTGTCTTAATAGACGCATAGCTCTGAGAGTTATTTTCGGACAACTTTTCTTTTTCAGATGGATGCCGTTCAAAGTAATCACGGGGTGTGAAATGATAACCGCATTTCTGCTCGTGGTCGCAACGCCCCACGTAATCCGGAAACTGGATTCGCTTCTCCGTATCAATGTACTTGGAGAAACATCTTTTGCGGTGGCAGTTCGGGCAAGTATGCCGGGTGCTGACGCCCTTGTAGGGTTCTAATATGAATCTATGTGTACTCATTGTTTATCTCTTTTTTAGTGTGTCACTTTTGTCGTTATTGTCGTTTTCGCTTGGAAAGTGTCAAAACCGACAAAAATGTCATGGGTTAATCTTTGAATATTCTCCATGCTTCTCTTTGCGGAACAATGTTCCGATATTGTCATTGAGAAAGCGTTGAAATGTCCGCTCTTTCATTCCGTTTTGCTCGGCTATCTGTATTGCTTGAGCGGTGGTAAAGGACGGAGGTAGCAGATTGACTATCGCCTGTTGCTGACTGTTGAGGCCATTTTCATTCAGGATATTTTGTACGCTCAATGCGGATTCCTTGAAATATTCCGTCAGTTTAATGGCTCTCTCCACCGTCAGCAAGTCGATACACGTCTTGTCGCACTCTCCACAAGTCCATCGTGCCAGTTGGATAATCAGGCAGAAGCGAATGATGTATATCTCCAGCTTGCAATAGATGCTCACAATGGTGTCGTTTGTTTCTCGGTCGCATAACTCTGAGAAATGATGCTGCCATTCATAAAGTCTTTTCTTGGCATCCTCTGAAAAGAAAAGAATTTGCGGTTCAATCTCTCCATGCTCATTTAGGCTGCACTCCGATTGTATCAGCTTATCAATGATGTCATTCCATTCTTGCTCTATATCTTTCGGCAGTTCTTTGTCATTCCATCGTGCTTTCTGTTGCAGATTGGGCATCACAAACAGGATGCGGTCGATAAACCCGTTGCTGGAGCGTTCACCTTTAGCCAACTCGTTCAGGATTTTCTTTTGGATAGTACCAATGACCGATATGTACGGACGCTTGATGAAGATGGAACTCTTGGCATTCTTGCGGTCGGATATAGTGGTTTTGGCACTGAACACAGATAGCCAAAATTGTTCTTCCGAACCGTTGTTATAGCGGTTGAAGTTCTTGAACCAAGCGGATAATTCATCGGCCCACAAGCATAGCCCGCGTTTATTCTGCGCATGAATGAGGCTCAACCCTTCGGGCGTTACATCCGAAACCAAGAAGCGTTTGCGGATAGGCTCTTGCGGAAATTGCTCTCCACCGCTTTCAGTACGTTCCTTGCGGCTCATGCTCATCAGCTCATCGTACTTGGCAAGAGCCTTTTCAAATTCCTGATTCTGTCGGTAGTCATAATCAAGAAACGGTTTCATCGCAAAGCTGAGCGGATGGCTTTTGTTAGCTCCCGGTCTTCCAATCAATGCCATATACAGGATGGGGCTTTCCAGCCAGCCTTGTTTGATTTGGGCAAGATGCGTGTTACCTATGCCGATCGCTATTGCCGTAAGGATGGCTGCGGCAATGTAGTCGGTAGGGTAGTTATGACATTCGTGTACCTCACGGATGATGCGTTGTATTTTTGCCGGGAATATGCTGATAGGGAATGCCGTACCGGACAATCTTGTGCTTAAATCAATCGCTTCATCAATGATGGATGCCGGATTAATAGAATATTTACCCATAGTCCAATCCATTAAAATTGTACTGATGATTTGGGCTTGTGGCGAACACCGCTTTGCATATTGGCAAGCATCTCCTCGTATGTCTGCTCAGCAGTCTTTCTTCGTCCGTTCTCAATCCAAGCAAGAAGCTCGTCCTCATAGAAATAGAGTTTCTTGCCTTTCTTGTAAGCCGGAAGTAGCCCTTTGCGTACCAATGTATATATGGTAGGCTTGGCTTTTCGGATGATGTGGCAAGCATCATCAATTTCCACCAATACATGTTTGTCAGATGGCTGTGGCTGGAGTTCCGCTACCATCTTTTTCAACTCGATGACCTGTTCGGTCAGATAACCTACCGCTTCGGGCAGCTTATCAAATGTTACTGTTTCTTTTTGCATACGCCAATCGTTTTTAATTGTTCGACGGCAAAGGAAACAGGTGTTTCAATGGTGGAATCATTCACCAAAATATAACTGAAGAATAACTTTTTGATGGTAATAAGTGATGATTACGAGTAATTTAAGTACCTTTGTGTCATGAAATACCAGTGGTTATTAAAGCTATAAAACAAATTTGTCGTTTATGATACCGCAATTTGAAGAAATACGGATACAGGCATTGAAAGAATTAAGTGCTGGAGTTGTTATGAGAGCTAAAGATTTGCGCATTCCTTTGGCTAAGCATTTTGGATTGACCGATGAGGAAATGAATGCTTGGTATCCTTCTGGTAATGGCGAAATATTCTTAGACCGTATTTCGTGGGCTTTATCGTATCTTTTTATTGCAGGTCTTGTAGAAAAGCCCCAAAGAGGTGATTATAAAATCAGCGAAAAGGGACTGTCTATGCTTTCTTCATGTACAGAGGAACAAATAAATAAGTTCATCAAAGTAACTGTGAATGCGAAAACTCCGAAGAAAAGTTCTAAAAATAAAGATGCTAACAATGCTTTTTCCCATTTGGAAAATGATGATGAACGTACGCCGGAAGAAGAATTGGCAGATTCGTATGATAGAATAAAACAGAATGTACAATCTCAGATTCTGACAACAATATTAAGTAAAAAGCCACAAGAATTTGAACGGTTAGTTGTGAAATTACTTCAAGCAATGGGGTATGGTGGAGAGGTCAAAAACTCAGGTATCGTAACGAAACTTTCTAATGACGGTGGTATAGATGGTATTATTAAAGAAGATATTTTAGGATTTAATCATATATCCATACAGGCAAAGCGATATGCTTTAGATAATAATGTTCAGCGTCACGAGGTTCAAAGTTTTGTAGGAGCTGTTGCCGGAACGCCATCCAAGAAAGGAGTATTCATTACTACCTCTGATTATACTAAAGGTGCAATGGAGTATGTGGAAAGCCTTAACGGTTCACCAACCATTATCTTGATAAATGGTCAACAATTAACAGAATACATTTATGACTATGGCTTGGGATTGCAAACAGAGAAAGTCCTTAAAGTCATGAAAATGGATATGGACTACTGGGATGCAATGGATAATGCTTGATGGTATTGCAGCTATGCAATTTTTCTATCCAGCTTAATCTTACATACAGATTCGGTATGGGACATCTTACGTTCAATGGTAGATATTTCAGAATCACGGAGGGTATGAGCAAATATCCTCTTTATAAATGTGGCTGTCTGTAAGCGTGGTTTGCCAAATGCCTTACCGATATTCCATCCAAAGTGCATGATGTCAATAGTCTTTAGCTGAGAATCAATCTTTATCGGTTCGATTTTAGGTAAGGCATCTGACAGGTAATATTCTGTTACATATCCACACAAGCGATTAAGCGCAGTTTCATCAAGATAGGAAACTAAAGTTTGTTTCGTGTATGCGATAACTTTATTGAGTTTTTCTTGTGAGGCGCGTTCTTTCTCAGCCATAGCATGGGCACGGAGTATCTCATATTCTGATGGTTGGTTGGATTCTTCTATAAAAGTATTGTTGATAGTAGAAGGTGTGGCTTCTTCATTTGGAAGTTCTGCCACATCTTCGTTGAGTTCGGAACATAATGGAGTAGAAACTTCTTCTGTTATGTCAGATGTAGTTTCGATTTCAATTTCGGGTTCAGGCTCAGAAATGATAGGTTCTGAATTTATAGCACTTTCAGCAAGTTCCGAGTTTACTGCTGGAACTTCTACGACTACAGCCTTGTTGCGATAGCACTCAAATCTCATAAAGCACTTTTCTATTGTCGGTGAAAGAATTTGACTGAATACCATTTGCAGATTGAGATAGATAGCTCCCATGATAATGGAGCATACCACCAAAATAAGGTAGCTGCTGAACTCGTCCCAACCATAGTGAAGTACGGTTTGGCGGGCTAAAACACCAATGATGGCGATTGTACCAAAAACAATCAGATGCAATGTTATATGTTCTATCTTTTTCAGCTCCATAGTGGTATGTATTAATCGTTTGTGTGCAAATATATAGGATTAATTTTTGAGAAAATCCATAGTTTTGCCTGTTAATGGGCTTTTGACGATATATTTCATCGCTTTTCACTACGTTACACTCCTAATAATAAGCGCATTGCAAATTTCTTGTTTTTGGATGAAAATAGTTGGATAAATAGGCTTGTGTATCTTAAAAACAAAAATTATCTGCATCATTTTGGGTAAACAATGCAGATAATCAATGGGGTATAGAGATATAGCTTATTAGCAATACAATGTATGGCTTGTACCATTGAGATATAACAAGATGTTATACTCTTGTTTACGAGCGACTTTGTTTATTAGCCATTTCCTAAATACAGCGGAATGTCCGGTGTCTATTTGATAGGATAGGGCTATAACCATATCGAGATTATACACATCGGCATTGTTCCCATTCTCCAACTTGATGTACTTGCAAGCTTCGTGGCTCTTCAAAACATTAGCTTTCAGGATTCTCTTGATTGCTATATGGATAGCTCCAGACGTTGTATAAAACAAGTCTGCAAGTTCCCAAGTGGTCATCCATACTTCGCCATCAGAAATATGGATGCATTGTCCGTTGTTGAGTATGATTCCTCGTTTCATAGTTCTATCTATTTGAGTGATATTTTATTGGCTGTTTCTCGCTTCTTGGAATTGACCAAATCGGCATATATTTGAGTTGTGGACACATTCTTATGCGTTAGCATCTTTGATACAGTGTAAATATCTGTGCCTAAGGATATTTGTATGACCGCATACGAATGTCTGAATCCGTGAAAGGTTATCGGTTTCGTTATTCCTGCCTTTTTGAGCCAGCTTTTCAGTGGGTAATTAATCATACTTCGCTTCAAATCCTTGAAAACTTTGCCTGTTCCGGGTGTGCCGCATAGTTCGTAGGCTTCGTAACTGATGGGGAGTGTCGCTTCCGTCTGGGTTTTCTGTGTTCTGATACGTAAACAATAGCCTTGGTCGGGAGCGATAGTGAAGTCTTCCCATTGCAGATTGAGAATGTCGCTGATGCGTAAGCCTGTCAGACAAGCGAATAGAGAAGCGGCTTTCAATACGGGAATGTCGCAAGGAGTGGCAGCGAGTTGCTTCACTTCGTCCAATGTCAAATACTCCTTCTTCACATCTTGTGGCTCAATCTTATCAAGGTAATCATTGATGTTCTCCCGAAACCATTTGTCCCGATAGGCAATCTTCAACAATCCTCTGAAGGTAGAGTAGTAGCCGGATGCCGAATTGAGGGATATAGGACGGTTGCTGTGTTTGAGTTGCTTGGCATTCAGCAAGTATTCACGGAACTTTTTGCATAAATCCACATTCACATCGCCAAAGGTACATTGCCCTTTGACGAAGTTGTAGAAATGCTGATAGACGAACTGCCATTTCTGGTCTTTGTTCCGGCACATTTTCTTGAAGTAGGCAAGGAAATCGGCTTTCTGCTTGGTCTTGTCTAAGAAACCGAACTCTTCGTTGATGAGCGATTGTACTCGGATGCAGCGGATAGCCTCTGCCTTGTTCAGCATATCATTGTTGAACTCCCGTTCCATCTCGTTTTTCGGGTGAGCATAGATGTAGATGCCAAGGTATTCTCTGCGGCTCATCTGCATCGTTTCGGGGTTACGGACTGCCGGATAATAATCCAGATACAAGGAGATACGATTATTCCGAATCTCTCTCTGACGAACTGTTACTTTTGTACACGTGTGTGTCATACTGTTTAATATTTAGAGTTTTACATTTGTTTGGTGCAAAGGAATAAGGTGATTCAATGGTGGGTACATTCACCGAAAAATAACTTATTCAATCTTTGGAGTAGCAAGCAACCTATCCAGCTCAGGCTTGGAGATAAGTGTGTATTTACCTTTCTTGACCTTTGGGATATTATGGTACTTGGCATAATGATAGAGTTGGTCTCGGGTAAGGTTGAACTTCTCCATCGCTTCAGCTACCGTATAATATTGCGGTTCTTCGGGTGCAGTAATACCTTTGACAATATCCACATGCTTCTTGGAATAGTACACCATGATGCCCTCTTTCTTCTTCGGAATGGCATTCTTGGAAACGAAACAATAGATTGCGGACAAAGTCATACCGAACTTCTCCTGCATTTCTTGGGTGCTATACCATTCGGTAATGTCTGGATTTGGGGCTTTCTTGGCGAAGTAAGCATCTATATGTTTCTTGCTCCAGTAGGTCTTGCCACGATTGAAAGTTCGGGGGATGTTATTCTTCTTGGCTACCACAAATATCCATGACTCGTTTACATGGTATTTCTCTTTCACTTCGGCAGTGGTATAGAAGTCGGTGATAGGGGATTTCTCTTTTGTTGGTGTCTTCTCGTTTTCGGGCGAAAGATAGTCTGTCATGTTTTCTATATCAGCTCTGCGAACAAGCGTTTTCCTTTCAAATCGGATTACTTTGATTGTTCCATTGCGGATATAGCGATATATAGAAGTACGCCCAATATTTAATAACTCGGCTACTTCTGATGGAGTAAGATACTCCTTGTTCAAATTAGGAGGTGTCTTTACGCTTTTCCCTAATTCGTGTTGCAGACTTTCAATGCGCTGTTTCCTAACCCTGTCTTTATAGGCAAGATTGGCGCATCGGTGTGAACAATACTCTGTGGTGGTCTTATGGGCTGTGAAAACAGCATTACACCACTTACATCTTTTCTGAATGTCGATTTTACTACTCATTATTTATCCGTTTATTTCGCCAAATCTGTTTCATCGCGTACCACCACGTACCATGACGTACCAGTGTGTCCACGACCTTTCCGACCTAAAATCGGAGAGTAACAAGCGAGCAACAAATGCGGTACAAAAATGAGCTGAAAAAGCCCTATAAACGATAACCATCGCTTATAAGGCTAAAAAGAAAGGCGCTCAAAATGAACGCCTTGATAATCGTTGATGATATATGCTAATCGTTGGTAATCACCACTTATTTGCCGATGCAAAAATGTGCAAATATATTCTGTAGCACCATATCATTGGTTACTTCCCCTGCTATATCGGATAAATGGAAAATACATTCACGTATGTCTTGTGAAAGAAAATCCCCGGAAATATTCGCGTCCAACCCTTCTTGTACCCGGTGAATTGCATCCAATGCACGTGTCAACGCTTCGTAATGACGGACATTCGTTACAATAACATCATTCTGTGTGACTGTTGGTAAATGGGCAGCTGCTACAAGTTTTTGTTGGAGTTCATCCGTGTGCTGACGTTGTTTCGCAGAAATAAAAATAGATTCTATTTCCGAACCGACATGCTCGGAAAGTTGTGAGGTAAGTTCATTTTTCTGAGTTTCATTTATCAGTTCTACCTTATTAAAGACTAAAATCAACTGTTTGTGTTCACAACGAGGAAGAATCTTATCGGAGAGTAGTTTTAGCTGTGAGATTGCGTCTGCTGAATCAATTATCCATAGTACAATCTCTGCCTGATCGAGCTTTTGAAAAGTTCGTTCGATACCCAGACTTTCAATCATATCGTTAGTTTCCCGAATGCCGGCTGTATCGATAAAACGAAAAGTGATGCCAGCTATATTTACAGTATCCTCAATGACATCGCGTGTTGTGCCGTGAATGTCACTGACAATTGCCTTATCTTCGTTCAACAGAACATTAAGTAAGGTAGATTTTCCTGCATTGGTTTCTCCGATAATAGCTACCGGAACACCATTCTTTATAGCATTTCCAACACTGAACGAGTCTACCAGGCGTGCAATCACCTTCTCAATTCCGTCAGCTAACTGGCGCAAGGCAGATCGGTCGGCAAATTCCACATCTTCTTCACTGAAATCTAATTCCAGCTCAATCATTGATGTGAAGTTCAATAGTTTCTCGCGCAATATTGCCAATTCCTTGCTAAATCCGCCACGCATTTGACTCAGAGCAAGACGATGGGTGGCGGCAGAAGATGAGGCTATTAGGTCGGCTACAGCTTCGGCCTGACTTAAATCCATCTTACCATTGAGGAAAGCTCGTTGAGTGTATTCTCCCGGCTGTGCAGTACGGCATCCGTTTTTTATCAGCAATTGCATTACTTGCTGTAGAATATAGGATGAGCCGTGACAAGTGATTTCAGTACTGTCTTCCCCCGTATAGGAATGTGGGGCCCGGAAAAGGCTGACGAGAACCTCGTCTATCAGTTCTTCTCCGTTATAAATTCGGCCGAAAGTTAGCGTATAAGGCTTTTGTTCACTCAGCAGCTTTCCGGGTTTAGCCGGAGTAAAAATACGACTGGTGATGGTTATTGCTTCAGGACCGGAAACACGAATGCTTCCGATGGCTCCTCCTTGAGCGGTTGCTATGGCGCAAATTGTGTCTTGATTCATTATCTATTTCATTTTGAGTGGCAAAGATAGAGCTTTCTCTGTAAAAAACAGAGTAAACAGATAGAAGTTATGCTTTATTATTTTATCTTTGCTCGCATACAGCAAGACAAATTTTATGGCTATGGGACACGCAAAAGATTCATTTTCGGGGATGGAGAATATTGAAAAATTAAAAGAGGATTACCAGAAGATCACTTCTGTTTTGGCCGGACATCAGATTGCATTCTGGGAATACGATATTCCTACGGGCGAATGTAATTTTACAGATGAATATCTTAGTATCTTGGGTTTAAAGGAAGCAGGAATTGTTTTCAGAGAAATTAATGACTTTTATCGGTTTGCTCATCCGGATGATGTTACTTCTTATCAAACAGCTTTTAACCGCATGCTTGAGTCGGATACAAAGACTTCTCAAATAGTAGTGCGTTGCTTGGGAGAGCATGGAGAAACAATTTGGCTTGAAGATAATTTCATTGCGTATAAGAAGAATAAGGAGAATGGTTCTGATAAAATTATAGCATATACTGCCAATATTACTTCACGCTGTGAAAAAGAAGTGCAGATCAGACAGCTTGAAGAGCGAAACCGGAAAATTATTGAGGCACTCCCTGAGTTTATATTTATTTTTGATGATAATTTCTTTATCACGGATGTATTGATGGCACCCGGTACGGAACTTTTACATCCGGTAGAAGTCTTGAAAGGAGCAGATGGGAGATCTATTTATTCAGCGGAGGTCAGCGAATTGTTTATCAGTAGTATACGTGAATGTCTGAAAAGTGGAAAACTGAAAGAAATAGAATATCCTTTAGATGTAGAAACCGGCAGACATTATTTTCAGGCGCGTATTGCTCCGTTTGAGGGGAATAAGGTATTAGCTCTGATTCATGATATAGGTGACCGGATACGTCGCTCGCAAGAATTGCTTGATGCTAAACGGCGGGCAGAAGAGGCGGACCGGATGAAATCGCTGTTCCTTGCTAATATGAGCCATGAAATACGTACTCCTTTGAATGCGATTGTCGGTTTTTCGGAGATAATAGCTCTGACTGAGGATGAAAAGGAGAAAGAGGAGTATTTAGGGATTATCCAGCAGAATAGTAATCTATTGCTGCAACTGATCAATGATATTCTTGATTTGTCACGCATAGAGTCTGGTAAATCGGAAATGCACTGTCAGTTGACAGAAATAAGCGGGCTGGCAGATGAAGTGTATAAGGTACACCGTCTTAAAATGAAGAAAGGGGTCGAACTAAATGTGATTCGTCCATCAGATGAAATCTGGATTTCGACGGACAGAAATCGTGTAACACAGGTATTGTTTAATTTCTTATCGAATGCAATTAAAAATACGATTGAGGGGAGCATCACCTTTGGACTTGTAAAAGAGGAAGAATGGGTGAAATTTTATGTGGCAGATACCGGTTGTGGCATTTCTAAAGAGAAGCTCCCTTTGATATTTACCCGTTTTGAGAAGTTGAATGATTTTGTACAAGGTACAGGATTGGGTTTACCTATCTGTAAAAGTATTGTGGAACGGTTAGGAGGTCGGATCGAAGTGGAATCCGAGCTTGAGCAGGGGAGTACTTTCACTCTTTATCTGCCCAATAAGCAAGAGCAAAAAGTAACGGTTGCGGAAAGAGGAAATGCAACCGTCACTGTGGGACTGAGCAACCGGCAGAAGAAGATACTGATAGCGGAAGATGTGGAGTCTGGTTATCTGCAGATTAATGCCTTTTTGAAGAAAGAATATACAATTCTTTGGGTGCCAAATGGAGAGGAAGCAGTAAAAAGTTTCATGCGTGAGAAGCCCGATCTGATTCTGATGGATATCCGAATGCCGGTGATGAATGGTATTCAGGCGACAACTAAAATTCGTGCAATTTCGCAAGAGATACCGATTATTGCGGTTACAGCATATGCATTCTGTCCGGAAGGGGAGCAGGCTATTGAAGCAGGGTGTAACGAAGTGATTGCGAAACCTTATCCTCTGGAAAAGCTGAGAGAAACTATCGGAGCTTATTTGCAGGAGGGAAGATAAGCCTGTTTTTCGATGCAACAATTTATGATATAGAGTGTTATGTAGAAAACAAATAATACTGTATAGATAAATTGAATTATGAAGAAAGTTGTGATAATCGGAGCCAGCGGCTTCGTGGGTTCGGCTATTCTAAATGAAGCTTTGAACCGTGGATTTCATGTGACGGCGGTAGTTCGTCATCCTGAAAAAATTAAGATTGAGAATGAAAATCTGGAAGTGAAGAGAGCCGATGTCTCTTCATTAGATGAAGTTTGTGAAGTTTGTCAAGGTGCCGATGCCGTGATTAGTGCTTTTAATCCGGGTTGGAATAATCCTAATATATATAAGGAAACCATTGAGGTTTATCTAACGATTATTGATGGTGTGAAAAAGGCTGGAATCAACCGTTTTTTAATGGTGGGAGGGGCCGGTTCATTGTTTATTGCTCCGGGTATTCGTCTCGTTGATTCGGGAGAAGTTCCCGAAAAAATATTGCCCGGGGTGAGGGCTTTAAGTGATTTCTACCTTGATTTCTTGAAGAAGGAAAAAGAGATTGATTGGGTCTTCTTCTCACCGGCAGCAGATATGGCTCCGGGAGTACGTACCGGAAGATACCGTCTGGGTAAGGATGATATGATTGTAGATATTGTGGGTAACAGTCATATTTCCGTAGAAGATTATGCCGCTGCCATGGTTGATGAACTTGAAAAGCCGGAGCATCATCAGGAACGTTTCACCATAGGGTATTAAACGGACGGTATCTTTCAAGATAATTAAGATAAAGTTTTGCACATCCCCGGGCGTCGGAAAGGGCTTCGTGGTGCTTAAGTTCAATTCCCTCCCGTTCGCAGCAAGCACTCAGATTGACTGGTTTATATCCCAAAGAACGGTAGATTCGGCAGGTACATTCCCAATGTTCCGGAAGTAATAGCTCGTCATAGTCCAGTCTGTACATCCGCATGGTGCGTTTTAGTACATTACGGTCGAATTGCTCATTATGTGCAACTATTACTTTTCCTTGCAACCGCTTTTTTATTTCAGGATAAATGGCATGAAACCCCGGAAGTGATTCCGTCATTTCCGGGGTTATTCCATGTACGAGGATATTTGCACGCCAGTATTCATTCTCCGGTGGTTGAATCAGGCTGTAATATTCATCCGTAATTTCTCCGTCGGTAACGGTGACAATACCTACGGCACAGGCACTTTCCATGTATCCTGTGGCTGTTTCGAAATCAATGGCGGCAAATGATAGATTCATCAGATTCGGTCAAGAACAGTTTTTATTAATGTATCGATGGTATTTTTATAGCCCGTATTGGCTTCTTTGATCAAACGGT
Source organism: Bacteroides sp. FSHCM14E1 (assembly GCF_019633785.1). Classification (NCBI taxonomy): domain Bacteria; kingdom Pseudomonadati; phylum Bacteroidota; class Bacteroidia; order Bacteroidales; family Bacteroidaceae; genus Bacteroides; species Bacteroides sp. FSHCM14E1. The sequence continues at coordinate 175,412 of NZ_JADKYL010000008.1, forward strand.
TGGCTATAACCATACAGACTGTCATGGCTTTGTGTCCCATCAGCTTGCCGAGGCCGGCAAGAGCGGAACTCTCCATTTCAAAGTTAGTTATTTTATAACCCTTGTATTCAAACTTTTCGATTTTGTCATTTTGGTTGGGATCAGCCAAAGGAACACGAAGTTCACGTCCTTGCGGTCCGAAAAAACCTCCCGCTGCAATGGTAACTCCACGTACCATATCATCTTGAGCAATACGGTCAATCAATTCAGCATTGGCATCAATCACATAAGGGGCAGGAGCGCATATATTGCCAGACCAACCCATGTGGTTCAGAAATGCCCGCTCAAAAGGAAGATCGCAAACGGCATTGCGTCCGGCATAAAAATTCAACAGACCATCAAAACCGATTGATTTTTCGGAACAGACAAAAGTTCCAACCGGTGTATTGGGTTGCAGTCCCCCACAAGTACCGATACGGACTAATTCCAATGACCGAAGGTGCTCTTTCTCTTCCCGTGTCTGAAAGTCGATATTTGCCAGAGCATCCAGTTCATTAATCACAATGTCGATGTTGTCGCAACCGATACCTGTAGATACGACCGTTATTCGCTTGCCTTTGTAAGTTCCGGTTATAGTCTTAAATTCGCGGCTTTCCACTTCGCATTCTTTGTTTTCGAAGTGAGAAGCTACGAGAGCCACCCGTCCGGGATCACCTACCAATATAACTTTGTCTGCCAACCATTCCGGCTTTACATGCAAATGAAATACCGAACCATCTCCATTAATGATTAATTCGGAGGAAGGAAAATACTTTTTCATGTTATTGAAAGGTTTTAGTTTTATAAATAAGTTCACCACAAATTACATAGATTAACCACTCTTTTTAAGAGATTATTCTTCTCCAGTCAGTTGTGGTATGCTGTGTAGTTTGTGGTGAATGATTTCTCTTTAATCACCCAGTGGTTTGCTGGTAGATCCGCCAATCGGCTTAGCTATATTTTCACGCATTGAGGTGTCAGCCTGGATGTTTTTCATCTTATAATAATCCATAATACCAAGATTTCCATTGCGGAAAGCTTCAGCCATGGCTTTGGGGACTTCTGCTTCTGCTTGAATCACATTAGCTCGGGCTTCTTCTGCTTTGGCTTTCATTTCCTGTTCGGTAGCCACAGCCATTGCGCGACGCTCTTCTGCTTTAGCTTGCGCAATATTCTTATCGGCATTTGCCTGGTCTATCTGTAGAGCAGCACCAATATTCTTACCTATATCGATATCGGCGATATCAATAGAGAGGATCTCAAAGGCAGTACCTGCATCGAGTCCTTTGCGTAGTACCAGTTTTGAGATAGAATCAGGATTCTCAAGTACTGACTTATGGTTTTCAGAGGAACCGATTGACGAAACGATACCTTCGCCTACACGTGCCAGGATTGTATCTTCACCGGCACCACCCACCAATTGACGGATATTGGCGCGTACCGTCACACGTGCTTTGGCTATCAACTGGATACCGTCTTTGGCAACAGCTGTTACGGGAGGTGTATCAATAACTTTCGGATTAACTGACATCTGTACGGCTTCGAAGACATCACGACCTGCGAGGTCTATAGCAGTAGCCATCTGGAATGGAAGTTCAATATTGGCTTTTGATGCCGATACCAGCGCATGAACTACCCGTTCCACATGACCGCCTGCCAGATAGTGTGCTTCAAGTTCGTCACGGGTTATGTTACTCAATCCCGCTTTATGTGCTTCGATCATACCGGGTACGATGATGTAGGGCGGAACATTACGGATACGCATCAGGAAAAGTTGTACCAGTGAAATATTAACTCCCGATACTTTGGCTGACAACCACAGGAAGAAAGGTACATAATGAAAGAAGAGAACCAGGAAGATAATACCTCCTGCTATCAAGAAGATAGTCAGATACATGGGTTCGACATTCATAATTGTGCTTGATTTTAAATGAATATTAGGATTTTAGTTTTTCGACAAAGATTATTCCATCAGTGATCCGATTGACTATAATCGGAGTTTTTTCATTCAGTAAACCGTCCATTGATTTTACTTCTATGATATTCCCATTGATTTCAGCATTGCCAATCTGAGCCAGGCGGGTAACTGTGATACCCGTATCGCCCACTTTTACTTTTTCGGCAGCACTTCGGTCTATTTTGGATGTTATATCTTTCTTCAATGCGAGCTTATCCAGAGTTTTCGATCGCATAAACCAGACAAGCGAACCGATGCAGGCAACTCCTGAAATGATAAGTGTTGTGAATCCCGCCCCTGTCCCCAGATTGACAAAAGCGTAATAGTTGGCATAGATGATGCAAACCAAAGCCGAAATACCGGCAAGGCTGATACCCGGAATCACAAACAGTTCAACTAAAAAGAGTATTACTGCTGCAACAATCAATGCAATGATGATCAGTACATCCATAATTGGGTTATTTTAAATTTTGTTTTTCTGCGTTCCGGACTTCGATAGCCTGTTTATCCAGTTCTTTCGACATTTGGAATATCCTTTTCTCAAGATCACGGATAGCCGGAGCCATTTTCGTTTGTTCGTCTTTGTTAGACCGTGCAAATCCCTCACGTTGGTTAGTTAGTTTGTTAGTTTGCTGACGGTAGTCTTTCTCCATCTGTTCGTATTTCAAATACAGTTGTTTGGCTTTAGGAGATTTGAAATCCGTCAAATGATGATAGGTAGAATGGTCGTCAATAACAAACTCAAAATCGAAGTTTTGTTGTATGTCAGGTTTGTGGTTAATAGCTGCTTCAAGGCGTTGGCGGGCATTATCCACTATTTTCTGATCTTTCCAGGTACTCTCCAAAGAATGGAGTTGAGCTAACCCGATTATTTCTTCCGGATTCATTGCTTCGTAATTATAAGTCCGTTTGGATTCATTGGGTACGAAAACGTATATACAAACCTTGTCCTCGGGTTGGTGACGGTCGGAAGCGAACCATCCCAGATTATTGTATTCATCGATGACATACATATAATCGTTGTAAGGAGAGTTGAAAGGCATTCCTACATTTTCCGGAACCAGATAGGTATCAGTATTAGTGTTATATCGGGTCACAAAAATATCGTATCCTCCCATAGAACCATCACCGTCGGAAGCATAATAGATAGTCACTCCATCCGACAATACGTATGGGTAATTGGCGTTTCCCGAGGCATTAATACTTCCCGGAAGTGGTTTCCCTTGACTCCATTCATCCAACATTTTGGTCTTGGACAGGATATTCAGGTTTTCTTCTCCTTGTTCGCTGTAATAAATGCGATTTCCGATTTCTGTTTCATAAACCGTTCCCGGATGATAACCTTTGGTTTTGAAATAATCATTGTAAGTGAAAAGTTTACCTGCCTCTTCACTTATTTTATAAGCTTTCAAGAAGTCGACCTTGTCTACTACAAAGCTATCGATGACACACACGTCTTCTACTCCTTTCAGCATGCGAAGATTTCCTTTTGCCTTTTCCAGCAGTTGTTCCGCTTCTTCTGTGGGTTTCTTCCGTTTTGATAGGTCAGCTATGTATGTTTCATAGCAGTCTACCGCATCCTGAAACCGGTATAGATCATTGTAAGTTTGCGCAAGGTACAGCTGCCCACTCGGAATTCGCTTTTTTACTGCAGTTTCCAGATACTTCAACGCTTCGGCTGCATCACCGGTTTTAAGACAACATACGCCATACCATAGATTATAATTACCGTTTGCCGGTTGCGATTTAACATATTTCTGGAAAACGGGTTTGGCTTCAGCATATTGTCCTTTACCGTACATGGCCCTTGCTTGTTCCAAGGTTTGTGCCGATACGCTTGTCAGGAGAAAGCATAATAGAAAGAATAGAATATTTTTTTTCTTCATAAATGGTCTCGGGTTATTATTCGGAAGTTCAAAAATACAAATTAATTGGAAATAAACCTTTTTTCTCTTCTTCTATTATGTTAATTCTTCTTTAAATCATTCTTTTCTCTTACTTTTGCAGCCGATTTTTAAAAGAGTTATGGCACAGATTACGGAAGAAGAGAAAACCATTCGGCGTATCGAAAAACGGTTTAATAAAGGGATAGTTCAATATGGACTGATAGAAGAGGGAGATAAAGTGCTTGTCGGTCTTTCGGGAGGGAAAGATTCTTTGGCATTGGTGGAATTATTAGGTAAGCGTTCACGTATTTTCAAACCTCGTTTTTCGGTGGTGGCAGTACATGTGGTTATGAAGAATATTCCCTATCAGAGTGATTTGGATTATCTTCGTGCACATGCTGAAAGTTATGGAGTTCCGTTGGTTGTTTATGAAACCTCATTTGATCCTTCTACTGATACCCGCAAATCTCCTTGCTTTCTTTGTTCGTGGAATCGGAGAAAAGCCTTGTTTACAGTTGCCAAAGAACAGGGGTGCAATAAGATTGCTCTCGGACATCACATGGACGATATTCTGGAAACACTATTGATGAATATTACATATCAAGGAGCATTCAGCACAATGCCTCCACGGTTAGTAATGAATAAGTTTGATATGACTATTATTCGTCCGATGTGTCTGGTGCACGAAGCAGACTTGCTGGAACTCGCGCAGATACGTGGATACAGGAAGCAAGTAAAAAACTGTCCATATGAATCGCAGTCGAGCCGTAGTGATATGAAAGGAATACTCCGCCAATTGGAAAAGATGAATCCGGAAGCCCGATATAGCCTTTGGGGAAGCATGACGAATGTACAGGAAGAGTTACTGCCTAAAGAAGTAGAATTTTAATTTCAAATATAAGTATGAAAGGTGTTTATGCAATTTCGTTATTGATTGTTTCCAATATTTTTATGACTTTTGCCTGGTATGGGCATCTGAAACTGCAGGAGACAAAAATGATCAGTAATTGGCCTCTGTATGGCGTGGTTTTGTTTTCATGGGTCATTGCGCTGGCAGAATATTCTTGTCAGGTTCCGGCCAATAGATTGGGGTTTAGTGGGAACGGGGGACCATTTTCATTAATGCAACTCAAAATAATACAAGAAGTGATCACTTTGATCATATTTACTGTCTTTTCTACTTTACTGTTTAAAGGAGAGTCATTACATTGGAATCATGTGGCTGCTTTTGTCTGTTTGATAGCGGCTGTATATTTCGTGTTTATGAAGTAGGCAGTTTGCGTCGGTATCTCCCGAAAGAATATCTCCGGAGAAAGGATATACATATTTCTCCGGGGATATTCTTTTTATTTATCAAGATATTGTTCCATGTTTTTTGTGAAATAGCTTTTCAACTCCCCTTTTTCATCACTGTAGATAAAATAAGCACCTATGTTTGGGTGTGATTTTGTAAATGCCTCCGCTTCATCCAATCCCATTACCATAAAGGCTGTAGCCAATGCGTCGGCAGTCATGCAATCCTCTGCAACTACGGTTGCCGAAAGAATGTTGTGTTGTACCGGATATCCGGTACGGGGATCGATGGTATGGGCATACTTTTTGCCATCTTTATAATAAAAGTTACGATAGTTTCCGGAAGTAGCAATGCCGACATCTGTCAACTTGAGCGTTGTTTGTATCTCTTGATTGAGGGATAACGAATCGTCTACCGGTTTGTTAATGCCGATTCTCCATGCTTCATCTTTGGGATTCAGTCCCTTTACGACCAGTTCTCCACCTATATCGATCATGTAGTTCTTAATACCTTTGCTATCCAGATACCGCGCTACCACATCTACTGAATAACCTTTGGCCACTGCACTGCAACTTAACATCACTCGGGGGTCTTCTTTTATTACTTTGCCATCTTCCAGTTTCACTTTTTGGTAGCCTGTGATTTGGAGCAGGCTGTCTATCATGGTTGAGTCAGGGAAGGCACCTTTCTTGAAACCGAATCCCCATGCGTTGGCCAACGGAGCTACTGTAATATCGAAAGCTCCTTGGGTTTCGGCTGAGATTTCCATGGATCTGTTGAAACAGGTTTGGAAGAAAGTATCCGTTACAATTTCTTCGTTACGGTTGACACGGGTAATAACAGACGTGTCATTGAAAGGGGAGAGGGAACCGTCGAACCTCTTTAATTCAGCGTCAATTTCTGTTTTCAGATTACCGTCATATTGGTAAGTAATATTATATACAGTACCGAATACAAGGCCGTTGATACTGTTGTAAGGTACCTGTTTATTGCGTTGAGCTAATATCCAGATCGTTCCCAGCAGAAGGATAGCCAGCCAAATAAAGCTTTTTCTTGTTTTCTTTTCCATAATGAATAAAAGTATGCAAGCGACAAACCTGTTTATGATTTTCCAGAGTCTTGTGGCTTGTGGTTGATAGCTAATTATTAAAGAATAAGTGTTCTATTAATATTTTGGTTCCGATAAGGATCAGTATAATCCCTCCCCATAATTCAGCACGGAGCTTTCGGGCAATACCACATCCAAAGCGGATGCCGAAGATGAGTCCTATAAGAGACATCAGAAAGGAGACAAATCCGATAATGCCCACCGGGTAAAGGATGGACGAGCAACTCTTAATACCCAGGAAAGCGAAAGACACTCCTATAGCCAATGCGTCAATGCTGGTTGCTATAGCCATTGTTATCACAACTTTCAAGCTTGCCGGATTAAATCTTTGGCAACAATCTTCTTCTTTAAAGGATTCTTTAATCATCCGTCCTCCCAGGAAAGCCAAGATGGCAAAGGCGATCCAATGATCAACCGATTCAATAAGATGACTGAATGTACTTGCTCCCAGCCACCCTAATAGAGGCATTATAGCTTGAAAAAGTCCAAAAAAGAATGCCATGACGAGCATAGGCCGCCATTGGATACGTTTTAAAATAATACCGCTTGCAATAGAGACAGCGAGACAGTCCATCGCTAAACCAATTGCAAGCAGCCAAATTTCTAATCCTGTCATGTCGTTAAAATGGTAGTTTATAAATCAGGGTATATGTGATACCTATGTTTGAAGAGTCATATTCACCGAAACCCGGTACATACCATGGATTTCCATGTTCGTTGACTGAAGCCGAGGTCTTGAACTTAAAGCGTAAGGTCCATCCCATATAGAATCTTTTATAGATTTGAACGTTTACTCCGGCTACTAACTCAAGCCATTGCATATTGGATTTTAGTCCATTGTAATGATAAGGTACACTTCCTCCCCAGATACCGTCTATTAACCCCGGATTGGCCATACTTCCGCCATAAATAGGGTCGGAAAAGGGTGTACTTGAGATGTCGTATTTGAAACTGCTGAATCCATAACGCAGTCCCACATACAAATATTCTTTAACGACATTATAATCTACTCCGATACGGAAGTAAGGGGCTGCACTTTTGTAATGGATACCATTATCGCTCCAAGTATCTGTCTGTCCGAAACCTATTTCTGCTGTGGGGATAAATTTCCTTTTTAAGTTCACCCGTACATTTACTTCGGAACTTAGAAAATCCCCTCCAAGTAGTTTACTGCCTAACCCAAATAAGTCTACACCTACATACGTACCATTATAAAATGGAATCGTATCCACTTTTATCTCCTCTTTAGCTTTCTCTTTAGTGGAGGGACGTGCATTCGGTCTTTGTTGTTGTGCATGGAGCGGAAGACTGAATGCAAGACACAGCAGACTAACGATTGTAGCGGTAGAATATTTTAAGATTTTCTGTTCCATTAATGTTAGCTGCATTTGATTTGATATATATGGAGTCTATGCTATGATATTTCTTTTTATTGGTATCTGTATAATCGATCGGATGAATACTGATAATGTTTTGTTTCATACTGTATCCACAATCCATAGATTGGAAGTAGGGAGTATTGGTTTGTCGGATAACCATTGTATCTCTTAACAGGGGGGTATAATGAAACACAAGAATGGTAGAGTCACTTGTGTAGCGTAGAGGAAGGGCGATATCATGAACCTTTTTTTGATTATTGATGATAATTGAGTCAGTTCCGAACGCTGTTACGGTCAGAGAGTCAAGAGTGTCGTTCAGTACGGCTTTTGTTTCCGGATTGATGGTATACATATTGGCATAAACCATCGGACGTCCGGTCATGGAGCAGTCGCTCTCTTCCGAGCAAGCAGAAAAGATAGCACCGGTCAGTGGGTAAGCTATCATCAGGAAGAGTATCAGTTTTATTAATTTTTTCATCGTACAGGTTTCATTTATCATTCATTATATTATTTTTTCTATCAGGTAATTGTTACGTTCCGGAGCGTTTCGTGAGATCAGTTCACCAAGGAAACCAGCCAGGAATAGCTGTGTTCCGATAATCATGGCAGTCAGTGACAGATAAAAATAAGGGGAGTCTGTTACCAGGCGGTAAGGCATGCCGTGATTCATATTGTATAACTTACTGGCTCCTACAATAACCACTGAGATGAATCCCAGTATGAACATCAGTGAACCTAACAATCCGAAAAAGTGCATCGGCTTAATGCCGAATTTGGAAAGGAACCAGAGAGAGATTAAGTCAAGATACCCGTTGAAGAAACGGTTCCACCCGCCAAATTTGGTCTTTCCGAATTTACGTGCTTGATGATGTACCACCTTTTCGCCGATCTTCTGAAATCCGGCATTTTTTGCCAGATAAGGGATATAGCGGTGCATTTCTCCATATACCTCGATGTTCTTCACTACAGCTTTACGATAAGCTTTCAGTCCACAATTAAAGTCGTGGAGGTTATGTATTCCCGAAACTTTGCGTGCAGTCGCATTAAATAATTTGGTAGGCAAAGTTTTCGATAGCGGATCGTATCTTTTTTGTTTATATCCTGAGACAAGGTCATACCCTTCTTCGGTAATCATGCGATATAGTTCCGGTATTTCGTCGGGACTATCTTGCAAATCAGCATCCATAGTGATTACTACATCGCCCTCGGCTCGTTCGAATCCGCAATATAGGGCAGGTGATTTCCCGTAATTTCGTCGGAATTTGATACCTTTTACTGTGCTCGACTGTTTTTGGAGTGATTCGATAATCTCCCATGAACGGTCGGTACTACCATCATTTACAAAGATAACTTCGTACGAAAAGCCATTGGCTTTCATCACTTTCTCAATCCAGGCATAAAGTTCCGGGATGGATTCTTCTTCATTGAACAACGGTACTACAACAGATATATCCATTTTTTATATGAATTAGATATTATAAATTATAGAGGTTGTACCTCCGGTGATTTGGGCTTTCGCATTACAAATAAGGCAGTGGGGACGGCTAATATGCTGCCATAGAACACATTTTGCGACATCAGTTGCATGGTAATGTCTATCGGTGTCAATGTACTGATCATTTCCATCACTTCTTTGAGTTGTCCGATATAACCTTCTACGCCTGGTACATCTTTATTAGTCAATTCGTCAAACATTCCCATATAGGTGTTTACAATAAAACCATGGTCGATGAACCGGAAATAAATATAATGAGCTACTGCCGTAAGGAGTGCCGCAAACATATACATAAAGACAATAAATACCCATGCTTGCAGAAAACGGATGGAACCGCCACATACTTTGTCGCGATAGGTACGTGCGTAATAATATCCCATAAACGGAACTCCTAAAGTCAGTCCGAAAAACAGGAATAAAAGAAATGGAATAGATAATCCCAGTGGGAATAGAATGAACTTAAGTATCCAGTATACTCCCATATAGGTGCCAAAATGCATGGCATATTTTTGTAAGTTACTTCTGCTCTCTGTCATTTTATTAATAAATAGCGCACAAAGGTACAAATAATATTGGTTGGTATGGAATTTATGCCTGTTAAAGTTAATAAAGCTATCCGGACAGAAAAAAAACATTTTTTTTTCGATTTTAAATCTCTGAAAAGTAGGTGCTTACTGATGAGCCTTACAAAAAAAAGCAAGCCCCCTATTGCAGGTTTAATAAAAATACCTACCTTTGCACCCGGGTAAGTCCTATACGGCCAGCTCCCTTCGAATCCTCCAGGGCTTGATCGCAGCAAAGGTAGTTGGTTGTAGCGGCGCGATATAGTAAGCTTACCCACTTGCCTCTTTAGCTCAGTTGGCCAGAGCACGTGATTTGTAATCTCGGGGTCGTTGGTTCGAATCCGACAAGAGGCTCAAAAAAAGAAAAGCATCTCGGTACTGAAAAACCATCTGTTTTTTCAGATCAGCCTTCTTGAAGAGCAAAAGTGAGAGTCGCCAAGTTAGAAATACTAACTTGGCGACTTTTCTATTTTTTTTAAAGCAAGCTCTTGAAACGCTTGATAGCCTCGTATGGACAGGCAAACACTTATCTTGATTAATTATGTAAAAAAGCAGCTTCCCTTAAATTAATTTGAAGATCCTCTTGATATTTGCTGCAAAGATGACCATAGCGCCTTGCGGTTGCATACAAGAGATCCCGTACGACAATGTCCTGTCGTATCCGAATACCTGCTTTAGTTCCGTGTTTTTCGCTTCTGTTTTATACCTTATACTTTAAGGTCTTCCATATCTTGAAAGATCAACTGCGAGCCCCCGTATGAGTAGCATCAACTATGATGGCTTTCGATTTCATAATGCCTTTCTCGATTGCTATGGACACAGTCTTGCCGATTAGTTAGAAGGATCAGCAGATCTTTGGACAAATCAAGAACCTGATCCTTACGAGGGTGCTTTTTCAGTGCCCTGAAGATTTTCGGGGGCAGCTTTTTATTTGGAGTATCATTTAAATTAGGGACAAGGACCGATCTTTGTTTTGAAAATAAAGTGTATCATGAAGCAGGAAAGTGGAGACGGTTTTAGTACATTATACCATATTCCATTTTACTTCTGTATGTTTGGTTTGGAACTATATTATTCTGTGTAAATCATCTTTTTAGTCATCCCTCCGTCAATCGTGATATTTTCACCGTTGATAAAGTCATTTCCTTCTTCACAAAGGAATCTACACATGCGGGCTATATCTTCCGGTTTACCGACTCTTCTTGAAGGGTGTTGTGCATGATCCTCCGGACGGAGACAATCGTAGTCATGGGTTTGTATCCAGCCCGGCGCAATAGAATTGACTGTGATATGAAATTGAGCAAGTGACAAGGCTAACGCATGTGTTAGTGAATAGATTCCCCCTTTAGAGGCTGCATACCCCTCGCTGCCGGATTCACTCATTAAATATCTGGTAGAGCAGATGTTGATGATTCTTCCGTACGGATTGGGTGTTGTTTGTGATTGACGGTGGACAGCCATGAAGTGTGAAGTAATAAATACCGGGCGTAGATTAATGGATAGAATCCTGTCGAAATCTTCTACGCTTGTTTCAGTGATAGGAGAGAAGTCGCTGATGCCTGCGTTATTGATTAAGACATCAATGTCATCCCATTCCTCAATGATGCGTTGCATGCAGTGTTCAAGCATATCCTTGTCACTTATGTCAACTTGATGGAAAATGGCTCCTGTTTCTTCTGCAGTACGCTTTCCTGCTATTTCGTCTTTGTCACAAAATGCCACCCGGTACCCACTTTTACAGAATATTTCTACAATAGCTTTACCAATTCCATTGGCTCCTCCCGTTACAAATACTCTTTTATGATTATGGGGCTCTGTTGTCGTTTGAGCCGCTTGTTCCGTTTTAGCAGAGTGAGTGATATTCGTTTTCTTTTTGCCATATTTGCGTGCTTTTTCCCAAGCCGCTTTTCTGGCTTCGTATTGCTCGTATTGTCTTTCGATATAATTGTCTGCCATAATATTTAGGTATTCAAATTGGGTATAGGGTAATGATTCTTAGGTTGTTTATTTGCACCGATGCTGCATATTGGACTAATTGATTACCAATAGTTTGAAACTTAAATGGTAGAAAAGTCCGTTTTGCCCTTCTTTTTCTTCGCTGAACGAATACAAAGATAGTGCGTTTTTCTGTTATAGGAAAGCAAGTGAAAAATACTTTTGAGAAACATTGTGTGAAATCATGTTTCCGGACATTGATTTACAGGTGTTGTTGTGGATGAATTGCAAAGTATAACTGGTAGTGTTTATGGTGTGGGTTCAACCCATCTCATGAATCTTACGCAGTGCAGGAAAAGACAATCTGATATATATATGTATGATATTATCCTATATGCTGCAGATTCGCATCAGCGAGAGAGAGACTTGTTTAAAAATGAGTTTTATCGTTTAGCTGATTGATATCGTCCTAAAACGAAAAATATATCAGAGAAAGCTTGCCAACAATATAATAAACTTGTTACCCAAGGCAGTATGCTATCGAAGCATTTATAAGATTCTTACATTATTGCTTTAAGGGAGATTGGGATAATCATGAGGTTGATAGTTAGGTTTTTAGGTTTATAGTGTTTTGCTTGTTCTGACTTTTCTTATGGCATTTCCAGATTGTGAACAGGTTGGCAAAGTAGCATCATGTTTTGCCAACCTGTATTCTTTGGAATTTATTCGACCGGAATGTAGATTTCGGTTAATAATTCTTCGGGAAGAGTACATGAAGGATCATTAAGGTATCTTTCAGCACTGGGTTCATCTCTCAGGGTACACTCCATTTCGGGTAAATATTTGCCGTAAATTGTATCATATACAGCTTGTAACTGATCGTATGGCCCCTGGTAGAGGAAGGTTGCATAACGTCCCGCAGGCAATTGTTTGAATCCGACATTTCCTTTTGGAGTTGCGCTTGTTGGTAACAACATACATACATCCGTCCGAAGTTTTCCGGCGGGAGTCACTTTAGGATCATCATGGTAGATGCAGAGAGGTGAAGGATCTCCCATCGGAAGCTTTTCTTCTTTCACAAACTGAATCAGACGTATCCAGGTGCCTGCATAGTCATTGAGTTTATAGTCACCGAAGAGGCGAATATAAATTGCATTTCGTTGGGGAAGTTCCCTGATTTCCTTTTTCAATTCCAGATCCGGTTTGATAATGGCTGGTTTCATAATTACAAAGTTTTTATTATTACGATATTCTGTTGGTGAGATACCATACATCTGTTTGAATATTTTGGAGAAAGAGGATGGAGAAGCATATCCGATCCGATAGGCAATATCAGCTATCGGAGCGGATGAGTAGCGTAATAGGCGGGCTGCGGCCTCGGTGCGTGTCCGGACGATAAAAGTACCGACGGGCTCGCCTAAAAAAGCTTTCATGATGCGGTGAAAATAAAAAGGAGAGAAATGGGAAATCCTGGCCAGTGATCTCAGGTCAATTTCTTCACCTAAGTGGAGATTGATATAATCTACCACTGCGTTCACACACTTCTGATACTCTTCTTGCGTTGTCTTTTTTCCTTCCATGATTCAATTGGTATTTCAATGCTGCAAAGATAGGGTGAAAAGAGAGAAAGGACTTGTCCGATGTTGCGGAATACAAATAAAAATGCGATTGGTCTTATTCGGGAACAGGGCTTGCCGGATTCATTTAGGGAGCGCGGCTGCCGGTTACTTTCTATTCGGGTATTCATAGGCTTGGAGCAGAATTGGTTTTAAGAGATATAAAAAGAATCGGGAATAAATCCGATAGGATACGTCAACGGGATGTTTTAAGTTTAAAAGTTTGATATAAAAGATTGGATATGTATACTCGGATTTACATCCTAAAAAAACAGGACAAATGGCCTTGGATTCACTTGCCCGGAAGTTAACCCCCAACCCCCGGACGTACCTTACTAAAGTTTCTTTTGTTTCTTGGATAAATTGTTGTCTCCCCGTCGAACTCTTCATCTTAGCGGCTAAGATGTGCATCTTGGCAGGCAAGATATACATCTTGGCGGCTAAGATATATATCTTGCCAGCCAAGATACAGTTTAATTGCTTCTTTTAACAAGTTTTCTTCCAATACTTCAGAATTCGGGGCAAAATGATATCCTATTTAATAATTTACGATTCAGCCTCCTCCTGCCTTTTTTGAAGTTTTTGGGCCTTTCTGAAAAATAAACAAATAAGTCCGTCTTACAAAAAATGATTTGATATGGGAATATCCGAAGTATTCATAAGATGGATTAGTACACAGCTGCCTTGCCTCCAGATGTTACTCTTTGATCATTGTCAGCAACATCTTAAACCTTTCAATAGCTGTCAGTGCATGCGGCGCGTTGGCCGGAAACACGATACTTTCTCCGGCTTTCACCGTAAACTCCTGACCGTTTACTATCATATTCGCACTTCCTTCCAATATTTGTACCAAAGCATCGAACGGGGCACGATGCTCACTAAGTCCCTCTCCTTTGTCGAACGAGAATAGAGTGATATTCCCGGCAGGACTCTTGATCAACTGTTTACTGATAATTCCTCCTTCGGAATATTCCACTAATGAAGGCAGGTGGAGTACGGCTCCCTTTTTAAAAGACTGTTCCATATTCAATATTGTTTTTTGAGTAGATACGAAGATAGAACGTTTGAAGAAAAAGATTGTTTATCTGTTTCTTTTTTCTACCTTTGCCGCATATTCATTATTAAGTCATTGATCTTCCGAATGAAACTCTGCATATAGCTACGCTCAACGAATAGCTCCCGATTTATAAAGCTATTCAGCTATCGGACAGATGCTCCGGCGTCTTTCCCCGAGTTTTTTATATCCGTTTATTTACCCGTTACGTGCATATAGGTACAACCGGACTCGTATGTCTGTTTGATACCTGAATGTGCCGTTTTCATTCAATTAAGCAATGAATTATACTTATCGACAAATAGGACTTATCAATTATCCTGTGATGCTGAGCATCCTGATGGAACAGTTAATCAATATAACCGATGCTATTTTTTTAGGACATGTCGGTGAAGTGGAATTGGGAGCTTCCGCTCTTGCCAGCATCTATTATCTCGCTGTTTACATGTTGGGATTCGGTTTCAGTCTGGGTCTGCAAGTGATGATCGCCCGCCGTAACGGTGAGAGGCGTTATGCCGGAACAGGCAGGACCTTCTTTCAAGGGTTGTTTTTCTTAAGTGCGCTGGCTGTCCTTCTGAGCTTCTCTTCTTATTTCTTTTCACCATTTATCCTGAAGTGTTTCATTCACTCGCCTGAGATCTATCGTGCCGTGACCGATTACCTGGATTGGAGATGTTTCGGCCTGCTGTTCTCTTTCCCGTTTCTGGCCTTCCGTTCTTTTTATGTTGGCATCACCCGGACCAATGCTTTGTCGTGGGCGGCGATGACGGCTATTTCAGTCAACATCCTCTGCAACTATCTGTTTATTTTTGTTTGGGGTAAGGGAATAGCAGGTGCGGCCTTAGCCTCTTCTCTGTCTGAGGCTGCTTCCCTCCTGATCGTTGCCGTTTATGCTTGGGTGGAAGTGGACAGGAGAGAGTTCGGACTTAAACCCCTATATGACAAACGGTTGTTGGCCGAACTGCTGCGTCTCTCCCTATGGAGCATGTTACACGCTTTTATCAGCGTTGCTCCGTGGTTTCTGTTTTTTGTAGCAATTGAACGGTTGGGGGAGGCGCAATTTGCTGTTTCCAATATTATAAGGAGCGTTTCTACCGTCTTCTTTGTTATTGTCAATTCGTTTGCCGCTACTACGGGGGCACTGGTCAGTAACCTGATCGGAGCGGGGGAGAGGCGATTGTTGTTTCCGCTCTGCCGGAAAATTGTGAAGTTAGGTTATGCAATTGGTTTTCCTCTGATAGTATTGGCTGCGTGTTTTCATCGGCAGATTGCCGGGCTTTATACGGATAGTACCCGACTGATAGAAATGTCAGCCGTCCCTTTTATAGTGATGCTGTTTAATTATGTGTTTGCCTTGCCGGGATATGTGTATATCAATGCGGTGACGGGTACGGGAAAAACCCGTACCGCCTTTCTGTTTCAGTTGACAACGATTGCTGTCTATCTGGCCTATTTATATCTGCTGAGCCGATATGCCGGGGTCCCTTTGGCTGTCTATCTGATGGCGGAATATCTTTTCGTGATTTTGTTGGCTATCCAGTCCGTCCTTTATTTGCGGGCGTCATCGTAACATTTCCTTTTTCAGGTAGAAGCATAAATGATCGTATACATGGCCGTCATAAGTCGTTTCCGCTTCGTGGAGGATACCTTCGTATACAAATCCGTGCCGTTCCAGCAAATGTCGGGAGCGGGTATTATGCGGATAGCAGTTTGCCGAGATCAAATGCAGCCCCAGTACGTTAAATCCATAATCCAATACGGCGTGTGCTGCTTCCGAAGCTATTCCTTTTCCCCAATGGCACTCCTTCAGCCAGTATCCTAACATGCGTGTCTGGGGATTCTCCCGTTTGGGATCGGGAATAATGCCGATAGAACCCACCAGAGAATTATTCTCTTTCAGAATCATAGCAAAGACTCCTTCATTCCCCATAAATACCGTATGCAGGATTTCTTTGGAGTCTTCGATACTTTTGTGAGGTTCCCAACCGGCGTTATTTCCCAGATTCGGGTTCTGGCAGCATTCAAAGAGTTCCTGTAAGTCCGTTTCCCGGAAAGGTCGGAGAAGGAGGCGTTCGGTTTTTAAAGTGATGGTGTCCATAAGATTATAATTCATATTTGGAGTACAGTGAAATTGGATTCTTCTGCAAAGATGGTATTTTTATTTCTAACCTTGCACGGTCTATCTCTTTTTTATTATCCGATTTACCATATCTTTGGCGGAAAATCCGGAAAAACAATGGATTCAATTTCGGAAGTGTAAGCCCTCGTTTATAGTTGACAAAAAAACAAGTATCCCGGCTTTCCTCCGAAGAGTCCATCCATGAGGTGAAGAAGCGAATTTTAGGACAAACCATCTGAAAATCAATATCTTTAAAAAGTAAGATTTCTATCCTCAAAAGCTTTGTTTTAACACAGAGTTAAAGCTTGTTCTTTGGATGTGAATAACAAGTTCTTTAAATGCAAAAGACTTATTATTTGCACATAAGAACCTGACAACCTGCAAAAGGCGTTAACAATGTTAATTGAAGAAAGGTATAAGGATGAAGATATCGGTTCAGACGGTGCAAATTCACTTCTGAAACTTGAGTTATCTTATTCAGCCGGTGTCTATTTTTTTTAAGCAAGCAAAAAGGACAATTATCAACTTGAAAATAAAGAAATAAAGAATTTACCACCAAATTTGAAGAAGAACCTCTAAACTAAACAATACATGATTTAGATAATGTAGAGAGAATTTATGATTCTAATAATGAATGTATCATGTGTGTGTCAAAGGAAACTGCTTCTGAAAAAAACGTCATTATAAGCTCTTTATATTAAATATTATTATCTATATTTGCGTTCATAAATCAGATGGACCCTTTCATAATGGAGCTATGTGTAGTACTTGAAAAACAAACAAAACAGTAGCTCTGATAATTGGCTGCTTGTCTTTAAAAGCATATCGAGTGCACCTTATTGAAAAAAGATGTATGCTGACTGTAAATGTACTTGCGATATACCCATATATATATAATAAATGCAAAACTTAAGCCCCAACCAACTAATATGCCCTTATTATTCTCCGGATTATAAGGTTATACCTCAGTACATCGAAATGAAAGCCGGGGAATCTCTGGAACTATGCAGTAAAACAAGTAATTATTTTGTTTTCTTATTTACGGGAGGTATTATCATTGATTTTAATCACTATATCAACCGTCCTATATCTGAAAATGAAATGTTCTTCTTACCCAAGAATAATAAATTTAAATGGAAAGCAATTACTAAAACAACCCTGATGCTTACAGGGTACAATGCATCGGTTTTTCCATGTTCGAATGTGAAAAATAAAATACTTTTCAAGAGGAAAAGTACAGTGAAATTCCTATGCCGGGGTATTCCTATGAAAGAGGAAATGAAAAGTCTGGTTTATCAAATTAAAAACTATGTAGATATTGGAATAAACTGTCACCATCTATACCTTCTCAAATGCAAAGAAATGCAACTGTTGTTCAAGCATTTTTATACTCAGGAAGAAATAGCACAGATATTTTATATGTCATTGGGTAACAGTCCGCTTTTTGTCGAAATAATTTTAGGTAATTACTCAAAAGTGAAAACCTCAAAAGAATTAGCTCACTTGTTGGGATACAGTATGAGACAATTTGAGAAGCTTTTTAAAGAAAACTTTGATGAAACCCCTTATAAATGGATGCAAGAACGTAAAGTCAAGCAAATCCTTCAGAAACTAAAGGATCCCGATATTCCATTAAAGCAAATCATGTACGAATTTAAGTTTAACACCTCCTCACACTTTAATTTCTATTGCAAGAAGCATTTAGGGGGGACTCCGATGCAGGTAAGAAACGGACATAAAGACAATCTTATATCTAAATAGATTACCCGTTGTTGATTCGCAGTATTTCTGCGCTGATTGGTAGTTTATATGTGGATCTATAGGGTTATATTTGCAACAATTTAAGAAGTGATCTTAAACGATTGGGAAGATTGTTGCAAATTAGCAACTCTGCAATGATGGTTTTGCTCGATCCATGAGCAAAAACCGGTGTGATAGGATCCAATTTCAGGCCATTACCTTTTGAACAGCGCTTGTCCTAACAGAGTTTCCGAAAGCGCTTGTTCAGAACATTTGTGACATATTTTTTTTCTCGGTGTTAAAGCATAAAAAAAGGACGATGCTTGTACTGTGCGTATTTGTCGAAATCACCTTTCTTTGTTGCCGAAAAATTAATTATGTTATACTCAAATTAAAATTTATGGCAACAGTAAAATTAAAGCTAAACAAATCGAGAGCATTGAAAGACAGAAGTTACCCTGTGGTATTCCAACTTCTTCACCAGAGGAAAAAAGAGATTGTATATACTAAATACCGTATGAAGGAAAATGAATTTATACCAGTTTTAGAAAAGGTCAGTTCCAACAATTACGCCGATTGCAAGATCAGCCGGGAACTACATAAGATGACCAGATCGTTCTATCTGCAGATAAAGCGGCTTGAAGCGGCTGGAGATGAATATACCGTGAATGACATAGCTTCCGCTGTTGCTCACAAATCTGCGAGGAAATACATCTTATTAGATTTTATTGACTCACAGATAGCCTGGAAAAAGTCAATGAAAAAAGATGGTATTGCGGCAGCCTATCGCAGCACACGTTCCTCTCTGGCAAAATTTATCGGCTCAAAGCAGGTGAAAATGTCCCAGATCAACCAACGGTTCGTAACCTGCTACAAGGATTTCTTGTCTTGCAATGGAGTCAGTGAGAATACGGAGGCATATTATATGCGTAACTTCCGGACTTTATATAACCTGGCTGTAAAAGACGGCTTCGTGCCCAAATGTACTTATCCGTTCAAAGACGTTTGCACCAAACCGTGCAAAACCGTAAAACGGGCTTTGGATAAGGAGCAGATGTTGCGGTTAACGCAATTCGAACTTGAATCGAATCCGGAACTGATGCAATCCCGGGCTCTCTTTTTATTCGGCTTCTATGCCCAAGGAATGGCTTTTGTAGACATTATTTTTTTAAGATGGAAAAATATTTGTGGAAATTCAATAAACTATAGGAGGCATAAGTCAAAACAGACTATTCAGATAACAATTACTCCCCAGATTCAGGCTATTCTGGATGAATACGGGATTAATAAAGAGAATGTGGATAACTATGTATTCCCTATAATCAAACCTGTGATTAACCCTCAAACGGATAAAAACGAATATGAACAATACCGCGTAGCTTTGGGGCGGACAAACAGGCACCTGAAAACCATATCCGAAAAATTGGGGATTGCTCCGTCACTGACAACATATACGGCTCGTCATACTTGGGCAACATTGGCGAGGGAATATGGCGCACCCGTTGCTACAATCAGCACCGGTTTAGGCCACACGAAAGAAGAAATGACCTTGGTATATCTTAAAGAACTCGATCGGACTAATCTGGAGAGAATCAATGGTTTGATCAACAGTTTATTATAATGCAGAGTCATCTTATTTTAAAAAGGTGTGTTTTATAACACTCTATTCTATAATAGAGATGCAATTAGCAAAATCATAGGATATATATGCTTCACACTGCAAAGATAGGCCATCTGCAATTTACATTTATTGCCAAAAAGAATGTTTTTTTTTACATTTTGTATTTGCGGATATAATTTATGCAAAAACTACTGATCCATAGCCTGATACTTCATAATCAGCTCTTTTGGCGTACAATCGAAATGTTGTTTGCAATAATGTGTAAAATGAGCCTGGGAATCAAAATTGAACTCCTCCATTAACTCTCCAATCGTAGTTTCCGATTCCATCACCTTATTTAAAATACGCTGATTACGTTGTTTCAGCAACCATTGTTTGACCGTTGTTCCAAATACCTGCTTAAACTTACTGTAAAAGTTACATTTTCCCATGTTTGAAAGTGAAATAAGTTCATTCACATTATTTACTTTGGCACAGTTCTCGATGATAAAATCTTTGAATGACAACTCTGCTGCCAGAATCGGATAAAACAAAAGAGCTAATTCTTCTTTGGTATAAAAGCCTCGCAGTAAAAAAAACAATTCCTGCTGCAACAAACTATGGAAATGTCCGCAGCCCATCTTCTGCTTCAGGCAATGCGTTACAAGCTCCAGAAAAGGAGGTAGCGGATAACGTATATCGACCGGTTCAAAATTATAATTGAGTTTGCTGCAAAGTCCTGTTAACGATTGCAACGCAAACTTATCACAGAGATTCAAAGGGATTCCGAACGACAATGAAAGCAAGCGGGTACCTGCCGTTACCTCTATTTTTATTGTGGCCATTTTAGGTAACAAAATGATTGATCCCATTTGGAATTTTCGGTCTTTGTACTGATTATAGTTAATGACACATTCTCCCTCAAGCAAGAATACGATATAGTTCCATAAAATCTCCTTTTCCAGTATGACTTCATCCTTTTTAAACTCAATATATTTGAATCCATTTACCAACTCTTCATGGTAATTTCTACATGACAGATGCTCCTGTATATAGAGCAGTTCGTTCAGCGATGTTTTCTTATTCATAAGTTGTTCTTTTTGTTTCTTTTTCTCGTTTTGTTTCAGCAATGTTTCAACATGATGCCGGAAATCAATTCATATAGTATTGAAACACTGCTGATTCTCTTGTTGAGAAGAAATGATTCTATAATTATTTAATATTCCTTAGGAACTGGAAATTTCTAATGAATTGTTAATCATGATTTTAGAATTGTTTTTATCGCTAATAAGTCTCTATTATAGAATAGAGCTTTAAACCAAACGAAAAAAATATTTTAAATTAATTAAACATCAACGAATGAAAGTAAAAAGTTTATTATTGTCCATGTGCGCGATAGCGGCATTGGCAAGTTGTTCGCAGAACGACGACGAGATTCCCGGTGGAGAAAGCAATGCTCCGGAAGCGAAAGTCATCATTAAATTAACCGGAACCGGTGAACGGGCAAGCAGCAGAGCGTCGGGGATACCTAATGATCTGGACGCCCAAAATGGTACGGTAAATAATCTTACAGTGTTTATCTTTAACAAGGATGGAGTCGTTATTACGAAGAAATATATCGGTACTCCGGCATCTGTGAACGCCAATAGTGTGTCAACCACGACGGACGCTACAGAAGTGGCTGTGATAGCCAATACAGGAGACCTGACGGGTGCAGGCCAACTGTTTGCCACTGTTTCAACTAAGACTGCCCTGAAGGATGTGCTAACGGATATACTGAAGACTCCTGATACTCCAGCCGGCGGGATAACCCAAAAGGATGCTAATCTCTATATGTCGGGGATAGGCAATTTGGATCCGTTTGTGAAAAAAGACGAGACAATGCAAGCTTCTGTAACAATACAGTTACACTTCTTAGCAGCCAGAATACAGCTCACGAAAATTACATTTAATGGTGGATCGGTTAAGGACAACAAATATGTCCAGAATAATGATTTCGCCACGACTGATGATGCGAACTTTACCATCACCCGCGTTTACCTGATGAGCGTACAGAGAATGACACAGTTCCTTCCTACTACCGATGCCGGTGCTGACTATATCGCACAAAACCAGAAAAAGTATACCGGCGGTGTAGCTTGGACCGCTCCATGGGCAGCCCCGGCACCCACCGACTTCAAACAATACGATGAGTACAACATAGAGGCCGCTGCTGACAAATTTGTCGAAGGAACCGCTGCCGCAAAGAATTCAATTTCGGATATCGGACATTGGTATACCTTCACAAACGACGGCGTTTCGGATATCGCCAATCATCCGACAGTACTCGTAGTTGAAGTGAAATGGAGAAAGACAATGGCAACAACAAAACCTAAGGCTGATGCAGTTAACGACACCAAGTATTTTGCCACTTACTTCGGAGGTGGAGACAAGGATGAACTTAAAGCGGGTCAAACATATAGCGTAGTCCTGAATTTGAAGGGTAACTTTAAACCTGAAAACCAAGGCGGTAGCGGTGGTGGTGGTACTACCGACCCGACTAAACCGACCGTTAACAGTTCCGTAAATGTTACCGTTACTGCAGCAAAGTGGGCAAATCCTATAAATATCGAAAAAAGCTGGCTCTAATTCCCGGCTTGCGATTGCGATCGACAGTTCCCTTTTAAAGGGCATGCTTGCTGATTAATAAATAGCTGCCGCGGCAGTGTCCGCGGCGGCTATTTCAAACTACCAAGAACTAAAATAAGAAAGAATCTCCATTATGACAGGTGCCTATAAATTCCGGTTCATCCCGGAGATCGTATATTATCTGTTCACACTGCTGCTGTTGTCGGGATGCATAGCCGAGAATACCGATGATTGTTTCAAGGGTATCCCGCTGAAGGTGAATCTGCCCGCAGATATACCCGCAGAAACCATACAAGATATGAACCTCTATGTATTCAATGACAAAGACTTGCTGCTCGACATACTCCCCGTGAACGGTATGGAACCTGTTATCCTTAATTATCCGGGCATCCCCACCTTTCATTGCGTAGCCATGGGCAACACGCAGGACGGTACGATGCTCGTCAGCCCCCTGAAAAAGGGCGATCCATGCTCCGACGGTTTCATATCACTGAAACCCTCCGTATCTACAAGGGCGGAACAGGGCATATTTACCTCTCCCTCCGACTTGTTCTACGGAGAGCTTGAAATAGAAAACAATACAACGTCCAACGGTGGCGGAGAACATACCATAGAAGTCTCCCGCATGACGGCGTCCATGAATATAACCCTGCAAGGCTTGCAAGATCTCACCGGCACGAACGACGGTAATTACTCGCTCGTTGTCCGCGAAACAAGCAGCCGCATGGATTTTAACGGCAATTACGGAGGCCCTCCCGCTTCCTATTCCCCGGCAATGACCCTTGCCGCGAACAAAGACTTTGAGGTTTCCATGTTCCGGCTTTTCCCTACGGCAGAAGGCAATGGGCTGACAATAGACATCTACCACAACCGGTCTTTGCTTAAAAGCATAACGGCGGATGGCAGCGGCAAACCGATTGTCCCCATAGTAGGCAAAACCACTAACCTTTTGTTGAATTTCAAAGCTTCGGTGGATGTGGGGGGTGAAATTACAGGTTGGGGGGAGACCGTTGTCTGGAAAGAATACAATTGATTCTTTTATCCCTGGAGAGATATAAAGAAAAAGATTAAGAATATAAATATGAAGATAAAAACTGACTATATAGCAAGACCGGACAGATTGGTTATACTCTTATGGATAATCATGCTGACGGGAGCTTGCCGGAACGATGACAGCTACAGCGTGCAGCAGGACGATCCCGTTCTTGTCAGGCTGTCCGTATCCACTTCCGATGCGGGTACGCCTTCGGCAGGCAATGAGACCGGGGAGATTCAGTCTGTTTACATTCTTCAGTTCAATGCCGACGGTGATACTTACGGAACCCTGCGTTACGTGGCGGAAGGAACAAAGACTGGCGATGGAACCTATAGTGCCACCCTGTTGCAGAGTGTAAGCTCCTCTGATAACTATAAACTTGTTATCCTCGCCAATATTTCCGGCTCCGGCTTTCTTTACGGTCTGTATGGCAAGAGCTACGAAGAGGTGCAACAAGCCTGCGCGAGTGAAGCAACGGCCGATCCTCTCGATTTCAGTACTACCCCGTTTCCCATGTTCGGGGTGATTGAGGGAGGCAAATCCGTACAGGTAAGTCAAGGTTCTGTTTATTCCGGCAATACAAAGTTGGTTCGTGCCGTGGCACGTGTGGATATCGGTGTCGGCACGCCTAAAAAAGATACGAGTGGTATTATTACCTCATGGATTAAAAACAAAAATGCACCTTTCACCCTCACCCAAATACAGGTATGGAAAGCAGGTCAGAGATACGCATATATGCCGCTAGCGGCTAATTACCATTGGAAGACTGACGGTGTATCAGATACAGATATAGTGATAGACAAGCCTTCGGATGTCACCGGAGGAGGAACTACCACCAAGACTTACACTGGTAACGCATACATAACAAACAGTATTTACTGTTTAGGGAAAATCTATCTGCCCGAAGCCGATTTGCTATGGGGGAATGTGTATGACAACAACCATACCAACCGTTTGGCAATTATCGTAGGAGGTAGATATAACGGCTCGCCGACGGAAACGTTCTACCGCATAGACTTTACTTACGATGAGGGAAACCATGACAAAATGAATATCCTGCGCAACCACATATACCAGTTTACCATCAAGAGTGTAAAAGCCGCAGGCTATGCCACCGCCGAACTTGCGTACAAAAGTAAGCCGAAGAATTTAATCTTTGATGCCACTCTTGAACCATGGGTTGCGGGTCAAACGGCCTCCATACCTTCCGTCTTGGGATATTACCTGACATATCAGGGATTTAATGGAGAGAATGTGGACTGGACTTACGTTATGGGTTCCTCACTACAAATTCCCAAGAAAAAAAATTATTGGGGTACTAATAGAAATCTTCCATTCGATTACAATAATTTTTATAAGGAAGGACAAAACATTTACATTACGGATATTGATGGAGGACAAAACGGAAGGTTATATGCTACGGTGGAAGATGCTTTTAACTATGAAGGTGCTTTTCCCGAGCTAATGGTTTCCGGTAACGATATTGTGGATGAATCGGGTGCTGAGACTCATCCATGGAGAACAGTGGAAGGAATAACGAAGACGTTAACGGCCTTTGACTTATGCCGCAATCTGGAAGAAAACGGATTCGAGGACTGGAGACTTCCGCGACTCTCGGAGCTGGCGCTTATCTATGCGAATCATGCAAATTTAGAAGAATTACGAGGGTTCACACCGCTATCCGGGACTTATTGGTGCGGGAGTGAATATCTGGTAGCAAATGCTGATAACCAGCAAAAGCTGAATTCCGAATGGGCATGGGCTGTCGATTTTACCGGAAGCCCCGGATATGCGTCGTGGCATCAGAAAACAGAGAAATTGAAAATCCGTTGTGTAAGGCAAACAAATAACAAGTAATTGAAACGATATACAGATGAATATGGATACAAATAAGAAATATATCCTGCCTCGGACAATCATCCTGGCAGCCTGCTCTTTACTATTGGCAGGAGGCTGCGACAACAATGTCTACGACGGGATGGAAAGGGATACACCGGAAATGGAAGTCCCTTTGAACTTCAATGCGTCCATAGAAAAGACAGAAGTTGTCCAATCAAGGAGTATTACATCCACGACCGATTTTACCGGAAATTCCTATTCTTTTGGTATGTCCATCACTAAAAGTGAGAACGGGAATGAGATTTTCGGAGGATCATCAGATATGACTGCCAAAATGGAACGCTCCAGTTCTTCCGCACCGTGGAATTGGACTTTCATTAATAACTCTGACGGCTCAGGCGTCACTCCTACAGGACCGGAAGGTAAGGCACTAAAAGTGATTGCCTACTATCCGTGTATTCCAGCCAACACCCAAAGTGCCTATACGAATGGAATCCCTTTCGACTTCTCCTCAAAGACCGACCTTAAACAGACGGATCTACTCTACAATACCAGTACCACCTATCCGTTCGATCATCCATCCGGAGAAGCGGTGGCAACTATTCCTTTAAACTTCCGGCATGCCTATACGTGGATCGTTCTTAATATCAGGAAATACATGAACAATAATGAAGTGTTCAATTTAAGTAGTGTTACTTTGGATAACCTTGGGGGCGGTTGGATTAAAAACAAGGGAGCTATTGACCCGGCAACAGGGTTGGCAAAGGATGGAGCTACCGCCGGTCCGATAGGAGTAACATTAACCCCGGCAGTGGAATTGTCCACTACGGACGTTACCTACGAGTTTCTGGTTCCCTCGTTCATGGATGCCAAAGTCGGTGACGGCGATATAGTCCTCGTATTGAAGGTCAATGGTATTAATGAAACATTTACGCTGGATAAGAGCTACCTTAACAAGAGTGAGGATGGTAAGTTATTTGGTTTCAGACAGGGATATAAGAACACATACAACCTGGTCTACAATAACTCTGCTTTGAGCATGAATGTTCAGAACTGGACATCTGAGGTAATTAATGGTGATTTTGGAAGTGAGATAGCGGATCCCCCTATCTCTGACTATATGTGGGTAAGATTAGAGAAGACGCTCCAACAAGTAAATTGGCCTCAAGGTACCTGGCCGAGTGAAGAGTTTTCGACTGACTATCCCCCAATGCCTGAATATTATACTCTTGGTGGGCATCCCTACAAGAGCTATTTTACCACTGTAGCCTATGGTGGTAACGGAGACTATGTACCTGTTAATACACCGGATCCCGCAAGTCTGCCCACAGATGGTATGAAAGTAAGTGACGATATAAACTTATATGCGGCAGGGAAAGAAAAGGTTTGTGAGGAAATTCATGTAACCAAGAATGATGTCTCCATATTATCTGTTCCGTGGGAAGATGCAAATGGTAAGTTGGTTGCTAAAGAACTTTGCAGACAATATACCGGGGGTGGTTTTCATGACTGGAGACTTCCGAGAGCCTCCGAGCTACGGGCGTTATTTCTAATAGTAGCAGCTAATGGGAATACATATAACGATTTGAATTTTTCAAGTATAGAAAATGATAAAAAAATGTACTGGGCAGGAACTGAAGTCAACAAAAACGAAGCATGGAGTGCTATGTGTTTTGGTTATTTTAACACTCATATTATAGATAAGGGTCTGGTGTTATCTCCTCAGGACAAGAAAAAAAAGGCTTTCGTGCGCTGTGTCCGTGATTTTAAGTAATGAATATGATAACAATATACAAATGAACGATATTATCATGATAAAAAAAATAATGGCTTCGATATGTATCGTCTGCTTAGCCTTGGGAGGATGTACGGAGGACCGTTTGCTGCCCGACTCCGGTACGTCTTCAACCGTGGAGCCGGTTGCCGTGAAACTCACCCTGGGCATAGACGATTATAATACTTCGTCTGACGCGGAAACACGTGCGGAAGAAATGCCGCCCGTCCTCAGGATGTCCTCGCCGGATATGGACGTAGAACTTGTGGCGACACCTGTTGCCACAAGGGCAGGTGGTACACCTACTACAGATATTACAGAAGATAACGCCGTCTATTCGTACATGGGTTTCCAGTTTAACGGGACAAAACCGGATGGAACATTGGTAGAAAAGAAATATTTTGCATCTCCGGATGGTTCCATCAAGACAGATGAGGTGGTGATTGCCTCTACACCGGATAAACAAAAAAACAGGATTGTGGTTTTAGCCAACGTCAATATGAGTACGTTTGAGAATATAAAGCCGAGTGTATCTACCTATGCTGATTTACATAACCTCTGCATGACATTGACGGCCGATGATGGCATTTTTCCTAAAAACAAGCTCATACTGACAGACGCAAACGGAAATCCATTACTGGAAAACGGAAAGAATGTGGAGAGGACAGGTATCGTTATGTGCGGTCAGGCTGATGCCGAAATCTTTGCGGGCAAACAGCTATACATCTCTTTGAAGCGTACCGTGGCAAGAGTGACATTCAATATAACAACAACCTATCCACATTTTATAGAGGTACCACATACGTGGAATGTGACCTTGATGAATATTCCCACGCAGAACTACTATAATGTACTTGGAAGAAAAGCTATTTTCCCTTCAGAGGATTTGAAAGAACAAACCGACCTTTTTTGGCATAAATCACTTGCTACAACAACTGCCGCAAATCCTGTGATTCAAACGGCTCCTTTGTATATTCCGATCAATCTCCAGCAGACGGTATTGACCTCTACAGTGAATACCCGTCGCGATAACGCGCCGACAGGCGGCACTTACCTTCAGATTATCGGGTTGGAGAATAAGGAGGTCGCTGGTGGCGAGAATTTGAATATTGTAACAGATTTTTCTATCTATCAGTTGTTTCTGGGAAAGAACTTCACTTCCGATTACAGTGTGTACGCCAATTACGACCTGACTTATAACATTGTCTTGAAAGGAAACAGTAGGGATGATACCAATGTCATCCGGTTGATACCGGGCTATTTCTCGGGAGAACTTACGGGATACGATGCCGTTGGTACTGCTTTGCCGACAGTAGATGATGCGAATGCCGTTAAATGGAAATACCCGAACAGTATAGAGTCTTATTTTTCGGATGGATACTATCCGGGTAGCCTACCGGAAAGGAAAACGCTGAAATGGTATGAAGGTTCATCATTCTCAAATTGCGGAGCCACTTCATTGACGAATGGATGTGCGAATACTTTAGCGTTGCAAGGAGCCCCAAGTACTTGGGCAAATTATGAGGCTGCTTACACCTGTTATCGGGGAACGAACGGATACAATGTGGGAGATCAACCTGGAGCCGATAAGGGGTGGTGGTATCTCCCTTCTGTCAGCGAATTGATCGGGACCTGGATTTCTTCTTCGAGTACGCAAAAACAGATGGCGGGCAGCTATTGGTCGTCTACCGCCGATCCGGGTGCCGATAAAGCCTTTGTGGTTACGAATGAAGGGAAAGTGTTCTCCGATGCCGTTGGCAACACACATGCTGTCAGAGCTTCGCAGGATCCTGATAAAGCCAATCATGCGGGAGGAGGTAATAAATAAACGAAATGCAACCTAATAAGAAATAAAGATGATGAGTTTCAAAATCTATCCCATTTTATGGATCGTTTTATTCTGCTTCGGCTTTCCTTCGGGAGTTTTCGGGCAGTATATTCAGAAAGAGACTATCGGTGGAACAACGTATGCCGTTATTTATGCGGATGGATTGGCAGGAGCCGCCCAATGGGGAGCGGGAGTCGGGATGACGAAGAACGGCGCTACTATCCGGCATCAGGTTTCCAGAGGAAACGGTGGCAACCTGAGTGTCAATGACAGAATCCCGTTCCGCTTTATCGTGGCACCCACGGATGTGGGGAACAATGATGAGACTTGGATGACTGTGCAGGGAGTGAGCGATGACGGAAATAATAATAATCCGGATTTCACCATTCCTGCAAATACAGGCTGCCGTTTGTATGGTACTTCCGGCCCGGGTGCAGGGCGGAAATGGCGTGTTCCCACTCAACGCGAGTTACAACTGATGTGGATGTTTCGTGGACCCATCGGCTTGATATATAAGGAGAAACCGATGGAAGAACCCAACAAGAAGAAAAGATACTGGGCTTCCACCGAAAAGGGTACGGACCAAGCCTGGTTTTTTAACTTTGAGAAGGGTGTGCCTTACTGTGATACCCAGGCTAAAAGTATGGTGAACGGCATGGTGAGGTGTGTGAGTGATTATTAACCGATAATAAAGATAAATATGGAAATTCCGGAATTGGCAATTGATAAGGAGTCCCAAAACCTGTATTACATTTACTTGTTCTATGTAGAAGATAAGTGGTGTGCTTTCGGATACTCCGCTTATTATTTGAGTATTATGTATCCGGTATTGGAAGCTGGCAATGAAACCACCGGGGGGCATGAAGCGTGCATCCCCTGTGTACACGTTCCTGACAGCTTTCTGGTCAGACTCTCTGAATTTTACAGCACATTGGTTTCAGACAGCTACATACAGGTTGAAGCGCCACCCACAGCCTATTGCTACCGATCCGGTTACAGTGAATGGTATGAAAAATTAACAGTAAATTAACATAAACTTTCTATATTGAAACATCCATGAAACAATTCGTACGATATTGCTTGGTATTCTCCTTCCTACTGTTTGCGGGCGCTCTGACGATTCGGCTGCATGCCCAGTTTTACTCAGTACAAACCAATACGCTGAAACTGGCTACCACCACATTCAACGTTGAAGGCAGCATGCTTCTGGATAAACACTGGACGCTGAATATGAGTGTTTCTTATAATCCTTGGAATTTCAGTGACACTAAAAAGATCAAGCATTTCCTGATAGAACCCGGTGCACGCTACTGGTTCTGGCAACCCTACGCCGGAAACTTTATCAGCATGTATGCCATGGGCGCACGCTTCAACGTGGCATGGGACAAGGTACTCGATTACCGCTACCAGGGGTGGGGTTATGGCGCAGGAATGACCTATGGGCGCTCCTGGCTGCTGAGCAAGCGCTGGAATATGGAAGTGGAAGCGGGTCTGGGGCTGCTTGTCACTCCCTACACGAAATATCGTTGCGAACATTGTGGTGATAAGGTGAAATCGGGTACTTATTTCCTGCCGACACCTAAAGTGGCGTTTAATCTTGTTTATTTGTTTTAAGATCGGCCCTTCAGTTGGCGCAAGGAAGCATGAAGCATTCTAAAATTTTCTATATTCTGTTTCTGATAATAGTTATCACTGCATGTTCCCCCTTTGGTAGGCTCTACAAAGAGCAGTCGAGGGTGACACTGGCCTTGCCTGCCAACCGGCGGAGTGAGCCGGTGGAGATCGCAAAACGCGATTCCGCCAATCAGCCCCCGGTTCTGAACTTTACATTCATCAGTGCTAAAGGTGACAGCATCCCCGTGGGCATGTCTGTCGAATGGGACAGTGTCCATCAAGAGAACCTGACCACGGTGGCGCTTGATGAAGTGGTGGTATCAGCCGGTTCCACGCGTAATACAGCAGAGCGGAACGGACTGATTAATGTAGAGTTTGTAGTGACAGTTCCCAAAGTTCTGCAACAGGATAACTGGATGGTCAACGTCCGTCCGGTGCTTATGAGGGGCGACGTGCCCGACTCGCTGAAAGAACTCCGCTTCACGGGACAGCGCTTCCGGGAGTTGCAGGAGCGGGACTACCGGCGATACGACCGTTATGTAGAGAAAATAATTCCGGATTCCGCCAACTTTTATCAGACTTACGTAAATTACCGTTCTTTTGAACGCTATCTGAAACGTCTGAAATGGTATAAACGAAGGCTGGAAAAGCTATGGGCAATACAGGATGCTAAAAAACACCGTCCGGACCCGCTGTTACTGCGTTTTGAGATGTTCAACCGGCAGGTAAACCGACGGGACAGCCTGTTGAAAGAGTATATGCTGAAGAACTCCCGGCTGATGATAGAGCGCCAACAATGGCAGTATGACCGTGCGCTGGAGCGGGTGAACGACACTTTACAACCCCAGTGGTCCGGTTTGCGGGAGCGCTTCCGTTACTTCAACCACAAATGGGAACTTCGTACCAACTATCAGGCAGGAGAACTGGTTACCCGTAAGAAATATTTTTATGACAGGGTATCGTTTGAACCCTTGCGGCAGGCGGAACACAGCCTCTATTATGTCCGGGGTGTGGACACCGTGCCTCCCTTGTGGCTGATGACTGAAAGGCCGGATACGGTACAGACAAGGCAGAAGTCATTGGCAAACTTTTCGGAGGAAAGCATATTCGCATACTATGGTTTGGGTGATGAACAAACAGGGTTTACCCGTAGCAAGTTGCCATTGTACGCCTATCACCGCAACCTGTCCGATTCGTTACAGCTGCACCTGCCCGGTCGTAAAGCGTTCAGGGAACTCGAACTCAGCCGGTTTGACTCGGTGACAACGGTAAAGCATTATATCGACCGTTACGAGCATCTGCGGTCAGTCTATCCGCAATACCACCTGATACGGGAGTTGTATAACATACATCCGCCCGCCGTGCGGCATGCCGCCCTGCAGGAAAAATACGGAAACTGGATAGCGCATATCAACTCGCTCGATTCGACCAATTTGGTGCAAAAGTTCTATAACACGCAGAAAATAGCCCGTAACGAAGCGCGTAAAGCGATGAAAGACGAGAAATACCATGATATCGTGCGTTTCCCGTTCAATCCGGATGCGGAACTCGATACGGTGATTTATGCTGCCGATCAGGTGAAATTTCTCTATTCGCAGAAGGTGCCCGCAGATGAAAACTCAGCACGTATGAAGGTGTATGTGGTAGGTAATGTGTTAAGCGGCAACGGAAGCAAATATCCGCTTCCGAAGTCGGATACACTGACTTATCTGGTGAGTTCTATGACTAAATTCATTGACAAGACTCCGCGTTATGTGCGAAAAATCATTGCCCGGGATGCGGAAGCCAATACAAGCGTGAATTTTTACTTTCCGCAAAACGACTTCAACCTGAACGAAACCATTGCCGTGAACCGCAAAGGAGTAAAGAAAGTGAAAGATCTTACTCTGGCACTGATGACCGATCCTGTGTACAGGATAGACAGTCTGACACTCTTCGCTTCTTCATCACCCGAAGGCAGTTGGCGCGTCAACGGAGAAATAGCCCAGAAGCGTGCAAAATCCATCCGTGACGTTCTGGTAAGGGAGTTTACCGCGCTGTACGATTCATTGTCTGTCGGTGTCAACGTTGAGATGGACGAGGCGGGTAACCTGATTCACCGTGAAGTGAAAGACGAGATTCCGGATTTACCGAACCTGATAAAGATACGCACCATCCCCGAGGATTGGAACAAGTTACGCAGCCTGATTGTGAGTGATGCAGACTTCAAAGGCCATAAAGACGCTATATTGAGGATTATTGACCGTGAACAGGAACCCGACCGGCGCGAATGGCTGATAAAAAGCCAATATAAATCGGAATACGCTTATATGTTAGAGAAACTCTATCCAATAATACGTGCGGTAGATTTCCGATTCAGTCTCTCGCGCAGGGGAATGAAGCAGGATACAATCTATACCAACGAACCGGATACGACCTATGCCCGGGCTGTGGAATATCTGGAGGAACGTAAATACGAACAGGCATTGGAAATGCTGCGCCCGTATGATGATGTGAATACGGCCATTGCTTACATGTCTTTAGGATATGACAAGGCTGCTTTGCGAATATTTGAGAAATCGCCCCAGACGGCCGATAACAAGTACATGCAGGCCATCCTTCAGGCACGTTTGGGGAATGAAGAAAAAGCGGTACGGCTCTTGCTCACTGCGGCAGAGATGGACGGGCAAATGAAATTCCGTGCGAACCTCGATCCGGAGCTCTCGGAACTGGTGAAGAAGTACGGGCTCTTTAAGGAAGAAGATGACTGGAACTAAAAGAAGCAAAGCAGATGAATCTGTTTTCTATGAATATTATTAAAAACTAAAAAGATGAACAAGAAAGAATTGATTCAAGAGGTTGCTATTCGTAGCGGCATGTCACAGGCAGATGTGGAGAAGACCTTAAACCATATCATGGACACCGTCAGGGACAGTTTGCATAAGGAAGACCCCGTCACACTTGTGGGATTCGGAACTTTCCGGGTGCAGAAACATGCGGAACGTCAGGGGTATAATCCTTCAACCGGTCAGAAAATGCAGATTCCTGCAAAGAAGATTGTTAAATTCAAACCGGGTAAAGCTTTGGAAATTAAGTGAAAAAAGAAAGAACTTGCTATATAATAAAAAAAAGAAGATGATGATGGGCCTTGCAACAAGGTTGCTTTATGAATATTAGAGAAATCCACCTGGATAGCCGAAAGCAAATACATGCAAGCTATTCTTCAGGCATGTCTGGGGAATGAAGAACAAGCGGTGCGGCTATTGCCCGGTGCGGTGGATATGGACGTCCAAATGAAATTCCTGGCGAACCTTGATCCCGAAACTCTCTGAACCGGTGAAGAAATACGGACTTTTTAAAGAAGATGATCAAAACTAAAACAGAAAATAATAGAATACAGTGTTTATAACTCGATGATTGCTGTGAAGCAATCATTTTAAGAATCCATAACCTTTGCCATCTCTGCTTATGAAGGTGGTCTGATGGATTCAACTGCCTGTGAAGGTAGAATATTGTTTGTTTATGTTAGTGCATCTTCTTGTCGGTGGACAGGGAGATGCACTTATTTTTCTCTTTCAATGTACCGGAGGGGCACATCCCCGCCATTATGTACTGAAAGTGTAATTTTCTTAGTACTTTCCGTCGTGCTATTAATACTTGCAACTCCGTTATGTTTCATAAATATCAAAATTGATTCTCCATAAGGGCTGTTGATACGAAAATCTTGGTTTGCTAATTTGCGTATCCGCGTAATTATATTACTTGAAGCATTCATTATAAATGGACGATAAAGTTAATCTTCCAAAGAAACAAACATCGGGGGTAATTCATTTTCATATTTCCCTACTTCAATGGCAATACCGGCATCTTTGCATAAGGTTTCTCCAAAATGCCTGTATTGCTCTTCGGAAGGATTACCCGGTAAATAGAAGGTGATTTCATACTCTGTATTTACCCAGATATACCGGATATCCGGATAAGTATCTTTTATAGTGCCGTTTACTACAAAGGCTATTTTTCTGTTTTTGTATTCTTGAGTAGCTTTTGTCCATGCCGATATTCCGGTATCATCAAACTTTACGGCCATAAAAAACAGATATTCTTCGTCTTCCCCTACTTTTACTTCTTTAATATGTGTAGCGTCTACGATAGGAATTGAATCGATTGTATTATGCCTGTAATCGGAACTTATTCTTTTGTAATCGTTTCCCAAATTATCCTCTATAAGATACCAGCCTGTGACCGGTATGGAATCGGATGTGTTTTTGTGAGGTGTCGAATCTGTATTTATAACTATATTTTCTTTGGGCGATTGTGCATTTATATAGTTGGTAAATCCAAAATTTAATAATGTTATACCTATAAGTATTTTTATTTTCATAACTTGTTTTTATTTGTAGAAGCTTTTATTATTAAAGGCAAGGAATGATACATCACACTCTTTGTGTACAAAAAGTTAATATGACCCCGGTATATCCGATGGCTTTCTCTACGTTTCGTTCTACAAATTTGCCTTCATCATAGATGGCATCCAGGTTGAGCATGGCCTGACTGCTTCCTTGCGCGGTGGCTTTGGAATACCAATCGATGGCTTGTTTCAGATTTTCCATCTGGCCCAAGAATCCATGTTCGTAGCTCAACCCGATGTTGAACTGCGCATCCGGTTGCCCGAATTGTGCGGCTCTGGAAAACCACGGGAACGTGGCCGAATCATCACCATGACCGTAGTAATAACAACCTGTATAGTATTTGGCAAGGGCGATTTCCTTCTTGGAACACTGTGCCATGGTATCTAACCGGGCACTTTGCTCATTCAGTCTTTTGGTGAGGCAACCGGGCATTCCCTCCGCGTAGCCATGCAACAGGTTGTTCATCGTCCAATGACTTCCTCCTTGCGCGATTGCAGGTATTCTTCCGCCACCTGTGGCTGTGCCAAAGCGGGCAAGGCAAACAGCGGCAGAAAAAAGCCGGAGTTTCCTCAAATTCATATTTATATTCTTCATGTTTATATTCATATTTACTGTGTCTTTTCCTGTGTTTGCTCCAAGCCTTTGGAATCTATCAGCTTTCCGTCAATGGAGTATTCCTTTTGCCAGAGCAGTTCCCCCTGGTCGAACATAGAGATTTTCCATCGTTTGTCGGTTCCTGGATAGTATATAATCGACTCTCCATGGGGTTTCCCATCTTTGTATTCTTCTCTGGCGGACAGCCTTCCAAGTATGTACTGGGTCCATAGCCAGTCTTTGCCATCCTCCATCTCCCTGACGGAATATGTGTCGCCGTCAAACGATTCGAACTTCACCGCACTGCCCTTTCCGGCGTAGGTTGTGCGGCAGCGCAACGTCTTTGATGCGTCAGGGTTTATACGGTAATAGCAGGTACTGTCTGCCTGCAGACCGTTTTTGTAGTGTTCTTCATTGACAAATGTTTCACCGTCGTCGGTATATATCCACATGCGGCACACCCCGTCACGCTCCCCGTCCGTATAGTGCCATTCCGACAGAGGATTTCCTTCTTCGTCCCAACCGAAGGAGATTCCGTTGATTTTTCCATTGTTCATTTCCACGCAGCTTTTCAGGTTTCCGTTCGGGTGCCATTCTCGGGCGGTTCCTTCGAGTATACCGTGGACATATGGGTGTTCGGACTTTATTTGTTCGTTGTCCTTGTAGAAAAGCCGTTGCATACCGTGCTGGTGCCCAGCCTTGTCGTACACGTATTCGAGGAGCAGTATTCCGTCCTCTGCCGTTTCCATCCCGTCCGGAGTGTTCGTATAGGCACGCAGGGTATCAATGGGAAAACCTTTCGTGAATTTTCCGGTCATGTGGTAAGTCTTAAAGAGGATCCGGTAGTTTCCATCCAGCGTTTTGGACTTACTGTTCTTCTTGTTTTTTTCCCAATAGATATTTACGGCGCCGCTTTTTTCGATGACAAGCGATTCAAATCCAATGGTTTTCTGCGGCATGACATCGACGACACAAAAAAGCCCGCAAAGGACGAGTAATAGTAATTTTTTCATCGTTATATCTTTTTTAGTATGGTTATATCTTTATTGTAGCCTTGGTAGTGCAAATGGCCAGCGTGGTCATCAAGATGCTTAACATCTAAAGTCGATGTCCTTCCGGGAAGTTTATGTTCACGAGAATCGCTCCATCCAAAATTCCTCTTATTATTTGATAAGTCAATCATTTTCTTAATCTTGATATTGTAGAAGACAAGCTTATCAGTTAGCTCATGAACAATTTCTCGGATTTCGCTTTCCGGAAAATTATTGTACTCAGAGTTATCAACTATATCTATTTCTTCTTCAACAAACTGCCATCAAAGATAATTTCACCTCCATCAACCCACCTGTCATCTTCATCCCACTCTCCTCCACAATGTGTTTGCATACTGCCAACAACAATACTTTGTTCAAGGTCTATTATATCACACAGATAATTTTCATGCAATATTTTTTCATCCCCGTCTTCTACATAACCTTTTATAATATTATCCAGCACAACAAATCTTTTACTCGGAGAGATACGCAGATCCAATTCACCTCCATTTTCATACGAGAATTCTGCTATTTTAACGGTATCTCTCTCTTTAAGACGTATGATATATGGATTATACCATAACTTAAAATCTTTATCATATTTTTTATACAAAATAGCAAAACGTTCAGACACATTAACAACAGTGTCTTTTGACTGTATTACTGATTTCTGAGGTTGTGTATCTGAAGAAATTTTACTGCCTCCAAAGCAATGAATAGCCAAACATAATGCAATTGATGCAAACAGCATATTTACTTTCATACTATTTATTTTCAGGAATTATTATCATTCATTAAAGAAGCATCATCTATTATATAATTATGTTCATCTTCATATAATAAATTTAAATTCTCCGGTTGATTTATTAATCTAAGTTCTATTGCTTTATCTTTTTCTTTTGTACAGCCACTTTTGTCCGAATCAGGCTCATGCCATAATCTCCAAGCAAATGTACCCCTTGCTTTATCATATACTTTAATACTCATTTTGATTGTTTTTTTGCATCTAAAATTATAACTCACAGTTAAGCTATCTAATCAGCCGCATAAGTTATTCTGGTGATAATACTTTTATCCTTCTGCATAATTTCAAAACAGGTAACCCCTCCTTGGTAGTCTATTTCTATTAAGAGGTCATTTGTTGTTTTGTACTTATAGCAAACCTTGATATATTTATCCACTTCAGAAATGTATTCTATGTCTTTTTGTGGTAGTGTATCTTTCAGATTCTCATTGATTCGCTTAATGACATCATACACTTGTGTCATATTAGCGTCTGGAAAAATGCACTTCTGAATGGTCGTGTATCCATCATCCTCCGAATATTTCTCGCATTTTAAACCTTTCCAATCTGTTTCATTCACAAATAATTTAGGTTCATCACTATTCGCTTCACTCACATGATTATTTGTGTCGGAGTTTAAAACGCTAATATTAGCTTTACCAGCTTTACTCTCTGTTTGTGAATCTGTCTCCGTTTGTTTATTTTGAAATGACCAGCACCCGCTAAGCATTATTAGTCCCATGTACGCTAAAAATAGTTTTTTCATCGTTTTACTATCTATATTAGTATATCTTCAGTTGATTAATTCTATCTGTTCATAAACTATTTGGGATTATGTTTACGTCTCATCAACTTTGAATATTTTTTTAACAAACTCTCTGTGTCTACCATAAGCATCCTCTGAAATTGATGTAAACACGATCATATTTAAAAATATCCATCATCTATAGGCCTGTTGTCACATGTATATTTCCAGTTTATCACTGTTTTCGGGTATATATAGTATAATAGGTATGATTATATTGTTAGGTATGCTCCATCCGTCTTCATTGATTATGTCGGACTTTATCTGCAATACACTATTCTTTTCCGATTTATTTCGTAGCATGACCAGTTTACCATTCCCGCAAATCACCATTTCAAAATCTGTAATGGGCGCAACTTTCCTATTGACTGATGTTTTATCAAACATTTCCGTATAACAAAATTTATCTATTATTTCTTGCCGGCTGTTATAACGCATGTCCATGTAAGGAATGATATGACTGAGGTACTGTGTCTGATAGGCCAATTCGTTACAGTCCACTAAATATTGCCGTATCTTATTATATTGCTTTAGTACCTTTTCTTCTAAGTCGGGTATTTGTGTCAGGTCACGGGCCTTGGTGAGTTTATCACTGTAATCAAAAGGCAGCGATGCCTCAAAAGTTGCCGAAGCGGTATAATATTTCAGCTTTTGTGTACCTATATTATCGGGTAATTTCAGTTCTTCAATCAAGTTGGTTTCAGCTTCCGGTTTATCTATGTCGGGACAATGGTATATTTTGAGGCTTACAGAACTGTCATCTGAGATATGGTCTTGTTGGCCGGTGGGATATATCTCTACGCTAAATGTTTGTTTTCCGCTGCGTGGCAGACAGCTATTGACAGGATATAATGTACCGTCATAATCATCATAATTGCAGTCGTAATCGGAAAAATCCTCGTATACCGGTATGTCGTTTATGCGGACTATTATATGGCATTCCGATTTTTTTATTTTCAGGTAATACATTGGCTTTGTTTTATATTCATGCAGAGTGTTCGATATGTATTGCTCGACTAATTCCATAACCTTCTGTTCTTCCGCGCTTCTGGCCGTTGTGTTAGACTTCCGGCTGTAATCCGGAAATGTCTGTATGATGATATCATCATTTGTGGAATTTTCCTGTGCATTGGCATTTATCCCCCAGGATAGCAATACTAAAATTAATAAGGTTCTGATATTCATAACTGTTTCTTTGAAGCGTGTTGTTTGTGTCCAAAGATAGGAATTAAAATTGAGACTGAGGGAAGAATAGAGAAAGAAGGTTGTGGATAAGGGTTTTAAACGTAATTGAATGACCGGGGCGAAGTCAGGTGAAACCATTAAAAAGCCAACTTAAACCGGAGTTGCGTTACTAATTCGTTACCTGTTATCTTGCTTTCTACTCTTTACTTATTGGCAATTAGTCAATTGAACTTTTTCCGCAGTTTTCACCAATAAACGGAACAACTCAAAATGCTGGTACTATTATTCATTCGCCATGTTCCTGAATGTGCGGTATAGTTTTTCCAGTTCACATGATGGAAGGCTGATATCTACCCGGTCTTTCGGTTGAGTGACAGTATTATGTAAAGGCAAGTGAGTTCCTTCTCGTACGACATTCTCTATTTTACAATCTTTGGGCAAAATAATGTCTTCTATTTTTTTCCCTTGCATGTATGAGTCAGCATTTACTTCGAATGAGAGGGTGTGCCGGGAATTTGAATCTTCTTTTTCTTTGGGCAGTAAACGTAAATAAAGCTGGTCATATATTGGTCTTACTCCTGCGATATCGCTGATAAAGTAAGTGATTCCTACAACAATTGTCATTGGAATAAGCAATTCAAACTTATGGGTCATTTCCAAAAGCAGGATAATGCCTGTAACCGGAGAACGTACGACAGCTGTGAATGCTGCAGCCATACCAATAGCCATAAAGAAACCGCAATGTTCTGCTGAAAGAAAACCTTGCCGGATAAGTATAAGTGCGAATACCTTTCCTGTCAGTCCTCCGATGACGAGCAATGGCAGGAAGATGCCTCCCGGAAAGCCCGTTGAATAGCTGAGTGCTGTGAACAATAGCTTAAGCAGGATGATGCCACAAAGAAACAGTATACCTGTATATGCCGTAGTGTCTGCTTGTTTGAGAAGAAAATCTTCACCACCTGCAATCAAATCTGAAAAGAAATAACCTATGATATAAGTTACAATAACCACTGACAGCACTTTTAAATATACCGACATTTGTATTTGGCTGTATTTCTGCTGGAAATAAAGTAGACAGTTGTTAAAGAGCTTTCCAACCAAGGATAATAGCAAGGAAAATAAAATGAATGCCAAGGTAATTCCGACAATGCTAAGTTCGGAAGGATAGGAGGTGTTGATCGGTGCATACAGGTTTCCGGGGAATGCCCAACCGGCCATTGTCCCGGCTATAGTCGATGCCAGAAGTGAGGTAATGATTATTTTCACAGAATCGAATTTCTCCAGTTCTTCCACGATAAATATCGATGAAGCCAAAAGAGCGATAAAGGCTGACGAGAGCCCTGCGCTTGCCCCACCCGTATAAAGATAACGTTGTTCCGAGACGGATGCATGAGTCCATTTTCCTATTATGCGGGCCACGAATGCGCCCATTTGAACGGAAGGACCCTCGCGTCCGAGCGATAATCCCATCCCTATACTTGCCAGACCTCCTGTGAATTTTAAAACAAGCGCTTTAAACGGGCGATTTATTTGGAATCTCCCATAAATGGCTCCTTCTACTTGTGGAATACCGCTACCGGAAATGGAACGGCATTTTTTAACACCATAATGTATGATTAATCCCATAACCCACATTAAAAATATAGCCAAAAGATGCATCCACCAGTTTACCTCGGAATTAAACAGAAGGTGTCGCAGGTCAGATGCCTTACCTAACAAATAATGATAAGGTATAGTTACGATTCCGGTTAAGATACCCACCGGAATACATAGCAGGTATAGTTTTACGTACTTTAGTTCCATTTTGCGTCCTATAATCTAACAAAGTTCACTCTATCGTGCGGTTAGCTTTATTTGCGGGTAGTTTTTAATTAGTAAATCTGATAGTTCAGTTAAGGAATGTCCATTCTTCGAGCAAAGATAGGAATTATAAATGAAAATATGGGCGGGACGGATCAAAAAACTGTAAACAAGCGGTTTCGGAGAAGTTCTGAAAATATGTTGATAATATGGAGTATGTAAATGCATTGATTTTGTTTCAACGGTCTTCATTAATTTGGAGATTATATGGAATGATTGAAAATGAAAAAATACATTAAAATGCTAAATTCAAATGAGGATTTTAATAATTGGATTGTGACTAACGGAAAAGATGATAACTTTGTTATTTATTATTTTAAAAGAAAAAACGAATTAGAAGTTTAGTATAAATAAGAATAATTTATTGCACAGTTCTATTACTGTTGAATTGAAAAGGGCTGCCAGAATAGTG
Source organism: Bacteroides sp. FSHCM14E1 (assembly GCF_019633785.1). Taxonomy (NCBI): domain Bacteria; kingdom Pseudomonadati; phylum Bacteroidota; class Bacteroidia; order Bacteroidales; family Bacteroidaceae; genus Bacteroides; species Bacteroides sp. FSHCM14E1. The sequence goes on from NZ_JADKYL010000008.1 coordinate 216,957, forward strand.
CCACGGTGGTAGCCCAACGTGAATAGTCTCAAGTGAAACGCTCTGTTTTTAACCGTTGACCATTATCGGAATATTTTGATAAACAGTCGAAGAGTTCCAAAAACTCGAGAAAGTAGGTGGAACTCGTCTTTTAATTTCATTTATTGAGATATTATCCCTGAAAGTTTATCCATATCATTAGCCAAGGATTCATTGAGTACATGGGCGTAATGCTCCGTCATACGGGTCGTTGTATGCCCCAGCATTTTAGATACGTTTTCGAGTTTGATGTTATTGGCCAGGGTGACGGTTGTGGCAAATGTGTATCTGGCTATGTGCATTGTCAGATGCTTTTTGATGCCACAAAAATCAGCTATTTCCTTGATGTAGGAATTCATTTTTTGGTTGGCAAACACAGGAAGTACCTTTCCTGACTGTTTGCATAAAGCGTGATCCTTGTATTTCTCAATTAACGCCAATGGCAGTTCCAATAGTGGAACAAAGAATTCGACATCCGTTTTCTGGCGTTGTTTGTGAATCCATTTCCGTCCTTTCGCATCTTCAATGATATGTTCACTTTTTAGGTTGTATACATCGATAAAGGCTAATCCGGTGAAACAACAAAACAGAAATACATCCCGGACTATTTCCAAACGCGGAATTTCGAATTCTTTGTCTTTAAGCATGTTCAGCTCATTGATAGTGAGAAAATCCCGGATAACCTTCTTCTCTTTGAATTTCACGCTGGCAAAGGGGTTTGTTATTATCCATCCATTTGCTAAAGCCAGGTTTGTTATTTTCTTCATGCATTTCATGTAACGTATCACTGTGTTTTGAGCACAATTCTTTTCTATTTTCAGAAATGCCTCAAATTTGCGGACTAATTCACCTGTAACGTTTTTAATGGGGATGTCTTCAACCTTTGTTTCCTCGGATAACATTTCTTTAAAATAACGCAGGCAGAGCCTGTAACGGCGAAGGGTTATTTCGTTATACTCTTTTCCGATCAGGAGTGACATCTGTTCATTATGCTCTTCGAATACTTCAAAAAACATTTTGCATGTATTATGCTTGCCTTGGAGATATTCTTTGATAAGCACAGGCTCAGCATAGCCATTCTGATCAAATAGTTCTTTTTGAATTTCGTAAGCCCTGGTACGTAGCCATTCCAGATATCGATTGATTTCCTGGTGGGTCGGAGTTTTGCCGGTGGCCCGTTCTTTCTTTTGATTCCAATTGGCGGGTTCTATTTTGCGTTGAGTATTTAGCTCTATAAACCGGCCGTTGGCTGTAATACGCATTTGGATAGGCGCTTCACCTCTTTTCGTTAATCTTGTTTTTCTGATAAGAAAAATAATACTGAATGTGTTCTGTTTCATATCTACTCATTTTTTAGTGTAAAACATTAAAATCGTGTGCACTTAAAGAATAGGGTAAATTGATGAAAACGAGTGATTTATAATCAAATTCGTGTGCAATTTTTAGGGATTCCAATAATACACACGAATTTAGCATTTTGAAATGTGTTGAAATGTACTATTTAGTTGGGAGCAAGAAATAAAAAATCCCTGTATTTGTTTGAAATACAGGGATTTGCTTTGCAAAACAACCGATTGCTAATCTTTTAAAGTGGTGCCACCAGGAATCGAACCGGGGACACAAGGATTTTCAGTCCTTTGCTCTACCAACTGAGCTATGGCACCTTTCTTGTTTGCGGTTGCAAAGGTAGTGAAAATTTTTAATTCTGCAAACCTTAGGGTAATAAAAAACACTGATAAAAAGCTATTCTGCTTATTATCAGAGTTTTTCTTTCTGATTTTTTTATTTATTTTCCTGTAGGGGATTCCATCCCTGAGCTTTTAACTCGAATTCCTGACCATCGCGTGTGATCAGTGCGCAGCCTAATTCGGGCTTTGTAATATGTCCGATCAGGCGGACACCTTCCATTTCCGATACTTTTTCGTGATCGGCAATGGGAACAGTGAAAAGAAGTTCATAATCTTCACCACCGTTCATGGCACAGGTGGTGAGGTTCATATTGAACTCTTCTGCCATAACTGCTGTTTGATAATCGATAGGGATATGCTCTTCGTAGACACGGCAACCTGCTTTACTTTGAGTACATATATGCAATAGCTCCGAAGAAAGTCCGTCAGAGATATCCATCATAGAAGTCGGAACGATATTTGCGGCGGACAGTTTCTCAATAATGTCTTTGCGGGCTTCCGGTTTGAGCTGTCGTTCCAACAAATACTCTTTTCCGGAGAAATCCGGCTGAGCATCCTGTTCGCCTTTAAAGACTGCTTTTTCGCGTTCTAACAGTTGCAGCCCCATATAGGCGGCACCTAAGTCGCCACTGACACAGATCAAGTCGGTATCTTTGGCGCCATTACGGTAAACTACTTTATCTTTGTCGGCTTCACCAATACAAGTGATACTGATGGCAAACCCTGTCAAAGAAGAGGTGGTGTCACCACCTACAATATCGACTTTATATTGTTGGCATGCCAGACGGAGTCCGGAGTAAAATTCATCCATATCTTCCACACTGAAGCGTTTGGAGAGAGCAAGTGAAACTGTAATCTGTTTGGGCGTTCCATTCATCGCATAGATGTCGGAGAAGTTAACCACAGCAGATTTGTATCCCAAATGCTTTAACGGCGTGTAGGTTAGGTCGAAATGTACACCTTCCATCAAGAGGTCGGTAGTCACCAACACTTGCTTGTCGGCAGGATAGGAGAGGACGGCTGCATCGTCGCCTACTCCATATTTGCTTGATTCATTTTCTAATTTAATTCCTTCGGTGAGATGCTTGATCAGTCCGAATTCACCTAAGGTTGCTATCTCTGTTCTCATATATCTTATTTTATGATAAGGAAGTATCTATGCACGGTTTATCAGTTCGCGCATGATGGTGGTCATCTTCGGCTGGGCAGCATCGGCTGCTTTCTGAACTTCTTCGTGTGATACTTCTACAATCTTTCCTTCTACCCCAAGATCTGTTACGACGGAAATGCCGAAAACTTTGATGCCGCAGTGGTTGGCTACAATCACTTCGGGGACAGTAGACATTCCTACCGCATCAGCTCCTAAGATATGGAACAGTTTGTATTCTGCAGGTGTTTCGAATGTGGGTCCCTGTGTACCGATGTATATTCCGTGCTGTACTTTAATGCCTTTTTCTGCTGCAATGGCATCTGCCTTGCGGATCAGTTCCTTATCGTATGCCTCGCTCATATCCGGGAAACGGGGACCGTACGGGATGTTTTTACCACGTAACGGATGTTCGGGGAAATAGTTGATATGATCAGTGATAATCATCAGATCACCGATTTCGAATTCAGGATTGGTGCCGCCACTGGCATTGGACACAAACAATGTTTTGATACCCAGTTCACGCATCACGCGTACCGGGAAAGTCACTTCTTTCATAGAATAACCTTCGTAGTAATGGAAGCGTCCCTGCATTGCCATAATCTCTTTATTACCCAATTTACCAAAAATAAGCTTACCGCTGTGCCCTTCTACGGTAGACACAGGAAAGTTGGGGATATCTTCGTACTTTATTTCATACTTTTCGGTAATTTCGTTTGCCAGACTGCCAAGTCCGGTTCCCAGAATGATTGCTGTTTCAGGACTTGTGTGCATCTTTCCTTTCAGGAAGGCTGCCGTTTCTTGTATTTTCTCTAACATAGCCAATAATGTGTTGGTTAAAATTATCTTGTTGATTTTGTAATATTTCTACTTCAATGGGTAGGGCATAAATAAATGGTTTCAGCCCATCATCCAGTTCCTGATGGTATATCAGGCGTGTCGCGTCTTTTTCGGTTGTGACAATCAGGCGTTGCCCTTTTCTTAATTTACCGAATCTCTCTTTTATTTGCGCCAAGTCTCGCTGGCTGAAGTTATGATGATCACTAAAAGCGAGTAAGTCGATGTTCCGTGTATGTATTTCCAATTCACGGATGATCGTATCGGGAGATGCAATACCGGTAATTAGCAGTATCTGTTCCTCTGTCTGTAAGGAGGATAATTTTCTCTCTTGTACAGTGGCACAATCGGGAAAGACTGCCCGCAGGTTTCCGTATCGGAAAGACGAGAAATATAACTGCTGGTAGGGGAACAGATTCAACCTTTTCGTAATAATATTGTAGTCAATAGGTTTGATATCCGGCGGACATTTGGTTACGATGACTATCTGTGCCCGATTTTTGGCTTGTGCAGGCTCCCGTAAGCGTCCCGCAGGCATCAAGGTGTCATCGCAGAACAGACGGTGATAATCTGTCAGAAGAATATTTAGTCCTGCTTTCACGTATCGATGTTGAAACGCATCGTCCAACAAGATAACTTCGACCGGAGGCTCTTTAAGTGTGAGTAACCTTTCGATGCCATGGCAGCGGTCTTCGTCAACTGCTACCCGGATATCGGAGAATTTCGATTGTATTTGATAAGGCTCGTCGCCAATACTGCGGGCGTCACTTTCTGCTGTTGATAGTACGAATCCTTTGGTATGGCGCTTGTACCCCCGGCTTAATACAGCCACTTGGAATTCATCATGAAGCAATTTTATCAGATACTCTGTGTGCGGCGTTTTACCCGTACCGCCCACTGCGATGTTCCCGATACAAATAATAGGAACATTAAAACTCTTTGACTGAAGTTTTCCCCAGTCAAAGAGTTTATTTCGTAATGCTACTCCTGCCCCATATAACCATGAAGCAGGATATAGCCATTTATGTATCTTGATAGAGTTTTCTTTCATGCAGTTTGCTATTTCACATTCAGTTCAAACGGAACGCGTGCTTGAATCATGGCGCGTTCTTTTATATTTTTCAGCAGGCTGAAATCTTTATAATAGTCTCCCAATTGACTTTTCAGCACTTGGGATTCTACATAATTACCGGGTTGGACATCAAGCAACGTAGACAGAATATCCTTTTTGGCAGGATAGGATATAATGGTGTATCCTTTTAAATCGGCTTTTTGTGCAGCTATTTCCAGTGCCTTACCTATTCCACCCAATTCGTCTACCAATCCGATTTTTTTAGCCATCTCTCCGGTCCATACACGTCCTTCAGCTATTTTCTCAATTTTATCTTTAGACATATGGCGTCCTTCGGCACAACGACTTACAAATAAATCATATCCTTGGCCGATCATCATCTGTAGCAAAGCTCTTTCATCGCTGTTTACCGGGCGCATCAGATTGCCGAAGTCTGAGAATTGATTGGTTTTTACTACGTCATATGTCAATCCGATTTTTTCGGTTAATCCTTTAACGTTCGGAATCATGCCGAAGATTCCAATAGAACCCGTCAGAGTGGTTGGCTCGGCTATGATACTGTCGGCAGCACAAGAGATATAATATCCACCGGATGCGGCATAGTCGCCCATTGAGACGATGACCGGTTTCTTAGCCTTCAGCTCTTTTACGGCATGCCAGATCTGTTCGGACGCAAAAGCACTTCCTCCCGGAGAGTTTACGCGTAATACAACAGCTTTTACATCGTCATCTTCTTTCAGTTTACGCAGGTCGCGAATCATTTTGCTACCTATAATACCTTCATAAGACGCTGCTGATCCGGCATAATCGGTTATCTCACCGGAAGCATAATAAACAGCCAGAATATTCCCGCTCTTGTCTTTAGGAACATTCTTTTTAATGTTAACCATCTCTTCGAGCCCTAAGATGGGCAGGCGATCATCTTCATCGATTTTCACAAGTGTTTTCAAATAGTCGCGTACGTCATTTTGATAAATCAGCGTGTCGGCCAGTCCGCATTTTACGCTTTCGTCTGACGGATAGAACATCAGCATACGGTCAGCATACATATTTAATGAATCTTTTCCTATTTTGCGTGAAGCGGAAACACCATCCAATATTTGATTCCAGATAGAACCGATGAAAGCTGTAACCTGCTCCCGGTTGGCCGGAGACATCTCGGTGGAGGTGAAAGGTTCCACTGCCGACTTGTAAGTACCTACTTTGAATACCTGCATCTCAATTCCCAGTTTCTGTAATAGATCTTTATAGAAAATAGGTGCTGAAGCGAGTCCGCGCCATTCGATCATGCCTTTGGGATTGAGCATCACTTTGTCGGCAACACTCGAAAGATAATAAAGTCCTTGCGTATAATTGTCGCTATATGCTACGACAAATTTGCCACTCTCCTTAAACTCATCCAATGCTTTACGTATCGCCTGTAGCGAAGCGTACGAAGCATCCAGCCATGAGGCTTGTATATAAATGCCCTTGATGTTATCATTTTCTTTAGCTTTCTTGATTGAAGCCAGTATATCGTCCAGTCCGTATGTATCGGCTGTTTCACCGGTAAATTTACCCAGTAAACCTTCTAAACTCTCCTGAGTGCGCTCAACCAGTGTACCTTTCAAGTCGAGCATCATTACGGAATTCTTCTTTACCACAGTTTCTGTATCCGATGACGAAATGATGCCGACAAGCGTCGCAATTCCGATGATAAACAAAACAATGCCCGATAGTACGATACCGGTCAATGTAGCAAGCGTAAATTTAAAGAAATCTTTCATTGTACATATTGTTTTTATGCCAGCTTTTTTAAAGCTAACAAAGATAAATAATTGAGTTGAAATTCATCCCATAAGTCGCATAGTTTTTTGTTTTGTCACGGTCGGAGTGCATAAAATATGATTATTTAGGTATGTCTGCGGAGTAGAGGAAAGGTGATTATTACAGTGAGGAGTAACAATAAAAAGAGGAAACTACCCCGGACGGAGTATTCCCTCTTTCCATTCTTGAAGAAACCATTATTTATTTCTTAAGAAACGATTCTTTCATTCTGGCAATATCAGTCAGATAATCCTGTAAGTCCTGTTCATGCTCTTCTTCTTCAGCCAGGATATGTTTGGCGATGTCACATGTGGTGTAATCTTTACCGTTTGTAAAGTTGGCAATCTCCTGATAACGGAGAATGGCGCAACGCTCTGAAGAAACGTTTTGGTTCAGTAGGCTGACAGAGTCGAATGCTGTTGGAGAATCGTATTTGCAGCGGGCCAGTTCAAACCATTTTTTCGGATCGAGTACCGGAACACCTTCCAATTCGATGATTCGGTCTGCTATCAATTGTGCGTGGTGACGTTCTTCTTCAGCATGTTCTTCGAACTCACCTTGTACGTCTGCGCGCATAGCACCTTCCACTACCAATGCACCTACCCAATATTGATAGTATGCCAACCATTCTTCAGATAATGCAGCATTCAGCTGATCAATCAAACTTTTTACATCGAGCTTTCCTTGCAGGATTTTTACACTTTCTTTAGCCATAATTCTTTTGGTTTAGGTTATAAAAATTAAGTTGGTTAAGTAACATGGGGCAGGGGATTTTGTTTCCTGAAAGGGTGATTTTAACAGGAAGACATTTGCTTTAGGGATATTTGAAGACGTGCTTTCTTTTTATGTCCGATTCTTAATCTATGATCCAATCTTTGATACTTTCTTTCTTTAACTTGTGCCTGTCCTGCTATTCTCTTGTCTTTTGTAATTGCACTCCTCCCGCTTCCGCTCCAAACCTTACTTTTGAAAATCCGCTGCACCCATACTTGTTCTAATCGCAACTATCCCTTTCGGCCCACTACTTATCTCTTTTTCTAAAAAAGAACCCCTTGTCTCTCTATTGTATTCATTCTCAATCCTTTTCTCTCTTTCGTTTCTTCTCCTCCCGTCACTTGATTTAACAGGGGGTTAAATCAAGCCTTTTGTCTTCAAATAACAAGTCTTTTCGAAGCAAAAGCTTTGTTATTTCCGCCCCTAAAATAAATGTCTCCCCAACTGCATTAACAATGTTAACGTTTGGATTCCGTTCAATTCCCATTCAATTCCCGTCAAAATCCCGCCGTATTTTCTGTTTAACTCCCGTTTAAATTCCGTCAAGCTCCCGTTAAATCCCCTATTTTTCTCCGCAATTCCACCCCAAAACACTCGTTCTCCTCCCTTTCGTAGCACATATCCTTTCCTTTATCTCCTGAAAATTCCCCCTCTATATATTATAATAATGTGTCCCCTTGGCCCTCCCTTTTTCCTTCTTTTTAAAGTATGCTCTAAAACCTGCCTCTCCCTCAGTCCTTTACATCTAAATTTATATTTTTATGAAAAAAACTTCCTTATATATTTGCCTTGTATTGGTAAATCGCGTACTTTTGCACCCGCTTTCCAAGAGAGGGAGAGCCGATTGAAATTGACATGTTGCAGCCGCGTATTGATTGCCTTAACGAACAACAAAAATAATTTCCTTTTTCTTTGGAGTTTAATATTAAAATTCGTTATCTTTGCAGTTCGATTCGCGATAAAAGGTGTTTATTCCGGTGCCTTTCCCTTTCGCTAAGAGAGCCAGAGAACAGACCGGGAGAATATTTTAAAAAAACTTCCAAAACATTTGGTGTTTTAAAATAAACCTTTTACCTTTGCACCCGCTTTTGAAACGAAGCACAATCGAAAAGAAGAGTTCTTTGAAAAATTGATAAACAATACAAGTAGTACAAGTAAATTTAGAACCGTCAATACTTATTATATAGGTATATGAAAAAATGACCGTCAATAAATTTTCGACATCCTGAACAGAGCTAATATTATCCCTTACGGGATATATAACAATACTTTTACAATGAAGAGTTTGATCCTGGCTCAGGATGAACGCTAGCTACAGGCTTAACACATGCAAGTCGAGGGGCATCAGGAAGAAAGCTTGCTTTCTTTGCTGGCGACCGGCGCACGGGTGAGTAACACGTATCCAACCTGCCCTTTACTCGGGGATAGCCTTTCGAAAGAAAGATTAATACCCGATGGGATAATCATTCCGCATGGTCTGATTATTAAAGGATTCCGGTAAAGGATGGGGATGCGTTCCATTAGGTTGTTGGTGAGGTAACGGCCCACCAAGCCTTCGATGGATAGGGGTTCTGAGAGGAAGGTCCCCCACATTGGAACTGAGACACGGTCCAAACTCCTACGGGAGGCAGCAGTGAGGAATATTGGTCAATGGGCGCGAGCCTGAACCAGC
>NZ_JADKYL010000009.1:0-222937 GCF_019633785.1 Bacteroides sp. FSHCM14E1
ACATAAGTACTGAGATAGGATAATAAATCATCGGTTTATCAAAAATTGGAAGTAACTGTTTACTTACTCCTTTAGTGATCGGATATAAACGAGTGCCGGAACCTCCAGCTAAAACAATGCCTTTCATATTATTTCTGTTTTTTATCTCTTACCCTGTCAAACCATAAATTCAGTCCCACCCACACAGCAATATCCGCCAAAAGCATCACCGTGTTGTCAACCACCGGAACCAACAGAATATTCACCGCACTAAATGCACAAGAAATCAGCAAGATCGTTATCATCGCCTTTCTTGGTGTGAAACCCATTGCCAGGAACTTATGATGAATATGGTTCTTGTCCGGTTCGAAAGGGCTCTTGCCACTGCGAACACGAACCATCACCACACGGATCACGTCGAATGCTGGGACAATCAGCGTACTGAAAGCAATCACGAAAGCACCTTCGGTATACGGGGTGACATCCGGATTGTACTGGCTGTATTTGATGGCAAGGAAAGAGAGCACATAGCCCAAAGTCAGGCTGCCCGTATCACCCATAAAAATCTTACGGGCACGTTCCGCACTGCCGAACACGTTATAGTAAAAGAAAGGGACCAGCACACCGAACGTGGCAAAGGCGAGCATGCTGTACGTCCAAAGTTCTTTCTGCATGAACAGGAAGCCGAAGACAAGCAAGGCAACGCTGCTCAGACCGGAAGCAAGACCGTCGATACCGTCAATCAGATTGATGGCATTGGTGACAAAGACAACCAGAAGAACCGTAAAAGGCATACCTATCCAGGCAGGAAGGGCATACAGACCGAAAAGCCCGTAGAAGTTATTGATCCAAAGGCCGGCCAGGGGAAAAAACGAGGCACAGATGATCTGGATCACAAATTTCTGACGGTAGCGCACTCCGACAAGGTCATCGGCGATACCCGTCAGATAAAGCAAAGTCATCCCACAGACCAGAAACATGCACTCGGGCAGCAAGTACACCGCACGGAGGACAGGAACATCATAACCCATCAGGATGCGAAGTGCGAACACACCGCAAGAGGATAACAGGATGGTGGGAAAGAAAGAGACACCGCCCAAACGGGGAATAGCACGTTTATGAACCTTGCGCTCACTCGGCATATCGAAAAGCTTCTTCCGCAAAGAGATAAGCAGGATGCGGGGAATGATAAGCCGGGCAATCGAAGCAGAGATGACAAAAGCCAATATGATGAAAAGGATATTCAAGACAAAGGGGATTTAGGTTATATACAGTGTTGTGTCGAAAAAGAAAAGAGTTCACTCCTCTACTTCCCAGTTGGGATAAGGATTCTCTTCAAGGCTGCGGAGTTGTTCGGCAATCTCACATTCATCGCCGGAAAGGGCACGTCCTCCCCAACTGTCGATGATGCTGTGTGCCTCACGGGAGAGGTCGTCGTCAAATACTTCGCCATAGCAATAAGTCAGAAGCTGCACCTTCAGCAAAGAAGCGGGCAGGCGGTCGAGCACTTCCCAACAACGGTTCAGGATCTGCTGGATGCGGACTTCCTTGTCACCGTTATTGTAGATCGTCGCGTTATAACCCATCAGAAGCGAAAGGCACAAACGGGCTTCTTCCTCGTCGGTGGAGCCATGATGGGGATATAAAGTGTTGGCACGGCTGAGTACATCACCGTTCAACCGGCTGAAGTGGTCGCTGTAGATGGGGCTGCCATCGGAACCCAGATACAGAAGTTCGTGCGCCAAGGTGTACAAAGCGGTAATTTGAGAATCTAAAGAGTTCATGGGAATATTTACTATTTACGATTTACTGTCTGCTATTTTACTGTTTAAAGATCGAGCGGCTCGATTAGAGAAGGATGGATGTAGGTGGTGGCAACGGCCATCACTCCCTGAATGGAAACCATCACGCGACGGTCGTTTTTCACACGGATGAACTCACCTTCGACACCGGCAAAAAGCCCACCCGTCACACGCACACGCTGTCCTTTACGGAAGGCTACAGCGGAAGGCTCCAGGTAAACCAGTTGCTGCTCGTAACTGCCGGCAACCGCCATGAAGCTGCGCATCTGGGAGTCCGGAACAACAATCGGCTGGCGACTTTCCCGATCCATGATATAACGGATCGGAAGGGATACACCCATCTCTTCTTTGATACGGTCGATACGTTCACGGCACGAACGGACGAATACCAGATTATGAACAGCGGGAACCAGTTTACGTACTCGGCGTTCGTTCTTCACGATATACTCGTAGCGCATCGGGATGAAATTCTCGATGGATTCGCTGTCAAGGTACGTTTTCAAAGAAAGTTCGCGGCTGTAGGTGACTCGCACAGCATACCAATGGATGTTGTCGGATTCCTTCACTAAAGGGTATTCTTTGGGGACACCGGAGTACGAAAGTACCTCCCGGTCAGATGATGTAATGCGAATATCAGTATTACTTGCATTCATGTGATCTCAAGACTCTCCCCTATCACAGCAGGAGAACGATGAAATGTTATGTAAGTACCCTGAAATTGACCATTTCCAGGAAACGGAAGGATTTCAGAGATAAAGCTCTATGAACGAATGAATTAGAAGTCATTGATGTTTCAAAAAACGTTCGTTTGTTTAAACACCATTTTTGACAGAATTTTAAAATCTCCAAAAAGAAAAATTCAAAAAGAGAAAAGCTAATTTAAAAATTCTAATAATTAATTGATTTACAAACAAATAAAAGCATTCAAAAAGGAACAAATAAATTTATTTATAAAAATATTTTGCTATAATAAAAATGCTGTTTACCTTTGTTCCATTGAACGAACGTTTTTTGAAACATACTCTTTTCTATTTACACTAAAATCCCCCTATTCACCGACGCCCTTTATATAATCGCGCACACGCGTACACGCATAATACTCTCTTTTTAAACTGATTTTACCCTGTCATGGAAACAGGTCAGGTATACTTAACCTATTTTCAGGACGGGGTGAAACATCAATTAAAAGTAAACAATATACGCGTATATAACGGATTATATACTAAAAACAGTTAATTTTGCCTTCGTAATAATAAATCATATTAGACAAAATGAGCAAAAAAAACCGAATGAAGGAATGATTCTCAACATAGAAGACATTCCTTATGTAGTAATTACAAACGGAAAAACTGACGAGAGTAAGAGAATTTTAGAAACACTGGAAAAGAAACCGGAAAAACTCGACATAACTACTCACAGAGAGCTGGTTATCCTCTTTTTCTTATGGTTGAATTACCAGCAAAAAGGAACGAAAAAGCGCAAAGGAATCCGTGAATTGGCACATATCATGTACCGTATGCTATACTTCGGACAGAAACAAAACCCCACAAAGGAAATGTCAGTACAATCCATTGAAACAGAAATATTTAACACACTAAAATTTTTGAAAGAGGAGAAAAAGGGAACGGATAAAGATCTGGAAACAAACATCTTAGACGAAATAAAGACATTCTTCAAAGAAAACGTCTAACAAGGTTTATAAAATCATCCCTAATTTTACAGCCGCAGACACTTACGTCGAGCTTAAAGAAAACAGAAAAATGGAAAACATTAGTATTACTACTTACAGGGGCTTCAGCAAAGTAAAAGGGAGATGCTCCCTGAATGAATTAATCGAAAAGGTACGCAGCAGTCGCTATGCCGCCCTGATTGAGAAAATAGGAAGGCTTATCAGTGAAGGGAAAACCAAGGAAGCGGAGAACGTAAAACGGCAGCTGGACTACTTCACCGTCACGGCAAACTACCACGAATGCAGGCTGGCGCATAGTATCGCCGCATACAATGACATCATCACCATCGACCTGGACCATCTGCCCGAAAAGGAGCTGGACCGGATACGGGCCCTGATAGAAACAGACGAAGCGACACTCGCCTGTTTCCTCACCGCCAAGCAACACGGATTCAAGGTGCTCGCCTATCCGGTAAGCCTCGAAGCGGAAGGGTGGCGAAACGCGTTCTTCCGGACACCGGCAATCACTTACAGCCGGTTGGAGCAGTATCACGCGGGAATGTACGAACTGGCCCGTAAACACTACGAAAAACTTCTGGAGACGGAAGTGGACACCAGCGGAAAGGACTTGTCGAGAGGTGTCTTCGCTTCGTATGACCCGAGGGCGTTTTACTCTCCCCGGCGGGTGGCACACATCCCGCAACGGACATTCACCATCGAAGCCCCCGAACCTGCACGGAGGGGAAGGCAGAAGGAAGAGCCCGCAACGGACCCAACAGGGGAAGTCAGCGCCTACACGTGCATGGAATTCAACAAATGCCTCAGCTCTACCCGCAGGCTGATGAAATACACAGAGGGAAACCGCAATTCGTTCCTCTTCACCCTGGGAAACAAATGTTTCCGAAAGGGACTTGAAGAGACGGAAGTCAAGCGTCTGGCAGCAGTGAAATTAGGGGAGGACGGACAGATGGATACAGACACCCCCATCGCGAACGCCTACACATATACGGACAGAACGGAACGGGCAGAGGAGAAAAAAAAGATACCGCCCGTGGAACAGGTGATAGACTATCTGAACAAGAATTATGCTTTCAGGCGAAACACGGTACTCGACCGACTGGAGATGTGCGACTTGTCCAAAACGAAGGAGGGAAAATCATTCTACGCCATGCGGAACAAGGATCTCAACTCCATCTTCCTGAACATCAGCAGACAGGGCATCGCCTATCCGCTCAACAGCCTGAAGTCGGTCATCGACTCGGACTATACACCGGAGTTCAATCCCTTTACCGACTACTTCGGAGGAAACGTGCGGTGGGACAGGACAACCGACCACATCGGGAAACTGGCGGACACCATACAAGCGGAGGATCAGGAATTCTGGAGGGAAGGATTCCGGCGCTGGATCGTAGCCATGGTGGCCTCGGCACTCCAACCGGGTAAAGCCAACCAGCAAGCCCTGGTGCTGCACGGGGCACAGGGAAAAGGAAAAAGCACCTGGATACGGCACCTGCTGCCCCCGGAACTCGGAGAATATTACCGCAACGGAATGATAGACCCGGCAAACAAGGACGACCTCTTGCTGCTATCCACCCGGCTGCTGATCAACATGGAGGAGTTTGAAGGTGTGAAGACAGGAGACATCGCCGAACTCAAACGGATCATCGGACAGGAGAACGTCACCATCCGGAAAGTATACGACACTCAGGCGCAGCTTTATCCCCGGAGGGCATCGTTCATTGGCAGCACCAACAACATGCAGTTCCTCAGGGATTACGGGGGAAACCGGCGCTTCCTGGTCATTCCCGTAAAAGCCATCGACTACCGCACTCCGGTAGACCACACAGGGGTATACGCACAGGCGGTGCAACTGATAGAAGACGGTTTCCGCTATTGGTTTGAAGGAAACGAGATAGACGACATCAACACCCGAAACGAACGCCACCGCATGAAAGACCCACTGGAAGAGAACCTGTATGTTTACTTCCGTCCGGCAGGAGAAAAGGACTTTGAGGTGAAATGGAAACCCGCCGCCGCAATACTGGCTACTCTATCTGTATACGGACGGACACAAGCCAACGCGCAAACGCAACAAGTGTTGGTACAGATTCTGGAAAGGGATGCCTTCGGCAAGCGTGTAAACGTCCATGGCATTACGGAGTATGCCGTAGTGGAACTCAGCCAACAGGAGGTGAGCGAAAACTTCAGGAAAAGGGAGAAGGGAAAGGAGATGGAAGAGTTACCGTTTTAAAAGTATCGGAAAGAAGGAGATAGAAGAGAAATGCCCCGTAACAATATATGTTATTTCGATTACATATATTCTTACGGGGCAGGACATATATTGGCGTTTTATTGACAAGCGGAATGGGATACTTCCTTATGTTATTTAAATGCGTATGGTGAAGAGTATTGTAACTTACCAAAAAAGTCCTAATAAAGTTGCATCTTAATACAACCTTTATTATCTTTGCGTCATGAAGAAAATAATAACGTACAAGAATTACTTTGCAGAGTTTATGGATAAACTCTCTGAGCTTGAACGGAAGAAGATACAACGCGCTCTATCTCTTTTTAAGGCAGAAGACAAGATACCGAGCCATTACATTAAATTCATTCGTGATGGAGTATATGAATTTCGTGTGGCCTGTGGGAACAATGAATTACGCATCTTTTTTATCTACGACGGTGAGAACGTAGTGGTATTGTTCAATTGTTTTAGGAAGAAGACGCAGAAAACCCCTGATAACGAAATAAAGAAAGCTATAAACTTAAAAAAAGAATATTATGAAGCTAAAGGAAATAAGTAAAGACATCTACGATGTAGATGCGTGGCTGGACGAAGAACTTGGCAAGGAGGGAACTCCTGAACGCGAAGCGTCTATTGAAAAGGCATGGGAAGAATATAACGGGCAGATATTGCTGGATGCCCGCAAAAATGCACGTTTGACACAGGAAGAGCTTGCCAACAGAATTGGTGCGGACAAATCTTACATCTCAAAAATAGAAAGGGGATTGATTACTCCTACCGTTTCTACGCTTTACCGCATTGCGGCCGCTATGGGTTTGTCGGTAGAGTTGCGCCCACTTTAACCACGAGGGGCACGGTTCTTCACGAGTCGCGCCTCTCTTCATTTAAACTATCAATTATGGCCGGTAGTTTATCCTATTCGAAATCAGCACCTGTACTGCTATACGTACAGATTCAAGCATTTTGCCGGATAGTTTACGGGCTGCCTTTTCAAACTCCTTTGAAAATTCAACTCTCATTTCTCAACCACTCCCAACCAGTCTATAAACTCTTTATGTTCTTCCTTTCCCAGCATTACCTTTCCATCAGGGTAATTTTCAGACAGGTAGCGGTAGGATTCGTTCCCATCGTATTCATCCGCTGCCTTGTCGAGCATGGACTCTATCAACCGTTTCAGGTTCGTACCCTGCTTTGCTGCCATAACCGAAAGAGCCCTGAAAGTATCTTCTTTCAGGGTGACAATCTTTTTTCTGTGCGGTACAAGAAGTAAAGGAGATGTGTCATAACTCTTTTCACCACGGAGTAACACGAAGTATCACAGAGTCTTTTATTAATAATCAATAACTTAAAATCGCCTCTGTGTTACTCTGTGTCCTCTGTGGTGAGTTTTGACACAGCCTCTTCTCTCTAATTTTATGCTCCCGGTTCTCCCATATATCGAAAGATCAGACGAACTTCCTTGGGCGTAAATGAATGGCGGTATTTATAGTATCCCACCTCCTCGAGTGCAGCCATCAGGAGTTTGTTGTGCCGCATCCAACGGCTGAGATTATTGAGGGCGGCATTTTCAGACAAATGGGGTGCATAAAGCAGAGCCAACTCGACTTTTGTATATACACGGATAGGAAACTCTCTCTCGTCATCTTCTAAATCTTTCATGTTTTTCAATTTTAAATTAATAAATAATCGGAACTTTACAATAGCATAAAGATAACAAAAACAAACGACATATCATAGCAGAAGTCATACTATTTCACAAAACATTCATTGATTTTCAATCTTTTATCCATACCGCCTCAACCCACGTCAACAAGCACAAAACAGGGGTTAGAAAGCGGTATCTTTGACATACCGGAAGAAAGGGAAAGAGCTCGTCCGACCTTCCGGATGCATTCTTAATTATTAACCATAAAAAATTATCGGACAATGGCAGTTCCATACAAAAAAATCGCGAGAAAGGATCCGCGAAAAGCGGATGCTATAGAGAAATTTTATCCGCAACTGGTCACTTTAGGTCAAAGCGCAAGCCTGGAAAGCATTGCGTACGAAATGAAGGAGAAAAGTTCGTTATCATTGGGAGATATCAAAAGTGTACTCACCAATTTTGTAGAGGCGATGCGTACCTCACTCTACAACGGGCAGTCGGTCAATATCCGAGATTTCGGAGTATTCAGCCTTTCGGCACGCACCAAAGGGGTGGATGCGGAAAAAGACTGTACGGCCAAAAACATAATGGCGGTGAAAATAAACTTTCGTCCGTCGTCGAGCGTACGTCCGAACCTGACATCGACCCGGGCCGGTGACAGAATCGAGTTTATCGACATCAAAGCGGCACTGGAAGGAAAGGAAACGGGAAAAGACGGTGACGGAGACATTGTGGATGACCCGACGGCATAAATCAGAATCACATGAAAGGAGGTGTAAAAAAATGAAGAAATCAAACTGGAACACAATTTTAAAAGTAATGATCGCAGTGGCATCTGCCATACTGGGAGTCCTTGGAGGAAATGCGATGAACTTGTAGGCAACGAAAGCTAAAAGGGATGTGTCATAACTCTTTTCACCACGGAGTAGCACAGAGTATCACAGAGTCTTTTTATTAATAATCAACAACTTAAACTCACCTCTGTGTCACTCTGTGGTGGGTTTTGATACATCCTCTTCAGTTTTCGTACTATCAACCGTTTCCGATCTTATTTTGCTACCATCACCTCGACATCATATCCCATAAACAGTCCGTTTTCTATAACACCCGTCACCGACTTGATTTCTTTTTCAAGAGACGAATGAATATTGCTGAACCAGGCATCGAGAATCAAGTTTCCACTTTCGGTGATCACAGGACCATCTTTACCTTTAGCCGGCCTCAGTTGGGTACGTGAAGCACCCATTGCCCGGATTTCCCTCTCTACGTAGGGCAAAGCCATCGGAAAGACTTCGACGGGGACAGGAAAACGGCTTCCCAGAAAAGAAACCTGTTTGCTTTCGTCCACCAAAATGAAAGTACGGTTGCTGCTGCTTATCAGCAGCTTCTCCTTGAACAGCGCTCCGCCTCTTCCCTTGATCAGATTGCGGTCGGGATCTACTTCATCTGCTCCATCGAAGGTCCAGTCGGGACGGCACATCCATAAAGTAGTCTGCGGAATGCCCAAGCGGACACATTCCATCGATATCTCCATCGAAGCAGGAATCACGGTGACGTGCAGATTCTCCGTACGTATCCTTTCGGCAATAGCGAGCAATGCCAGATATACGGTCGATCCGGAGCCAGCCCCAATGACCTCGCCTTCTTGTACGCGCATGGCAATCATACGGGCCAACCTCTCTTTACTCTCTCGGTTGGTTATCGTGTCCGACCATTGGAGATGTTCCATCAAACTACTTTCCCATTTCATAATAAAACCTGTTTATAACAGATAACAACTTATTTCACCCTACGGTTCAGCTGGTTATTGGCTTTTGAGGGTTTCGACTTTCCGATCCGCTTACCGGTAGGTTTCTTGCCTCCCGAAGCTTTGGGACGTCCGCTACCCGGACGGTCACTGCTATTTCCGCTCTTCTTCATAAAAATCTTCATTATAATATTTACCTAAATACCTGCGGGCTATGAAATCCCAGTTCTCGTGCAACAGCCTCCTGCCATCCCCGAAAGGAAAAGCAACCTCCGGCAATAAGCCGTGCTGCATGGCATAGTGCAACAAGTCGATGGGACAAAGCCCCGGAATATAAAACAATTCGGCCCCTTCTTGTTCGGCAATCTCCGGATTATATTCCGGATTTCGTTCGTCGCGGAAACAAGCGGCAATATTGGGAGCCAGCAAGACACCTTTCGGATTGGCAAAAAACACAAAATCTTCTTCATCGCCCAACTCGGGCATTAACGAATCGTCTTCATCGGCCCACTTCAACGCATCGACACAGAAGCGACGCAAATCAACATAGTCTTTTAAATATACAATCTGTTTTCCTCCGGAAGCACTCAGGAAGTTCGCTACATCACGGGGGAGATTCATTTCCGGCAAGACATCCAAAACAGGACCCGGAGGGGGTAACAAGGCACGGACATCCGGAAACCACTCCGTGGATTCATCACCGGTAAGGGGAGCCTGTTCAAAATGGGCATCGAGCACCGCATATACATCGGATGCGAGCTGAAGCAGAGAACTGTCAAACGGATTCCAAGGAGACGGAGAACTATCCGTAACGGGAGAAAGAAGCGTCCACAGCAGAAAAGATACATCCTCGGGATTTATTTCATCATCGGCATACGACTCTGTCAGTGTGTAAAAAGGCAGGAAACGTCCATACAACTGTTTATGCAACCGGATGAATGTATTCCAGCTACCGGAATTATTCACACAATCTTCCAGATACCAAGTGAAATAGAGAACAGCCCGGTTCTTATGAATCATCTGTCCGGTAAGCTCCGACTTCTCAAATACGGGCAACAGCCTGTTGGCAAAATCCACGTACCACTGATCGGTATCTGCCGATTGCATGCGTGGATGGGCTTCCATCCACTGTTGACGATATATTTTTTGCAATTTCATGAATTGGAGTGTTGATTTACGGAAACAAATGTACTTCTTTTCTGATAAGATTAGCTACATTTGCGGCAATTAATGAACTTTACGGCAATGGATATTACGCTCAGAACGCTCACGGAAAACGACTTGCCTTTTGTAAAAGACATCTACGATTATTACACCCTCCACACGACAGTGGTGTACTTTGTACACTGCGCCTCCATCGACGAACTGAAAAACTACATCCCCGTAGGCGATCCCGTCTACCGGTCGTTCATCATTGAAACTCCCGAAGGAACTCCCTGCGGATTCTGCTACTTCGCACGTTTCAAGCCCCGAGAAGCCTTCCGCATTTCGGTAGAACTGACCCTCTACCTGAAGCCGGAGTTCACAGGTCAGGGGTATGGAAAACAAACCATACTCCGACTGGAAGATATCATCCGGCAAGAAGGCTTCAGCAATATAATGGCACTGGTTTCGGGAGAAAACGAAGCCAGCATACGCCTGTTTGAGAGATGTGGCTTCGAGTGTTGCGCAAACATCCGGCAGGTAGCGGAAAAGTTCGGCAAAAAACTGGATTTGAGGATGTATCAGAAAATCTTATAAGCCTCCTTATACTGCCGAACTGTTCTCAGAGTCTCTTTAAGGCCAGCTTTATCACTTGCTCCACCGGAGCATCGGGCTCTTCCTTCAGAATGGCAAGCACCACTTTCTGAGAAGGCGCTGCGGCAAAGCCCAGCATCGTCAAGGCGGCAACGGCTTCTTCCTGCACTTCAGCATTCATGGCCGGAAGCAATGTACCGGTCACTCCTCCGGTGGCAGCAGCCATGGCACCTGTTTTAATTTTATCTTTCAAATCGACAATGACCCTTTGCGCTGTTTTCAGTCCGATACCCTTCACCGTCTTCAGCATATTGGCATTTTCGGTACTGATCACATTCACCAGTTCGGCCGGTGAAAGAGCGGAAAGAATCATGCGGGCCGTGTTTCCTCCAATGCCCGAAACGGAAATCAGCAGCAGGAAAAGTTCCCGTTCCTGCTTGTCGACAAAGCCATATAAAACGTAAGCATCTTCGCGGATGGCTTCGTAGATATAGAGTTTACAACTGCTCTTACCCTGAATGGCAGAATAAGTGTTGAGTGATATATTAACGGCATATCCCAATCCGTTACAATCGATAACTGCGGTTGCCGGACTCAGTTCGGCAATCTCGCCTTTGATGTATTCTATCATAATGGTTATAATCAGAACGCAAAGATAATAAATATTGTGCTTCACGAACCTTGAATAACAAAAACTAACTTTAACACCCCTAAGAGACTCAAAAACAAAGAAAATGACTAATTTTGCAACCGAAATAAAGAAATGTGTTAAACAAAACCAATAAAAAGATGAAAAAAGTAAGAGCAGCCATCGTAGGTTATGGCAATATTGGTCGTTATGTGCTGGAAGCCCTCCAAGCGGCTCCCGATTTTGAGATAGCAGGTGTGGTTCGTCGTGCAGGAGCAGAGAACAAACCGGCTGAACTGAATGATTACGCAGTAGTTAAAGATATAAAGGAACTTCAGGGAGTAGACGTGGCTATTCTTTGTACTCCGACCCGCAGCGTTGAGAAATACGCAAAAGAAATCCTCGCAATGGGAATCAATACAGTGGACAGTTTCGATATCCACACCGGAATCGTAGATCTCCGCCGTGAACTGGGTGCTTGTGCCAAAGAACACGGGGCGGTATCGATCATCTCGGCCGGATGGGATCCGGGAAGCGACTCCATCGTACGCACCATGCTCGAGGCTATTGCTCCGAAAGGCATCACTTACACCAACTTCGGTCCGGGTATGAGCATGGGCCACACGGTAGCCGTGAAAGCAATCGACGGAGTGAAAGCGGCTTTGTCAATGACCATCCCCACAGGAACGGGAATCCACCGCCGCATGGTATACATCGAACTGAAAGACGGATATAAATTTGAAGACGTGGCAGCCGCAATCAAATCGGACGCTTATTTCGTGAACGACGAAACCCACGTAAAGCAAGTGCCGAGCGTGGATGCACTCTTGGACATGGGACACGGTGTAAACCTGACCCGCAAAGGTGTATCGGGAAAAACCCAGAATCAGTTGTTCGAATTCAACATGCGCATCAACAATCCCGCACTGACCGCACAGGTACTGGTATGCGTGGCACGCGCTTCGATGAAGCAGCAACCGGGATGCTACACCATGGTGGAAGTACCGGTAATCGACTTGTTGCCGGGCGACCGCGAAGAATGGATCGGACATCTGGTATAAATCTGCTGCCTGATACAAGATACTTCTAAAAAGGAAAGGATGACCGCAGATTTTAAGAGGGTGTGTCGAAACTCTCAAATCTGCGGTCATCTTATTAAATTGCTACCACATCACCTATATACACACGAATGGAGAACAAGCGATATTCACACGGCGAAGAATTATCCAACACCCTGAGTCATGGTGCAGGTATTCTGTTAGGTATCACCGCAGGATATTTTCTGTTGGAAAAAGCACTTGCCAACCCACATCCCCATTGGGCGGCAGGTTGTGTGCTGGTCTACCTGGCGGGAATGCTGGCATCCTATATCAGTTCTACCTGGTATCACGGTTCAAGACCCGGCAGCCGTAAAGAACTTCTCCGCAAATTCGACCACGGCGCCATCTACCTGCACATAGCAGGCACTTATACCCCGTTTACCTTATTGGTATTGCGCCATGCCGGTGGCTGGGGCTGGGGAATATTCGCTTTCGTATGGCTGTCGGCCATCGTAGGCTTCATACTGGCCTTCAAAAAGCTGAAAGAACACAGTAATCTTGAAACAGTCTGCTTCGTCGGAATGGGTTCTGCCATCCTGGTAGCCCTGAAACCTTTGATGGACTGCCTCTCCGCCATCGGAGCTTCTCCCGCCTTCTGGTGGCTTATCGGAGGAGGGGCTTCCTACATCATGGGAGCCGTATTTTATTCGTTGCGAAAACCTTATACACATGCTGTTTTCCACCTGTTTTGTCTGGGCGGAAGCATAGGGCATATCATAGCTATCTGGCTGATTCTTTAGCAAACTTCATTTAAATTTCATGCCCGAAAGTTTCCCGTTTTGGAAAACTTTCTGTATCAGGAAGAAAGAAAAGTTCTCCAAAAATTCTTGTTAAAACAAGAACAACTTATTGCTTTAACTGTTACCTTTGTAGCAGATTTCAGTACTAAAAAGAGGTTTAGTCATAAGGGAACGCTGTGCAAATCGGCGACAGTACCCGCTGCTGTAATTCTCTGAGAATCCGCACACTATGCCACTGCGCCCAGCGTGGGAAGGCGTTGCGAGGGAGAGATAAGTCAGAAGACCTGCTGAAAAAGTAAACATATTAAAAAAAATCTAAAGCTTTCGGGAGTTAAAGTTATGAACTACGCGGAAATTTGTATCATCAAACGAGATGGTAAAAGGGAGGACTTCTCCATCAGTAAAATCAAGAACGCTGTATCAAAAGCGTTTAGTGCCACAGGAATCAATGATGAACAGCAATTGATTGCTGACATCACGATGAACGTAATCGGACAATTTGCATCTCCTACCATTACGGTAGAAGAAATTCAGGACCTGGTAGAAAAAGAGCTGATGAAGGTTCGTCCGGAAGTAGCCAAAAAGTACATCATCTATCGGGAATGGCGAAACACCGAACGAGACAAAAAGACTCAAATGAAGCATGTGATGGACGGTATCGTAGCTATCGATAAAAACGATGTCAACCTGAGCAATGCCAATATGAGCAGTCATACCCCCGCCGGACAGATGATGACATTTGCCTCGGAAGTAACCAAAGACTATACATATAAATATCTGTTGCCGAAACGTTTTGCCGAGGCGCACCAATTGGGAGACATCCACATCCATGACCTGGATTACTACCCGACCAAAACCACGACTTGCATCCAGTATGATATGGATGACCTCTTCGAACGTGGATTCCGCACCAAAAATGGCAGTATACGTACCCCGCAAAGCATTCAAAGTTATGCTACCCTGGCTACCATTATTTTCCAGACTAACCAGAACGAACAGCACGGAGGTCAGGCCATACCGGCATTCGACTTCTTTATGGCAAAAGGTGTGAGCAAATCATTCCGTAAACACCTGGCATCATTCATCAGCTTCTATGTACAGATGAACAAGGGTGAAGAAATAGAAGAAAAGGCTATCCGTACAGTGATTGCCGAACATCTGTCGTCCATCAAAGCATCGGAACTGGAACGCGAAACATTGCGCATGGCCCTGACTGCCCTACAAATCAATATCGACAAAGAACATCTGAACCAAATTATAGAGAAAGCATTTGTGCAGACTCAGAAAGATACGCACCAGGCCATGGAAGGCTTTATCCATAACCTGAACACAATGCACTCACGCGGTGGAAACCAGGTAGTGTTCAGTTCGATCAATTATGGAACAGACACTTCGGCCGAAGGACGCATGGTGATTGAAGAATTACTGAAAGCAACCGTAGAGGGACTGGGCACAAGGGGAGAAGTGCCGGTATTCCCCATCCAGATATTCAAGATAAAAAACGGAGTATCGTACACAGAAGCCGATTATGAAAAGGCTATGGCTAATTTCGATGCTGCCATGGAAGGTAAATTAAAATTTGAAGCACCCAACTTCGACCTGTTCCTGAAAGCTTGCCACACTACGGCAAAAGCACTCTTCCCTAACTTTATGTTCTTGGATGCCCCGTTCAACCAAAACGAAAAATGGGACGCCAACGACCCGCAACGTTACCGTTACGAACTGGCCACCATGGGATGCCGCACACGTGTGTTTGAGAACGTAGCCGGCGAGAAATCGTCTTTGGGACGCGGAAACCTTTCGTTCACTACACTCAATATGCCACGCCTTGCCATCGAAGCCCGTATCAAAGCAGAAAATATGACGGAGGACGGACACAATAAAGATGCCATCGAGAGAAAGGCTAAAGAAATTTTCATCGAATCGATACATGAAACGGCTACCTTGATAGCCGAACAACTCTACGAGCGCTATCAATATCAGCGTACAGCCCTGGCACGCCAATTCCCCTTCATGATGGGAAATGATGTATGGAAAGGAGGAGCTGCCCTGAACCCGAACGAACAAGTAGGCGACGTGCTGCGCAGTGGTACGCTGGGTATCGGCTTCCTGGGTGGACACAATGCCATGGTGGCTCTCTATGGAGAGGGACACGGACACAACCAGAAGGCATGGGACACCCTTTATGAAGCCGTGCTGGAAATCAACAAGGTGGCTGATGAATACAAAGCCAAATACAATCTGAACTATTCGGTGCTGGCTACACCCGCCGAAGGACTTTCGGGACGTTTCACCCGTATGGACCGCCGTAAATACGGAAAAATCAAAGGAGTGACAGACAACGATTATTATGTCAATTCTTTCCATGTGGATGTAAAAGAACCGATCAGCATTGTAGAAAAGATCAAACGGGAAGCTCCATTCCATGCCATCACCCGCGGAGGGCACATCACATATGTGGAACTGGACGGAGAAGCCCAGAAAAACGTACGCGCCATTGCCAAGATCGTAAAAGTAATGTTTGACGAAGGTATCGGCTACGGTTCTATCAACCACCCGGTAGACACCTGCCACAACTGCGGATACAAGGGAGTGATTTACGATAAATGTCCCGTATGCCAAAGTGAGAATATCCTGCGCATGCGCCGCATCACAGGTTATCTGACGGGCGACCTGAGTTCGTGGAACTCCGCCAAACGGGCAGAAGAGAGAGATCGCGTGAAGCATCTGTAATAAAGTCATGAATATACTTTATACATATCCGGAAACGATTGTCGATGGAGAAGGTATCCGGTATTCCATCTATCTGGCAGGTTGCCGGCACGGCTGTCCGGGTTGTCATAATCCGGAAAGTTGGAATCCGCAGGCCGGAGATGAATTGACAGAAAAGCGTCTGGACTGCATCATCCGTGAAATCAATTCGAATCCGTTACTGGATGGCGTGACTTTCTCCGGTGGAGATCCCCTTTACAACCCGGAAGCGTTTCTTCCGCTTATCCGGAGGATAAAAGAAGAGACAGGACAGAATATCTGGTGCTATACAGGATATACGTACGAAGAGATTCAGGCAGATCCGGCACTGGCTGCCGTACTACCTTATATAGATGTATTGGTGGACGGACGCTTCAGACAAGAACTTTACTCTCCACATCTGGAATTCAGAGGTAGCAGTAATCAGAGGATTATCAGGCTGACATACACATGAAGGCGTATCGGAAGCAGAACTACAGATGACACAGATTTACATGGATTGCTGATTCATTTTGCTGATTATCAACAATAAGATCCAGTGTAAATCTGTGTCATCCGTATTGAAAAAGACTTCCGCTACATGCCTCGCTGAAATTCATGAATTAAAAAAACTTATATATCATTGTCCTCTCAAACCGAAGAAGCTTGACTTTGTTTACCTTTGTGGCAGTTCTTTTAAAAGGTTCTTTATGACTCAGCTTACACAAACTTCGGAAATTGACGAAACTGACGGTCTCCCCCTCCATCGCCGCATCTGGGCAGTTGTCGGCATCTCTTTCGCCTTATGTATGTCGGTGCTCGACATCAATATCATCAATGTAGTACTCCCGACCCTCTCGCACGACTTCGGAACTTCACCTGCGGTCACAACCTGGATCATCAACGGGTATCAGCTCGCCATTGTGATATCGCTGCTTTCGTTTTCGTCGTTAGGCGAAATATACGGATACCGGAAGATCTTTCTTTCAGGCATTGCCATGTTCATAGTCACTTCCCTGATATGTGCGCTGTCCCATTCGTTCTGGACTCTGACCCTTGCCCGCATTTTCCAGGGCTTCAGCGCCTCAGCCATCACGAGTGTCAACACTGCCCAGTTACGTACCATCTATCCCCGAAATCAGATAGGAAGAGGGATGGGGATCAATGCCATGGTAGTGGCCATATCGGCTGCAGCCGGACCTTCGGTGGCAAGCGGCATTCTTTCCATCGCCTCGTGGCATTGGTTGTTTGCCATCAATGTCCCTCTGGGGCTTGCAGCCCTGATATTGGGATGCAAGTACCTGCCGAGAAAAGAAGAACGTTCCAACCGGAAATTCGATAAGCTCAGTGCCATAGCCAACGCTATCACCTTCGGACTGCTTATCTATACACTGGACGGATTTGCCCATCACGAGAAAAACGATTATATAGCCATCCAACTGGCTGTATTGGCCATTGTCGGCACGTATTATGTCCACAGGCAACTGAACCAGCCATCCCCTCTTTTACCGCTCGACCTGCTGGGAATACCTATCTTCAGGTTATCGATCCTGACTTCCATCTGTTCGTTCACAGCACAGATGCTGGCTATGGTTTCTCTTCCTTTTTTCCTGCAAAACTCACTGGGATACAGCGAAGTAATGACGGGATTGCTGCTGACTCCGTGGCCCATCGCCACATTGGTAACAGCACCGGCAGCCGGATACCTTGTGGAGCGCATCCATCCCGGCATACTGGGCAGTATCGGTATGGCATTATTCTGCATCGGGCTTTATTCTTTATCTACATTAACAGCAGATTCATCGGTCATCAGTATCATTCTGCGATTGATGCTTTGCGGTGCAGGTTTCGGTATTTTCCAGACGCCCAACAACAGTACAATCATCTCTTCCGCCCCTACACAACGTTCGGGGGGAGCCAGCGGAATGTTGGGTATGGCACGGCTTTTAGGACAGACATTCGGTACAACGCTGGTTGCTTTACTCTTCAGTTTCGTAGTACACGAAAAAAGTACAGCGGTCTGTCTGATAGCAGGCAGCGGATTTGCTTTTGTCGCAGCAGTAGTGAGTAGTATGCGGCTTTCACAACCTTCTACGTTAAAGACAAAAACTCAATAATCATTCATTAGTATTCAGTCTCTCTCACAACTTCTACCAAGCGGGCAAAGTCCTCCGGATGTACATCTCCGATGTTACCGATACGGAAAGTATCCGCTTTTGAGATTTTTCCGGGATAGATAACAAATCCCTTAGCTTTCAGAGCAGTATAGAAATCTTTAAAATCGAATCCTGCTTTCGGGTAAAGGAAGGAAGTGATGATAGGCGACTGGATGGCATCATCGAGCAAAGTCTTGAATCCCAGCGAACGCATACCCTCCACCAATACCCGGTGATTCTCGCAATAACGCCGGTAGCGCGCCTCTACTCCTCCCTCTTCAATCAGTTCGGTAAGAGCTTGCTTGAATGCACGCACCACGTGGGTGGGCGAAGTGAAGCGCCATTTGCCATGTCCTTTCTCCATTGTCTCCCACTGGTCATAAATATCGAGTGAAAGTGAGCGGGCAACTCCTTTGCAACGCATCAGCTCGGAACGACGGGCAATGATGAATCCAAAACCCGGCACACCCTGGATGCACTTATTGGCACTGCTGATCAGGAAATCGATTCCCAGTTCACTGACATCCATCGGGATACCTCCGAAGCTGCTCATAGCATCCACAATAAGCTTCTTACCATGCATTTTCACGACATGCGCCAACTCTTTCAACGGATTCAGGATACCGGTAGTCGTTTCGCAGTGAACGAAAGCCACGTGAGTAATGTCTGAGTTATTGCTCAGGTAATCGTCCACATAGTCTACCGATACCTGTTCCGTTTCTTCAAAAGCAAGGAGATCATAGTCGATATGATAATATTCGGCAATATTTCCCATACGGTCACCATAAGCACCATTACTGCAAATCAGAAGTTTATCGTTCTTTCCGATGGCAGCACCGATAACTGCTTCCACACAATAAGTGCCACTACCTTGCAAAAGTACGGAAGTGTACTCCTCCGTATTGCGAGTGGCAATACCTACCAGTTGTTTACGCATTTCCTCCACAATGTGCAGGTTATAATCCTCGTCCCATGTACACCAGTCGGTCATCATGGTTTCTTTTACGGTTTCTGATGTGGTAAGAGGTCCGGGAGTTAATAACAAATAAGGTTTCATATCGTTTTAAGAATTGAGTTTTGAATTAATAGTTTGAATCAGTGCGGGAAGTTCTTCGATGCTACGAATGACGTAAGAGGCTCCCGCAGCCAGCATACGTTCTTTGACTTCGGAGACGCGGGCTTCGAGTTCAGTTTCGGACAGACTGCCGGCCTCCTTCTCAGTAAGTGCCATTTCATTACTGCCCAACACGATTCCCACACTCCATACTTTAGCGTTGACACCTTCTTTGATGTCAGCAATGGTATCACCTACTTTAACCACGGTATCGAGACACGGCACGCCCAGTTTTGTGAGATTCTCGAAAACCATATACGGAGCCGGACGTCCGGCAGGCAGCAGATTCGGAGTAGCACAATAGTCTACACGATAACCTTTAGCCTCAGCCGCAGGTTGCACCACGTCCATCATTTCACGCGTATAACCGGTAGTAGAGCCTATCTTCAGTCCTTCGGCACGGAGTTTTTCCAAGGTAGGGATTACACCCGGAATAGGATCTGTGTACTCTTTCAGAGAAGCAAAAAGATATTTCTCAAACAGCCGGTTCAGTTCCACCACGTCTTCCTCCGTCCAGTCACGCTGATAGCGGGCAGTGAATTGCTCGTTCACTTCGGGCATAGTCAGCAGTTCACGAATGTGCTGAATCTTGGGCAACCCCATCGGTTTGCGGGTTTGCACGACGTCAATCGTCAGCCCTTTTTCGGCAAAGGCCTTGATGAAGGCGGCCACCGGAGCGAAACATCCGTAGTCGACCGCAGTTCCGGCCCAGTCCATAATGATACATTCAATCTTTTTCATTTTATATCTATTTTTCCTTGTTTTTGAATCCGGTGCAAATGTAGGGCATAGCGGACAGAGCAAAAATGAATTTGCAGGATTCATTTCATTTATATTCTGCAGGGTTCTGCTGAAATATTAATGTAACATTCATATCATGATTATATAATCCAAAAGTCATATATTTGCAATGCAAACAACGTGTCGATATACCATGAACGAACTTGAAGAGATATACAAAAGAATAGAATACCTCCGTAACAACGGAGTGAAAATGAAGGAAATAGCCGACTGGATCAATATGGCCCCCAGTGTGTTGTCCGCACTCTATTCGAGTGTACTTCCTGCTTACCTGAATCTGCAAAAAACCAAAACACAGGAAGAGGCACTGGACGAAGCACTGGCTTTGGTGAACAATGTGTCGAAAAAACGCCTGCTTGGCAATCTGAGCGGAATGAAGGAGCGCTTGTTCGACCTGGAACCCGATCAGGAAACAAACAACATGGGAAATACGTTCCTGAAACTCCTGGAAAAAGAAATGCAGGGGTCTGTAGAAGAAGTGTATAATTATAGCGGTACATATCTGAGTTACAGTCTCTCTTCATCGACTGACAGTCTCAAGGCAGAACCCTATCTGATCTGCGCATCAGAGAATAATGATTACGTCAAGGTAGGCATGATCAATGCTTATAAATCGGTACATTGGGGAAGCGGCATCATCAGCAATCATCAAAACTCCTATCTGATGTTCAACGAACGGGAACTGCCACAGTTTGCCATGGTCACCATTTATCTGCAACTGCCACATTATGAATATCCCAACATGCTAAAGGGATTGTATCTATATCTGGACTACAACCACAACCCGATAGCGCGGAGAATCGTCCTGGTGAAGCAATCGGACAGCACGGATATAGACGCATTTCTGAAAATGGAAGGCAGACTGATTCCCAAAGCGGAACTGACACCGGAAGAAGAGATCTATTATAACTATACATGCCAGGAAGGCGACTACATAAAAACCTGTACAGTACCGTCACCCAAGTTGGATGAATCGGATCTGGAGAGAGAAAAGAAGATGCTGAAAATATAAAAAACTACCATTAACGATCATAAACCACGAGCTGCAAGTATCCGCGGAATAATCACGCAATCACTTGCAGCTCGTAGTTTATTTATAAGATGTTACTTCCGTCTAAAAGAAGAACCTCAGTATATCATTGAAATTTGCCCAAATCAAGAGACCGAACAACAGGATCATACCCGTCATCTGTGCATATTCCATAAATTTATCACTCGGCTTGCGGCGGGCAATGATTTCATAGAACAAGAACAGTACGTGTCCACCATCCAGTGCAGGGATAGGCAGGATGTTCATAAACGCAAGGATGATAGACAGGAAAGCGGTCATGTACCAGAACTGGTGCCAGTTCCAAGTTGCAGGGAAAATACTGCCGATGGTTCCGAAACCACCCAACTGTTTGGCACCCTCCTTGGAGAAGAGATATTTCATATTACCCACATAACCTTTCAACGTCTTCACTCCCAACGCCGCACCGGCAGGGAATGATTCGAAAAAGCCATACTCCTTCTTTATAACAGGAAGAAGCTGATCTGTATACAGAATAGCCACTACCCCCATCTTGAAAGCGGAGTCAGTGACCACAGTCAGCATATCTGTCTTTCCGTCGCGTACATAAGTCAACGTGATCTGGTGCGGATCGAGGCTATCTTTCTGTAATGCTGCTGCATTCTTTCTTCGGTCAGCCATAGCCATCAGGAAGTCCGAATAAGAAATCGACTTTCCATCGAGGGCAATGATACTGTCTCCCTGTTGGATACCGGCCATTGCCGCAGGCGAATGAGCCATTACACTGTCAACCACATAAGGAATGCGGAATTCAGCAAAACGAACACTGTCAGCCAACAGGCGTTGCATCATATCTTCGGGAATATACACAGAAGCCTTTTTACCCTCACGCAACACGGTCACCTCACGAGCATCGGCAATCTGGCTAAGCATATCCGGGTCATAACGTACAAAGTCAACTCCATCGGCTGACAACAGAACATCTCCATCCTGAAAGCCGACAGCCTTAGCTGTTTCATTAAACTCCATACCCAACGGTGCCTGCTGCACGGGAACGTACTGATCTCCCCATTTAAACAGAATCATCGAGTAGATGAACAAGGCCAGGAGGAAGTTGAACAACACGCCGCCTACCATAATCAACAGGCGCTGCCATGCAGGTTTGGAGCGGAACTCCCATGGTTGTTCGGGTTGTTTCATCTGCTCCGTATCCATTGACTCGTCAATCATACCGGCAATCTTGACATAACCTCCCAAAGGCAGCCAACCGACAGCATATTCTGTCTCACTTTTTTTAGGTTTAAATTTGAATAGTGTGAACCAAGGGTCAAAGAATAAGCAAAATTTTTCTACCCGTACTTTAAACAGGCGGGCAAAGAGAAAGTGCCCCCCTTCATGAATGATGACGAGCAAAGATAAGCTCATAATCAATTGCAGGGCACGGATTAAAAATGTTTCCATCAGATTATTTACAATTTATTTATTTACAAATTAATTCACGGGCAATCCGGCGTGCTTCCGCATCGGTTGCCACATAGTCATCATAGGTAGGAGTCTGTACGAAAGATACCTGTCCCATGGTCTGTTCTATCACATCACTCATGCCGAGAAAGCTGATTTCATCACGAAGGAAAGCAGCCACTACCACTTCATTAGCCGCATTGACAATGCAGGGCATATTCCCTCCCCTATACATCGATTCGTAAGCCAAGGCCAGATTACGGAACCGCTTGGTATCGGGTTGCTCAAAAGTAAGGTTCGTACATTTCGAAAAGTCAAGCCGGTCAAAAGACGAGTTGACACGATCCGGATAAGAGAAAGCGTATTGGATAGGCAGACGCATATCCGGCATACCCAACTGGGCCTTTACGGCTCCATCCTCGAATTGTACCATCGAATGGATAACAGACTGCGGATGTACTACCACCTCTATCTGACTGGGATGTACTCCAAACAGCCATTTAGCTTCAATCACTTCAAAGCCTTTGTTCATCATCGAAGCAGAATCAATGGTGATCTTGGCTCCCATTTCCCAATTCGGATGCTTCAATGCCTGCACCTTCGTCACGGTTTTCAGCTGATCCATGGTACATGTACGGAAAGGACCACCGGAAGCAGTCAGAATTACTTTCTCGATCGGATTGCCCACCTCTCCGGCCAAACACTGAAACACGGCTGAATGTTCAGAATCGACAGGAAGAATCGGTGTACGGTATTGCTGTGCCAACTGATTAATCAGCTCTCCGGCAACA
Source organism: Bacteroides sp. FSHCM14E1 (assembly GCF_019633785.1). Taxonomy (NCBI): domain Bacteria; kingdom Pseudomonadati; phylum Bacteroidota; class Bacteroidia; order Bacteroidales; family Bacteroidaceae; genus Bacteroides; species Bacteroides sp. FSHCM14E1. The sequence goes on from NZ_JADKYL010000009.1 coordinate 23,358, forward strand.
ACCAGCGTCTCCTTGTTGGCAAGCGCAATCGCTTTTCCGGCACGAATGGCATTCATGGTCGGCTTCAGCCCTGCATAGCCTACCATAGCTGTCAGTACGACGTCGATAGGACCGGACTCTACAATCTGGCATAAAGCGGCAGTACCGGCGTAAACTTTAACAGGCAGATCGCTGAGGGCCTCTTTCAGTTGTACATATTTCTCTTCGTTAGCTATAACCACAGCCTCAGGCAGGAACTTACGTGCCTGAGCTATCAGGAGATCTACCTTATTATAGGCAGTCAGTGCATAAACCTCATACAGTTCGGGATGCTCCTCGATAACCTGTAAGGCCTGTGTACCGATAGAGCCCGTAGAACCTAAGATAGCTATTTGTTTTTTCTTTATCTCGTTCATTATTAGAATACAATGTATTTTTCAGGATTAACCGGCCGTCCTCTGTGCCAAAGTTCAAAATGGAGATGCGGACCGGTAGTGAGCGTTCCGCTATTCCCGACCAGAGCAATTGCTTCACCGCCTTTCACAGTATCTCCCTCACGCTTCAGCAACGAACCGCAATGTTTATAGACTGATACAAAATCCTGGTTATGCTGTACCTCGATCAGGTAACCGGTTTCGGCCGTATAAGTACTCAATATGACTGTACCGTCAAGGGTAGCCAGAACACTTTCATTGGGATTAGCGGCAATATCGGTTCCAAAATGTTTCTTCTCAGCATTAAAATGATCGGATATCATACCACGGGTCGGACGATAGAAAATCAATCCGTTCACATCGGGCTGAGAGGTAATAGAGGTCAGATTATATTTTTCGGTCTCTTCATATTGGCGACGGAAAGCTTCTTCGCGTTCGGAACGGGCTATCAACGAATCTTCACGCATAGTGGTCAGTGAATCCATTGACTGTACGGTATCCACCCGCACTGTTCCGCTGAAAATATCTTGTATATTCATGATATACATATTCTGACGGTCCACCAGCTGTTGCAAAGAATCCACCCGCAAGGCATTCTCTACAACCTGCGCACGAATATCACTGTTCATATATCCCGGCAAATAGTTGCGTAAAGGGGTGAAAGTGATAATGGCAGCAGCAAACAGGAAAAGCAGGGTCAGAACCGAAAGTAACACGGAAAGCCCGTTCAACTTGGATACATGAAGTCCCACCACCTCTTCGAGCGTATTCTCGTTGATGATAGTGAGTTTGTACTTGAACTTAATATTGTTCCAAAAAGCTTTACTGCGTTTCTTTTTCGGCATTATTATAGGATATAGCGTACAAATGTAAGCATTTCGCTTTACTTGCCGCCTGTTTCTTTATGCTATTTAACTTTCTTCATCATCGCACTCGTCCAAAGACAGCAGGCCCTCGGGCAAATCGACTGTAATGATTTTGTGTTTCTGGTCAATACCGGCTATAAATTCTTCCTGTGCCGGAATCAGCAGTTCATCTCCATCCCGGTCCACCACAAACAAAGTGTTAACGGTAGATGTATCTACGTCTGTCACCTCACCTAAAGCACCGTGGTGAACATCTTCCACCCGAAAACCCACAAAAAAGCTCCATGACAGTTCTCCCGGTTCGGCCTCTTCTACGTGCTCCACCGGGAAATAGACTTCCACATTGGTAAACATCCGGGCACGTTCGGCCGTATCCACCCCTTCAAGTTTTACCAAAGCGGTAGAGTCGGACCGAAAACGGTACTCTTCTATAAAAAAGGGAACAAAGATATCATCCAGCCGGCAAATCAGGTAATCGCAGTCCACCCGGTCAAAAATATCATCCGTAAAGGTAAACGACAATTCTCCGTGGATACCATGCGGTTTATTGAATAATCCGATCTTATATACGTCTTCTCTTCTTATCATATGCGTGTGATTCTGGCTCCGATGGCATTCAGACGCCCTTCAATGTTTTGATATCCCCGGTCGATCTGCTCAATATTATGGATCCGGCTAATGCCTTCGGCACTCATCGCAGCGATAAGCAAGGCGATACCGGCACGTATATCGGGAGATGTCATATTGCCACCCCGCAAAGTAAATCCATGATTATGACCGATAACGACTGCACGGTGCGGATCGCAAAGAATGATCTGGGCCCCCATGTCAATTAACTTATCCACAAAGAAGAGGCGGCTTTCGAACATCTTCTGATGAATCAGCACACTCCCTTTCGCCTGGGTAGCCACTACCAGCATGACACTCAACAAGTCCGGAGTCAGCCCCGGCCAGGGAGCATCGGCAATGGTCATAATAGATCCGTCGATAAAAGATTCGATTTGATAACAGTCCTGAGCCGGTACATAAATATCATCTCCTCTCTGTTCGAGCTTAATGCCCAACCGACGGAAACTTTCAGGAATAATGCCTAAATTCTCGTAAGAGACATTCTTAATGGTTATTTCGCTACGGGTCATTGCAGCCATACCGATGAAACTGCCTACTTCAATCATATCCGGCAATACGGTATGATCCGTTCCATGGAGTTCGTCCACCCCTTCAATCGTCAGCAGGTTCGAAGCTATGCCGCTGATTTTTGCTCCCATCCGGTTCAACATTTTACAAAGCTGCTGCAAATAAGGTTCACAAGCGGCATTATAAATCGTAGTCATCCCTTTGGCAAGCACGGCAGCCATCACTATATTGGCTGTTCCGGTAACAGAGGCTTCATCGAGCAGCATATAAGTGCCTTTCAGCTCTTGTGCCGAAATCTCGTATACACCACGTTCTTCATTATAAGCAAAGTCAGCTCCCAGGTTCTGGATCCCCACAAAGTGCGTATCCAATCGCCGACGACCGATTTTATCTCCGCCCGGTTTGGATATCATTGCTTTGCCAAAACGGGCAACCATCGGTCCGATCAACATCACCGATCCCCGCAGGCTGGAACATTTCTTCAGGAATTCGTCGCTCTCCAGATAAGCGAGATCTACATTTTCAGCTTTAAAGCTATATGAATCGACACCTGTCTTCGCCACCGTTACTCCCATATCCCGCATCAATTGAATCAGGTTATTAACGTCCAGAATATCCGGGATGTTATTTACTGTCACTTCTTCGGCGGTAAGCAACGTAGCGCAGATAATCTGCAACACTTCGTTTTTGGCACCTTGCGGATGAATGTCCCCACTGAGCCTGTGTCCTCCTTCGATTACAAATGAAGCCATGTTTTAGGTGATTAGTGGTTAATGATTAATGATAATAATCTCCTTGCTTAGAATTTTCTTCTCTGATTATTATTTCTCTGGTTATTGTTGTTATTCGTACGCGGACGATAATTCTGGGCAATACGTTCAGACATCAAACGCAAAATCTCGTCATCCATCTGCAATTTACCTCCTGAGAATTCAGCCAGATCTTCAGCGATCTTCCGGTCGTCCACCGTATCTTTGTTCCAAGCCATATAATCTTTCTTCATGTGATTGCAGATAAGGGCTACCAGATTCTTCTTTTCGTCCCCTTCCGGAAACTCACATGCCTTTTTAATCAACACTTCCAATGTACGGCCATAGTGGCGATAACGGATCTTAGTGCTCGGATAAGGAATCGAATCGGGTTTCGTCACCAGATTGTCCTTGCGGATAATCTCGTAAGGATAGTCTATATCCAGCTTAAAGTCTGACATAATGGCCAGATGATCCCACAGCTTATGTTTGAAATCGGGTACATCTCTCAAATGAGGAAACATGTTACCCATGATATTGATAACGGTATTGGCACAACGCTGGCGTTCGGAACGGTCTTGTATAGTCAATGCAAAATCGACCATATTCTGGATACTGCGCCCATATTCGGGCAGCGGCATTCTTTTCTGTTGAGTATTATACTGCATGTAGTTAAATTTTAATTTGAAAATAGAAAATCTAAAGGGTTGAAAAGTATCAAAGTAACTTCTTGGGTTGGGAAGCCACAAACTCTTTCAGATAGAAGGGCTCAAAATAAGCCACATCCTTATAATCATTAATAGCAATCGCTTTTTCGGCAAGTGGAAACATCATCTTTGCCAATGGATGGATGTCGTCAATAAAATGCGCGTTGGGATGCGTAATCTTTTCACGGCACTTTGCTGCCCCGTTCCCAAAGAAATAAACCGGGTGCTTCTCTAAAAACTCAAGATAAGAATTTTCGTCTACAATGTCGGCTGAAATCTCACGCCTCACATTCAGCGCACGGTCGTATATAGCCGCATATACCTCCATTCTCCGGGCATCGATCATCGGACAAATCAGTGCGTCTTCGGGCAATTCGTGATAAAGCAATACCGGTACACTCAGTACCTCCAGTGTAGGAATACCGATTAACGGGACATTACGCCCGTAACAAATGCCCTTTGCCATTGAAACACCGATACGTAATCCGGTATACGATCCGGGACCGCAACTGACGGCAACCGCATCCAACGGAATAGCATGACTATCGATGAAAGACAATGCTTCATCTACAAATACTCCCAACGAAACGGCATGTGAAGGCCCCTTAAGGTCCTCTTTCACAAAAATATTCTGCCCGTCTTCACTCACAGCTACCGAACAAACGGCGGTAGAGGTTTCAATATGTAGGATACACGACATAATAATCAGATTATTAAATTGACGCAAATTTACATGATTATTTTCAGATTACCGCACCGAGATATAAATAAAGCGCATTTCCATTCAAAATCATTGCATTAAATTAAGTTTTTGCGTACTTTAGCAGACTATTTTATACAAGCAAAAGATAAATATAACAAGTTTTAAAATTAGAGATGAAACAGGCATGCTACTATATAATGCTGTTATTATTTGTAGAGTTGGCAGGTATCCCGACGACCGTACAAGCTACAGAATCAAGCGAAACGAAGCATTTTGCCGTTTTGTCAAATGACAGCCCGGCAGAAAAGTACAGTGACTACGGTACATCTGCAAAGGGGAAGTTCCTTCCCGACAGTTGTTACCTGTCACTCACTCAAGCACAAAAAGAAAAAGCACTCGCACGGCATGACTCACTAATCCGCAGCATAGAAGCAGGAAAAGCTCCGGAAAACATCAACATCGTCGAAATTTACCAGAACAGAGGGCATCTGTTGCGTTGTCTTCACCGATATAAAGAGGCTTGCGCAGCCTACGACCGATCAATGATCGTTTCCGACTCACTAATTAAGAAAGAGTATGGTGCACAGGTCGACTCCCTCCGCCAGAAACATGATGTAAATACATTATTACTTGAAAAAATAAATTTGCAGTCAGAAAAGCGTCAGGTAGCTTTCATCTTTGCTCTATGCATCTTGTTCATAGCTATCTGCATCAGCTTATATTACTACCAGACACTGGCCAAGACTCAAAGACTTCAAAAAGAGGTATTGCAACAGAGCATCAAAGCACAGGAGAGCGAAGAGGTGAAAGCATCTTTTATCAAATCCATCTGTCACGAAATACGTACACCGCTCAATTCTATCAACGGCTTCTCCGAAATATTAAGCGATGATTTCTCTACTCCCGAAGAACAAAAGGATTACCAGCTTATTATTCAGGAAAACACCCGTCTGCTCACCTCACTGCTCCATAGCCTGGTAGAAGTGGCCAATCTGGATAGCCTGACAGCAAGTCTCACACTGAAACCTATAGAAATAAACCACTATTGCCGTCTCGAAATGCAATATCTGGAAGAAACGGAAGGAAAACCGGAAATAGATTATCAACTCAATTTACCGGAGAACGATTATAAAGTCTATGCCCACCCGCAATATCTCAGCTTATTGCTCCGGGCTTTGCTGAACAACGCCAATAAGTTTACGACTCAGGGGTTCATCAATCTCAGTTGCCGGAAAGACAGCAGACGGAAGATGCTGATGGTCAGTGTTACAGATACGGGATGTGGAGTACCGACGGGCAAGCACGAATATGTTTTCCGGCGCTTCACCAAACTGGATACTTTCAGGCAAGGAAGCGGATTGGGACTTTACCTTTGTAAACTGATCATCAGGCACATGCAAGGAGATATCTACATTGACAAGACGTATACGAAAGGATCCCGCTTTATATTTACCCTACCGATGGAGAACGCTAAGAAATGAAAAAGAAATACTACATCTGGATTATATTGCTATTCATTGTAACAATATCCCAAGCCGCCCCTTCGATCAAGGACAGTTTACAAAACATACTGCAAAAAACGAAAGAGCCTACTCAACGTGCCGAATTACTAATCAATATATTAGACCTGTCCGATTCCTCACCCGATGAATTGGAAATCGCCCGGAAACTTTATACCGAAGGGAAGAAAGCGGACGATAAAATGGCCATCGGCGCATCTCTCAGTACACTCACCATTCACTATATGCAGGATCCGGAAAAGAAAGATTCACTTACCCTTCTGCTGAACGAAGCAGAAAAGCTCCTGGAAAACTCAGATGAAGAGGGACTTGCCACCTATTACAAAATGACTTATAAAGCCCGGCTCCTGCAACTTGCTCCCCGGAAAGAAAGGGTAAAAGTCTGCAACCGGATACAGCAGGAACTGAACGACCGGAAAGAGTCGGAAACGCCTTATGAAAAGGCCGAACGTCTATTCCTCACCGGAGTGATCCATTATCTGTTAATGGCTATGACCGAAAATATAGATTATAAAAACGCCCTCCCCTATTGGGAAGAAGGATGGAATTTGGCAGAGGGTTTTCCACCTACTGCCCGCAAAAACTTTACAGGCAATCTATATATCATGCTAAGCGTGAGTTACCGCAGTCTGAAAGACAGCAAACGCCTGATGGAAGTATCTAACCAGTACTTGCAAAGACTGGATGAATATTTCAGTCGGGAAGATGTAATCCACCGGCGCCCTTACTTCTACAAAAACAGTTTATATGTGCTGTGCTACCAGCAACTGATGCTAAACCATCAACTGATAGGGCGACAGAAAGCACATGAATATTATCTGCGTTATTGTAACTACGTCCGTCACGGAAAAGGAGATGCCCTGTTACGCAATAAACTTTTTTTCTACGATTTAAGTCAAAGTTATTTCAGTAGTCTGGGCGAATATCCACAAGCACTCGCCTTTTGTGATTCACTGATCCAGATGGTAGAAACCGGTAAGGCTATCAATACGGCCTCGGTGACGCACTATAAGACCAAAGCCAAATTACTCCGGGAAATGGGACGTGCCGAAGAATCCTGTCAGGTTTACGACCGGGCTATGTTTCTGGCCGATTCACTGACCCGTAAAGAACAACTCGGCGAACTTGGAGAAATACAGGTAAAAAATGAAGTCGCACAACTGGAACTGGAAAAAGCGGACATTATTACCCGAATCAGGAACATTGCTTTTTACAGTACCATCCTACTGACTTTCGTTGTCATCGGCTTTACTGTTTATCTTTCAATCAACCTGAAACGTACCCGCAAACTACAAAAAGAGTTGCTGCGCCAGACCCAAAAGGCTCAGGAAAGCGAACGAATGCAATCGAACTTCATCCGGTCGATGTGTAACGATGTGCACATTCCTCTCAATCACATCAACAAACAGACTCAACTGATAGTAGGCACTTCACTTTCGCCCACCCAAAAGGCAGAATGTTCGGAACAGATAAAAGAGAGCTGCCAGCAATTGACTTCGCTATTGGATGAAATGCTCGAAAAGGCCTACCACGAAAGTTCGGCAGAAGCAAAAGATGCTCCGCCGGACCACGGCTCTTTCATTTAACAACCGCCTTCCTCCCTTGTCCCCCCCACAAAACCCTCCATTCGCACACAACAATGCGGAAGCAGCACTTCGTTGTTTCTTTTTTAAGAAAGAATCCGGCCGGCTATTACCGGAGAAGTGTAGTAGATTAACCATTGTCATACAACTCTTTATCCCATCCCGCATACCTGGGCTAATAAGCCCACATACCCGGGCTGATGAGCCCGCATACCCGGGCCGATGAGCCCGCATGCCCGGGCTGAGATAAGGATCCGACCATTTGCACTAAAGAGAGTAAGGGAAATGAAATGCTTTTAGAGAGATTAACGGATAAGAAATTGGACATATCCATTTGTTTTCCAAACCGTTACTACTGAAATATCCCCTAAAACAGCGGGTGGAAGATGGAAGATGGGGGTGGAAGATAAATGGCATAAAAACCGCATCTTCCACCAATCTATACATCTCACAATCAACGATATGCACTCTAAAAGGTGGAAGATGGAAGATCGAAACGTGTTTTTTGTATGAGAGGAAGGCGGGAGAAATGAAAGAGCCGTGCCGCCCGATTAAACAAAATTTCTTTTTTATCCATTTACAGCGGTTATCTTAAAATTATCCCGTATTTTTGCACAAAACTTTTGGTAATATGATACAATCCATGACGGGATATGGCAAAGCAACTGCCGAACTTCCCGATAAGAAGATTAATGTAGAGATAAAATCGCTCAATAGTAAAGCGATGGATTTGTCGGCACGAATCGCACCGGCATACCGTGAAAAAGAGATGGAACTCCGCAATGAAATTGCACGTGTGCTGGAACGTGGAAAAGTTGACTTCAGCCTCTGGGTGGAAAAGAAAGAGTGCGCAGAAGCCGCCACTCCCATCAACCAGGTATTGGTAGAAGGATATTATAACCAAATCAAAGCTATCTCCGAAAACCTCCACATTGCAGTACCCACTGACTGGTTTCAGACTCTGCTCCGCATGCCGGACGTGATGACACGTACCGAAACACAGGAGCTAAGCGAGGAAGAATGGGGAATAGTATATGCAACCGTCAAGGAAGCTGTTTCACATTTAGTAGATTTCCGTAAGCAGGAGGGTGCCGCCCTTGAAAAGAAGTTCCGTGAAAAGATTGAAAACATTCATCGTTTACTTGAATCGGTAACACCTTATGAAAAAGAACGGGTGGATAAAGTTAAAGAACGAATCACAGATGCGCTGGAAAAAACACTGAGCGTAGATTATGATAAAAACCGTCTTGAACAGGAACTGATTTACTACATTGAGAAACTCGACATCAATGAAGAGAAACAACGCTTGAGCAACCACCTGAAATATTTCATCAGTACCCTTGAAAACGGTAACGGACAAGGTAAAAAGCTGGGATTCATCGCTCAGGAAATGGGACGTGAAATCAATACGCTCGGCAGCAAATCGAATCATGCTGAAATGCAAAAGATTGTGGTACAGATGAAAGATGAGCTGGAACAGATCAAAGAACAAGTGCTGAATGTGATGTAACAACGACAGATTATGAATTTAACAGAAAGAATAACTACCCCACCTCAAAAGGGTGAAGCCAAAATCATCATCTTTTCTGCTCCTTCCGGATCGGGCAAGTCGACAATTATAAATTATTTGTTGGGCCAGCAGCTGAATCTTGCATTCTCCATTTCAGCTACCAGCCGTCCGCCACGAGGAAATGAAAAGCATGGAGTAGAATATTTTTTCCTCACTCCCGACGAATTCCGCCAACGCATTGCAAACAATGAATTTCTGGAATACGAGGAAGTTTATACCGATCGATTTTACGGAACTTTAAAAGAACAGGTAGAGAAACAGCTTGCTGCCGGCCAGAACGTAGTGTTCGATGTAGATGTGGTGGGCGGTTGCAATATAAAAAAATTCTATGGTGACCGTGCACTTTCACTTTTTATCCAGCCCCCTTGTATCGAGGAGTTACGTCGCCGCCTGATCGGGCGTGGCACAGATGCTCCCGAGGTCATTGAAAGTAGAATAGCCAAAGCCGAATATGAATTAAGCTTTGCTCCGAAATTTGACAAAGTAATCATCAATGATGACCTGGCAACAGCCAAGGCACAGGCATTAAAAGTGATTAAAGAGTTTCTGGGTATCGATGCGGAATAAGATCTGTGTTCTCTTATTTGTGATTATAGCATATGAAAAAAACTAAAACCGGAATCTTCAGCGGCTCTTTCAACCCGATACACATCGGACACTTGGCACTTGCCAACTATCTGTGCGAGTTTGAAGGGCTGGATGAAGTTTGGTTTATGGTCACTCCGCACAGCCCCTTCAAAAAGCAGGCAGATTTATGGTCTGACGAGCTGCGCCTGCAACTGGTACAGCTCGCTATTGAAGGATATCCACGATTCCGTGCATCCGATTTTGAATTTCATTTACCTCGTCCCTCCTATACTGTCCACACACTCAACCGTCTGAAAGAAGTATATCCCGAAAGGGAATTCCAACTGATTATAGGCTCTGACAACTGGAAAGTATTTGACCAATGGTTCGAATCGGAACGTATTGTCTCAGAAAATAAAATACTCGTTTATCCTCGTCCCGGTTTTCCGGTAGATGCCTCACAACTACCCCCGAACGTACACTTAGCGCATTCTCCGATATTCGAAATCAGTTCCACCTTTATCCGTCAAGCTCTGGCTGCCGGAAAAGATGTGCGCTATTTCCTTCACCCGGCTGTGTACACGAAAATCAAAGCTATTCATTCCGCAAACGATGCAATGTAATCATCACAATTTCGGCCGGTGCTCCAATGCGGATATTCTTGTTTGAAGTACCGATCCCATTGGTTACAATCATCGGAATTTTAGCTGAATTATATTTCAACCCTGTCAGGAACCGACTGCCATAATGCGAAGGAATGATGGGAGCATAGCCAAAAATACGTACCTGCCCTCCATGCGTGTGTCCGGCCAGCACCAGATCAGAATTAGCGACAGACACATCTTCGGCATAATCAGGAGTGTGTACCAACAGAATCACAAAATCGGCCGGAGAGAGGGACAGAGTAGGAGAAACACCGTTATTGGCAAGATCAAACGGGTTACGTACACCGGCCAGAATAATCTGCTCACCATTACGCCTCAACGTGTCAAGCTGATGTTCAAGAGGGCGCATGCCATAACGCTTCATTTCACGGATAATTTCATCATGACAACGTTCATAGTCGTTATTTCCCATCACACCATAAGTACCCAACGGTGTTTTCACTTTAGCCAATGCCGCAAAAAGTTCGGGTACAAACTGACACCCTTCCTGGTAATCACCTCCCATCAACAATACATCGGCATGCTGTGCGTTAAGCAAACGTACCAGACTCTCCAGCCCTTTCTCCTTGAAAAGGCTTTTATAATGCAAGTCCGAAATAAAGGCGATACGGAAACCATCAAAGGCTTCGGGAACATCACGATGGGTGAACTCGTATCTTTTCACCCGGTCGATCCCCGGATAAACAGAAGATACACTGACAGCAGAACTGGTGATATTTGTTCCCCGGGCTACAACAGGCGGAATCGAACGCGTTATCCCGGAAGAGGCAACCTGCCCCTTTTCTGCTGCTTTCCGTCTGGCAGAAAGTCTTTTGAGTCCGGAAGTATCAGGAGCAAACAACCGGGCCACTACATCGGAGCTGTCCGGACGAATGGAATCGGTATTCAATACCGGACAGGCAATCGGAGAAACCAGGTTTTTCTTTGATTTACAGGACGAAAGCAGCAATAAAAGTGCCGCCAATAAGTATATTGTTTTCTTCATATTCTCTAATATCAGGAGCGCAAAGATAGGCAAAAAAGCAAAAATATACATTTTTTTGCCCTATCTTTGTTCTCTTGAAACGAATTATATAGAAAAAGAGAATGGAAGAAGTAAGACGGAACTCGTTACAGGCATGGATACTTGCTGCCCGTCCCAAAACATTGGCAGGTGCCATTACCCCGGTAATGATTGGTTGTGCATTGGCTTATGCCGACGGAAAATTCAGTTGGATACCGGCATTAATCTGTTGTTTGTTTGCCGGCTTAATGCAGATTGCCGCCAATTTTATCAACGACTTATTTGACTTTCTGAAAGGTACCGACCGGGAAGACCGCCTCGGTCCGGAACGTGCTTGTGCACAAGGCTGGATTTCGGCGAACGCCATGAAGAAGGGCATATTCATAACAGTAGCCCTCGCCTGCCTGATTGGTTGTAGCCTCCTATTATATGGCGGCTGGGAATTGATCCTTGTAGGTGCGCTATGTGTATTATTTGCTTTCCTGTATACCACAGGTCCTTACCCGTTATCCTACAAAGGATGGGGAGACGTATTAGTCATTGTGTTTTTTGGTTTTGTCCCGGTAGGAGGTACTTATTATGTACAGGCCCTCAACTGGACACCGGACGTTACGGTTGCTTCATTGGTGTGCGGACTGATTGTAGATACATTACTGGTAGTTAATAATTACCGGGACCGGGATGCCGACCGGAAAAGCGGGAAAAAGACGGTTGTAGTTCGTTTCGGTGAACCTTTCGGAAGATATTTCTATCTGTTGCTCGGCATCATAGCCGCTTGGCTCTGTTTCTGGTTTTTATTCAGCGGACATTTATATGCGACTCTCCTGCCTCAGTTTTACCTGTTTTTTCATATCCGGACCTGGAGAAAGATGGTACAGATACACAGCGGTAAAAAGCTAAACAGCATATTGGGCGAAACTTCGCGAAATATGCTGTTTATGGGGATCCTACTATCAATAGGACTGATTATAAACGGTTAACGTTTGCTATACATCCGTTCGTAATATTTCTGATAATCACCGCTGGTAACTTCTTCTACCCATTCCTGATTATTCAGGTACCATTCAATTGTTTTCACAATGCCCACCTCGAATTTCGTTTCGGGATACCATCCCAAGGCATTGGTGATTTTCGTCGGATCGATAGCATAGCGCTGGTCATGACCCAGACGGTCCTTTACAAACGTAATCAAGTCTTCATTGATCCAGTCAACCGAGATTTCACCATCGGCATTCTTTTCTTTCTTCTTCAATACTTCACGATATTCGGGATGTTCCGACATCAGGCGGTGAATCGTCGCAATGGTCAACTTCACTATCTCAAGATTTGTTTTTTCGTTATGTCCACCCACATTGTACACTTCACCTTCCAGTCCTTCACGAACTACCAAATCGATAGCCTTGCAATGATCTTCTACGTACAGCCAGTCGCGCACATTGCTGCCATCACCGTACACCGGAAGTTTCTTGCCCTCAAGAATATTCTTGATAATAAGCGGAATCAATTTCTCCGGGAAATGATAAGGACCGTAATTATTTGAACAGCGGGTGATGGTCACCGGCATCTTATACGTATCATGATAAGCCATAACCACCATATCGGCACTGGTCTTCGATGCACTGTAAGGGCTATGCGGACAGAGTGGAGTTGTTTCATGGAAATACCCCTCAGCCCCCAGCGAACCGTAAACTTCGTCGGTGGATACCTGATGATAGCGTACTCCTTTACGCCAGGTAGGATACCCGTATTCATCCTTACCGGTCACCCATGCACGACGTGCCGCATCCAACAGGTTTTGTGTTCCCAAAATATTGGTCATCAGGAACAGTTGAGGATTCTCAATGCTACGGTCTACATGACTTTCGGCAGCAAAGTTAACTACATAGTCAAATTTATACTCACCAAAAAGACGGTCAGCCAGTTCACGATCACAAATATCACCTTTTACAAAAAAGCAACGTTCGTTATCAATGTCGTTTGCAATTGTTCCGAGATTTCCGGCATAAGTCAGTGCATCGAGCACTACCACTTTGATATCGCTGTGTTTAGCCAGAATATACTTCAGATAATTGGCACCGATAAATCCGGCAGCACCGGTTACAAGATAAGTTTTCATATTCTTTATGATTGATTTATTAATTTACTAAGTCTATCAGATATTTACCGTATTCGGTTTTTCCCAACTTCTCGCCCAGAGCTTTCAGTTGGGATGAAGAAATCCATCCGTTACGCCAAGCTATTTCTTCAATACAGCTCACATAAAACCCCTGGCGGTTCTGAATAGTGGCTACAAAGTTGGATGCCTCAAGCAGGCTGTTGCAGTTTCCCGTATCCAACCAGGCAAAACCGCGCCCGAAAAGTTCCACTTTCAGCGTTCCCTCACCGAGATATAATTTATTCAAATCAGTTATTTCATATTCCCCCCGGACAGAAGGTTCCAGAGCAAGTGCCTTTTCCGTCACCGTGGCATCATAAAAATAAAGTCCGGGTACCGCATAGTTACTTTTAGGTACAGCCGGCTTTTCCTCTAACGAAATCACCTTTCCACTTTCATCGAACTCCACTACTCCGTAAGCACGAGGATCTTTCACATAATATCCAAAGATACAAGCTCCCTTCTCAAGAGTAGCCGCCCGGCGAAGCATGGCTGAGAAACCCTGCCCATAAAACAAATTATCTCCCAATATCAGGCAACCCGGTTCGCCATCCAGAAAGTCAGCTCCCAATACAAAAGCCTGAGCAAGTCCATTCGGCTGTTCTTGCACCCGATATGAAAAGGACATTCCAAACTCCTCACCGGTACCCAGAAGTTCACGGAACAACGGCAGGTCACGGGGAGTAGAGATAACCAGCACTTCCCGTATTCCGGCCAACATCAATGTAGAAAGCGGATAGTATATCATCGGCTTGTCATACACCGGCATCATTTGCTTCGATATGGCTTTTGACAGCGGATAGAGTCGGGTGGCACTGCCACCGGCAAGAATAATTCCTTTCATATTTTGAACATTATGAGTTACGGGCTACAGATTACATACTGTAATAAACAATACATAAGTATCTCGCACAGTTACTTGTAATTTGTAGCACATTGCTTATGGCTTACATCTCTCAAACCTGTGACAAAGAACGGAAAGAAATCTGACGTGACAAAATAAAAATACAAATTTATTAACCGGCCAGTTCAATCACTTCCAAATCCTTGAACACACCATTATCTATGGCAAAACGGACCATTGTACGTACTTTATGAAATCCGGACATTCCCGCAGCACCGGGATTGATATGAAGCATGTCCAGTGTCTTATCGTATTTTACCTTTAATATATGCGAGTGTCCGCTGATAAACAACTTAGGTGGATGCACCAATAAGCTTCCCTTGACAGACGGGTCATAATTTCCAGGATATCCCCCGATGTGCTTCATCAGCACTTCGGCACCGTCCACCGTAAAACGATTCACCTGAGGAAACATCCGGCGAATTTCCTGCCCGTCAATATTACCATACACAGCACGGAAAGGGCGGAAAGCCGCCAATTTCTGCGCTACCTCCACTGAACCAATATCTCCGGCATGCCAGATTTCATCGCAAGTTTCAAAATATTGCAAGTATTTTTCGTCCCACCAGCCGTGTGTATCGGACAATAAACCAACTTTTGTCATACTTTCTTTGTTTATCTCTGCAAAGGTAACTATATTTGGGCAAACCTTATATGCAAATGGGAAACAAATACCAATACTTTAAGAGAGATATCAGTTGGCTGTCATTCAACTACCGGGTACTTCTGGAAGCTGATAACGATCGATTGCCACTCTACGAACGTATCAATTTTATCTCTATTTATTCTTCCAACCTGGAAGAATTCTATAAAATCAGAGTAGCCGACCACAAAGCTGTTGCCTCCGGCGTAACAGAAGGATCAGAAGAATCCCAGCAGTCAGCCAAGGTTTTGCTGGAAGAAATCAACAGGGAAGTGAACCGGCAACTGGAAGACCGTATCCACATTTATGAAAAGAAGATTATACCTGCATTACGCAAAAATCATGTCATTTTTTACCAAAGCCGTAACGTTGAGCCTTTTCACCAGCAGTTCGTAAAAGACTTTTTCCACGAAGAGATATTTCCCTACTTGCAACCGGTACCGGTATCCAAAGACAAAGTGATCTCTTTTCTACGCGACAACCGGCTCTACCTGGCTGTCCGCCTGTTTCTGAAAGACACAAAGAAAGAAGATGCCAACCATTTGCAATACTTTGTAATGAAACTGCCATATAGTAAAGTGCCCCGTTTCATCGAACTGCCCAAACATGGGAAATATTATTACCTGATGTTTATCGAAGATATTATCAAAGCCAATATTGGTGTCATCTTCCCGGGCTACGAAGTGGACTGTAGTTATTGCATCAAGATATCGAGAGATGCCGACATCATGATAGACGATACCATCAGCAGCGTCGATTTGGTGGAGCAAGTAAAGAAAAAGATTAAAAAACGCAAGATAGGTGCTGTATGCCGTTTTGTATATGACCGTGCCATGCCTGACGATTTTCTGGACTTTCTGGTAGATGCCTTCCGAATCCAACGTGAAGAGTTGGTACCGGGAGACAAACATCTGAATCTGGAAGACCTGCGCCATCTGCCCAATCCCAGCCATT
Organism: Bacteroides sp. FSHCM14E1; assembly: GCF_019633785.1. Classification (NCBI taxonomy): domain Bacteria; kingdom Pseudomonadati; phylum Bacteroidota; class Bacteroidia; order Bacteroidales; family Bacteroidaceae; genus Bacteroides; species Bacteroides sp. FSHCM14E1. The sequence goes on from NZ_JADKYL010000009.1 coordinate 39,497, forward strand.
CTATTCCCCGGATGGAGAAACCTGTACCGATGAAACTGAACCGGCTGAATGATAAGGAGTCTATTTTCAGTTACGTAGAAAAGAAAGATCTGTTATTATACTACCCTTACCACTCTTTCGACCATTTCATTCATTTCCTTTACGAAGCCGTGCACGATCCCGAGACCCGGGAGATCATGGTGACGCAATATCGGGTAGCGGAAAATTCGGCTGTCATCAATACCTTGATTGCCGCGGCACAGAATGGCAAAAAAGTAACGGTATTTGTAGAACTCAAAGCCCGTTTTGATGAAGAAAATAATCTTGCCACTGCCGAAATGATGAAAGCCGCCGGCATCAATATCATATATAGTATACCGGGACTGAAAGTTCACGCCAAAGTGGCCCTTATACGTCGCCGTAGTTTCAACGGAGAAAAGATTCACAGCTATGCTTACATCAGTACCGGCAATTTCAACGAAAAGACAGCAACGCTATATGCGGACTGCGGATTATTCACCAGCAATCCGGTCATCGTACATGACCTTACCAACCTCTTCCGTACCTTGCGCGGTAAAGAAAATCCCAAGTTCACCCGGCTGCTCGTGGCCCGTTTCAATCTGATTCCCGAACTAAACCGATTGATCGATAAGGAGATCGAACTGGCCGAGAAAGGAAGAGGCGGCAGGATTATTCTGAAGATGAATGCCTTGCAGGACCCTATCATGATTGACCGACTCTATGAAGCGTCACAAAGGGGTGTAAAAATAGACCTGATTGTGCGGGGCATTTGTTGCCTGATCCCCGGACAGGAATACAGCCGTAACATACGTGTCACCCGTATTGTAGACAGTTTCCTGGAGCATGCCCGCATCTGGTATTTCGGTAACGCCGGACATCCCAAAGTATATCTGGGTTCACCCGACTGGATGCGCCGAAACTTGTACCGGCGAATAGAAGCCGTGGTGCCTGTCCTCGACAGTGAATTACGGGAAGAAATCGTCGACATGCTGCATATCCAGCTATCAGACAATCAAAAGGCCTGCTTCGTTGACGAAAAGCTGAATAACATATTCAAATTCAAAGCAAGTGCTGCACCGGTCAGGGCACAGTATACCTTTTATAATTACCTTAAAGAGAAGAATGAAACATTTCTGTAACATGTATGACATTTCTCTGCAATACGAAAATCCGTCCTTTGCAGCCAGAAATAACATACACATTTATGGAGACAATTTATCTATGTATCATTATCTTCCTATTCGTGCTTGCCGTATTCGATTTGATGGTCGGCGTAAGTAACGATGCGGTAAATTTCCTGAATTCGGCTGTCGGAGCGAAGGCGGCATCTTTCAAAACAATATTGTTTATAGCCGGTGCCGGCATCTTCATCGGGGCCTCCTTATCAAACGGCATGATGGACATTGCAAGACACGGCATCTACCAACCGGAGCATTTCTACTTTGCCGAAATCATGTGCATCCTGCTTGCCGTAATGCTGACGGACGTCGTCCTGCTCGACGTTTTCAACTCAATGGGAATGCCTACCTCCACCACCGTTTCGATGGTATTCGAACTTCTCGGAGGTACTTTTGCCCTGGCACTGATTAAAGTGCACAACAGCGACACGCTGGGACTGGGAGATCTTATCAACACCGACAAAGCCCTGTCCGTCATCATGGCAATCTTTGTCTCAGTTGCCATTGCCTTCTTCTTCGGTATGCTTGTACAGTGGTTGGCACGTATGGTGTTTACATTCAATTATAAAAACAAGATGAAATACAGCATTGCCCTGTTCGGTGGCATCGCTTCCACTGCCATCATCTATTTCATGGTAATAAAAGGATTGAAGGACAGCTCGTTCATGACTTCTGAAAACAAGCAGTGGGTACAAGAAAATACAATGATGCTGGTAAGCTGTTTCTTCGTCATCTCTACCATCCTGATGCAGATATTACACTGGTTGAAAGTAAATGTATTCAAAGTAGTTGTCCTGCTGGGAACTTTTGCATTGGCATTGGCATTTGCGGGTAACGACCTTGTCAACTTCATCGGTGTACCTTTGGCTGGTTACTCTTCTTTTATGGATTATACAGCTAACGGAACCGCTGTAGGTCCTGATGGTTTCCTGATGACCTCACTGATGGGTTCAGCCAAAACACCGTGGTACTTCCTGATAGGTGCCGGAGCCATCATGGTATATGCCTTGTGCACCTCCAAAAAAGCACATGCAGTAATCAAGACTTCAGTAGACCTCTCCCGCCAGGATGAAGGAGAAGAGAACTTCGGAAGCACACCGATAGCACGTACCTTGGTACGCTTCAGCCTCACGCTTGCCAATGGCATTTCACGTATTACTCCCGAAAGCGCCAAACGCTGGATGGATACCCGCTTCCGCAAAGACGAAGCCATCATAGCCGACGGAGCGGCATTCGACCTGGTTCGTGCCTCTGTCAATCTGGTACTTGCCGGCCTTCTGATCGCCGTGGGTACTTCACTGAAACTCCCCCTCTCTACCACTTATGTTACTTTCATGGTGGCCATGGGTACTTCACTTGCCGACCGTGCCTGGGGACGTGATTCAGCCGTTTACCGCATCACAGGTGTACTAAGTGTCATTGGCGGATGGTTCATCACAGCCGGAGCCGCTTTCACCATCTGTTTCTTCGTTGCTATGATCATCCATTTCGGAGGCAGCATTGCCATCATCGCACTGATCGGACTGGCAGCATTCACATTGATCCGCAGCCAGTTGATATACAAGAAGAAAAAAGAAAAGGAAAAAGGCAATGAAACCCTGAAACAACTGATGCAAGCTACAAGTAGCCACGAAGCCTTGTCGTTGATGCGCAAACACACACGTGAAGAACTGGGCAAAGTATTGGAATATGCAGAACAAAACTTCGAACTGACCGTCACATCGTTCTTACACGAAAACCTCCGCGGACTACGCAGAGCAATGGGATCTACCAAATTCGAAAAACAACTGATCAAACAGATGAAACGCACCGGGACTGTAGCAATGTGCAAACTGGATAATAACACCGTACTTGAAAAAGGACTTTATTACTATCAGGGAAATGACTTTGCCAGTGAATTGGTATACAGTATCAGCCGTCTGTGCGAGCCCTGCCTTGAACATATCGACAATAACTTCAATCCGCTGGATGCCATCCAGAAAGGTGAATTCGGAGATGTAGCCGAGGACATCACCTATCTGATCCAGCAATGCCGCCAGAAGTTAGAAACCAACAATTACAATAACTTTGAGGAAGATTTGCGCCGTGCAAACGAACTGAACTCACAACTCTCACATCTGAAGCGCCAGGAGTTACAGCGTATCCAGAGCCAAACAGGCAGTATTAAAGTGAGCATGGTTTATCTGACCATGATTCAAGAAGCACAAAACGTAGTGACTTACACGATCAATCTAATGAAGGTAAGCCGTAAATTCCAAATGGAAACAGAAATCTGAAAACAAATATCCTCTTAAAATAAATAGGGCTGATTTCATTATTGAAGTCAGCCCTATTTATTTTAAGAGGATATAATCTTACCATTTAATCTCGGGGAAATAACTATTCAGGCAATTCCGGAGAGCACTTACCGTAATGGGCTTTACCAGCACCTCGGTTGCACCGGCCTCGATGGCATTATCCCGGTCCGAACTGAAGGCATAAGCAGTCTGCATGATGATAGGCAGGGTAGCTCCTTGTTGACGAATGATCCGGGTTGCTTCCAGTCCATTCATAATCGGCATCTTAATATCCATTAAAATAGCCCACGCTTCTTTTCCGTGATCACGGTATAAATTCAGCATTTCTTCACCGTTCTTTGCCCATAGAATGTCGCATTTTTTACCGATAATAGCTTTAATCAATTTGAAGTTACTATCATCATCTTCGGCCACAAGAATAAGAGGACGAAGACTTTTTATTTCTTCATTTTCCATTTTATATAATAGGTTTACTTTTAATTCTACATTCAATCTTATTCGATTCAGCCCGCAAGGTATAAAAAAAAATCATAGTTTTGATTATCTTTGCGGCTAAAATTTAAAGAAGCGATATGATTTCAGTAGACGGATTGGCCGTGGAATTCGGCGGAACCACTTTATTTAGCGATATTTCATTTGTCATTAACGAAAAAGACCGCATCGCGCTCATGGGAAAAAACGGTGCCGGCAAAAGTACCTTGCTCAAAATTCTGGCAGGAGTACGCCAGCCTACCCGTGGCAGAATATCTGCCCCTAAAGAGTGCGTCATTGCTTATCTGCCCCAGCACCTGATGACAGAAGACGGACGGACGGTTTTCGAAGAGACAGCGCAAGCTTTTGCTCACCTTCACGAGATGGAAGCCGAAATAGAACGTATGAACAAAGAGTTGGAAACACGCACAGATTATGAAAGCGACAGCTATATGGAGCTAATAGAAAATGTGTCGGCCCTCAGCGAAAAGTTCTACGCCATCGATGCCACCAACTACGAAGAGGATGTAGAGAAAGCACTGCTCGGTTTAGGATTCATGCGTGAAGACTTCCACCGGCAAACAAGTGACTTCAGTGGCGGATGGCGGATGCGCATCGAACTGGCAAAACTTTTATTGCAAAAGCCGGATGTACTTTTACTGGACGAGCCTACCAACCATTTGGATATCGAATCCATCCAATGGCTGGAGGATTTCCTGATCAATAACGGAAAGGCGGTAATTGTCATCAGTCACGACCGAAAATTCGTCGATAACATTACTACCCGCACCATCGAGGTGACCATGGGACGTATTTACGACTACAAAGTAAACTATTCCAAATACCTGGAATTGCGTAAAGAACGCCGCGAACAGCAACAGAAAGCCTATGAAGAACAACAGAAGTTTATCGCTGAGACAAAAGACTTCATCGAACGCTTCAAAGGTACCTACTCGAAAACACTTCAGGTACAAAGCCGTGTAAAAATGCTTGAGAAACTGGAAATATTGGAAGTGGACGAAGAAGACACATCAGCATTGCGCCTGAAGTTTCCACCTTCCCCACGTTCGGGAAACTATCCTGTCATTATGGAGGGAGTAGGTAAAACCTATGGTGACCATGTTGTTTTCCGAAATGCCACACTTACAGTCGAACGCGGAGATAAGGTAGCATTTGTCGGCAAAAACGGCGAAGGTAAATCAACGTTGGTAAAATGTATCATGAACGAAATAGAACATGACGGTACCCTGACGTTGGGGCACAATGTGCAGATAGGATACTTTGCGCAGAATCAGGCATCGTTACTGGACGAGAACCTGACTGTATTCCAGACTATCGATGACGTGGCCAAAGGAGAGATACGTAATAAAATACGTGACCTGCTGGGAGCATTCATGTTTGGCGGACCGGAAGAGTCGATGAAAAAAGTAAAGGTACTCTCGGGAGGTGAGCGTACACGCCTGGCCATGATCAAGCTGTTGCTCGAACCTGTAAACCTGCTGATTCTTGACGAACCGACCAACCACCTCGACCTGAAAACCAAAGACATTCTGAAACAGGCGCTGAAAGATTTCGATGGTACACTGATTGTAGTATCACACGACCGCGACTTCCTGGACGGGCTGGTGACCAAGGTATATGAGTTTGGCAACAAAAAAGTAACAGAACACCTGTGTGGCATTTATGAATTCCTTGAAAAGAAAAAAATGGATTCGCTGCGGGAGCTGGAGAAATAAAATTGCCGCACCTTATCTTATTTAATATTTGATAACTAACATATGGTAACTTTTACCCGTTTAATTAAAACAGAGAGGTACAAACCCCATTTTAATCAACTAAAAAAGAAACTGTATGAAGAAATTAGTTTTCTGTGCTGCTTTTGTTGCAGCAATGTGCATGGCCGGTACTACTGCCCAAGCTCAGGACGTGAAAAAGAAAGAAGTCAAAAAAGAGCAATGTGACAAGAAAGACGGTAAAGCATGCTGTAAAAAGGAAGAAAAAGCATGTTGCAAAAAAGAAGCTGATAAGAAAACATCTGACGGATGCAAAGAAAAAGCCAATTGCAAAACTAAAACCGGATGTAAAGACGCCCAATGCACCAAAGACAAAGGAGGAAAGAAAAAATAAACGTTTCTGACGTTCTCTTCTGAAAAGACAAGTAGTTATCTGCTTGTCTTTTTGTTTTTTAAGTAACACTGTTTGTTTTTTACCCGATGATAGACTATCTTTGTGGCTCAATATAAAAATAAGAATGAGGAATAAACGGTACATACTCTCTTTTCTGCTCTTCATCAGCATTATTATGCTGGTGGTACCTGTCATTCCCCATCACCACCATGCCAACGGCGTGATTTGTATGAAAAACGACGTGACACCGGAACCCCAGTGTCCCAGACACCATCATCATCCGGGCAACGATTCGTGCTGCAATGACGGATGTATGACACGTCTCAATTCGCCAACCCCATCCGTACAGGCAGACCACAGCCCTCACTATCTGTTTACTGCCATCTTATTTACGGACCTTATCATAGAGAATTTATTCAAGCCCCAAGAGCGGCGTATTAAGAATTATTACGCCTACCGGGAATCTCTTCACAGCACGGTTATCAACTGTGCCTTCGGTCTTCGTGCCCCTCCATACCCTGTTGTATAGGCTTATAAGCCCTATTTCGTAAGGTTAGGAATCTACTGACCGTTGGTTGGTTTAAAATCAATGGGATATTCCTTTAAAACCAACGATGCCTTGTTTTTAAACCAAATGCCCTTTGGTTTAAAGACTACACAGATCTACTTCCCAGAATCATCAAAAGTAAAGAATTTATATCATCATGAAGAAACTTATCTTTATGGGAATCCTCGGATTGTTTATCCTGGGTTCCTGCAACAGTAAATCGGGTGGCAATCACGAAGGCCACGACCATGGAACAGAAGCACATGACCACGACCATGAAGGTGAAAACCACAATCACGAAGGCGAAGATCATGAAGGGCATGATCACGAGGGTGAAGAACACAGCCAAGGTACCGAACCGGCAGCCGGACACAGTGACGAAATCATCCTGCCGAAAGTAAAAGCTGAAGCAGCCGGAGTGAAAACAAGCGTCATCGCACCGGAAGTTTTTGAACAAGTGATAAAAACGAGCGGGCAAGTGCTGGCTGCACAGGGAGACGAATCCGTAGCGGTAGCTACTGTGGCCGGTGTCGTTAGTTTTCGCGGTAAAGTGACCGAGGGCATGAGTGTGGGCAAAGGCACTGCATTGGTGACCATTTCATCCAGCAACATTGCCGATGGCGACCCGGTACAACGTGCCCGCATCGCCTACGAAATATCCAAGAAGGAGTACGAGCGTATGCAAGCACTTGTAAAAAACAAAATCGTATCCGACAAAGAGTTTGCACAAGCAGAACAAAATTATGAAAATGCACGTATCAGTTATGAAGCACTTGCCAAGAATCATTCGGCAGGCGGACAAGCTGTGGTTTCCCCTATTGCCGGATTCGTAAAGAATATCCTGGTGAAAGAAGGAGATTACGTGACCATCGGCCAGCCATTGGTCAGCGTTACACAGAACCGCCGTCTCTTCCTGCGAGCCGAAGTTTCGGAGAAATACTATCCGTCTCTGCGCACCATCGGTTCGGCCAATTTCAAGACACCGTATGATGATAAAGTATACGAACTGAAAGGATTGAACGGCCGCCTTTTGTCATTCGGCAAATCGGCCGGCGACAATTCATTTTACGTGCCGGTCACTTTCGAATTCGACAATAAGGGTGACATCATTCCGGGTTCGTTCGTTGAAGTATACCTGCTGTCGTCACCCATGGAAAACGTGATATCGCTTCCACGCACCGCACTAACCGAAGAACAGGGCCTATTCTTCGTCTATCTGCAACTGGATGAAGAAGGATATAAGAAACAGGAAGTCACCCTCGGAGCCGATAACGGCAAGAGCGTACAGATACTTTCGGGTGTTAAAGCCGGTGACCGGGTAGTGACCCAAGGTGCTTATCAGGTAAAACTGGCTTCAGCAAGCAACGCAATACCTGCACACAGTCACGAACATTAAAAGATTTACGATTGGAAGATTTACAATCGAACGATTGAAATAAGTCCGGAAATCATAGGTTACAAACTATAAACAAAGAATATTGTGTTAAATAAAATCATACATTTCTCACTTCAGAACCGTATCCTGGTGCTTGTAGCCTCGGTACTGTTGCTGATTGGCGGAACTTATACCGCCATGCATACCGAAGTAGACGTGTTCCCCGATCTCAATGCCCCGACGGTGGTCATTATGACCGAAGCCAACGGTATGGCAGCCGAAGAGGTGGAACAACTCGTGACTTTTCCCGTAGAAACAGCCGTAAACGGTGCCACCGGTGTGCGCCGTGTACGTTCGTCTTCGACCAACGGATTCTCTGTCGTATGGGTAGAATTCGACTGGGGAACCGACATATACCTCGCCCGCCAGATTGTAAGCGAAAAGCTGGCCATCGTAGGCGAAGAACTTCCTTCGAATGTAGGTAAACCGACACTGGGACCACAGTCGTCCATTCTGGGTGAAGTCCTGATTATCGGATTAACAGCCGACTCGACTTCCATGCTCGACCTGCGCACCATTGCCGACTGGACCATCCGTCCGCGCCTGCTCTCTACCGGAGGTGTAGCACAGGTAGCCGTATTGGGAGGTGAATTGAAAGAATATCAGATTCAACTCGATCCGGAACGTATGCGTCATTACGGTGTATCGATGAACGAGGTGATGACCGTCACCCGGGGAATGAACCTGAATGCAAACGGAGGAGTACTTTACGAGTATGGCAACGAGTACATTGTACGCGGCGTACTTTCTACCGCCAAAGTAGATCAGTTGGGCAAAGCAGTGGTAAAAAGCATCAATAGCGTACCCGTACTGCTGGAAGACATAGCCGATGTCCGGATTGGCCCGAAAGCTCCCAAACTGGGTACCGCCTCGGAAAGAGGAAAACCCGCAGTACTGATGACCGTCACCAAACAACCTTCCACCAGTACGTTGGAACTGACCGATAAACTGGAAGCTTCACTGAAAGACCTGCAAAAGAATCTGCCACCGGATGTAAAAGTATCTACCGACATTTTCCGCCAGAGCCGTTTCATCGAGAGTTCCATCAGCAATGTAAAGAAGTCACTCTTTGAGGGCGGCATCTTTGTAGTCATCGTCTTGTTCCTGTTCCTTGCCAATGTTCGGACTACGGTCATTTCACTGGTGACACTGCCTCTCTCACTGCTTGTCTCCATCCTTACCTTACACTTCATGGGACTGACCATCAATACCATGAGTCTGGGAGGTATGGCCATCGCCATCGGTTCGCTGGTGGACGACGCCATTGTCGATGTAGAAAACGTATACAAACGGTTGCGTGAGAACCGCCTCCTGCCCGAGAGTGAACGCCTTTCAGTTATCCAGGTGGTATTCAACGCTTCCAAAGAGGTTCGTATGCCTATCCTGAACTCTACGCTGATTATTGTCGTCAGCTTTGTGCCTCTCTTCTTCCTTTCCGGTATGGAAGGACGCATGCTGGTTCCGCTGGGCATTGCCTTCATCGTAGCATTATTTGCCTCGACGATAGTGGCATTGACACTGACCCCGGTACTTTGCTCTTATCTGCTGGGTAAAGACAAAGGGGACAAACTCCCGAAAGAGGCCCTCGTAGCGCGCTGGATGAAAGGAGGGTATGAAAAAGCACTGACTTGGGTATTATCCCACAAACGCGTAACTTTGGGAAGTACCATCGGGCTATTCATCATCGCTCTGGGATTCTTCTTCACTTTGGGACGCTCGTTCCTTCCGCCGTTCAACGAGGGGTCATTCACTATCAACATCAGTTCGTTGCCGGGTATCTCACTCGAAGAGAGCGATAAGATGGGACACCGTGCCGAGGAACTTCTGCTATCCATCCCCGAGATACAGACAGTGGCCCGCAAGACCGGACGTGCCGAACTGGACGAACATGCCTTAGGTGTGAACGTATCGGAAATAGAAGCGCCATTCGAACTGAAAGACCGCTCGCGTACCGAACTGATGGCGGATGTACGAGAGAAATTAGGTACCATCACCGGAGCAAATATCGAAATAGGACAGCCCATCAGCCATCGTATCGACGCTATGCTCAGTGGTACCAAAGCCAATATCGCCATCAAACTGTTCGGTGACGACCTGAACAAGATGTTCTCTCTGGGCAACCAGATAAAAGGGGCTATCGGCAACATTCCGGGCATCGCCGACCTGAACGTAGAACAGCAGATCGAACGTCCGCAATTGAAGATCACCCCCAAACGGGAAATGCTGGCTAAATATGGCATTACTCTGCCGGAATTCTCTGAATTTATTAATGTGGCATTGGCCGGTGAAGTGATTTCGCAAGTATACGAACAGGGTAAGAGCTTCGACCTGATTGTGAAAGTGGAAAACAATTTCCGTGACGAAGCCGAAAAGATACGCAACCTGATGGTAGACACACAGGACGGAAAGAAAGTGCCGTTGAGTTACATTGCCGACGTAGTTTCGGCTATGGGGCCGAATACCATCAACCGCGAAAACGTAAAACGCAAAATCGTCATTTCTGCCAACGTAGCCGATCGTGACTTGCGAAGTGTGGTAAATGATATTCAAAAGCAGGTGGACGAACAAATCAAGCTCCCCGAAGGTTATCACATTGAATACGGCGGACAATTTGAAAGCGAGCAGGCAGCCAGCCGCACTCTGGCACTGACCTCATTCATGTCCATTGTAGTGATCTTCTTGCTGCTGTATCATGAGTTCCGCAGCGTGAAGGAGTCGGCGGTCATCCTGATAAACCTGCCTCTGGCACTGATCGGAGGTGTGTTTGCCTTGCTGATCACAACGGGAGAAATCAGCATCCCGGCCATCATCGGTTTCATTTCGCTGTTTGGTATCGCCACACGTAACGGTATGTTGCTTATCAGCCATTACAACCACCTGCAACAGGTAGAAGGATTGGGAGTATACGACAGCGTTATCCGTGGATCACTCGACCGTCTGAACCCGATTGTAATGACAGCCCTCTCGTCCGCTCTGGCACTGATACCGCTGGCATTAAGCGGAAGTCTGCCCGGTAACGAAATTCAAAGTCCGATGGCAAAGGTAATCCTGGGCGGTCTGTTGACGTCGACTTTCCTGAACGGATTTATTATCCCGATTGTTTATCTGATGATGAACGGAAAAAGAAAATAATAAAAGGCCTCACTCCTGAGAGTGTGTCATCATGCACCACAGAGTTACCTTAATCTATTGATAACTTGATAGTCATCTGTGGAACTCTGTGATACTCTGTGGTGAATACGAATTTCGATATACCCTCAGAGATGTGAAGCCATAAACCCCAATAATCATATGAAACGAATAACCATACTTGCCGCCACCCTCTTTGCGCTATCCGGATTGCAGGCACAAACCGGTATAGACGGGGTACTGCGCAACATCGAAACCAATAATAAAGAGTTGCAAGCCAACGCACAATTGATTGCCTCACAGAAGCTGGAAGCCCGAACGGACAATAATCTGCCTGACCCTACCCTTTCGTATGCCCATTTGTGGAACAACAAAGATAAGAATAATACGATCGGTGAGCTTGTAGTCTCCCAAAGTTTCGACTTTCCGAGCCTGTATGCCACCCGCAATCAACTGAACCGACTGAAGTCCGGTGCTTTTGACGGGCAAAAAAATGTATTCCGCCAAAATATTCTGTTACAGGCTAAAGATGTTTGTCTGGATATCATCATGTTGCGCAAGCAACAACAGATACTGGCAGAACGTTTGCGAAACGCCGAGGAGCTATCTGCCATGTATGCCAAACGTTTGCAAACAGGAGATGCCAACGTGATCGAAACCAATAAGATCAATCTGGAACTGCTGAACGTGAAAACAGAAGCATCGTTAAACGAAACGGCCCTTCGGAATAAAATACAGGAGCTGACGGCACTGAACGGAAACATACCGGTCGTGTTTGAAGACTCCGACTATCCGGCTGTTATCTTTCCTACCAATTACGAAGAACTGAAAACGGAAGTTCTGGCATCGGACTACACACTGCAGGCTCTCAACAGTGAAAGTGCCGCCGCCCGCAAACAAATCACAGTCAACAAATCGCAATGGCTTCCGAAGCTGGAACTGGGATACCGTCGGAATACCGAATCGGGCGAGCCTTTCAACGGAGTTGTCGTAGGTTTCTCATTCCCCCTGTTCGAGAACCGCAACAAAGTGAAGATAGCCAAAGCACAGTCACTGAACATCGACTTGCAACGGGCCAATACTTCGGTACAGGTGGAATCGGAACTGACACAACTTTACCGCGAAGCCCACACACTACGTACTTCAATGGAAGAATACGAGAAAACCTTTCAGGCACAACAGGATTTATCTTTGCTGAAACAAGCACTGACAGGCGGACAAATCAGTATGATAGAATATTTTGTAGAAGTATCGGTAGTATATCAGAGCAAACAGAACTATCTGCAATTGGAGAACCAGTATCAGAAGGCCATGGCAAAGATATATAAGAATAAACTATAAGAGTTGAGTTGCCCCCCTTTTCACCACAGATTACGCAGATTAACATAGATTGAATTGCAAGCTGTTGATTATCAAAATGAATTATCTATGAGAATCTGTGTAGTCCGTGGTAAAAAAGACTTTTGACACCCCAACTGAAAGTCCGTCAGAATATCCGATAAGATAACTGGAAGTTCAGTACGGGATAAGCCTTAAAGTTTTTCAGGAATTTATTGAAACGGCTCAGTTCCTGGTCAACCGCATCTTCCACGATTTTTCCGGTAGTTGCTTCAATCTTCGGATTGCCATGGAACATAGCTCCCAATTCGAACTTGAAACCTACGCGTGAGTGAGCCACCGAACGCCCGAATCCGAGTCCGACGTAAGGCTTCACGGCATTGGTTTTCAGAGCAGCTTCCACACGTCCGTCAGCCCCCGGCTCGATGATAATATCTCCCACCTCAATCCGTTCGTCTGTCTCACCCGACACTTTCAGGATGGACGACGTTCCGAAAAGCAGTCCGGCAGTCACATGGAAGACTGATCTTCTGAACGGGAAATAATCAAGCAACACCATTCCGTTTGCCATATTTGCTTTGGCCTTCAAAGGAACCGTATAATATCTATCCGGATCCTCATTACCGACACGGGCATTTGCCGGCAACGGACCTTCATAGGTTCCGTCATAATCATAATTATAATTGAACTTCAACAAAGAGAATCCGGCACGAAGTCCCAGATAATCGTTCAACGGAGCAGCCACCTGCAATCCTCCTCCCAGTGTTCCCGCATTCAGCGAAACAGATAAATGACTGAAAGGTTTTACCCTTTCCGTACCAGTCTGAGCCATAGCCGGAACACCTATACTAAAAGCAACCAGCCAGACCAAAAGATGATAAAAGTTTGTTTTCATTAATAAGCTTGTTTGTGTGAATATTGAGTGAACTATCATAATGTCCGTATGTCCTCGGGCAAATATCCGCTTCGGATACGCCACTCTTGCGGATAAAGATTATTGGCACGATTGCCGATGTTCTTCACAAATCCTAAAGGTGTCTTTTTATAAGTGACCAGCACGTATCCTCTGGGAACAGTGGGCGAGAGAGTGATGGCTTCTTTCCGCAGATAGGCAATGGCTTGTTCGTAAGTCAGCTCTTCGGTCGGGAAAAGCGATGTTTCCAGCAGACGGCTCATGGCAAGCCCATGTGCCGGAATCAGATCTTTCCCTTTGACTTCGGCTACTTCCGTGCCTGCCTGGACAATGCGGAGAGACGAACGAAGCATAGCTAAATCATCCAGAAAAAGTGCAGGAAAAGCAGTAATCACAGCACCGTTCACCAACAAATCATATTTGTCGGAAGTTGGCAACCAGCCTCTGGCAACGGCCAGATTCTCTTTGGATACCGATGAAGCAGCCGTTTCACCTTTCGGCTTCTTTTTCTTCGGAAAATGGAAGCCTCCATCCGTTTCTTCTGCTTCTTCCGGCTTGCGAAGCACGGCGAGGAAAAAACCTTCTCCCTGTGTTTTATGAGGCAGGAAGCGGTAGACAGGCGCATCGGCCCCGACGAGCAAACCACCGGTAATGTTCCACTCTTCGGGAACGGTAAGCGGCAGCGGTTCTGCTCCGAATTCCTGCCTGATCCAGGCAATGTTCTCTTCGTCTTCCCGAGTATTATAGGTACAGGTACTGTAAATCAGGATTCCTCCCGGTTTCAGACAAGGCCAGATGTCGGTGATAATCCTGCGTTGGCGTTGCCAGCAGATTTCCACGTTTTCAGGGCTCCACTCTTCTATGGCACCGGGATCTTTACGAAACATCCCTTCACCCGAACAGGGCACATCAGCCAATATGACATCGAAGAAGGAACCGATCCGCGAAAAATCAGAAGGGTCATTATTGGTAACCACAACATCGGGATGTCCCCATTTCGTCAGATTCTCTGCTAATATCTGCGAGCGGTTACGGATGACCTCGTTGGCCACTAACAGGCTCCCGTCCGGCAACAGGCTGCGGGCATGAGTAGACTTCCCCCCGGGAGCGGCGCAGAGATCGAGCATTTTCACCGGAGCCGTGACATACCGGCGCAACACCTGTTCCACAAACATCGACGAGGCCTCCTGCACGTAATAGCATCCGGCATGAAAAAGGGGATCGAAGGTGAACGTCAGCCGCTGATTGAGATAATATCCTCCTGCCGCCCAGGGAATGCGCCCTGAAATGGAAGAACAGGACAGCGAATCAGTAAACTTGCTGTTCAGCCGGACACTAACAGGCGGCTCTTGCTCTAATGCAACGGATAATTTCTGATACTCTTCATCCCCCATCAGCGCACGGGTCGATTCGATAAATGATATAGGTAATTTCATTCTCCTTTATTATAAGATATAAAACCGATCGGATTACGGGATTTCCCGTCCGGTCGTTTGTCGTTGACCTGCAACTCGGCAATTGCCTGATTAATCAATTCTAATTGCATCCTCGTATCTTCATTGATGTCATTGTAATCGGCAAATGCCTCTTCTACATATTCTTTTAATTCTTTGATTTCATTTTGCAACCTGGTGATATCATTCACCGGAAGAGCCGAAACCAATTGGCGGACAGCCACAAAAGCGCGCATAATGGAGATATTCACTTCGATGGCAATATCACTGTTCAACACCCCGGAAAGCATGGCCAGCCCCTGTTCGGTAAAAGCAAAAGGAAGCTTGCGGGTACCTCCCCAACTTGATATCACAATTTGTGACTTCAAGATTTCCCATTCTTCCGCATTCAATTGGAACATAAAATCGACAGGAAACCTTTTACTATTCCTCTTTACTGCCTGATTCAGAACACGGGTTTCTACCTGATACAACCCTGCCAGATCAAAATCCAGCATCACTTTCTGCCCCCGTATCTCGTAAATCTTGCTCTGTATGATTTGTAGCTCCATCACTTTTGTGTATTAATAGCTGCAAATATCAAAAATATTTCGTCTCTTTGCAACTTTCTGCACTATGAACTACGTCTAACAGACAAATAAACAAAAACAATTAAAAAACAACAGTAATATGAAACGTATCTTTATCGCTTTGATGGTAGCTATGACCTTCTGTTCGCTGGCAATGGCACAGAACCAAACCATCACCCAAAACAACAATGACTCTTCAGACTCTACCTTCGTTGCTGAATACACGGACATTGTGGACAGCAGTACCGTAGACACCGACTACCAGAGCAGCAGCTTCGATTTCGGAAACGAATTTCCGTTCAATATGGGCAAAGGAGCTATTAACGGAGGTATACTGACAGGTTTAATAGTCGTCATACTGATATTCGGATTCCCTTTCTTTATCGTATTCGTTGCTTTCTACTTCCGATACAAAAACCGGAAAGCAAAGTACAAACTGATGGAACAGGCACTGGCAACCGGACAACCCCTGCCGGAAGGAATCTTCAAAGATAGCCTGCCACAGGACTACCGGACGAAAGGCATCAAGAACATCTGTACCGGAATCGGACTGTTCATCTTCCTTTGGACCATCACAGACGAATTCAGCATAGGATGTATCGGATTGCTGGTGTTGTTCACCGGAATCGGGCAATGGATCATCTCACGCAACCAGCAGCACGGACGCCCGGAAGACCCTTTCACAACTCCTACACACAGAGACGAAACCCAGAATGAACAGAAATGAGCCAGCTCAATGATATATCGTTAGTCGCACAGGTCGTGGTGTTCAGAAACACCAGGGCCTTCGACCAATTGGTACAGAAGTATCAGTCGCCCGTCCGGCGCTTCTTCCTGAACCTGACCTGCGGCGACAGCGAACTGAGCGACGATCTGGCACAAGATACGTTTATAAAAGCCTACACAAACATTGCAAACTTTAAAAACCTTTCAAGTTTCTCAACATGGCTTTACAGAATTGCTTATAACGTATTTTATGATTATATTCGCAGCCGAAAGGAAACAACGGATCTGGATGCCCGTGAAGTGGATGCTGTCAACAGCACCGAACAAGTGAACGTGGGCGAACAGATGGATGTTTACCAATCACTCAGAACGCTGAAAGAAATAGAACGCACCTGTATCACTTTGTTCTATATGGAAGATGTCAGTATAGAAAAGATTGCGGGAATAACGGGATGCCCGGTAGGAACGGTCAAATCGCACCTGTCGAGGGCTAAAGACAAATTGGCAATTTACTTAAAACAAAACGGTTATGACGGAAACAGATGATAAACTCCTGAAGCAATTCTTCAGCGAGCAAAAACAAGAAGTAAAAGATAATGGGTTCAGCCGCCGCGTCATGCGTAATCTACCGGGACGAAACCACCGGTTGATCCAGGTATGGGGAACGGTCTGCACAGTATTGTGCGTCATCCTGTTCTTCGCCTTCGGAGGTCTGCAAGCCACTATCAGTACGCTGCGCGAAGTTTTTGTATCCATGGTACAACACGGGCTTACGGCGGGATTCGATCCGAAATCTCTCTATATCGCCATTCTGGTACTCGCTTTCTTCGGAGCACGCAAGGCATGGTCTATGGCTTGATGCGGAGATAATCCGGAAGCCGTACAGGGATTTGTGCGCAACAGCCCTAAAAAACAGGTAAAAAACTTGCTTTCAGGATCAGAATGCGTTATCTTTGTAAACAAGATACATACAATATATTCAATTTAATATGAGGTAAAAGGGAAGAGTTGCAACTCTTCCCTTTTTTTGTGGTATCACCGGCAGATCTTCCGGAAGACGGTGCGTCCCGAAGGAAACAGACGGTGTCTTTCGGTCCGGAAGACGGTGTATTCCTGCCAAAAGCAGTAAGCTTTCGCC
Source organism: Bacteroides sp. FSHCM14E1 (assembly GCF_019633785.1). Taxonomy (NCBI): domain Bacteria; kingdom Pseudomonadati; phylum Bacteroidota; class Bacteroidia; order Bacteroidales; family Bacteroidaceae; genus Bacteroides; species Bacteroides sp. FSHCM14E1. The sequence goes on from NZ_JADKYL010000009.1 coordinate 56,819, forward strand.
CCCGAAGCCCGGCTCTTCCACCCGATAACATCAGGAGTAAATCAATTATCTCCTGATGTTATCAAGCATTACTCCTATTCTTCCCCGAAAAAGCGACCCACTGTTAATATATACTAAATCTGCTCTTGACAAAAAGAAGCCAAGAACAGAGATGTTGTATCTTTGTTTTCTTGTAAACTAAATAAAGACTGAGGTTTTGAAATTATACGTTTTAATAATAGCGACCATTCTCTCTATAGGCACTGCCCGAACACAGAATATTGACAGCCTGCTGATGCAGCGGGAGGACACTACACAATTTATTCGAAGCGACTCCCTTGTCATGCAGTTCCTCGAGTACTCTAACATCCCTATCACTGACAACAATAAGGTGAAACTTATCAAAAGCGGGCGGGAGAAATTTGAAGACTTGTTCGAAGCCATCCGCGGAGCGAAGCATCACATTCATCTGGAATATTTCAATTTCCGTAACGACTCCATAGCCAATGCACTGTTCGACCTGCTCGGCGAAAAAGTGAAAGAGGGTGTCAAGGTACGGGCATTGTTCGATGCATTCGGCAACTGGTCGAACAACAAGCCGCTCAAGAAGAAGCATCTGAAAGCAATCCGGGAAAAGGGAATCGAAATCGTAAAATTCGATCCGTTCAAGTTCCCGTATATCAATCATGCAGCCCATCGTGACCATCGGAAGATTGCGGTCATCGACGGAAAAATAGGATATACGGGCGGAATGAATATTGCGGATTACTACATCAACGGGCTACCCAAGATAGGTACCTGGCGCGATATGCACATCCGGATCGAAGGTGACGCGGTGAATATTCTGCAAGAAATCTTCCTCGACATCTGGAACAAGACTACCAAACAAAACATCGTGGGCGAAGAATATTTCCCGAATCATCCGGAACGTGCAGACAGTTGCAACACAATCATCGCAATCGTAGACCGCACTCCCAAACGGAACTCCCGAATGCTGAGCCACACGTATGCCATGTCTATCTATGCCGCGCAACACGATGTACGCATCGTGAATCCATACTTCGTTCCGACTTCATCCATCCGCAAGGCCCTCAAAAGGACACTGAACCGGGGAACGAAAGTAGAGATCATGATTTCTTCCAAATCGGATATCCCTTTCACACCGGATGCCTCGCTCTATGCCGTGCAGAAACTGATGAAAAAGGGGGCAAATATCTATCTGTACAACGGTGGATTCCACCACTCAAAGATCATGATGGTGGACGATCTGTTCTGCACCGTAGGTACAGCTAACCTGAACAGCCGGAGCCTGCGATACGATTATGAAACGAATGCCTTCATTTTCGACAAGAACATCACTCAGCAGTTGAATGACGTTTTTGAAGCCGACACCCTGCATTGCACCCGTCTGACTCCGGAAATGTGGAGACAAAAATCGGCCTGGAAGAAGTTTAAATGTTGGTTTGCGAACTTATTCACACCGTTCCTGTAAGTTATTCGGGCTGTTTTTGTAACTTTGGCAGGAATTTTTAGTTACTCAAAAAGTATAACCATCCATATGAAACAATATTTAGATCTGCTCAACCGGGTGTTGGCAGAAGGAACAGAAAAAGGTGATCGCACCGGAACGGGAACCATCAGTGTCTTCGGACACCAGATGCGTTTCGATCTGGACGAAGGCTTCCCTTGCCTCACTACCAAGAAACTTCATCTGAAATCGATCATTTACGAACTGTTGTGGTTCCTGAAAGGAGACACAAATGTGAAATATCTGCAGGACCACGGTGTACGCATCTGGAACGAATGGGCGGACGAGAAGGGCGACCTGGGACATATTTATGGTTATCAGTGGCGTTCGTGGCCCAACTATGACGGCGGATTCATCGACCAGATCAGTGAAGCGGTGGATGCCATCAAGCACAATCCGGATTCACGCCGCATCATCGTCAGTGCCTGGAACGTCGGTGATCTGGATCACATGAACCTCCCTCCCTGCCACGCGTTCTTTCAGTTTTACGTAGCGAACGGACGATTGAGCCTGCAACTCTACCAGCGCAGCGCCGATATCTTCCTGGGTGTACCGTTCAACATAGCCTCCTATGCACTGCTGCTACAGATGATGGCGCAAGTCACCGGTTTGAAAGCGGGAGAGTTCATCCACACGCTGGGTGATGCACATATCTACCTGAATCATTTGGAACAGGTGAAACTGCAACTTAGCCGGGAGCCCCGTACACTGCCGCAGATGAAAATAAATCCGGATGTGAAAAGTATCTTCGACTTCCGGTTTGAGGATTTTGAATTAGTAAACTACGATCCGCACCCGCACATTGCAGGGAAAGTTGCGGTATAACATAACTCCACCGGACTATGAGTAGAATTAGCATTATTGCCGCTGTAGACCACCGAATGGCCATAGGATTTCAAAACAAGCTTTTATTCTGGCTGCCCAACGACCTGAAACGTTTCAAGGCGCTGACCACAGGAAACACAATCATAATGGGACGAAAAACTTTCGAATCGCTTCCTAAAGGAGCGTTACCCAATCGACGGAATGTGGTACTCTCTTCCAATCCGGCAACCGAATGTCCCGGAGCAGAGGTGTTCACTTCGCTGGAGGCCGCTTTGAAAAGCTGTCAGGAAGAAGAGAAAGTATACATCATCGGAGGAGCAAGTGTCTACCGCCAAGCCATGCCTTTGGCCGACGAACTGTGCCTGACCGAAGTTGATGACACAGCTCCGGAAGCAGATGCCTTTTTCCCGGCTGTAGATACAGCCATATGGCACGAAAAAAGCAGAGAAGTCCATCCTGCGGATGAGAAACATCTCTGCTCATATGCTTTCGTAGATTACGTTCGGGGATAAACTTAATCCTCGTCCGTTTCTACCATGATCGGCATTTGCCGCTTGATAGCTTCATGGAATGAAATAAGCGTCTCCGTACGAGCCAATCCCAACGGTTGAAGTTTATCATGGATCACACTGAGAAGGTGATGGTTGTTCCTTGCGTATATCTTGATAAACATATCATATTTCCCGGTGGTGAAATGGCATTCCACTACTTCCGGAATCGCTTCCAAAGCTTTGGTCACAGAATCGAACGACTCAGGATCTTTCAGATAAATCCCAATATAAGCACATGTCTCATATCCAATCTTCTCCGGGTCGATAACATACTCCGAACCTTTCAATATACCCAGATTAGTCAACTTCTGTATGCGTTGATGAATAGCCGCACCCGAAACGTTGCACGCTCTTGCCACTTCCAGAAACGGAATGCGGGCATTGTCGGCAATCAACTTCAGAATCTGCTCGTCTAAAGTATCTAATTGATGATGTCCCATTTTAAATCAATTTGTTTTAATATATCAATCACTAATGCAAAGTTAGTTATTTCCCCGGCAATAAATACTATAGTTTATTACTTTTATTTGTAAAAATAGAATAAATCGGCAATAGTTCGTACCTTTGTAAAAACAATAAATTCACACGATATGAAGCTAATATTGACCTTATTCACCTGTCTTTTCGTGACAGGATGTGCATACGCACAAAACTTTTCGGACTACTTTACGAACAAAACACTGCGCGTCGATTATCTTTTCACCGGAAATGCGGAAAAGCAATCAATTTGTCTCGACGAACTTTCGGAACTGCCCACATGGGCAGGCAGACGGCATCATCTTGCAGAATTACCACTGGAAGGAAACGGGCAAATTGTCATGCGTGATGTGGAAAGCGGAAAAGTTATCTATACCACTTCGTTTTCCTCACTATTCCAGGAATGGCTGGAGACAGACGAAGCTAAAGAAGTAACCAAAGGATTTGAGAATACTTATCTCCTGCCCTACCCTGTAAAACCGGCGGAAGTAGAAATCACGCTGCGCAACAACAAACACGAAGTAAGCGCAAGCCTGAAACATATCGTCAAGCCCGATGATATCCTGATACATAAAAAAGGGCTCACACACATCACCCCACACAAATATTTGCTGAAAAGCGGAAACGAAGAACAATGTATCGATGTGGCAATCCTGGCCGAAGGATATACCACAGCCGAAATGGAAACTTTCTATAAAGATGCAGCCGTGGCATGCGAAGCACTATTTTCGCACGAACCGTTCCAGTCTATGAAGAACCGTTTCAATATCATAGCCGTAGCCAGTCCTTCCGCAGACAGCGGAGTCAGTGCTCCGAAACAGGGAGCATGGAAACATACTGCCTTCGGTTCGCACTTCGATACTTTCTACTCTGACCGCTATCTGACTACCAGTCGTGTAAAAGCAATTAACGACGCATTGGCAGGCATTCCCTATGAACATATCATAATCCTCGCCAATACAGAGCAATATGGCGGAGGCGGCATCTACAATGCTTTCACATTAACCACCGCACACCACCCCAATTTCCGCCCGGTAGTGGTACACGAGTTCGGACATAGTTTCGGTGGTCTGGCCGATGAATACTTCTATGACGAAGATGTGATGAACGGCCTCTATCCACTCAATATCGAACCATGGGAACAAAACATAACCACACGTGTCAACTTCGCTTCCAAATGGGAAGATATGCTCACTAAAGACACCCCGGTTCCGACTCCGGTAGCAGATAAGGCCAAATACCCCACAGGTGTATACGAAGGAGGAGGTTACTCAGCTAAAGGTATCTATCGTCCGGCATTCGATTGCCGCATGCGCACAAATGAATATCCCACATTCTGTCCGGTTTGCCAGAGATCCATCAAACGAATCATAGAATTCTATACAGGTAAATAAGATCATCTCAAACCAACGAAAAGGAATACATTAACCACTGTACGAATTACACAGACTTCACAGGTCTCATCAAGATTATCGACTATTTCAATCTTTATATCTGCATGTGAGTCTGTGTAATCGACCATACAGGAGTTACGATATCGCCACTAAATACATACAGGCAACCCATATAAGTCCCGAGGGATATTAGTCCTATAAGAGCTGAAAGCGATAAGCCCGGGATCTCATAAAAAAAGGCCGTCTGAAACAAATCAGACGGCCTTTTCTATGTATAGAATAACTTATTCGCGAGCTCTCGCAGAATAGTTAATTTTCAGTGCATAAGCTTGACGAAGAGCCTGTTTAATATCGGTAACGATACCCATTTTTGTATCCTGGTCAATTTTCAAAGACACAGTCATAAAGGGTTGGTCTTCCTCTTTCATACTTGAGCGCTCGTTAGTTACGTAAGCCTGAATTTCGTCAACTTCAGCATATGCGTCATTCAACTGGATACGGCTTTCAGACCCCAGTTTTTTACGAAACTCTGCTGTCGGTTTACCTACATAGATAAACGTAACCAAAGATTTCTTTTCAAGCTTTTCCAACTCAGTACCTTGCGGAATCTTAAACTCAACCTTCAAAGAAACTTCACGCATTGTTGTTACAATCATAAAGAAGAACAACAATGTAAAGATCAAGTCAGGTAGAGAAGAAGTATTCAGCGTAGGCATCCCGCGCTTACCTGTTTTATTAAATTTTCCCATTAATTATTCTTTTTAACTCCTTTAGGTTCAGCCTCAGAGATCTTCTGAGGAAAAATTTCACGAATAGCTTTCTGCTGGTCTTCATTCAACTCAGCATAATTCTTCTGCCACTTTTCCTGAGCCAATTCATCTCTTAACTCGTTGTAAGCAGCAACCAGCTCATTTTGAACATCAAAATAAGCCTGATAAGAAGATCCGCGGTCACTCTGCAAAGAAATTACATGATTCTCCGTAACCATGGTATTACCAAAGAAAGGCACATCTTTCGCATGTTTTTCCGGTAATTTTTCATCGTTATATGGATTGGCAATGAATTCTTTGGCTTTTTCCCTCAATTGCTTCACATCAACAACTTCGCCACCGCACATCAACTGATTCTGAAAGTTCAGAAAAATCTGCAGAACGTTACGATCCTTAACAACGATGTCATTGTCAACCTGATCCTTATCGGGAGGTGGAGGCAATTGTCTTGCCAAACCACGGTCAGTATCCATAGATGTCGTAATCAAGAAGAAGATAAGCAATAAGAATGCAATATCCGCTGTTGAACTTGAATTAATTTCAGGAACTTTTCTATTTCCTTTTGCCATTGTAGTTACTGTATTTTATTGAGTTTCCCCAATTAGTTATGATAATTTCTTTTTAATACTACTTCCGATGATAGCAACAACTGTTACCAACAACAAGAAATAAATACTGTAAAGGAACATATCAGTCAGTTTCAACCAGAAAGGAACATTGTCAGTTCCTTCATATCCCTGAATTGTCAGTGTTTCACCACTACCCATAGACCATGCTACAACCAATACAAGAACAAGAAGAATAAGTCCGAGCAATGATCTGATAGCACCCTTAGGATTGTCTTTCAAAGCAGAACCGAACTGGAAGATAGCAGCAACAACAGTTGCAACTACAGCAATGCCAAACAGACCGTACATCAGGTACAGCAAGGCATCTGTGTTTGCAGGATTATCCATGTCGTATACAAGCGGAGTTTCCATTTGTCCACCAAAATAGAAAAGACCTAATACGATCACGATAAGAGCAAACATCGCGTATAGTACGTAATACGATACTTTATATGTTAACTTACTCATCTCAGATTATTTTTTGTATTTCAAGTTATATTTGATTACCATGTCAAGCAAAGAGATAGAAGAGTCTTCCATTTCGCTTGTAAGAGCTTCAATTTTAGCAAGGATGTAGTTATAGAATACCTGAAGGATCAAAGCTACAACCAAACCGAAGATAGTAGTAATCAAGGCAACCTTCATACCACCAGCAACAACTGTCGGAGAGATATCACCCTGCTGTTGGATTTTATCGAATGCCATAACCATACCTACTACAGTACCCAAGAATCCCAATGACGGAGCCATCGCGATGAACAGTGTGATCCAAGAGCATCCTTTTTCAAGGTAACCAGCCTGAACGCCACCATAAGATACTACAGATTTCTCAACCACGTCGATGCCTTGGTCGATTCTCATCAAACCTTGATAATAGATAGAAGCAACAGGACCTCTCGTGTTACGAGCGATATCTTTAGCAGCTTCAACATCACCTTTTTCCAAAGCAGCTTCGATAGAAGACATAAATTTCTTTGTGTTGATTTCAGCCAAGCTCAAGTAAATGATACGTTCAATACAGAAAGCCAAACCAATAACCAATGCGATAGCAACCAAACTCATGAAAGATGCAGTACCTTCGATGAATTTTACTTTAATTTCTTTGTGGATACCACCTTCTTCTTCAGCACCAGCAAGAGGAGCAGAAGCTTCAGCAGCCTCAGCTACAGCGTCAGCAACCGGTTTGTCTGCTGCAGGAGCAGCTTGTTCGGTAGCAGCAGCATCCTGAGCCTGAACGAGTTGAGTTGAGCCAAATGTTAAGACTCCCATCACAGCAACAATTGCAAATAACTTTTTCATTGTGTGTCTAATTTTTAAGATTAATTAATTAAATTATTATTATTGTATTTACTTATCGTCTTTTGTTTAATATTTCCTGCGGAGAGAGCGGGATTCGAACCCGCGATACACTTTTGGCGTATACACGCTTTCCAGGCGTGCCTCTTCAACCACTCGAGCATCTCTCCAATTGGTGCTTTCCTCAAATCGGGTGCAAATTACAAAAAAAATGCGAACCACAAGCGTTTTCAGCTACAAATGTATTCTTTTTTTTCTTCTTCTGCAGCATTATCCTTCTTTTATCTTTAATAAATCCACTAAATTAATAAAATTTAAAATCTAACAGAGCTTATTTGAGTATTCCAAACACTTTCAATGCGCTGATAGCAGTCAATTCCGCAACTTTTTCGGGATCTTCCTTGTATATTTCGGCAACTTTTATTAATGTATCTTTCACATTCGCACTCTCATTCCTCTTCCCACGGTTAGGGACCGGCGTGAGGTAAGGAGAATCCGTTTCCAGCACAATGCGTTCCAACGGAATATGTTTAAGCGCTTCCGGCAGAGTTGACTTTTTGAAAGTGACCACACCATTTATGCCAATCTTAAACCCGGAGAACTCCATCATCCGGGCGGCTTCTTCGGACGTCCCGGTGAAACTATGAAAAATGCCGGTCAAGCCACTGCTTTTATAAGGCTGCAATACCTTATATATATAATCAAAAGCTTCACGGCAATGAATGACAATCGGCAACTGGTACTGAAGAGCCCACTGAACCTGTTTCTCAAAAACAATCAACTGTTCTTTCAACCAGGTTTTGTCCCAGTAAAGATCGATCCCGATCTCTCCTACGGCCACAAATCGTTCCGAAGTTGCCAGGTGATTAGCCACTATTTCAAGTTCTTTTTCATACGAATCGTTCACGGAAGTAGGATGCAACCCGATCATCGGAAAACAAAAGTCACGATAGGTATCACAAACCGACAACATGGGTTCGATTGTCGTACTGTCTATATTGGGCATAAAAATATGCGTAACACCGGCAGCACGGGCACGCTCCATTACCAAAGGCAAATCTTCGGCAAATTCTTCCAGAAAAAGATGGGAATGTGAATCGACAAGCATATTTTAAAGAATCTCTTTATTTGTTTTTTCACCGGTCCGGTAATAATAAATCAGACCGTAATCACGACATTTCTCCAACCGTTTTTCATTAGGCAGTACCTCCTGGTACTTGGCCTCCACCTGATTCCAGATATCGAGAATCAACCGGTCAGCCTGCGCACGCATAGACGAAAGTTGTTCTAAGCTACGATTTGTGAGGAGTTGAAGGTTTTTCTGCTTTTCATAACCTTCCATGAATATATCATAATGTACTTTCACTTTGGCAATCGTCGGGTTATAGATAGGTATGCCTCCCCGGGAAGTACGTTGCCGTTCTCCTTCTATGATTTTCTGTCCCCACTCGGCTATAGAAGCCTCACTGTTCAAGTCGGGCACACCGAAATTATCCATAGGCAAGCTGTACATATCTTTATGGGATTCCTTTATTTCGGCTCGAATCACTGCCAGGTTCAAAACTTGTATAAAGTGAGAAATATAAAGACGGGCCGCTTTTACATTGGCCTGATGCTTCTTACTGTTTCTGCTCTGTTCGCCATAACAGTGTACATAATAAGAATGCGCAGCCTCAAATTTAGTCAGAAACATACGTGCTTCCCCCAATGTCTTTAACGAAACGGCCAAATCATAGACATTACATACGTCCCCCTTTACGACCGCTGCTTTCAGCGCCCGTATCCTGGCTTGATCAGTATTTGGCAAACGTCTATAAGGCATCGTTATATTACATCTCGCGGTACATTAAATGCTTCATCAGCTTTTTCAGCTCACTTTTCCTATCTTCTATGACAGATACGGCCCCCAGACTGGTCATCGCACGAGTATAGTACTCACGCATCTTGTTTTCACAGACAGCTTTGATACCTATCTGATTGTACAACTCGGTTACAGCACTGATTTTTTCTTCGGCACAGAATGAAGTCGCATTCAGCCAACGGTTCAGTTCATCCAACTGATTCCGGTCGGCCCGTTCCAATGCTTTAATCAACATATATGTTTTCTTATTGCATAAAATATCACCACCGATATTTTTACCAAACACGGCTGAATCGCCATATACATCCAGCAAATCATCCTGCAATTGGAAAGCAACCCCAATCTGCATGCCGAAATCATATAGATTTTCAGCATCTTCACGGGAAGCTCCTCCCAAAATAGCTCCGATTTTCAAACTGGCCGCCAATAGAACGGCAGTTTTCAAACGGATCATTTCCAGATATTCCTCTTCTTTCACATCATCGCGGGACTCAAACCCCATATCCATCTGCTGACCTTCGCAAATCTCAAGTGCTGTCAAGCTAAACAAGTCCATTACCTCTTTCAGATACTCTGAAGAACAGCTTGCCATATACTGATAAGCCAGCACCATCATGGCATCTCCCGACAAAATTGCAGTATTGTCATTCCAGACTTTATGAACCGTTGTTTTTCCACGGCGCATATCGGCCCGATCCATCAAGTCGTCATGCAAAAGAGTATAATTATGATAAACTTCAATTGCCGTAGCAGGATCATAAACAGAAGTAACATCCTCCTTATAGAGATTGTATGCCATTAACATTAGAACAGGGCGAATGCGTTTCCCCCCCATGGAAAGTACGTATTTAACAGGGTCATACAAACCAACCGGTGTGCGTGTAAACTGGATATCTGAAATGTGAGAATTTATTTTATCAAGAAGCTGAAATGCTGTATACATAGTAATAAGTTATAAAAAAAGAGGATTGAATGAAAAGAGGCTGCTTGGACGGCAGCCTCTCTTCTTATACTATACAATGATTATTGCAGTCTGAATCGTACAGGTAATGTAAATCTACAACGAACAGGTTTACCTCTCTGCTTACCCGGCTTCCATTTAGGCATGGTTTTAACCACACGAAGAGCTTCTTTATCAAGATATGGGTCAACGCTCTTTACAACCTTAATGTCAGTAATACTACCATCACGTTCAACAACGAACTGAAGAACAACCTGTCCCTGGGTTCCGTTTTCCTGAGCAATGGTCGGATAGTTGATATTCTTATACAGGAACTGCAAACAAGCAGGCATACCACCCGGAAACTCAGCAGCTTCTTCTACTACTTCAAAAATTTCCTGTTCCGACGGTTCTTCCTCTTTCACCTCAACCGGCACGTATTTTACTTCCACTTTCTGTCCGGTATCCTCTGTTGAAGCAATAGCTGTTTCTTCCACATCAGCCTGGTCATCAACAATCTTCAGGATTTCAGCCTGTTTCGGAACCTCAACGGGAGGTGGGGCCGGTTTTTCTTCCTGTTGTGTAATAGGAATCATTTCCTCTTCAAACTCAATTTGGGCTACCGCCTGGCTTGTATCGATCTTTATATCACGTTCCGTCCATTCGAACGCAACGAATATAAAGGCGAGCACCACAACGTAACCGATCAGCAGCCACTGGGTCTTCTTACCTTCGAGGTCTGCTTTGGGCGATTTTTTTACTTCCATAAAATTATTATATAAAAATTGGTGTTCTTCTGGTTTTTAAGCTGTTATTGCTTTTGTGCCACAAATATAACGCAGATATTTTAAAAATGCAGTATATTTGGCGAAAAAATTTAGATAAGACGTTAAAAAAGGGAATAAACCTGCTGCATAACATCATGAAAAAGATAACAATTGCAATTGATGGCTTTTCTTCTTGCGGGAAAAGTACCATGGCTAAAGATTTGGCTAAAGAAATCGGATACATTTATATCGACAGTGGAGCTATGTATCGTGCCGTTACACTATACAGTATAGAGAACGGCATCTTCAACGGAGATACGATTGATACTGAAAAACTGAAACAGCGTATCGACGATATCCACATCTCTTTCCGGATTGATCCGGAAACCGGTCGCCCGAATACTTACTTAAATGGAGTGAACGTAGAGAACAAAATCCGCACCATGGAAGTTTCTTCTAAAGTAAGTCCGATCAGTGCGCTCGGTTTTGTCCGCGAAGCCATGGTGGCCCAGCAACAAGAAATGGGCAAAGCCAAGGGCATTGTTATGGATGGCCGTGATATCGGTACAACTGTATTTCCGGATGCAGAATTAAAGATATTCGTAACCGCCTCACCGGAGATTCGCGCCCAGCGCCGTTATGACGAACTGAAAGCCAAAGGACAGGAGGCCAGTTTCGAAGAAATATTGGAGAACGTGAAACAACGTGACCATATAGACCAGACGCGTGAAGTGAGCCCGCTAAAGAAAGCCGACGATGCTTTACTATTAGACAACAGTCATCTCACCATTGCCGAGCAAAAGGAGTGGCTGACAGCCGAATATCAAAAAGCGATAAAAGAGTAAAAACGGAAGGGTGTAGCCATACGCCCCATAGGGTGTAGCCATCCTGAGGAAAGGGTGTAGCCATCCGGTCAGTATGGCTACACCCTTTTTTAATCACAGATTTTGTAATTATATGGTAAAAGTAGAAATAGATGAAGGTTCCGGTTTTTGTTTCGGAGTGGTCACAGCCATCCACAAAGCCGAGGAGGAACTCACAAAAGGGGTGACGCTCTATTGCCTGGGAGATATTGTACACAACAGCCGCGAAGTGGAGCGTCTGAAGGAAATGGGACTGATTACCATCAACCATGAGGAATTCAAGCAACTTCATAACGCCAAAGTACTTTTACGCGCCCATGGCGAACCGCCTGAGACCTATATCATCGCCAAAGAGAATAACATCGAGATCATTGATGCCACTTGTCCGGTAGTGCTCCGTTTGCAAAAACGGATCAAACAAGAATACATGCAGGAGGACTCTGATGAGAAACAAATCGTGATCTACGGTAAGAACGGACACGCAGAGGTCCTGGGATTGGTCGGACAAACAACCGGCAAGGCGATTGTGATAGAAAAACTCGATGAAGCCCGTCAACTGGACTTCAGCAAAAGCATACGCTTATACTCACAGACTACCAAATCACTCGATGAGTTTTGGGAAATTGTGGAATACATCAAAGAACACATTTCGCCTGACGCGACTTTTGAATATTATGATACCATTTGCCGCCAGGTAGCCAACCGCATGCCCAACCTGCGAAAATTTGCCGCTTCACACGATCTGATCTTTTTTGTCAGTGGTAAAAAAAGTTCAAATGGCAAAATGTTATTCGAAGAATGCAAAAAAGTCAACCCAAACTCACATTTGATAGACAGTGCTGAGGAAATCGATGATTCTTTGCTCCCCGGAGTCAATTCTATCGGCGTATGCGGGGCTACATCCACTCCCAAATGGCTGATGGAAGAAATCTCCGAAGCCATAAAGGCACAGATTAAAAGACAATGAATTAACGTTATTTAATCATACAGGGCACTCCTTTTTGTTATCTTTGCAACGTCAATTAAAAAACAAGATTGTTATGGGAACAGTTAAGTGTGTTGGTATTTTAACTTCCGGTGGTGATGCACCGGGAATGAACGCTGCTATTCGTGCAGTGACACGTGCAGCAATCTATAACGGACTGCAAGTAAAAGGTATATATAGAGGATACAGAGGCTTGGTAACAGGGGAGATCAAAGAATTTAAAAGCCAGAATGTAAGTAACATCATTCAACTGGGAGGAACGATCCTGAAAACAGCACGTTGCAAAGAGTTTACAACTCCCGAAGGACGTAAAATGGCATACGATAACATGGTAAAAGAAGGAATTGACGCCCTTGTTGTAATTGGTGGTGACGGTTCGCTGACCGGAGCACGCATCTTTGCACAAGAATATGACGTTCCCTGTATCGGACTTCCGGGTACTATTGACAATGACCTTTTTGGCACAGATACCACTATCGGATATGACACGGCGCTGAATACCATTCTGGATGCAGTCGACAAGATCCGTGACACAGCTACTTCGCACGAGCGTTTGTTCTTTGTAGAAGTAATGGGACGCGACGCCGGTTTTCTGGCATTGAACGGTGCGATTGCCTCGGGAGCAGAAGCCGCCATCATTCCGGAATTCAGTACGGAAGTCGACCAACTGGAGGAATTTATAAAGAGCGGTTTCCGCAAATCAAAAAACAGCAGTATCGTACTGGTAGCCGAAAGTGAACTTACCGGAGGTGCCATGCATTATGCCGAACGTGTGAAAAACGAATATCCACAATATGATGTTCGCGTCACCATTCTGGGGCACTTGCAACGTGGTGGCAGCCCGACGGCACATGACCGTATTTTGGCCAGTCGTCTGGGTGCGGCAGCTATCGATGCTATCATGGAAGACCAACGTAATGTCATGATCGGCATAGAGCACGACGAAATTGTTTATGTTCCGTTCAGCAAAGCCATCAAAAACGATAAACCTGTCAAAAGAGATCTCGTCAATGTGTTGAGAGAACTGTCTATTTGATAACAGTATACAACAGAAAAAGACAGACGGTGGACGGTAAACATACAAAATGTTTATGGTTCACTGTTTATCATTTACGGTAAACCCCTTCTCTGACAAGATTCTTTCTGTTTCCTCCCATAATTGCACCCTTTGAACATGGTGAGTATATTTTTCGGAAAGAGGATGCAAATGATTATTCAAATTAAATGTCGCAGTCTGTTTCCCTGCTTCCACATCAAGTAATAGTCCGATTGCAGTAGAGGCTCCCTGAAGAGGTGTCCGTATAAAAGGGCGGAAGAAAATGTCGGTCAATGGATCGAACCATTGATGCATCCGGATGATATCGGTAGACACAATTCCTGGATCAGCAGCATTGACCGTTATTCCACGTACCCGAAGACGCTCTGCCAGTTCAAAAGTAAAAAGCAACAAAGCGAGTTTTGTATTACTATAAACAGGGATTCGCCAGAAATTTCCCCTTTTACCACGAAGAAAAAAATCGGGAAAATCCAGCTTACCAATTGCATAGGTACAAGACACCATATTGACAATACGTGTTCCCTGTCCCATCAACGGAAGCAAAAGCCGCGTCAACAGACAGGGACCTACATAGTTTACACTGACCGTACGCTCCAGCCCATCTTCTGTAATATGCAATCCGGTTTCCATCGTCCCGGCATTATTCATCAGCAAAGCTATGGAAGTGTTCCGCTGTAATACCCGGTTTGCAAAAGTTTTCACTGAAGCCAGTGATGCAAGATCTATCTCCCACACTTCCATATTCTTATTTCCTGTTTCCTTCGCCAACTCCCTGCATTTGGGTTCCGCCTTCGACAGCGAACAACAGGCCATGATTACTGCATAACCTTCACGAGCCACGGCACGGGTGATCTCCATCCCCATCCCACCATCGGCGCCGGTAATAATAGCAAGCTTACGTTCCATCATTTATTTTCCAAGTGTTCGATCTCTTTTTGCAAACAAAGAGGAAGTTCTTCTGCCAAATGATGATGACAAGCCATCTCAATGGTATACATTCTTCCTATGCAATAATTACTGTGCCCACAATTACAGCGGGCCTTTTCTTCACGCCGCATCCGGTTGACAAACCCGGGTTCATTAAGCAAAGCACGTGCCATCTGTACAGCCTCGAACCCTTCATTCAGCACTTCATCTATTTTCTCACGGGACACCAGCCCGCCAACATAAATTAAAGGAATTTTAATCTCAGAGCGGAACTTTAAAGCATCTTCCAAGAAATAGGCTTCTTTAAAAGGAACAGTCGGTATCATCACCCGCCCCGCCAACTTGACACCATACTTCAACCACCAGCAATCCATATAGTGCGTCAACGTCCTGATAGGCATCGCCCCACGCATAACATACATAGGAGCTTTACTGACAAAACCTCCACTCAGAACCAATGCATGCACTCCCAATGACTCAAGCCGTCTGGCCACTTCAAGGGTCTCCTCTATTTCCATACCACCACGAAAGCCGTCACGCATATTCATCTTCACGAACACGGCTATATCACTGCCGGCCGCCTTCATCACCTCTTCCATTACTATCGTCATAAACCGCATCCGGTTCTCCAATGATCCTCCATATTCATCTTTCCGGCGGTTGGTGTAAGGTGAAAGAAACTGGCTGATCAGATACCCATGTCCTGCGTGAACTTCAACAGCATCAAAGCCGGCTTCACGAGCAAGACAGACTGCACGTCCGTAGGCTTTTGCCATTTCCGGCAATTCCTCCCGCCTCATCCCCCGTACCCATGTAGGCGAATAAATATTGAAGCCTGATGAAGCAGAAATAGGCGTAACTCCACAAATACTTTTATGAGACATGTTGCCACAATGCCCTATCTGTATACTGGCAGCGGCACCCTCCGCATGAATGGCATCGGTTAGCTCACGTAAGCCGGGAATGATCTCGGGACGAAGCCACAATTGCCTTGGAAATGATAATCCGCTACGGGTCACCGAAGCATAGGCAACCGTAGTCATCCCTACACCTCCGGCAGCAACGGAACGATGATAATCAAGCAACATCGGAGAAGGGGCGTTTCCCGGACACATACCTTCAAAAGCTGCCGAACGAATAGTACGGTTGCGCAATGTAAGCGGTCCGATGGTAATCGGTGTGAAAAGCTTAGAAGCAAGGTGTGTATTCATAAGTATTTTATTTTTTAATATAAGAAGGGAAAAATTCGTTTCTTATACTCGACCTGCGACCCGAACTCTTCCTTATAACGATGCCAAATAGCATCTGCCCGTGGAACAAGGTTGGCAATAGTCCACCAAGCAAAGACACATCCCGGCAGAGACCAGGTCAAGACAGCCCAACCAATCCATTCAACAATCTCACCCAAATAGTTGGCAGAAGTTACGTAACGATACATTCCCCTTTGAGGAAGATAATGGCGGGTATCTCCGGGAGTACGCAGATTCCGGATAACTGAGTCGGAATGCCAGTTGATTAGCATCCCGCTGAAGAATAAAAGTGTTCCTATCCAAAAATAAGGTGACAGCAACCAGTCAGCTGTGTAGTATCCTGAAGGCGCAAGATAAAATATCCATTCACCCTGCATCAGTCCGTTGAGGATATTAAAGAGGACTCCCATCAAAAGAATGAGTATCGGCATCTTACTTTTTCCTTTCATCAAGAAGGGAAAAACAAAGGCCCGCTGGAAGTAATGCAACTGAAAGAAGAGAAAGAAAGTAAGTTCTACAGGAAAGAAACGACGGTCGGAATGCCACCACAACCAACTCATGACCAAAAAGACAGGGGCCTCCATAAGTATCCAGGCCAACTTATTGTTTACCGAGATACCCCAGGAACGGCTGCGGAACATACCGTATCCCGCCCTGATAAAATAAAGGGCTATGAAAACGACCAGAGCCACCAGACTCATTATCAAAAGAAGCAGATTAAAGCCTTCTATACTCATATCCAAGATTTTATACAATGGACAAAGTTAAAAGAAAAACTTTAAAGAGACAAATAGTTTACGGAAATAAAGTAAGGGTGCTGCAAAGTGATCTGCCACACCCTCAGACTTTTCTTTTATCTTTTTTTCAACGGCACATATTTTTCTTCTTCCAACACATTCTTGTAAGCCGGACGAATGATACGTTTGCCTTCAAAATTCAATTCTTCATTACGATGGGCACACCAACCGACAATACGTGCCATAGCAAACAAAGGAGTGTAGATTTCTTGTGGCAAGCCAATCATTTCGTATACAAAACCGGAATAAAAATCGACGTTGCTGGACACCGTTTTTCCATTATTCTTAATCTTACCGAATGTGGCAATGGCACGCTCTTCCAGAAGTTCAAGGAAAGCAAATTCGCGTTCACGCCCTTTCTCATGTGCCAGGTCACGTGCAAGTTCCTTCAGCAATACGGCACGAGGATCGGAAATGGTATACACGGCATGCCCGATACCATAGATCAATCCGGTCTTATTATAAACCTCTTTGTTCAGCATACGGGTAAAGTAAGTGTCAATCTCATCCACATTGGTCCAGTCCTGAATATTTTCCTGCAAATGATGGAACATGTCGGCCACCTGAATATTGGCACCTCCATGGAGCGGACCTTTCAACGAACCGATACCTGCGGCAATAGCCGAATATGTATCTGTACCGGTAGATGAAGTTACACGAACCGTAAAAGTAGAGTTGTTACCTCCTCCGTGTTCCGCCTGGAGCACCAGCAAAAGGTCAAGTGTACGCGCGTCCAGTTCGGTATAATCCCGTTTCAGCATATAAAGGAAATTCTCGGCAATCGACAAATTCTCCTGCGGATGACGGATGTGTAACGAACGGCCGAAAGTGGCATGACGCAACATATTGAAGGCATAAGCGATGATTGTGGGGAACTTTGAGATCAGATCAATGCTCTGACGCATCAGGTTATCACGTGAAGTGTCATCCGGATTGGAATCAAAACGATACATTTCAAGTACACTGCGAGCCAAAATGTTCATAATATTGTTCCCCTCAAGTTCAATGATATTCATCTTGGTTTTTTGTTCCAAAGGCATATTATCATTGATTAGTTCCCTAAACGAAGCCAGTTCTTCTTTATCGGGCAAACTGCCGGATAACAATAAATAAGCAACTTCTTCAAATCCAAAACGTTTTTCTTTCAGAATGGCATGTGCCAAGTCTTCCAGATCATATCCCCGATAGAACAGCTTTCCGGGAATAGGCTTCAATCCCCCTCCGGGAATTCGCTCATAACCTACGACATTACCAATCTTAGTCAGTCCGACTAACACACCTGTACCGTCTTCGTTACGAAGCCCCCGTTTTACGTCAAACTTCGGAAATAAATCGGTGTCAATCCGGGTACAATCTTTCATTGCCTCGGAAAGTTTATAAATCAAATATTCTTTTTTCATGTCCTGAAGGTATTAATTTTTAATTCGGTTAATGATTTCTTCTGTAAATTCGGAGGTAGAAAGTGGCTGCCCTTTGTGCATGAAGCGCGCCAGGTCATTGGTGGCTTTCCCTTCGGCAAAACTGGCTTCAAGCGCCTCTACAATCAGGTCGGCAGGCTCCTGCCAGCCCAGATATTCAAGCATCATGACGGCTGAAAGTATCAATGAACAAGGATTGACTACTCCCTTTCCGGCAATGTTGGGAGCCGTCCCATGGGTAGCCTCAAAAATGGCATGTCCGGAGTCATAGTTGATATTGGCTCCCGGCGCGATACCGATACCTCCTACCATGGCTGCCAACTGATCGGAAATATAATCTCCGTTCAGATTCAAAGTGGCGATAACCGAATAGTCTTCAGGAATCAAGAGAGTGTTCTGCAAAAAGGCATCAGCGATACAATCTTTAATCACCAGTTTGCCTGAAGCAATCGCATCGGCAAACTCACGTTCAGCCAACTCGTATCCCCATTTTTTAAAACCTCCTTCGGTGTATTTCATGATATTGCCTTTGTGCACCAAAGTGACCGAAGGCAGTTCATGCTGCAATGCATAGCGGCACGCGGCACGTACCAGACGCTCTGTACCTTCACGCGAAACCGGCTTCACCCCGAAAGAAGAGGTTTCGGGAAAACGTACTTTACTGACTCCCATCTCATCGTGCAAAAACTTATAGAATTTTCTTGCCTCCGGAGTACCTGCTTCCCACTCGATCCCGGCATAGATATCTTCCGTGTTTTCACGAAAGATGTGCATATTCACCTTCTCAGGCTCTTTGACGGGAGACACCACTCCACGAAACCAGCGCACCGGACGCAAGCAAACGTATAAGTCGAGCGTCTGGCGGAGAGCCACATTCAACGAACGGATTCCCCCGCCGACCGGAGTTGTCAACGGTCCTTTGATGCCGATCAGATATTCCTTAAAAGCCTCCATCGTTTCATCAGGTAACCATGAACCCGTTGCCCGAAAAGCACGTTCACCGGCCAATACTTCTTTCCATTCGATATGACGGCTGCCACCATACGATACATCTACCGCCGCATTTACTATTGCCTGCATGGCAGGAGTGATTTCCGCCCCTACTCCATCACCTGTTATAAAAGGTATTGTCGGTACATCCGGCACCAACAATCCCCCATCTTTCTGTTTGGTAATTTTACTCATTGATTTATTTTTTTATATACTCCTCCAATCGTGTTCCAAAGTCAGGTTCCATTGGTTTAAAACCAAAGATTTATTGATTTAAAACCTAAAACAAGTCCCGGAAAGCTATCTACAAGCTATTTGGCGTTCAAAGCCGATCCAGCTCGGAACCAGTCAATCTGCTGTTCATTGTAAGTATGCTGTACCGCAAACCGTTCTTCAGTGCCATCTTCGTGATGCAAAATCACCTCCAGGTTATGTCCGGGCGAAAACTCTTTTAATCCAACTACCGAGATTAAATCTTGCTCACGAATCCGGTTATAATCGGCTTTATCTACAAAAGTAACGGCCAACATACCCTGTTTTTTCAGATTGGTTTCATGAATGCGGGCAAAGCTTTTGGCCAGAATCACCTTCACATTCAGAAAACGCGGTTCCATGGCAGCATGCTCACGACTTGACCCCTCTCCATAATTTTCTTCGGCTACTACAATGGAAGAGATATCATCCGCTTTATACTGTTTTGCGGTACTCGAAACTGTTTCATATGTATTGGTCAAACGGTTCCAGACCTTATTCGTTTCGCCATTGAATGCATTCACCGCTCCCATCAACATATTATCGGAAATGTTTTCCAAATGGCCACGAAACCGAAGCCAGGGACCTGCCATCGAGATATGATCTGTGGTGCATTTTCCCTGTGCTTTGATAAGCAGCGGCATATTGAGAAAATCATTGCCGTCCCATGCAGGGAAAGGAGTCAGTAACTGTAAACGCTGAGAATCCGGAGCAACCTTAATCTCAGCTTTCTCACCCGTAGGAGCCTGATATCCCTGATTGCCGGCAACAAATCCGGCAGATGGCAGTTCATCCCCCGTAGGTTCACTAAGTTTCACCTTTTCACCGTCATGGTTAACCAAACGGTCTTTCAACGGGTTGAAACAAAGATCGCCGGCAATAGTCAGTGCCAGAACAATCTCGGGTGAAGCCACAAAAGCAAAAGTATTCGGGTTACCGTCAGCACGTTTGGCAAAATTGCGGTTAAATGAAGTCACAATAGAGTTTTTACGGGTCGGATCGTCTGTATGGCGTTTCCACTGGCCGATACAAGGACCGCAGGCATTAGCCATGATAGTAGCACCCATCTTTTCAAATACATCCATCATACCGTCACGCTCGGCTGTCGCACGGATCTGTTCGGAACCCGGATTTACAATCAGTGGTGATGCCACTCCCAAGTTCTTCTCATTCACCTGCCGGGCTACGGAAGCCGCACGGCTGATGTCCTGATAAGAAGAGTTGGTACAGGAACCTATCAAACCTACTTCCATTTTCCGGGGATAACCATTCATTACTACCTTTTCAGCAAATTCTGAAATAGGAGTGGCGGCATCCGGAGTAAACGGACCATTAATATAAGGTTCCAACTCTGAAAGATTTATTTCGATAACCCGGTCATAAAAATCTTCCGGACGTGCCATTACTTCGTCGTCTGCACGCAAATCGGCAGCTACACTGTCGGCCATCACAGCCACTTCCTCGCGTCCGGTTGCTTTCAGATAAACAGCCATACGTTCATCATAAGGAAAAAGAGAGGTAGTAGCTCCTACTTCAGCACCCATATTACAGATTGTAGCCTTTCCCGTGGCCGATAACGAAGCCGTACCCGATCCAAAATATTCGATAATAGCGTTTGTCCCTCCTTTCACGGTCAGGATACCGGCCAATTTCAGTATGACATCTTTGGGAGCTGTCCATCCATTCAACTCTCCTGTCAGACGTACCCCGATCAATTTCGGCATCTTAAGTTCCCACTCCATACCTGTCATCACGTCCACAGCATCGGCACCACCTACACCGATCGCCACCATTCCAAGCCCTCCGGCATTCGGGGTATGCGAGTCGGTACCGACCATCATCCCACCCGGAAAAGCATAATTCTCAAGCACCACCTGATGAATGATGCCCGCTCCCGGCTTCCAGAAACCAATGCCATAACGAGAGGAAACATCACGCAAGAAATCATACACCTCCCGGTTGGTTTGTGTAGCTGTTTCAATGTCACGTTCAGCACCCCGGTAAGCTTGTATCAAATGATCGCAGTGTACCGTGGAAGGTACTGCCACTGTATCTTTCCCGGCATTCATAAATTGCAACAAGGCCATTTGAGCCGTTGCATCCTGCATTGCAACACGGTCCGGACGAAAATTGACATAGTCCTCTCCCCGTTCATAATTCTTTAAATCCGCCACATTATACAAATGTGCATACAAAATCTTTTCAGCCAACGTCAAAGGACGCTTCAGTGCTGCACGAACATGCTCCATTTTCCCTTTATAGGATGTATAGAAGCTCTTTAACATATTCAAATCATATACCATAACAATTCTGGTTTTATCTGTTCTTCTATTTATTATAACCAATTATACGAAAGAAAGGTTTAACAAATTGAAATGTTTATTCCAATCCGGAAACAGATTTGTTATCTTTGCCGGAAATTTAACCCGCACCCCATTAGCATGAACGATTATAATACAAACTCTTCTTCCCCGCTTAGCGATCTTCAGCGCCAACAGCTTTTGCTACGTATGGAATATGAATATGAAAAAGAAGAATTTCGCAAGCAGACAGAAACGATGGGCATTGCGAGGAAAGTGAAGCGAGGGCTTTGCTGGTATCCCGTCAGTACAGGCAGAAGTTTTTATAATTCGCTGAACCAACTTGTGATAGAAATAGAACGTCAAGAAGATAAAGAGATAGAACATGCATTTGAATTCGGACGTCCTGTCTGCTTTTTCGAACAGGGCTATGATGGCAGCATACATTATTTCAATTCCATCTATACCGTAAGCTATGCAGATGAAGAGCGTATGGTAGTCGTGGTACCCGGAGCAGGTGCACTTCTTGAAATACAAGGAGCAGACAGACTGGGTGTACAGTTGTATTTCGATGAAACTTCCTACCGCAGTATGTTCGAAGCCTTGGAAGACGTGATTCGTGCAAAAGGTAATCGCCTCGCCCAACTACGTGATATTTTACTTAGTAAACAACCCTCGCAATGGAGAGAGATATATCCGGTACGCTTCCCCTGGCTGAACACCACACAAGAGGAAGCCGTTAACAAAGTGCTACGTGCCAAAGACGTGGCTATCGTACACGGACCTCCGGGAACAGGTAAAACCACTACCCTCGTAGAAGCTGTCTACGAAACATTGCATCGTGAAAACCAAGTGCTGGTATGTGCGCAAAGTAATACGGCCGTCGACTGGATTGCGGAAAAGTTGGTAGACCGCGGAGTGCCTGTACTACGCATCGGCAATCCCAGCCGGGTAAACGACAAAATGCTTTCGTTTACCTACGAACGCCGTTTCGAAAGTCATCCGGCATATACCGAGTTATGGGGTATTCGTAAATCCATTCGTGACATGGGGAATCATATGCGTAAAGGAGGATATTCTGAACGCGAATCCACACGTAACCGAATACTCCGCCTGAAAGAACGTGCCACTGAACTTGAAATACTAATCAACGAAGACCTCTTTTCCAGTGCCCGTGTCATTGCATCTACACTGGTCAGCAGTAATCACCGGATTCTCACCGGACGGCATTTCAGCACCCTCTTTATCGACGAAGCCGCACAAGCCCTGGAAGCTGCCTGCTGGATAGCTATCCGAAAAGCAGACCGTGTAATCCTCGCAGGAGATCATTGCCAACTCCCTCCGACCATTAAATGTATGGAGGCCGCGCGAAGCGGTTTAGACCGCACATTAATGGAAAAAGTCGTAATGAACAAGCAAGAAGCCGTTTCTCTGCTGAAAATACAATATCGCATGCATCGCTCCATCATGCAGTTTCCTTCCGCCTGGTTCTATCAAGGTGAGCTGGAAGCCGCACCGGAAATTTCTCACCGGGGAATACTCGAGCTGGACACTCCCATAAATTGGATCGATACTTCGGAAATGGACTTTCATGAAGAGTTCGTTGGAGAAAGTTTCGGACGTATCAATAAACCGGAAGCCAATCTGCTGTTGCAAGAACTGGAAAATTATATCCGCAAAATCGGAGAAAACCGAGTGGCAGAAGAGTGTATAGACTTTGGACTTATTTCACCTTATAAAGCCCAGGTACAATATTTACGGAATAAAATAAAAGGAAATCCATTCTTTCGCCCCTACCGTAACCGAATCACTGTCAACACAGTAGATGGTTTTCAGGGACAAGAACGTGATGTTATCTTTATCAGTTTGGTACGAGCCAATGAAAACGGACAGATCGGATTTCTCAATGACTTAAGGCGAATGAACGTAGCCATCACCCGTGCCAGAATGAAACTGGTAATATTGGGTGATGCCACAACCATGAGCAAACACGCTTTCTACAGAAAGTTAATTGAGTATATCAATGGACTCAGGCAAAATTCATAAGAATACCGATAACAAAAAACGAAGTTATGTCAAAACTCACCACGGAATAACACAGAGTATCTCAGAGTCTTTTTACTAATAATCAGCAACTTAAACTACCCCTGTGCTACTCTGTGTTCTCTGTGATGAGTTTTGACAACCTCGTTTACAATAAAGAGCAGTCTGCTTATTTCTTCAAATACCAATCCTTATCTGTCTTTCCACCTGATTTTGCCCATGAAGCAAAACGCGGATATGATTGATCAATAGATTCCTTCTCTTCCGTATTGAATGTTTCAACATCTGCCAAATGAATAGCAAACGGATAATTCTGGTCTGACACGTAATAGATCCCTTTATCTGTATCCGATAAATCCTGCTGGCTTCCAAAGAGAGCCGTATTTACCTTATCAGTTGGTTTATGGTTTACCAAATGTACTTCCGTACGATCCTTTCCTGTATTCTGGTGCAAGAAGATGAATGAATTGTAGGGAGCCACTCCAAAAGTTTCATGATCTACAGGTTGCTTAAATTTATTCCGTATCTTAAATGCAGAGGTCTTTGTATTGCTACCGGTCTCTTCAATAGCATTGGCAAATACAGCAACAGTAGCCTGGCCTAATTCATTATCCAACCCCTGACTTCCCCAAGCCGATTTCCCCTCGGTGAAGTCACACTCTTCTACATTTGCCCTTTCTGTATTCATTTGGTAAGCAAAGCCATTCTTAAATAACGCTCCTGACCACATAGCAGTAAAAGTATCCTCAGTAGAAAGTACTTGATTTTTGGTGTTAAAACTCAAAACCGAATTATATTTCACAATCACATCATTCAGGTCATAATCACCTTTAGAAGGCCAATTATCTTCAAAAGCCAAAATTCCTTTATACGTCATTTTATAGGCTATTGACTGATCGTCCGGATCTTCCGGATCAACCGAGGGCATATCGGGAGGGATAATAGCCTCTATCGGATTTGACCAGACATTAAACATAACATCATTATAATCCTGACTTGCCCAATCTTCAAACGATAATACAATAAATTCATTTATTTTAAATGCAGCTGTATGCTTACGTTGATCGTTATTTAATGCAGTAGTTGAATAGAACATTCCCCGTCCTTTACCTACATTACCATTAGTAGTCGTCCCTTTTCTCGTAAAAGCATCATTACTAATAAACCAGCCTATTTTAGTCCCTTTTGGGAATACAGTTCCCTTATCTTCTCCGTCAGCATCAATATAATGTAGTTTTACACACTCCCCGCCTTTAATACCGACTCCCGTTTTAGTATTGGGGAATACAACGTACTTTTTAGCTTTCCGAATCTGAGCGACATTTGCCCCTTCCGAATAGCAATAATAGCCAAACGCACTATATGCCGCACTTGTCCCTCCGATAAAACGCACCTTCACTTCGGCACCATGTTCGTCATTAATCATAAAATCAACCGACTGGCGATATTTCTGAGGGCAGTTTCCATCCTCCGGTATAGTTTTATTAATTGTTCTGTAAAATGCGGGCGTCAATTCAATAACACCTTCATTATCCAAATAGTTAGGCCGTCCTTTTATATCCCAACTGCCCAAAGTATAAAATCCTTCAGGCACCGTTTGATACTCACCACCTACACGCGTCTGCACAGATGCTTCGGCAGCCGTATCCCAGTTTATATCAGCCGTTATTGTATTCCCTTCTATTTTAGTTTTATACAACATTGGTACTCCGATATAAGAGGTATAAATATATACTTCCTCGCCATAAGCCGGGATTGTTTCTTTAGCACGATATACTCCGGTTCCATCAGTCATTCTCACTACCTTGGGGTCGATATCAGTGCGTTTCACAACCTGTCCGTCAGCATCAGTTGTCAACGGATTCTCAAAATACAGTTCAAATAATACCTGATAATTCTCTGCAGGAATATCATACTTCAGATCCAATTGAACATCTTGTGTAGTTGCAAAATCAAAGGAATTAGCTACCCCGGACGGTTTTTCATCTGGTTTATAATGATCTTTCTCATCAATACATCCTACAACCACGCATCCCAATAAAAGAGTACTTAATAATACTCTCAGCATCTTTTTCGTTGCATAAACACGATTTTTCATATTGACAAATAGTTTGTTTGTGAATTAGACTACAAAGATATATATAAAACTTGATACATTTATCCAATAAACAGACTTATTTTTTATATTATACAACATATACACTTCACACAAAACCAATAAAACACTAAATACCAATAAAATAAAAAGAGGAAGAACAATCATTCTCCCTCTTATCAAAACTTGTATATTCTGATTAATTATTTTCCGGACGAAGTTTACGAACTGTTACGGCTGTCTGCCACATTTCGCTTTCACGCAATGCCTTCAGTTCTGCTTCCAGTTTCTCGCGATAATCCGGTTTTGAATTGGAATCAATAGAAATTTGTGCTTCATTACCTGTCTTGACACTATTATATAATTTCTGAACAACGGGCTTGATTGCGTCGTGGAACGGGCCCATCCAATCAAGAGCACCACGCTGAGCTGTCGTAGAACAGTTGGCATACATCCAATCCATACCATTCTTAGCAAACAAAGGCATCAATGACTGAGTCAGCTCTTCTACTGTTTCATTAAATGCTTCAGATGGAGTATGACCGTTTTCACGCAAAACCTCATACTGAGCCAGCAGCAGTCCTTGTATAGCTCCCATCAGTGAACCGCGTTCGCCTGTAAGGTCAGAAGTAGCTTCACGAACGAAAGTAGTCTCAAACAAATATCCTGAACCAACTCCAATACCTAATGCAATGGTTCTCTCCATAGCTCTTCCGGTAGCATCCTGATAGATAGCGTATGAAGAGTTCAGTCCACGGCCTTCAAGGAACATCGTACGAAGTGAAGTGCCCGATCCCTTGGGAGCAACCATGATCACATCGATATCTTTCGGTGGAACGACACCGGTACGGTCACTCCAGGTGATTGCAAAACCATGAGAGAAGTAGAGCGCTTTTCCGGCAGTCAGGTAAGGTTTGATAGTAGGCCATACAGACATTACGGCAGCATCTGACAACAGACACATCACAATAGTACCTTTCTCGCAAGCCTCTTCGATGCCGAACAGTGTTTCACCCGGAACCCAGCCGTCTGCCACTGCTTTTTCATATGTTTTTCCCGGACGCTGACCAACGATCACATTGAAACCGTTATCACGCAAATTCAGTGACTGACCCGGTCCCTGCACACCGTAACCGATAACAGCGATTGTTTCATTTTTCAATACTTCACGAGCTTTTTCCAAAGGAAATTCTTCACGGGTTACTACATTCTCCGTAACACCGCCAAAATTCAATTGTGCCATTTTTCTTTTTTGTTTTAAAAGTCCTGTTCCATCTTATTTAGGAAGCAAAACCGATTATTAATAATTAAACTTATATTCTTTATTTATTATAGTGCAAACCGCCAGCCTACATTAAGCTGCACCACACTATTGTTTGCTTTCGGATTAGAATTACTTGCCCACGATTTATTCACATTAATCAATCCGATATTATAGTTAAGAGAAACCAGCAAGCCACGCTCAAACTGATATCCGGCGCCAAGTCCCACACCACAATCAAACGTACGAATCACGTTCATACCTATGACTGTGGTCGCATGATCGGAAGATGCTTTATTCTCTGAGTTCACATTAAAACTAAACTGCGGACCTCCGAATAGATACAATCCTTTATATATGAATTCTTTCGCATATACCGGGATGTTTATATAATCCAACTTGTCTGTATAAGAAACCCCATTACCGTTATATTTACTTCCCTGCATTGAGTAGTACACTCCTGCTTCTATTCCGAACCGTTCAGTCAGCATCACATCGCCACCCAATCCCACATTAAGTCCGGGACGTACTTTAGAATCCACTTCTCCGGTAGTGTTGGCCAAGTTCAAACCAACTTTAGGAATCAAATGAAACTGCTGGGCACCCACCCGGCAAGAAACAAAAAGCAGTAAAAGAAAAACTATTTTTTTCATCCTATTATATTTTAAACTATACAAACTTCACTTTTGCGCGGCAAACCACTTCACAATCGTTTTTCTTTATCTCTACGTGATACTCATCTTCGTTCACCTCTTCTTCAAAGAAAGAAAGTTCGTCACCGTAATAACTCTCTGCCACATAGGCCATTTCAAACCTCTGAATTTGTTTCCTCATATATAATTGAATGGGGAATAAATCCAAGATATGCTCTATATAACGAATACTGTTCACATGGCCATTGATATCAATATCACTATACTTAGCGGTCAACTTAGCAGAAGGCTTATCTGTTGTCACTTTGATGCGCGAAGGTTTCTCAATAGGGCAAGGTTCGTCACATACATAATCCACGATACTGCCGCCATGCAATGTCAGCAAATCGGCAGGTTTACGGGTATTCAAATTAATCATAGCCCATACCGAACGGGCATACCCGATCTTCTTGCCATCTTTGTTCAGGATAGCAAAATTACGGTCTGTAAAAAGACGGTATACATTCTCCACCCACGTCTGTACGGTAAACTCTTCATATTGATAAGGCATCTCTTCCAAATCGATGGCCAGACGGGACAGTACCCAGGTATAATTGTCTTCATTCAATGTAGCAATCCCGAACCCACGTTCACTGGCATGAAAACCGGCACAATTTAACAGATGATTACCGAGCACCCCCATTGTCAAACGCCCCTTGAAGTCGACATGAAAAGGTTCCGCAATAAACTTATAACTTCCTATCTTATTCGCATCACTCATCTATTTTTCCTCTCCTTTGCTTAAGTTATATTTGGTTTCACGATCTGCCAGAAATTCGTTCACGCGTTCAAAACAACTGGTAGTGATGGCCACCCGCCCCGAACGTACAAACTGCAACACACAGTTCAATGCGCTCAATTCTTCGTAGAGGGAAGTAATTTCCTCACTGATTCCATTTTTCTCGACAATGGCAAATACCGGATTAACTTCTACAATCCGTGCGTTATAACGACGGATCACTTTCGACGCCTCCGGTTGTGACTGAAATTCCGGCATAGACACTTTGTAAAGTGCTATTTCATGGAAATAAATTTCATCTTCAGTGAAATAATGCGCCTGAAGCACGTCTATTTTCTTCTCAATCTGCTTGACAACCTTCTCAATCGTATCCTTGTCAGTCCAGGCTGTAATGGTGTACTTATGTACCCCCTTGATGGAAGAAGCCGAAACATTCAGACTTTCTATATTAATCTGCCGACGGGTAAATACCGCCGTAACCTGATTCAACAATCCGGCAAAGTTCTCTGAATGAACAATTAACGTATATAATGTTTTATCCATAACCTCTAAATTATTAGCATTCCAACAACATCTGATTAACCGAACCTCCCGGAGGAGTCATCGGCAATACATTCCCCTCTTCAATCACACAGGCTTCCAACAGGAACGGACCCTCTGTCGCAATCATTTCCTCTATCGCATCAGCCAGTTCTTCACGGGTGAAAACCCTTTTGGCCGGTATATCGTAAGCAGAAGCAATCTTGATATAATCAGGATTCAACATGGGTGTAAACGAATATTTACGGTTAAAAAACATTGCCTGCCATTGGCGTACATTTCCCAGAAAATTATTATTCAATACGATGATTTTAACCGGTGCCTTCTGTTCCATAATGGTTCCCAGCTCCTGAATGTTCATTTGCAAACCACCGTCACCCATAAATACACAAACCGTACGGTCCGGTCGGCCAAAAGTAGCACCGATAGCGGCAGGAAGTCCGAATCCCATAGTGCCGAGCCCTCCGGAGGTAATAATGCTACGATCCTTTGAGTATTTAAAGTATCGGGCAGACATCATCTGGTTCTGCCCTACATCAGTTACCAATACTGCTTCATGATTCGTTGCATCGCTTACTGCACGCACCACTTCTCCCATTGAAAGCGTATCGCCCATCGGGTGCAATTCCGGACGGATCACCTTTTCTTCTTCCACCTGTTCATAAGGCAGGAAACTATCCAGCCACTCTTTATGCTCATTGGGTTGAAGCAATGCCGTTACCGCGGCAAGTGTTTCTTTACAGTCACCCAATACTGCTACATCCGCATGTACATTCTTATTCACCTCAGCCGGATCAATATCAAAATGAATCACTTTAGCCTGTTTGGCATAGGTGGCCAGATTGCCGGTCACACGGTCGTCAAAACGCATACCGACAGCGATCAAGACATCACATTTATTGGTGTTCATGTTCGGTCCGAGATTACCATGCATTCCCAACATACCTTTATTCAGAGGGTGTTCAGTCGGTAAGGCCGACAGTCCCAGCAGCGTACATCCGGCGGGCATGCCTGCTTTTTCGATAAAAGCACGCAGTTCCTGCTGGGCATTGCCCAACTCCACACCCTGACCTACCAATACCAAGGGCCGTTCCGCACCGTTAATTAATTCGGCAGCTACTTTCACAGCCTCCGGATCGGTCTCGGGTACAGGCACATAGCTGCGTATAAAATCAAGCTTTGTAGGAGAATATTCCGCCTTCTCCACCTGAGCATTTTTCGCGAAGTCAAGCACTACCGGTCCCGGGCGTCCGCTTTTGGCAATATAAAAAGCACGGGCCACTGCCCACGGAACATCTTCGGCACGGCGAATCTGATAACTCCACTTCGTGATCGGTTGTGTAATACCTACCAGGTCGACTTCCTGAAAAGCATCCGTACCGAGAAAAGCCGTTCCCACCTGTCCGGCAATCACCACAATCGGTGTACTGTCAATCATCGCATCCGCAATACCGGTAATGGTATTAGTAGCCCCGGGGCCACTTGTCACCAGACAAACCCCTACTTCACCCGAAGCACGGGCAAACCCCTGAGCAGCATGTGCCGCTCCCTGTTCATGGCGAACCAGAATGTGATTCAAAGTCTCCCTATGGTCATATAAGGCATCGAATACCGGCATGATGGAACCTCCGGGATAACCAAAGATCGTCTTTACACCATGATATTCCAAAGAACGCATTAATGCTTCACCGCCTGAAATTATATCTTTACTCATGTACTAAAATTTACAATTTAACGATTTATGATTTCGATTGAAACAACCCCATAGTTAATCAATCAGTCTCACCGCCCCTTTATCGGCAGAGCTTACCATGCTGGCATACGCTTTAAGGCTCTTAGGCACATAGCGTTCACGAGTGACCGGAGTCATCGGACGTGCAGCCAGTTCTTCATCGGTCAGTCGCACGTTGATAGTCCGTTCGGGGATATTGATTTCGATGATATCACCATCCTTGATCTTCCCGATATTACCTCCGGCAGCCGCTTCGGGAGAGATATGACCGATGCTGAGTCCCGATGTACCGCCACTGAAACGGCCGTCGGTAATCAGCGCACACTCCTTGCCCAAATGGCGCGATTTAATATAAGAGGTGGGATAAAGCATCTCCTGCATACCGGGACCTCCTTTCGGACCCTCGTGCGTGATGACGACTACATCTCCGCTGACAACTTTTCCTCCGAGTATCCCATTGCAGGCGGCTTCCTGTGAATCGAATACCTTTGCCGGACCGGTAAACTTCCAGATACTTTCGTCCACACCGGCTGTTTTCACCACACAACCATCCTGAGCTATATTTCCTTTCAGTACGGCCAGTCCTCCGTCTTTGCTATATGCATGTTCCATATCGCGAATGCACCCTTCGGCACGATCCGTATCCAGTTCTTTGTAATAGACGTCCTGAGAGCCGAGCACCAAATTGAACTTCCCGGCAGCCGCACTCTTATACTTCTTAATAGCCTCTTCACACACGTTCGGGCTTGTTATATCATATTTATCAATTGCTTCACCCAATGTCATCCCATCGATACGGGCCACAGATGTATCTATCAATCCTGCTTTGGCAAGTTGTCCCATAATCCCCATAATACCCCCGGCACGATTCACATCCTGAATGTGATACTTCTGAGTGTTCGGCGCTATCTTGCACAGGCACGGGCTTTTGCGCGAAAGCATATCGATATCATCCATTTTAAAGTCCGCTCCTGCTTCATGAGCTACCGCCAGCAGATGGAGTACCGTATTGGTAGATCCTCCCATCGCGATGTCCAGCGTCATGGCATTCAGGAATGCCTCACGGGTGGCAATGCTCCGGGGAAGTACGCTTTCATCACCGTCCCGATAATATTTATAGGTATTTTCCACAATCAGTTTCGCAGCATCTTTGAACAATTGGGTACGGTTGGCATGAGTCGCCACAATCGTTCCGTTTCCGGGGAGTGCCAGACCGATCGCTTCGTTGAGGCAGTTCATCGAGTTGGCAGTAAACATCCCTGAACAGCACCCGCAAGTGGGACAGGCCCGATTCTCAATTTTGGAAACTTCTTCATCGCTCACACTTTCGTCGGCCGACTTAATCATCGCGTCAATCAGGTCCAAATGCTGCCCGTCCAATTCACCGGCTTCCATCGGGCCTCCGGATACAAATACAGTAGGAATATTCAGCCTCATAGCCGCCATCAACATTCCCGGAGTGATTTTGTCACAATTGCTGATACACACCATGGCATCCGCTTTATGGGCATTCACCATATATTCTACACTATCGGCAATGATATCCCGGGAGGGAAGGGAATAGAGCATTCCGTCGTGCCCCATAGCAATGCCATCATCAATGGCAATCGTATTGAACTCTGCAGCAAAGCATCCCAGCTTCTCAATTTCTTTTTTCACCAGCTGGCCTATTTCATGTAGATGTACATGTCCCGGAACAAACTGAGTGAACGAATTGACGATGGCAATGATAGGTTTGCCTAATTGCTCTTTTTTCATACCGTTGGCTGCCCAAAGTGCCCGGGCACCCGCCATGCGACGGCCTTGTGTGCTGAACGAACTGCGTAACTGCTTTTTCATTTCAATATTCCTTTTAAGTAAAGAGCCTTTCCCACCGTAGTGAGAAAGGCTCTAAATCATATCTTCTATCTGTACGAATACATACATAACCTTTCTCACGCTCTTGATGGAATCACCACGACGCGAATAATATGCAGGACTGCCAGGTTAATTGATGTATGATTATTCATAACTTCTGTTTTTCTTTCTTTATGTGCTGCAAAGGTAAGTGCTTTTTTATAAACTCCAAACAAATTGAAGAAAAAAATCACTCAAAACAAAATAATTGTAAGCAAAGCCCATCATTAAATACGCATTTATCATTCAGAATACTATATTCCGAACTATTCCTTATAAAAATCCGCTTTCAGAATATATACAAATTGAATATAAACAGCACAAACATACCAATTATGCGACAACTCTTCAAGGAAGAAAACAAAGAAACATCAATAGAAATCAAGGAAAAAGAAAAGAGCGGAAAGATTAGATTAAAGTCAAACCAATAAAACATGGGGATGTTGTATCGTAAAACACCCCCATGTTATAGCACAAAACATCCGGATGTTTCGCACAACAACACCCGGATGTTTTCGCAACAAGAGTTTAAAGTTTCAAAGTAAACAATGGCATATTACTGACGAATAAAACGTATACTAAATCCGAAGCCACGACTATATGTATTCGTACATTGTGGTACGGCTACATTCGAAGGATTGATGGAAAGCGCCCAGCAATCATTCCCATCAACACTGTCAAACCACCAATACCCAACTTCATCTTTTTCCTGAAAAGCAAAAGGCTCATCAGCATTGCGCCGTCCACCGGGTTTCCCGACAAATCCGGCAATCTTCAATGCCTCGGCTACTTTAGGATCCCCACCTAAGAAATCCCGCAATGTATCCCAGTCTCTCAAATGATTCGGTATTTTCCAGCCTTTAGGGACCAAGGACGTGCCACTGGAAAACACACCTGCATTGTACAACAGTCCATATTGATTGCGAATGGTCCGGCTATCTTCCGTAATGCCAGCGGGGAAACCATATACAGCATATCGCGGGATACCATCCTTTCTCCATTCTGAGGAAATGACTCCTGCACTGTTTGTTATCGTCCGCAAATTATCCGCCATCCAATACTGTGTACCGATTTTCATCACCCGATACGAGTTACCTTCATTGTCGGTAGCCTGATAAGGACGGAGTCCGCTTGCCTGATTGCCCGAGTAACCGATATAATCACCGGTAATAAAATTCACTCCGTCTTCGGTAAACAAAGAGGTGAATGGCTCCGTATTAGTACCCGGCGTATAAACGGTAGTCAGATAATCCACCTTTCCTCCGTTGTCCAGAACCACTCCTTCACCAAACGCCTTGTTATAAACATTATAAGGATAAAAGACCGAGGCACTTTTACCCGATCCAAATGAATAATCGGGAATAAACTCATGACATAGTTCTCCTACTTTCACTCCCTCAACATAAAGTTCATAAACAAACGAACGGGAAGAATCGGGCACTTTAAATTCAAGTAATAAGGTAGTTTCAAGCGTTGCCGGCAATTTCTTACCATCCTTAGCAGTCAGTTCGAGGACAGCAGTACCGGACAATGCTCCATCAGCCGAACCTTTATCAGGGGCAATCACTGTTACTTCGCCATCGGTGGCCGATGTATACCTTGCCGTAACTGTCCAACCGCGCGGAGCCGTACATACCGGAGCAATATCTTTATTCACGCCACTGCAAGTAAATGCAAAGGTCCGGGATTCGCTCCGATGGAGATATGCCACTTCCGAAGTCTCCAGTCCGACCT
Organism: Bacteroides sp. FSHCM14E1; assembly: GCF_019633785.1. Lineage (NCBI taxonomy): Bacteria > Pseudomonadati > Bacteroidota > Bacteroidia > Bacteroidales > Bacteroidaceae > Bacteroides > Bacteroides sp. FSHCM14E1. Next base: position 91,386 of record NZ_JADKYL010000009.1, read on the forward strand.
GTGATCCTTGCCATTCCGGCACTTTAAGAGTTTTTCCATCACTCAGATAAAATACAATATAACCGTCTTCACTGACCACCTTCCGGAACATAGGATCGCCGGATGCACCTTTCGCTTTCATCGGATTACCCGCAGCATCTTCCAATTCAACAGGACCACTCCCATAGTCAAGCGTCCAGTATCCTGCCGCATTGACCCCAATGACCGGAACAATGCCATCGGTTCCCGAAGCTCTGACCTTTTGCCCGTTGTTATCCAAAAGAAAAGAAGAAGTTCCATCCGGAGCCTTGTTAGCCCAATACAGATGCCCGTCCGTATCCATTTTCATGGTGATGACGGGAGCTATACCATTTTTTCCCTTATCTCCTTCCGCACCGTCTTTACCATCCGTACCGTCAACTCCGTCTTTACCATCGGTACCATCCTGACCGTCTTTGCCGTCGGTACCGTCAACTCCGTCTTTACCATCGGTACCATCCTGACCATCCTTGCCGTCGGTACCATCAACTCCGTCTTTGCCATCGGTACCATCCTGACCATCTTTGCCATCGGTGCCGTCCTGACCATTCTGACCATCTTTACCGTCTTCCCCTTTCTTGCCGTCATCTCCTTTCTCGCCATTCTTGATGACAATGGTGCCACTCTTAAAGAAACTGATCGTATAGCCGCTTCCATCCGCAAGTTCGTTGAATCCGGTAATATAATCACCGGATTCAGACGAGTCTATGATCAGCTTTAAGGCAACAATATCCCTATTCATATTTTTACATAACTCTTCGATAGAGTTTGCCTGTTCCTCCATTTCCGCGTGATTCTTCAGCACTTCGTTTATCTCTTCCTGGCTACAGGAAGCAACGAGGAACAAACAGAGAAACAATAGTTTGATTATATGATTCATATTTATTAGAGTTAAATTAATAATTTGCATCCCGGACACAACGGATACTGTTACCTTCGCCCAACCCGACAGCACCGGAAGTCAGTTGCTCTACAGAATTGGAATTATAACTCATCCGGATGCGGTAATCCGTTTCCGTCGACCACCATTGCCCTGTTGTTTCCGAAGCTCCGGTACTGCCATTACTACCCTCGACCGCATTAGCAGGTAAAGCAGTAAAACCGGTCAGATTGTCTCCCTCTATTCCGGCACTCTCCATCCAGCTTCCGAGCCCTTTCCCAATAGCTGTCGATTTCAGTTTACGTGCATCTGCCCCCACAAAGTCTACCAATTCTTGCAGTTCTGCTTTAGAAGGAACATGCCATCCTTGGGGAGCTATATTTCCTTTCATCGCAAACTGATTGTAAAGCACACCGTACAGGTTGCGATATTGCATAGCACCCGGAGCATCGGCATTAGCCGCCCGGTCGACCTGACATGCAGGAAGACTTTTTCCACATTGAACCATCCAATCCAGAGACGTGGCAAAACCGGTAGGAATAGGAGTACCATCATTAAATTGGGTTGTCTTCAGATTTTCTCCCATCCAGTAGAGACTGCCTATTTTCACAACCCGGTAAGCATATCCCTGCACATCGACAGCCAAGGAAGCTTTCAGCCCGCAAACAGTCCCGTTCACCAGCCCGTCTGTTCCATCTGCCGGCATTACATACTGACCGCCGTTTTCCGTCAGTATGGCAGTAGATGACGGATTACCCGTAACCGGAGTATACCCTGTTCCGTCATGCTGTATCGACGCTCCGTTCTCCAGAATAATCCCCGGACCAAAAACACGCGAAGCAGCATTATAAGAATAGACTACAGTAGCCCGGTCCGTCGTGGAATAAGCCGGCACATATTCCCGGCATATTTCTCCTACTTTAAACCCCTCCATCAAAATATCATAAACCAGGGAACTATTGAACTTCGGAAGCTCAATACGATAATACAACGTTACCAAGATGTCTGCCCGGACAGTATTTCCCAAGGCATCTGTGCCTTCTATCGTTATTCTTTCCGAAGCCGGCAGAGCCGAACCGGCAGCAGGCGCTTTCACAGTCAGCACCCCTTGCAAAGCTTTCGGCTGATAATTAATCGTAGCATCCCATGTTCCTGCCACCTTTACTATCTGCCGGAAACTACTACAATCAAACGGAATGTCCAGTGCTACTCCACGACGAAAGAAAAGAGGTCCCGTTTCATTGAATATCAGTTTATTATCTGCGAATTTAGCCACCTTATAGACACTTCCGTCAGTCATTGTAAAAATGACATACTCCGGATCTCCCGGATTCACAGACGTAAAGATGGACTGGCTGCCATCTGTCACGGTGGCTACAATTTTCTCTCCGCTTGCTCCTGTCATCCACTTCGTAACAGTTCCGACAGTAACCTGCCAGTAATATTCTCCGTCCGTATCTTTAGCTATACCGACAGATGGAGTAATACCATTTACCGGAGTCATAATCACTTTATTACCCTCTCCGTCCGTCAGCCACTCTACCACTCCGGCACCTATCTGTACAGTCCAGTAATAATTACCATCCGTATCCTGTTTAGCACCCATCAACGGAGTATCTCCGGCCGGACCTTTCACACCATCTTTACCGTCAGTACCGTCAACTCCGTCTTTGCCATCCGTACCATCTGCGCCGTCCTGACCATCATTGCCATTACTACCGTCGGTTCCGTCAGTTCCGTTCGAGCCATTCTGGCCATCTGCCCCATCTTCACCGTCAACACCATCCTTGCCATCTGTACCATCTGTGCCGTTCTGACCATCATTGCCATTACTGCCATCGGTTCCGTCATTACCGTTTTCTCCTTTATTCCCTACCAGGCCATTCTTTACAAGCATGTCTCCCCCTTTATGAAAAACGATCAGTGTACCGCTCCCATCGGGCAACTCGGTCACACTTTCAATGTAATCATGAGTCGGTATCGTATTCACTATCGTGGCAAGCAGCCGTACTTCATTATTGGTATCGGATATCCATTCCCGGAGCTTTCCCATCCGGACATTCAATTCAGCTTCCCGGCGCAAGGCTTCGTTAATGTCCTCCTGAACACATCCTCCTGCCAACAAAACCGACAAAATGATAAATATATATTTTTTATATCTCTTCATGATTTCCTGTTTTAAAGATTAGTCTTCTCTCAAAATCCGTACGCTATACCCCACCGAATTGTTATCTCCACTATTAAACCCAAGCTCGGAAGAAGTTGCAGATAACCTGAATACAGCACCGACACTCTCCAGGCTGGCGCTACTCCACCAAATACCGGCTTGCTGAAGATCGTTAAACGAAAGACCGTCAGCAGCCCTATATCCCCCTCCGAAACCGCCAAAACCAGTGAGATCAGTTCCGCCGGCAACATTCCAATGTTCTGTCCCGGCTTCCTTCAATAACGTACCGGCATTGGTGCCCAGAAAAGCCCTCAATATAGATACGATATCAGATTCCGTAGGAAGTTTCCATCCGTCGGGTACTACTTTCTTTGCTGCCACCCAATTGTACAAAACGCCATAAGATATTTTATTGGCAAAAGCTCCCGTAGCGGAGGCATCCTGATAATCATACACGGCACAAGCACCTGAACCTGTATCTTCAAATCCACTTTCTTTCCAAGCATGCCCCGATAAGTTAGTTTCGACAGGACTTCCATCAGGATAACTAAGCGTCCGTAAATTTTCCATGGTCCAATACTGTTTACCTATTTTCACGATGCGATAGGTGTTACCATCCACATCAGTCAGTTTTTCCGCTTGCAGGCCATCTCCGAAATCCGGTTCCCGTCCTTTCAACGAACTGTCGGTATAGAATTCCGCCCCGTCTTCAGTATAGATATACATGACTGCCGGCCGGTCGGCAGCAGGAGCATGATAGCCCGTACCGTCGTGCTGCACCGTGCCTCCTGTATTCGTGATAAGCCCCGCCCCATAAATTCCTCCTGTCAGATAAGGATAGACAATCGTTGCAGACTGCTTTAACTCCCGCTGATATTCCCGGCAAAGCTCTCCCACCTTTTTACCCCAAAGACGGATGTTGTAGACATAAGAGCCTTTGAAATCCGGAAGCATTATCCTATAAAGCATACTCACGGCGAAAGAGCTCCGTGCTGCTTCTTCTGTGGTATTCGTACTCCTCAGTACTACATCTCCGGATAATGCTACGCCCGCTGCTCCTGCCAAAGGAGCTTCAAGGGCCAGTGTACCTGCATCAAAATCAACCGTTGCCTTCCATCCCTCCGGAACATCTACCGATAGCCGTTCCTTAGAGATACCCTTACAACTGAAAGCAATCACCCGGGACTCGCCACGACTGAAGAAGAGCAGTTTGCGTCCCTCCGGCACCTCAATAGAAGGTTTTCCCACCGGTATTTTAAATTGGGTTGCTCCCCCACTTAAAGTAAACTCTATATAATCCGGATCATTATATTCCACCTTCTCAAACACAGACACGGCATCTTTTGCGTTGGCAATTATTTTCTTTCCACCCGCCTCAATCCATGTTTCAGGATCGGAGGACCCTATCTTCTGTGTCCAGTAATAATTATCGTCACCGCCATCAGCCACCGTCCACTGTTTCACTCCTAACTGAGGAGTCCGTCCATCATGGACCGCAGAGACTGCCTTTATCCGGTTTCCGTCATTGTCCGCCAGATAATATGGTTCACCGGAACCGACTTTTACAGTCCAGTAATATTCCGAGTCAGTGGGGTCCTGCATAATGCCGACCACCGGATTCTGTCCGGGATCACCTTGTTCTCCTTTGCTTCCGTCCGTACCATTAGCTCCATCTTTACCGTCTGTTCCATCCACGCCATCCTTGCCATCGGAGCCATTCGTTCCATCCACACCATCTTTACCATCGGTGCCGTTCTCTCCATCTTTACCATCCGTACCATCGGCACCGTCTACGCCATCTTTGCCGTCCGCACCATCTACACCATCCTTGCCGTCCGTACCGTCAATACCGTCTTTGCCGGCATCTCCATCGGGACCCGTATTTCCCTTCTTTCCGTTACGAATAGTGATCGGGGCACTTCTGGAAAAGGAGATGGTATATCCCGTACCATCCGCCAACTCCTCAATGTGAGTGATGTTGTCTCCTATCTTGTCAATATTGACAATCACCTGAAGATTATAAATATCTTCATTCAATTTTCTGCATAACTCTGTCAGCTCCTGCAGTTCTTTCTTCTGATCGCCTTGTCTGTCAAGTAAATCGTTGAAATCGGATTCCTTACAGCCATGCAGCAACGGAATCAATAACAACAACAGATATATTCTCTTTCTAATCATAGTTTTCATTTTTGAATTTCAACAATAACTCGCCTGGCAAGTACACTGTAGCTGTTAGGATCGGAAGTAAGCGTATCTATACACTCTCCTTTCACGTTGATACGTTTGCTGTCAATTCCCTTCTTTTCAAGGTAAGCTGCCAACACCTCCGCACGCTGTAAAGAGATTTTTTGATTAATATCCGGATTACCCGTATGATCGGCATAACCCAAAAGAATGACTTTCAGATCAGGATACTTTTTTAGGGTTTCCACAATGCGGGATAATTCATTTTTGTATAAAGCTACATTCAGATAAGCCGATCCCCTCTTAAAGTAGACAGGAGGCAACTCATTGAATCCCAGCACCGGATTGGATTCCACTCTCTCTTTCGCATCCGTTTGCGCTTGCTGCAACTGCATATTTAAGGAAGCTATTTCCTGTTTCATCCGGTTCTTCTCTATCGAATCCTCCCTACAGCAAACAGGTGTGGGTAAGTTCACCGCGCGCTCCTCTATATATCTTACCGCAATATCTGTCACATGCTTTGAGGCATAAAGGGCATTATCTTGTTTCTTCTTACCCACTTTCCATATCAAGGAAAGCCCGGCACTCGTCATAAAATGGTCTTTTGACTTGATAAGGGTCGACACACCATCCATCTTATTATTATTGACCCATATAATTCCCGTACGCAACTGTACGTCAAAAGCGCGTGAAATCTTGTAACGCAAAGAGAGATCTCCCCCTACTCCAAAGTTCCAGTCATCAGTCTTTTTGCCTGACAACGGGCTCTTATCCGCCTTATTTACTAACTCCGTAGAGAAACGTTGTGCATAAACAGCAGGACTCAGCAATACCGTCCAACGCCGGTTGCCCCGGTTGGGTCCAAAGAAGTTATTTACATTCAGATTCATCTGTAAGCCAAGATTGGTGAAGTGTACTTTCGAAAACACATCCTTATACTTCCAGGTAGTAAAGTCCTGCTTGGTATAATAAGTCATTCCGTCAGCACTCAGGAGGTAATCGGACGCATAAGATTTTGCGCCCATTCTGGTATATCCGGTCCGTGCGGATGCCTCTATACCTATCCACGAATTGATCTGATAGCCTGCAAATCCCCCAAACTGAGACCCGACATAAGTTTTATCTGCCGAAAATGAAGTAAAATCACCGAATAAAAAGGGAGTAGCATACTCTGCCCCGAAGTACCAATGGGAATACGATTTGAGAGGTTCATCGGCCCCAACCGATGTTTTTGTCTGGGCAAAGCCGTTACAAAACAGCAGAGACAAGAAAAGGAAAAGAATGACTCTTTTACATTCTGTTTCCATACAACAACGAATTTTTAACATAAGCTCCAATTTAAGAATTATTGTTTGTTTTCAGTTTCTTGCGAAGTTCGCAAGGTGTAAGTCCATATTGTGACCTACAAAATTTATTAAAGTGTGAAGGAGACGAAAACCCAAAGTCATCGATAATCTGGCTAAACTCATCACCATATACGGTAATGCGATAAATAATTCGTTGTGATTTCCGATTGAGGAGCCAACGATAAACCGATACTCCGAATTGCTCTTTAAATTTAACCCGGAAATTGGTGACCCCGTATCCTAACAGACTGGCCAACTCGCCTACATTTTTTGCACTGAGATAGTTTTCCAGTATCTGTTCTTTGAATTTGGATGACTGTTCCGTCAAAGAGCTGAATAAAATTGCAAGTTCCTGCTCATTATAAACAGAATTCAGAATATAAAACAGTTCCTGCCGTTTCGTTATATACAAGGAGACATCATCTAATTTCATCTCCAGATACAGCACCAGAAGCTGTAGAAAAGAGTTCAATGGCTCCGCGAATCTGAGTCCTGTACCTTTCAGAGCAGACTTGTCCTGAAAGGAAGCATAAGGCCTAAATGTCAGCAAATCATGTACAATTAAATCGCCGAATGCAAACAGAATGACTTGTGTATCTGAAAGCATCTCACAAACATGATCATTTTCTTTATCCCAAAAGAAGATATGCCGCTCGTCAATAATAGCTAATTCTTTCTCACCAGAAAAAACTTTCATAGTGCCACTCATGATAAAAATTAAAACATTGCTATCCATTTTCGGCAAATGGCTTCCTTGCACAATGGTTAAAAATCTAAATCCTGTTTGAAAGACCTGATTTTGCAGTAAATCAGAAGATAAATTGTCCAGTAAGGTTTTCATAGGTTTATGTATGTTGTAAAAAAAACAAAAGACACACTAACATCTTATTAATAAATAATACAAAGAAAACCCTTTGACAACTCAATCCGTTTATACATTTTATTTATTTTGTTATATATAATAACGAAATAAAATACTTTTTTTCATTTAAGTAAAATTGAGACATGGCATTCCTTATTTTCATAAAATCACCGCCTATCAGCCAACAGGTATTAATTTCTACTACGAAAGAATAAACTCCATACCAGTCCACAAATCTCTGATGATTAATTCGTATCTTTGTCCCCACGGAAAATCCGAATTTTATTAATAACATTATAAAGAACAGATGGAAACAGCAGAAAACAAGTACATCACTGTAGCTTACAAACTGTATACAACAGAAGATGGCAAAAAAGATTTAGTAGAAGAAGCAACAGCCGAACATCCCTTTCAGTTCATTTCCGGTTTGGGTACTACGCTTGAAGCTTTTGAATCACAGATAGCAAACCTCAATAAAGGAGATAAGTTTGAATTTACCATTCCTTTTGCCGAAGCTTACGGTGAATATGATGAAGAACATGTGATTGATCTTCCGAAAAACATCTTTGAGATTGACGGAAAATTCGATAACGAACATATCTATCCGGGAAATATCATCCCTCTGATGAATTCAGAAGGCCAGCGCCTGAACGGTAGCGTAGTTGAGGTAAAAGCCGACACTGTGGTAATGGATATGAACCATCCGTTGGCAGGTGAAGATTTGACTTTCGCGGGTGAAGTTGTTGAAAGCCGTCCGGCTACAAACGAAGAAATCCAGGAAATGGTTAAAATGATGACCGGTGAAGGTGGTTGCAGCTGCGGAAGTTGTGGTGACGGTTGCGGTGACGACTGCGGAGATAGCTGTGGAGACAGCTGCGGTTGCGGGCATTGCCATTAATTGAGCGATTATCTATAAAATAAAAAACGGTGAACATACTGCACATGCATGGTATGTTCACCGTTTTATTATATCAAAATGTGTATAGCACACCTATTTCACGATCTCTATCAAAAAAGAGTCCTCACTGTATTCCTTACCATTCAAATAAAGTTTCTTATGTATCGTAGGATCCTGTTTCTTCCAGGTGATGTATAAGTCAAATTTCACCACGTCTTTTGTCCCGTCTCCCCAATGGATCGTAAAAGTCTCTCCCTTATATTGATGTTCCGGAGAAAACTCACCAAAAGAAAGAACACGCTTTTTCTCTTTACCCAGTAGCTCTTTTCTTAATCCTAAAGAGCGGGGCATATTAAACCGCGTATCCACAGAGTTTTCCAGCGGAAAGGTCTTACCTTCGTATTCCACCGTAATTTCATTAGCCAATAAATTTGATGAAACCTGCGGGTCCAACAGGTTAGCCCCGGCAGCATCCTTCACCGAAAAATAAATATTATAGTTTATGAAATCCCAGATATAATCCCCCGGGCCGTCCTCTTTCTCTTCTTCTCCATAACAACCGGTTGCCAGAAGCGGAAGCAATAGAAGCAACCATACAAAGTAATTTTTCATATATTCAGCATTAATAGTTCGTCATTCCGTCAAAGTTCTTTATATCAAGAAAATGAAAGAATTAGCCTTTTACTGCTTATCTTCTGGTTTTTAACACATTGTTTAACATTAGCACCCTTTATGGGTCATAATATCAAGCACCACCTTATCTGTTTCATTCATCCCCTGAGATCCAATCCGCGTCAAATTGCGGATACTTTGATCAACATCTTCATCAATAATTCCTTCTACCGAAGTTACGCAGCGATTCTCCATAGCCATTACAGCGGACAACACAGCTGTTGACACTCCTGTCGTCACCTTCAAGGCACAGCTCGGTTTCGCACCGTCACATATCATTCCGGTCAGGTTGGCTATCATGTTTTGAACAGCAAAAGCCACTTGCTCATAACTGCCTCCCATCAACCAGGTGATTCCACAACTGGAACCGGTAGCAGCTACCACACAACCGCAAAGTGCAGAAAGACGTCCCAGACTTTGCTTAATATAAATCACAGTCAAATGACTCATCATCAAAGCACGGATCAGTTCCTCTTCCGGTTTTCCGTTTTCTTCGGCATAAACCACTACAGGCAATGTAGCAGAAATACCTTGATTACCACTACCCGAGTTACTCATAACAGGAATCATCGCTCCTGCCATGCGTGCATCACAAGCAGCCGATGTATACGAAAGAATATGTGAAAACACACTGTCGCCCATAATCTTATGTTCATAGGTTCCGCGAAGCATCTTGCCCAATGCGTGACCATAATCTCCCTGAAAAGACTGTTCGGCAGCTTTCTTGTTAAGCCTTGCCGTTTCAAGAATAAAACGGATTTCATCCAGCGGAGCAGTCAGTGCAAAGTCATACACTTTCCGCAGAGTGAGTTCCAGTTCCTCTTCTTCCTCTTCTTCACCGGAAACCTGCTGTTTATTTAATAGTATTTCATCTCCTTTGGCTACATAAACAAATGTAGTATGTCCCCCGGAAATAATAGCTGTTGCCTGCTCTCCACCGGCTTCACACATCACCTCTATGTAAAGTTTCTCCGTAATGTTTTCCTTCAGCGAAATACAGATACGCTTTTCATCAATCAACTTCTTCCCTTCTTCCACAGCTTCCGGAGAGCTGTCTTTCAACACTTCAAGTTGATAATCCGACTTTCCGATCAACGCTCCCAGAGCCACTGCAATAGGCAACCCAATCATCCCCGTACCGGGAATTCCCACTCCCATCGCATTCTTCAGGATGTTAGCACTCAATAATACTTTTATTTTTTCCGGTTTAGCTCCTAAGGTTTCTGTAGCCTTTGCTACACACAGCGCAACTGCAATCGGCTCTGTACATCCGATAGCCGGAATCACTTCCCGCTGCACTAAAGCAATTATCTGTTTTCTTTCTGACTCAGTCATCTATTCAAGGTTTATATTTTGCACAAAAGTAGGAAATATCCTCTTATAAACCATTCATTTAACTAAAGAATATCCCACCCGGACAAGTTAAGAGTTTTACAATCGGTTTACTGGTTATTTAAGAATTATCATGTATCTTTGTCTCTCAATTACAAATACTTAATAAAAAAGAGCAATGAATAAAGGATTTACACTAAAAGCCCTCTTTCTGTTATGTTTTCTTTTCTCGCAAACAGCCAAAGGGCAATCCTTCACTCCCGGAAAAATATGGCCGGACAATCATCAGGTCCATATCAACGCACATGGTGGAGGTATTTTGTACGACAACGGAACCTACTATTGGTTTGGCGAACACAAAACAGAAGGTGACACCGGCAACGTTGCCAATGTAGGAGTGCATTGCTACTCTTCCGATAACCTATATCATTGGAATGATTGTGGAATAGCACTGTCAGTGATCGAAAATAACCCCGAACATATCATTTCTAAAGGATGTATCCTTGAGCGTCCCAAAGTCATATACAACCCTCACACTAAAAAATATGTCATGTGGTTCCATCTCGAGCCCAAAGGAGCCGGATATTCGGGAGCTTTAAGCGGAATCGCCGTAAGTGACCGGGTGACAGGTCCTTACACCTTCTTAAAAGCCGTCCGCCCCAATGCAGGTTCATGGCCTGTCAACGTACTGCCGGTCCATAAAACCGCCCGCAGACCTTCTATCGAAGAAGAACGTCAATGCACAGGTGGTAGTCTTCCTGCACATCCCGACAGCCTCAATATATTGGGACGCGATATGGAACGGGAACAGATGGCACGTGATATGAATCTGTTTGTCGATGATGACGGCAAAGCCTATCACATCTATTCTTCCGAAGAAAACAGCACCTTACATATTGCCGAACTTGATTCATCTTATACCGGCTATACAGGAAAGTACACCCGAATTTTTATCAACCGATTTATGGAGGCTCCCGCCATGTTTAAGAAGGATGGTAACTATTACCTTATCATGTCCGGATGCACCGGGTGGAGTCCTAATGCAGCACGGTCTGCAATAGCTTCCTCCATTTGGGGAGAATGGAAAGAATTAGGGAATCCCTGCGTAGGTCAGGATGCGGACCTGACTTTCCATTCGCAAAGTACTTATATTCTTCCGGTGCGGGGTAAGAAAGACCAATTTATATACATGGGCGACCGTTGGACACCCCAAAATGCAATAGACGGACGTTATATTTGGCTTCCAATTTATTTTGAAGGCGAAAAACCTGTTATCAAATGGAAAGATTCATGGACTTTAGACTAAAAACGCACCATTCTGAACATTATGACCGTTATAAAATGTTGTATTGTAGGGGTTCAAATGTATCTTTTCAAAAAAGAAACTTAACTTTGCAGCCAAGTTTACAAAAAATCAACTAAACTAAAAGGATTATTAATCAAAAACAGAATCGAATGAAATTAAAGAATCTGATAGCCTGTTTCTTTCTGGGCTTTATAATGGTTTCTTGCATACAAGACGAAGCACCTAATGCAGAAGCAGACATCATTGCATGCACTGTACCGGGTGATGTTCTCAATCGTGATCCCATCATCGAAAACAAGAAAGTTACATTAATTGTAAAAACAGGAACAGATATAACCGCATTAGCACCTAAGTTTACTTTGACTCCGGGAGCTTCTATTGTCCCTAATAGTGGAACTATACTTGATTTTACCACACCTCAATATTATGAAGTAACTTCTGAAGATGGAAAATGGAAGAAAAAATATGAAGTAGGAGTAACTTTCTCAGGTATTACTAACACAATGTATCACTTTGAGAATATTAAGTTCGACTCAGAGGGAAAATACCATATTTTCTACGAAACAGATGCACAAGGGAAAGAAACCATGACTTGGGCAAGTGGCAATGCCGGCTTTGCTTTTACCGGTGTAAAAGCAAAAGCAGAAGAATATCCAACAAGTCAAGCAAACAATGGCGTCGAAGGGAAATGCTTAAAACTAACAACTTGCGAAACAGGTTATTGGGGCTCGTTGCTTGGAATGCCAATTGCAGCGGGTAATCTATTCTTAGGTAGTTTTGAAGTAAAGCCTACCGATATTCTCCGTTCAACCAAATTCGGAACTCCTTTTTCAAATATTCCAACTTCAATTACCGGATATTATAAATATAAGGCAGGAAAGTCATTCCAAATAGATGGTAAACCTGTAGATAACAAAAAAGATATCTGTGATATTTATGCCGTATTTTATGAAACAGATGAAAAATTGTCTACACTTGACGGAACTAACGTATTGGCAGAAGATAATACTTATATCGTATCAGTAGCTCGGATTAAAGATGCAAAAGAAACTGATGAATGGATTAAGTTTGACTTACCATTTGAATATCGTACTGGTAAATCAGTAGATATGGAGAAACTCAAAGCTGGAAAATATAATTTAGCTATCGTATTTTCTTCAAGTATACGCGGAGATCATTTCGAAGGTGCTCCAGGAAGTACACTTTACATTGATGAGGTTCTATTAAATTTCACTAACAAGTAAAAATGAAAAAATGAAAAAGTATATACTTATAGGCCTGCTCGCTTTTATCGGCACAATCAACACTTTAAAAGCCCAAGAAGAACGGAATCATGGTATTATTTGGTCTGCACTACATGGGCTTGAATATGAAATAAAAGCAGGTTTCAACGTTGGAGGTGCTTCACCACTCCCATTACCTGCAGAAATACGTGCACTCACAGGGTATAGCCCTACTATATGCTTAGCTATAGAAGGCAATACAACCAAATGGTTTGGTAAAGACTCTAAATGGGGAATGACTTTAGGGTTACGTCTTGAAACTAAAGGTATGGAAGCCAAAGCACGTGTAAAGAATTACAGTATGGAAATTATAGGGGATGGCGGCGAACTTTTAGCAGGCTACTGGACAGGAAAAGTAAAAACTAAATATAGAGGTTCTTATTTCTCAATTCCAGTAACAGCCGCTTATAAACTTAGCCAACGTGTTAGAATTAATGCCGGTCCTTATGTTTCATTTATGACCAGTGGTGACTTCAATGGACATGTGCATGATGGATATCTACGCAAAGACACCCCCACTGGAGAAAAAGCAGAATTCGAAGGAGATAAAATAGCTCCTTATGACTTCTCTAAGGACCTAAGCAATTTTCAATGGGGATTTCAAGCTGGTGCCGAATGGAAAGCATTCAAACATCTAAATGTATATGCAGATTTAGTCTGGGGATTAAATGATATCTTTAAAAAAGACTTTAAAACAATTACATTCAATATGTATCCCATATATCTAAATGTAGGATTTGGATATGCATTTTAATTAAAAAAGACATATTTCATTTTAGTAAGCTCGTATAAATCCTAATACCTTGGACTTTATACGAGTTTTTTATACAATAATATTCTAATACACTTCTTTGAAGACAAACTAACAACATACAGATAATATCACTTTAAAAAAGAAGCATAACAATAGATTCCACTGAATTCCAACAACCCAAACAATTAACAAAAAAATCCTAAGCATTAATACTACATAATAAAAAGTTTTTGTAACTTTAGGCATAAAGTTTTCGTTATGGCAAAGTTACATTTTCGTCCTTACATTCCCAACCAAACCGTTCTTTCTCCACAAAGAATCGATCAAAACATAGCTGCGAACGCCCCGGTGCGCATTGTCAATGCTGTTGTAGATAATCTCAATCTTGATAATTTCAAGAAGCTTTATAAGGCAACCGGTCGTTGTCCTTATCATCCTAAAATGATGCTTAAAGTGATTATCTACGCCTATATGAACAATATCTATTCGTGCCGTAAAATAGAGAATCTTCTTTTGCGTGACATTCATTATATCTGGCTTTCCGGCAACGAGCATCCGGATTTTATTACCATCAACCGTTTCCGTAATCGTGTAAAAGAGGAGATAAATACCGTATTCACTCAGTTGGTTCTTGTCCTTGCCGATAAAGGTTTCATCAGTCTTGACGTGGAGTATATTGATGGCACCAAGATTGAGTCCAAAGCCAACAAATATACTTTTGTCTGGCGCAAGACTGTCAAAAGGAACCGTTCAAAGCTGATGGATAAGATTCGCATCCTTCTGGAGCAGGTGGATGAGGCCATTGCATAGGAGAACTCCGTAAAAGACACGCCCGTTCAATTCACTCCCTCCATGCTCTCAGACATAGTGGATGAACTTAAAGAAGCCCTGGAACACCACCCGATAACAAAGGATAAGGAACAAAAGAAAGCCCTGCGCGAAAAGAAGAAACAGATCAGGGAACTCGAGGGGTACCGTGATAAGCTGATAGAATACGATAATCACCTTGATACCCTCGGGGAACGTAATTCCTATTCTAAAACCGATCCTGATGCCACATTCATGCGCATGAAAGAAGACGCCATGAGGAACGGGCAGACCAAGCCCGGATATAATCTGCAAACAGGTACCCAGAACCAATTCATCATAGACTTCCGGCTGTTTCCCAACCCTACCGATACACTGACCCTCATACCTTTTTTCCACTCCTTCCGGCACCGCTATAACCGCTTACCCAGTATCGGTGTGGCAGACTCCGGTTACGGGCTCGGAAGAAAATTACTGGTTCATGCAGGAGAATGGGATAGAAGTCTTTCTCAAGTACAACTACTTTCATAAAGAACAGCGTCCCCATTATACTCCCAATCCATTCCAGGCGGAAAGTCTCCATTACAATGCGGAAGAGGATTATTACATTTGCCCTATGGGACAGCACATGAACCGTATAGGAACCAAATGTGATAAAACAGCGGGCGGATACATCACCGAAAGTGCCCGGTATAAAGCCAAAAGATGCCAAGGTTGCCCTTTGCGTGGCAGTTGTTTTAAAGCCCGGGGGAACCGTATTATAGAAGTCAACCACCGGTTAAATCAATACAAACGGCAGGCACGGGAAAGGTTGCTCTCAGAAGAAGGTATCAAGCATAGAGGCAGGAGGTGTATAGAACCGGAGGCTGTATTTGGACAAATGAAATACAACATGGCATACCGACGCTTCCGGCATGTTGGAGAAAACAAGGTTACAATGGACTTTGCTTTCTTTGCTATAGCCTTTAATATCAAAAAAATGTGTGCTAAACTGCTAAAAGCAGGGAAAGGGCTCATTACAGTTGTCAAATATATGTTTATGGGACTATTTATAACCCGGTATAATTGGAATATACAAACTTGTGGCCAAATGGATGAGAAAAAGCAGTATAGGCAAAAGAAAATATAGCAGAACTGTAAACTATAAAAAAGGTTGTGCCAACGTTTTGACACAACCTCATTTATTATAAGAGGAAAATTAGATTCTTTTATTTAGTTCCAACAAAAGTAACCTCTATCTTCTGAAATACCGCTGAAATAGACAATACAATCTTACAATCATTATTTATAAGTTTCGAACCCGAATTAAACTTACCACTAAGTGGTAATCCCGCATAAGAAATTGTATTTAAAGTTAGTTCACCTGTATTCAAGTCTTTAGATGCCGTTATATTAACATCAGCTGTCAAACCTGCATAACTAAAATTAGCAATAGTCATTTTAACAACCGTTCCATTTTCTATAACCTTCACACTTTGAGGATCTACAATTGTAGGAGTAGCTCCATCAACCGATACAGTTAATTTTCCGCTATATGTATTCGTCACACTCGCCGCAAAAACACTAATTGTACATAGCAACATTAATATTGTGAATATTCGTCTCATTTTTTTCTATTATTTATATTACCTTATTATTTAGTTTCCTGCAAATCCAGTCCCAATTCAAAGGCATCTGTTGATGCCCAATTACCACTTATAGCTCCAATTAACATAGACGCCATTCCTGCTTCCGGAGGAAGAATACCACTATTACTCAACAATTCCCATAAAATTAAAATATCAGATGTTTTCACAGGATCTCCCCAACTATCAACTTCCCCAGTTTCATGTACAGCCATTAATGGGTCAAAAGAAGCCTTATCTAAATAGATATAGCTATGCCCATTAGCTACTTTCACATTTAAAGGGAATCCATTGTTAACCCAGTCCAATAACATCGCAATTGATTCATCACTAATAGCAATAGATTCAACTTTTAAAAGTTTTGCTAACAATGTTTTAATTGTAGCGGGGTCACCTTTCAATATTTGATCAATAATTCCATCAAGTCCAGCAGCTCCACTTCCCATAGCCTGAGCCACAATTACAGGAATATTAAGTTTTACATATAACTTACCATCTTTTTCAAACCAGTATGCCAAGTTTTTAGGAGATTGCAACCATCCCTCTGTTGGAATCAGTTTTTTTGCAACATCAGCAGTTGGAGGCATTAAAGCCCACATTGGCTGGAATTGAATAGCTCCCGAATTATAAGAAGCTGTTACATTTCCGTCAGCACCAAGAGTTACTGATTGTAACACCTGAGGCAATAATACACCGAAAATTCCTCTAAACATCGCACCATAAGAAGTTCCATAATCAGAACTTTCAGTTACACATACATAATTTACATAACCAGCACCTGCTATTACAGCATTCGGATTAGTATAATCATTATAAGTCAACTCTCCTGTTGTATACTCAGCTAATCCATAAGTTTTAGCCCAACCTTTTGGATCATTCATCGTAACCTTCAAAGCTAAAGTCAGCACCTTATCTTTGCGAGAGCCTGTATATTCAACTGAAGCATTACTTGTTTTAGCAGTTCCACTAAAGCCATCACCATTTACTTTCACACCAGTCAAATTAGTTTCTTCCTCTCCAGGAATTACACTCTTCAAAAGAATGGTAACATTATCACCATCAGTCGCATCAAACACAACCTCTTTACCTGTTAATAAAGTTTCTCCATAAGAAAGCACTAAAGTTTCATCCTTATATGTTCCGATATAAAGACCGGCACCTGTTGCACTAACATTCAAGGTAACCTTACCTTCAGGTGTAATTGTACCATCAACTGTAACCTTTAACAATGGAGTCGGTTTAGCCGTTTCTCTTGTTACAGGTTTAGTCATAATATCTTTCGTTCCATTGAATTTGAAAGAGCCGTCAGCTTGTTTTTCCATTGCAACATCAACAGTTACATCACTATAACCATCAATCACATTTTTAAAACCTACTGTTGCAGACTGAAGACTTGTAGCTTCAAAGTTTACAGTTCCCGTGGTACTTGCTCCATTCAACTGGAAATCTACATTTTCTGCCTTAATTTCACCTTTAGGAAGTTCTTGCCAACTGTTATCATCATCGTCACTACAAGCAGTGAACAAGCTCACTGAACAAATCAGTGCGAAGAGATACAATAAATTTTTCTTCATAAATTAATCACGTTTAGTTAGTAATTTTTAATCTTTATTCTAAAACGGAGCAAAGTAACTGCTTTATTTCCATCCAAACAAGGTCTATCTTACGTATTTTATGTTCTAAATTTAAGATTAAGTTGCTTATTGGCCGAAATCGTATCATAAAAAATTCAATCTATGATTCTAATCCATCAGATATAACATCTCTCAATCATCATCTTTAATAATATAATGGCAGAATAGTTTTCTTATGCTAATTACTTATATTACACTGGTTATAAAAAGACAGGGGTAAGAGTCCCTTTCTATCAAAAAAGATCTCTTACTCCCTTTCAGCCTTTATACATAATAATATAATCGTATATATACGTTCTAAGTTGCCACTACCGATTATCCTATTTTTTAAGAATCAATATAGCTCGTCCAATACTTTCACCCGAAATGCAGGATATACGGGAACAGTATGCTCTTTTTTCATAATCTCACCAATCTTTTTGACGATTTCAGGATGCTTAGGGGCAACATCCCTCTGTTCACAAGAATCTGTTTCCAGATCGTATAGCTCGATCTTCATATTTCCTCTTTTCAGTCCATTACGCAATCCTTTCCATTTGCCCATACGTACAGCCTGTTGTCCTTCTATGTCCATAAACTCCCAATAGAGATAAGAATGCTTCATTTGATCTCCACTCTCCATTAAAGTCGGATAAAAACTGATTCCATCGGTCTCTGTGGCCGGATTCACACCTGCCAGTTCACATATCGTTGAGTAAAAATCATAAGATGTACATGGTAATGTAGTGTGTGCTCCTGCCCGGATATGTCCTTTCCATGCTACAATCAACGGTACACGGATTCCTCCTTCACGCAAAAAGCACTTTCCCCATCCATATTCCGAACGGAAAGGACCTCCACTCCGGAACCAAGGCGAATCGACTCCACCATTAAAGGTCGGGCCATTATCACTTGAAATGATAATGACCGTATTTTCATACAATCCCTTCTTCTTTAAAAAATCTATAATCTCACCTACCTTCTCATCGATGTAAGTCACCATTGCCGCATATCCGGCATGTGGATAACGTGCCGGAAAGTAATCGGCCTGTCCTAAATAAGGGGACTCGTCACCAAATTTTCTGACATAATGATCAATCAAACGTTGAGGAGCCTGAATTGGAACATGTGGCAAAGGAGTAGCGTAGTAAAGAAAAAAGGGTTGTTTTTTGTTCTCCTCCATAAAACGCAATGCTTCTTCCTGAATTTTATCGGGCGAATAAACATGTGAGATTAACTTATCATAGCTGCTCAGGCTCAAAGGATCGGCTCCGGGGTCAAGTTTGGTATGCGGTATCACCGTATCATTTGCCAGATACTCCCTCTGTTCATTCCGATACAAATGCAATGGAAAGTAAGTGTGTGCCTGACGCTGACAATTATAACCATAGAAGAAGTCAAAACCATGATTCAAAGGCAGGCTTTCAGTACCCGGAGCACCCAATCCCCACTTTCCTACTATCCCTGTACGATATCCTCCTTCCTTCAAAATTGACACAAATGTTTTCGTACCGGATGGCAATCCGCGTTGACCTTCTAAGGTTGAATCGCGCTCAGCCGCAAGAAAATCCCATACTCTACCACGTTCCGGAGCTTCATCATTCCCCCTGATGCCACAATGACCACTGTGTTTTCCTGTCAAAAGAACACAACGGGCAGCAGCCGAAACCGGAGATCCGGTATAATAATTACTGAATACCATTCCTTCGGCAGCCAAACGGTCTATATGGGGAGTTTCGATCCGCTTCTGTCCGAAACATCCCAGATCTCCATAACCCAAATCATCCGCAAGCACAAAAATAATATTGGGACGGACAGAATCGGTAACCTTATCCCCCGCATACACCATCTGGAGTCCTGCTGTTTGTACCAACAATGCAGAACATACAAATCTAATATTCATAAAAATTCAATATATGATAATCCGGCACTACTTTTCCAACGATGACACTTTAAAAGTAGTCAATACAAAACCGTGATCGGAAGGATAAAAGAATTTTTCTCCCATAAACTCCAGAGGTTTAGTCAGCTCCTGGTTATAAGATTCAGACGTTACCGCACGAATAGTCTTACCTTGATAATAGATAAAATCAATACGGTCGGACCGGACAGGCTTATCTTCATTATCGTAGATCCAGGTAGCTCCTATATTCTTTTCGGGTTGGGGATGAATTTCACGAAAGCTATCCTTGAAACCTGCGTTTTGCATCTCTTTAGAAACAGTCCATTCCACAACGGCACCACCATGGCTATACATATCTTTCGTGGTATCTGTCCAGTCAAGATGGGAATGTACATTGAAATCTCCCCCCATAATCATGGGAATACTGTCAGTCTGACGAATCATCGGTTGCAAAACAGAAAGTATGCGGCGTATTTCATCATCTCGTGTTCCGGCATCGTCCCAAGCCAAAATATCGGCTTCTGATTGCTCTGTAGGCACTAATCGCATATCGGGTAAATAATGCAGCCAGGTATCGAATAAACGGACCGGCGTACCATCCATATCTATTTCGACTCCTCCGAAATTGAATGTAGAAATGGAATCAGGAAAAAGATACGTTTTCTTTATCGGATAGCGACTATAAATACACAGATTGTCTGATAACAATACGTAATCATATCCCAAAGAGTCTGCCACCATTGGAGCCGCACCATAAGTCTCAATCATCAAAATAACATCCGCCTGACTTTTTTTCAGAATCCCTATAGTTCCTTCACAGCCCTTTTCGGGATAGTTTTTAGCATGCCCTGCATGCCATACATTCCATGACAAAACTTTTAATTCCTTCTCCTTAGCACGTTCCACAGGTGTGCAAGAGACAAAGCTAATTGCCAAAGACGCAATTAGCATATATATAAATCTTTTCATATCAATCTTTTATACAGGTATCATCCAATGGGGGGCTATTTCCCCCATTGGATAAGTACATTTTAATTATTTAGTAAAGAATGCTGTCGTTACCGGATTGCCCAACCAGGCTTCGTGAGGCTCAACCCCCAGCAGCCAAGCTTCCGTTGCAGCCACATCAATCACCATTGTACTCTCAGTTATCTTATAGTTCTTTTTCACACCCTTTCCATAAAATACAAGCGGGGTCTCCATTTCATTGAGAGTTTTTCCGCCATGATTAGTACCGATTCCGCCATGATCCGCAGTCAGTATAATTACAGTATCATCCATCATACCGGCTTCTTCAATGGCTGCTACTATTTCACCTAAATAACCGTCCAATTCATCGAGCTTTTCATAATACTCTTTGGATTCCCACTTGTAGCTGTGTCCGGTGTGATCAGGATATTCAAATATAACGGCACAATACATAGGCTTTTTCTCTTTCAGATAATTCACGGCGAATTGTGTCGCTCCCTTAGGATGTTCCTTTGTTTGCGGAGCATGTACGAAGTAGTTGATAGCGAGCGAATCAACCAGATATCTCATTCCATCCCATTCATAAATATAGCCTACTTCTGCTTTAGGATATGTATCGCGTATCAATCCGTAAAGTCCCGGAAAACGACCGTATTGATTGGTTATAAAAGGAGGAATCTCGGGTGTCTTGCTTCCCCAGGTCGTATATCCATGAAGTTCCGGTCCGGCTCCGGAAAACATAGAGGCCCAGTTTGGAGCACTCGATGATGGCAGAATCGAACGGTTGTTCAGTGTATAAGCCCCTTCTTCCATCAACCGGTTGAAATTGGGCATGGGATGATTGCGGATAGCAACGGCACTTAAACCGTCAAAAGCAATTAATACTACATGCTTCGGATGTTTCTTCAAACGGGGACCGGCTGCATTTACTTCACCGGCAAATAAACTAAGAATCACAGAAAATATGAATAATATCGAAATCTTTTTCATTTTGTATATACAATTAATCGTGTAACCTAAAATTATAAATATTACCTCCAAAATCGGTAACGAACAGACAGTTACCGCTTACTGCCACACTCGAGAATACCGGAGCTCCCAAAGCACGTTTCCCACGATAGGCGCCTGTGTCCAAGTCAACGGCATGCAAATACCCGTCACTGGCCCCAAAGAAAACGGTTGCTCCCACAAGTACAGGCGAAACTTCGACTGTGCATTCATGGCTATGAGAATAAGGGACAGTATAGAAAAGGCTTGTTCCGGTACGATAGTTCCAGACCTCTTTAAAAGTAAGACGGTCAAATGCAACCACTCCCTTATTGGAAGTGGAAACAACCAGATATTTATCCGTCACAAGCGGAGCGCAGGCCGAATTAAACTCATAAGAAGTTTCCGCCATTTTCAGAATATCTCCGGAACGTGGGTTGATCACATATAAATTCTCACATGAGGCCAGATAGAAATTACCATCGTAAAAAGTTGCCGATCCGTCACGGAAACGAATTTTACTGTCACGCTTCTTCCACAATAAAGTACCGTCATTGATGTCATGTCCGAAGAGTCCGTTCCAATGTGCAGACGCCACTAATACTCCTGCACCTACAGTCAAAGTAGAAGTGGTTCCCTCACCTCCATCCCAGGCTTTGTTCTGCCACAGGATCCTTCCATCGGCAGTCCGTACGGCACAAGTTCCTTTTGCATGTCCGGCATACACCACACCATCGACAACCGCCAAGCCTTCATCAAGAAGTGGCAATAGAGAAACCGGCAACTGTGTTTGCCAACAAGCCGTTCCTTTTTCTGCATCTATGGCGTAAAGCATCCCCGAAGCATCCGAAGCAAACACGCGCCCGTCTTCATAAGCAATGGTATTCTTTATCGAATTAGAAGCACTGAAAGTCCAGCAAAGACCTCCTGTTGCAGCATCATAGGCTTTTATAAAGCATTTCTCTGCCCTATCATCGTCAATGGTTCCTATAAACACTTTATTCTGTGCCACTATGGGCGAACACATATAAATATTGCTGCCTGCATTTCGGACCCAGTTGGTTTGCAGGGGCAAAGACACTGTGTCATTCACCAGTTGATTGTGGGCAGCATTTCCACGAAGTCCCGCCCAAATGGCGGATGTCACAGCCGAAGCAGCCGGCTGCCCGGTTACGACGTAATCCACCCTTTTCGTCAAACGGGTTCCATCCTCAAACTCGGCAGTCACCAACAAGCGCTGCTTGCCATCGGACACACGGACTGCTCCGCTCCATTCCCAGTCTGTTTCGGGTAACAATGTGACAGACGACATGATTTTCCCGTTCCGTTCAACAGAAGCCGTTACTTTTTTTGCGTACGACACCGTACGATAAGCATTAATCCGAACTGTCATTTTACCATCAGAGACAGAAACAATTTCACCTTCTGCCGGATAAGCAGAAGTCAAGATTCCATCGATATAAGTATAACGGGTTTCCGAACTGAGTTTACCTTTGGTATCAGCATGATAAATCCTGAAACAGGACGTTCCGTGATCGATTCCTCCTTTATCCGGAGTGGATGAGCAGTAGGTATGAAGTCCCGACTTCAACTGCTTATAATAATGATTGTGCCAGTGTCCGTAAATCATGGCGTCCAGATTATAATCTGCAAAGTCTATCCGTTCGCCGTTTTTATCCTTGAAGAGCAAATCGTCTCCCCAAAACCATAAGTCGTGATTAAATAAAACTACCCTTTTATCTCTATTTATTTGTGCAAGGTCATTCTTCAGCCAACGGATGATATCAGCACGCCTGTACGAGGGTGCATGATCACCACCCAGCATCGGAGTAACCACATAATGCACATTACCAACGTCGAACGAATACCATGAAGGACCGAAATGACTCTGCCATAGCTCTTCACCATACCTTCCGGCACGCAAATCATGATTACCCACACAATAATAAGTCGGAACCCCCAAATCCTCAGAACGAAGATAACGTCCGTGAAAATCCTGATGGGCTTCATAACAAACATCACCTGTATGGATGATGAAAGCAGTCGGATTTGTTTTCACATACTCTTTCAGATTGTCTATCCAGTCACCATACAGAGATGTCTCTGTATCTGTGATTTGCACAAACGAATATCCATTTCCTGTCCTTACCGGACTCTTGCAAATTCCCAGTTCATACTTTTTCCCGGTCCCGTCGAAAGGTAAATAATGGGAAGCAGATGCCTGAAATCCATCGGGCACGGTCAAAGTGATAAACCGGGTGTCTTTATGTCCCGGAAGTATAAAGCTACCATCTTCCGCCGTTTGCACCACATGGAGCCCATCTTGCACACAGATCCCCTTGATCCCTTTCTCTCCGGCATCACGAATGCCGTTTCTGTTTGTGTCGATATAAACCCCGCCTTCTATCTGTGCGAAAGCAGAACTGCCAACTCCCAGGAATAAAGCCGCTATACCTGCAAATAACTTCAACATATTTATTGTTTTACTATATTAATCAGTTTTGTCTCTTAACGAAAACAGCAGACTTCTCCCGCTACTGCCGGAGCAGCCTTTCTGTTTTCGATATGATAAACCTATTCCCAGAATGGATTCTGATAGAGGTTTTCGTTAACAGTAATATCTTTGGTAGCAACCGGATAATAATAATATTTCGGAGATACAAAAGTATACTTACCATGTTGCGCTATCAGGTAGATATAGCCTTTTGTCCCTTCGGTGAGCCCAATCGTATTACCTTCCAAAGCATAAACCGTCAATTTATACTTTTGCTTGTCCTCCTCAGGTATCTTATCTACATCCGCTTTCTTTTCCACTACTGCAATGTCCGGTGTACCATCACCTGTTACATCATAATAGCCCATTCCCGGAATATACGCCCCTTCCGGAGCAGCCTCAAACAACTTTCCACATCCCCAACGCATTAAATCACCATATCTGAACCCTTCGCATGCCAATTCGATTCTGCGTTCACGGCGTACTTCCAGCACAGCACCTTTTTGTGAAGACTGTACATTGGAATAACGTTCTTCCTGTACCGGATCAATATTAGCCAGCCAGTCGTCCAACGAAGCATCCGGCATACCGACACGCTGCCTGATCAGATTGATTGTATTATTGATGTCATCTTGTGTAAGCGTACCCAATTCGGCCTTTGCCTCAGCATATATCAGCAAAATTTCAGCGTAACGGATAATAGGTAAATCAGTATAAGATTTTCCCCAATCCATCTGATCGAATGTCAACGGACGGAATTTGATCTGTGGATATCCACCCAGATTCAGTTTAGCCCGGTGAGGCTCGGTAGTACCCACGTTCAGGACACCCGGTTTCATAAAAGTCTGCTCCAGACGAGGGTCCCGATTCTCAAAGATCTCCAGTACCGTCTTGGTCCGGTAACCTTCCACTTCATGAAAATATTTGGTTTGTCCGTCCTCAACGACTAAATAATCTTCCATCAGACTACGGGAAAGTCCCGTATTATAGTCAAACTGAGCCTGAGCATTGTGCAGGCGTCCTAATGCCTTATCGTAATCAGCCACCAGAATCATTTCCGGGTTTTGCGTAAGATCCGCACTACAGAAAAGTGACTGATAGGCAGGCAGTCCACTCTCTTTGGAAGTCGACAGGCTGTAATGTTTTGTGTCCATAATCTTCCGGCAGGCCTCTACCGCTATTTTCAGGAACCGATCGCCATCATTCAGTTTCAACTCGGGATGATATTTACGGAATGTCCCTTCATGCAAAGCAATCCGCGCCTGTATAGCCAAAGCAGCATTCCGGTAAATAC
Organism: Bacteroides sp. FSHCM14E1; assembly: GCF_019633785.1. Classification (NCBI taxonomy): domain Bacteria; kingdom Pseudomonadati; phylum Bacteroidota; class Bacteroidia; order Bacteroidales; family Bacteroidaceae; genus Bacteroides; species Bacteroides sp. FSHCM14E1. Next base: position 116,780 of record NZ_JADKYL010000009.1, read on the forward strand.
GGGTCGTACTATTGTTTGTTTTCATGTGGGTCACGGCAAAATCAAGATCGGCCATTATGGAATCTACGACCAGGGAACGAGGATCCTGTGACTTATATAGTAACTCGGTGTCCGTCGTTTGCAGGTCATGGCTATACCATGGCACATCCGAATAGTCTTTCACCTTTGAATAATAGATTAATGCACGAAACATGCGCGCCAGCCCGATGTAGTGATTAATCTCACCACGGTCGCCCTCCACACGGTCTGTCCTTGCCAACATAAAATTGACCGTACGGATATTCGTCCAACTCCATTTACCTATGTTATCGGGTCTATATTCACCACGCATCATCTTATAAATATCAGTATCTTCCGGATACAGCATATTGTCAGAAGGCGTATCCGAGTAACTTGCACCAATATAGCCATACATGCCATTGGTATAGGTCTCCAAATCGGCGGGAGAAGAGAAAAATACCTTCTCCGTGATACTGGTCTCAGGAAAACGATCCATGAATCCGTCATTACAACTTGTCATCAGAGCTGCGCCTGTCAGATAGCACGCAGTCAGTAATATATGTTTTATTTTTGAACACATAACTTATCTTAATTAGAATGTGAGATTTAAACCAAATGAATAAGAACGCTGAAGAGGATAAACAATATTACCTAAACTTTCCGGATCTACCTTATAATGTTTGTATAAGCCTGAAAACTCACACAGATTATCACCGGAAAAGAAAATACGCAAACGTTCAATTCCTATCTTATTCAACAGTACTTTAGGAAGAGTATAACCTACGGTGAGGTTTTTCAAACGGACATAAGCCGCATTTTGCAGGTATCTGGTCTGAACAACTCCACACTCCCTGTCTGTATTTTCCGCCACATAAGCTTTCATACGCGGGAAATACGCGTCCGGATTTTCCTCTGTCCAATGGTCGTACATATTACCCACGGTAATATTAGTCCAGGGCTGTGCATAAATACCCCAGAAATAAAGGTCACCTGTGCCCGGATAATAATCTTTCTTACCTACCCCCTGGGCAAACAGGCTAAGATCGAATCCATTCCACTGTGCATTGGCCGATAGACCAAATGTATAGCGTGCACGGCTGTTACCAATGACTTTATAATCACCATGGTCTTCCAGTGTCCATGCTCCATCGGTTATTTTACCGTCTTTATTTTCATCTTTAAATTTCAGATCACCGGGAGCCAGCGGACGGGTACCCGGATAGGAAGTACACCATGACTGGTCTGCATGATTCTTTATATCTTCCTCGGAAGTGAAAAAGCCTAAAGTCTCTACACCCCATATCTCACCAATCTCTTTTCCTACATAGTAATCACCCAACAATCCTTTCGGATTTTCGTACTTCGTAATATAGGCACGGCTATCTGCCAGATTAAAGTTCACATCATAATAAAATGGTTTTCCGGCCAATTTGAACTGATCTTTCCAACCTACGGTCAATTCCCAGCCCTCCGTCTTCAAGTCGGCTGCATTTTGCTTGGGGACATCCGTTCCCAGAACACTTGGCAGTGTCACTCCTGCCGTCAACATATCTTTTGTTCGGCGCACATATACTTCACCCGTTATGCTTAAACGGTTATTGAAAAAATTAGCGTCTAAAGCAATATTGGTGGTAGTTACCTTTTCCCAGGTCAGGTTACCGGCTACCAATCCGGGAGCTCCCACATATACCGGCTGTTGTTTCTCCAGGATCTGACTGATTTTTCCCGATCCCATCGTGGCAAGATATGCATACGCATCCACATCCTGATTTCCCAGACTACCATAAGAACCTCTCAACTTCAAGAAACTAACCACATCACTCAAAGGCTCAAAGAACTTTTCACGCGAGATGACCCAGCCCAATGATACGGAAGGATTAAATACAAAACGGTCATTCTTCGGGAAACGCGAAGTACCGTCATAACGTCCGTTAAATTCGAAGATATATTTATCGTCGTAGATATAGCCCAAACGCGCGAATGCACCTCTTAAAGCCCAAGTCGTTATGCTTTGAGACATATTCATATCTCCCGTGGCCAGGTTAATGGTGGGAAGTGAACTTGAAATCAGCTCTTTACGATTCGCTTTCACATAATCATATTTATACTCTTCCTGATTGAAACCTGCAACTGCAGTAATGGCGTGTTTCTTCGCAAATGTTTTCTGGAAAGTACCATAAACATCAAACAAGATGTGCTTTGTATCGGAATTACTGCTCGAAGCATCCGATACGGTAGAAATAGGATTAAACGTCAGGACAGGCAATTCGGGTCCATTGCGATAAGTGACAGGCAGGTTATACCAGTTACTTCTGGTCTTGGTATTTGCAAAAGCAAAAGTTCCTTGTACCCAAAAGACATCTTTGACTATATCCATCTTAGTAGACAGATTGATATTTGTATTTGTTTTCCAGTCTGTAGCACGTCCGCCTTCGGCCAATGCCCCCAATGTACCTACACTGGCATCTGTCCAGGTTCCATCAGGATTCTTAACCATATCCATCGGATTTTTACGGTACATCTGTTTATAGGTGTTGGTCATAGCATTCGCATAGTCATAATCGGAAGTGGTCAGGCTCACATTACTGCTCAGACTCCACCAATCCGTCAGTTTAAACTGTAACTTGGTACGCAGGTTATACCGGTTATAAATGTCGTTTCCATATCTTAACATACCGTTCTGACGATTGTATCCTCCCGAAAAGTAATAAGAGATACGGTCTGTTTTCCCGGAAATATCAATATTATGGATCGTAGAAAAACCTACATCATTGTAAGCCTCGTCCACCCAGTTTGTACGTCCAAAATAAGTATAAGAACCATCCGGATTCAGGAAGTAGGGAGAAGTGGAAGGATCTTCGGAACATTTTTTCGCATAGGCCAGTTGTTCCTCGTTATAAAGGTTATACCACGGATATGCCATTGTATTTCTCGTAGTTGCCACCAGATAAGGGTCTGTTATAATTTCCGGCATACGAGTGTTGGTACGCAATACAAAATTGTTGTTATAGTTAACAGTAAGTTTTTCATTGCTGCCATTTTTAGTTGTAACCAAAATAACACCGAACGCAGCACGCGACCCATATATAGCAGAGGATGCGGCATCTTTCAGTACAGAAATATTGGCTATATCAACAGGATTCATGCGATTCAACTGATCACTGGTGGAAACAACCCCGTCAATGACTACCAACGGAGAACCTCCATTCAGAGAAGTAGTACCACGAATATTATAGGAAGGGGAGTCATCTGCCTCACCATCACCGACAGATACATTAAGGTTGGCAACGGCACCTTGCAAAGCCTGCCCCATGTTCAGTACCGGACGGTCTTCGATTGTTTTAGTAGATACGGTCGCTACCGAACCCGAAAGGTTGACTTTCTTCTGGACAGCATATCCCACTACCACAACTTCGTCCAGTGCTTTACTGTTTTCCTGCATTACAATGTCCATCACTGTTTTATCGCCTACCTTCACCGTCTGGGTGATATAGCCGACATACGAATACTGAAGCGACTTGCCTACCGGAACTTTCAATGAGTATTTGCCGTCGATATTGGTTATGACACCGGTAGTTGTTCCCAATATCGTTACATTTACCCCGATCAAGGTTTCGCCTCTTGCGTCTGTAACGGTACCGGTTATCTCTTTCATTTTTGCAACGTGGTCATTCCGGACATTTTGTTTCTCCGCACCGGGAATCAGAATAATCTTTCTATTCTCCACTACGCATTTGCAGTCCGGCAGAATTTGGGATAAAATTACATCAATACGTTCATTATCGGCCTGAACCGTTACTTTACGGTTCATGTCAATTTCCGCATCATTGTAGAAGAAAGTGTACTCACTCTTCGATTCAATCGATTTAAGAACCTGCTTCAGGGGAACTTGTTTCACATGGAGATTAATACGTGTCTGCTGAGCATAAACTCCCTGAAAAACAAACAGGAACATAATAAAAGACATAAGTCTTGCTAAACGAATGTTTCTTTCTGTTAAGAAAAAGCTCAAAAAGCTCCTCCATTTAAATTTATTCATATCTTTGTAAAAGATTTAAAGTAAATAATTGCGTCTCCTGCAAGAGACGTGATTAAAAGAAATCTGAGATAGGTAAGTGCTGCAACATTTACCTATTTTTTTGTCTGGTTGTGTGTCTCTACATATTTTCATTCAATTTTTAAGGTTAATACTTGTGTTGCCTATCGCTTTCTGGGAAGAATATGTAAGATACCATTCTCCCAGTAATATCTTATTGGAGCAACCAAAGTCATCGCTTTCAGAATTTCATCCAGATTCTCTCCATTCCTGACAGAGAACGACATAAATACTTTTTCAGCAAACTCTGACGGACATTCAATATCCACCCCATACCACTTATTCAAATTAATGATAATATCGGCCAACTTATCATTATCAAAAGTCAGTTCATTTTGAATCCAACTGATATAATCATCCGTATTGACCATCTGTACCTTGGTCCGCTCACTCTTCTTATCATAATTTATCAACTGCCCCGGAGTCAGTACCACCGAATGGTTCATCTTGCAACCGGCAATCTTCACACTACCTTCTACCAATACTGCCTCGACTCCGGATTTCCGCTGATAATTGTCGACAATAAAGCGGGTGCCCAACACTTCCACTTTCATTTCTCCGGCTTGCACCCGGAATGGAAGTTTCTCATTTCTCCGCACTTCAAAATAAGCTTCACCGGACAAACTGACTTCACGGGCTGATGCACTGAACGTTTCCGGATACTCCAACAAACTATTTGAATTGAGCCATACAACCGTACTATCCGGTAATACAAAACGGCCTTTACTTCCATTGGCAGTCAGCAAACGGTTCATGACTTCCTTCTGCCCCGGAACCGAACTGCTACCCCAATAATAAGAAGCAGAACCGACAGCAAACAGTATCAGAAAGACGGCTGCCACCCGCAGGAACAGACTGAAATGTTCCGGAAAAACAAATCTGCTTTTACGGGAACCGGATTCCGGTATTTGTATCCGTGACCTAAACCGGTCGAGCGCCACTTCCGTTTCAACATCATCAGTAGCCAGCGTATTGCCTAAAAGCCATAAATCACGAACTTCGGAAAACTCGTTCCGGTTCTTTTCCGATTGTTTCAGCCAGTTCAAAAGAAAAACTTTCTCTTCACAGGTAGCTGTACCATCCAGAAAACGTATAATCACTTCGTTTATGTCTCCTATTTCATTCTTCATTTTTAGCTCCTCTATAAGTAATACAAGTGAAATTTTAAAACCCCTCCTCCAAAACATACTTTTTTTTAAAATATTATTTTGAGCAGAGACAGAGTAGGAATAAAAGGCTCATTAAACCTTTATTTTTAAGATGAGTACGCAACTCCAACAGAGCACGGGTCAAATACTTTTCTACAGTCTTGGGTGACAGATCGAGCTGAACGGCAATCTCCTTTACCTTCAGGCCGTAGCTTCTGCTTAGTATAAATACCTTCTTTACCTGTACAGGCAGTGTTTCGACAAAAGCTTCGATTTCACCCCGAAGTTCCTTCATGAATAATGAGTTCTCCTGATTATCTTCCTGAATCTGCAACGCATCGATCTGATCTGAAAAACATTCCATGGACTCTTCTTCAGTATATTTCTTGCTGGTGAGAAAGTTGAGAGATTTATTATAGACGGCCTTAAAAAGATAGGCCTTTACTGCTCCATCGAATTCAATATCTGTACGCTTATTCCATAAAGCAACAAAAACATCCTGAACGATGTCTTCTGCAACATCCCAATCATTCACAAAGCGAAACGCATACACCCGCAACACTTTATAATATTGCCGAAACAGTTGCTCTACCGACTCAAGGTTCGAATACATTGCGTTTTTCTTCATTTAAAGTATTAGTTAATAAAAAGACACTGGCAAAGTAACAAATAATAATAATAATCTCAAAATTTTAAGAATCCGTTTCAGTACCAATTTTAACCCGCGAATGAATCTGCAAGCCGATAATTCCTTTAATGCCCAAAACAAATTACTTTATGTGATTTACTTCTATATAAAATAGTAAAGTAACGGGAATAAACTTATCCTTAACAGCAAATCTTCTTCATCTTAGCAGCTAAGATGTACATCTTGGGCGCTAAGATCTATATCTTGACGGCCAAGATGCACATCTTTCGGCGCAAGATGAAGTAAATGATATGAATAAAAACATTTCTTTCGGGCACCGGAACCACTTTATACGGGTACTTATGGAAGTTCTCTTCTTAAGTTCGTCAGGCAACGATGCAATTACCGAATAATTGATATACCGGGATTACGCATTACGAGAAACCGGGCTGTAAACAGATGTGAAGTCTATCTGTCTACAACCCGGTTCTATTTATATCGGATACCTATTGTACGTGTGTTTCCTTACCAGCCGGGGTTTTGTACCAATTTCTTCGACTTTTGTATCTCTGCCAACGGAATGGGGTACAAATACATACGCTTCTCAAAAATACGGGTCTCAAAAGCAGTGCGTTTCATAAATCCCTCAAGATCGGTGGCATTCATATCCATACCATGAACAGGGCCGCCTTGTTTATACCCTTCTTCTTCGGCACACATCCAACGACGTACATCAAAATAACGCTGTCCTTCGGCAAACAATTCAATGCGGCGCTCGTGACGTATGGCTTTCTCCTGCAACTCCCGGTTGCCGATAATTTCCGGTTTAATGTCTTTCAGTAAGGGAATACCGGCTCTATAACGAATGCTATCCACATACTGGATAATACGCGCATCACCCGGATTCACATGATTCAGGGCCTCTGCATACAACAAATAAAAATCGGCCAGACGAAACAACATACTTGCACGATACTTGGATTTCGGATTGTTGCCTTGATTCAGCAAATCACGGTTCATACCTTTATAAAGTAAATATCCCGAATAACTCATATCTGCCTTCGAATTGTCATCCGGCATTCCTTTATAAAAATAAATCTTCTTATCGGTCTTTTGCCATATTTTGCCGGAATAAGTAATGTCCTGGTAGAAACGCGGTTCACGGTTCTTATACATATTGGGTATACCGTCTTCACCGATGCCCTCTTCTTTATACAAACCCGATTCATCAATGCTTTTACCATCACTCATCAAGAAGTCATCAATAGCTTCCTGAAGAACTCCGACACAACTGAATCCACTAAAAATAGCACGCGGAGTACATCTGCGTTCACGGCCTTCACCGTTTACTCCGCCCCAGGAGTTCTTACTGCTTTGCCAAACCGCCTCCGAATTGTTAACGCTTACCTGAAACAACTGATAAAGCGATTCTGCCGGATCGATCTCACCGTCCTTCACCACCTGGTATAAAGAGTAGCGCCCTTTTGAATAATCAATAAAGCGTTGCAGAGCGTCCAGAGCAGTTTTCCATTTCGTGTCATCCTTTGCCGGAAAGAGTTGTTTGCCCTGATTATCCTTCAAAGCAACAGCTTCGGGATAACCACCATTGAACAACGGACTTGCCGCATACACATGCAATTTGGCCAAAATGGCCAACGCTGCCCCCTTGGTCGGTGCCGCCGCACGTTCATTGTTAATAGTACCGTCCAGATTCAGTTCTTTCTCCGGTAGCAAGTCGTAGCATTCATTAAGTTCTTTATCAATAAAGGCAACTACTTCATCTACCGAATTTCTGTAATAATCCAAGTCAGCAGCCGAAGGATCGGCTATTTCGGTCATAATAGGAATGGGACCATATAACTCGAACAACAGATAATGATAATAAGCACGTAAAAAACGTGCTTCGTTCTTCAGAAGAGCCAGTTCTTTTTCATCAATGAAGTCGGCTACATCTCCGTTCTGAGGAATGACATGGGCGTATGCGATGAATTCGTTTGCCTGCCGGATTTGCTTGTAAAGGCTCCAACGTGACAAATCGGCCGATCCGGCATGATAGCCTATCGTTGGAATCGTTTTCACATTGTTCTGTGCTGACTTCAATTCGTCTGAAACAGCCGGCCAGGGATTATCCAAACCGGTCAGGCTGGCATAGGCATCCGTTATGATGATGTTCGACATATCGGGGATACCGGTATAGATGTAGCGATGAAACCTGCGTGCGTAACTTGTGTTATTAAATACTTCTTCCATAGTCATTTCGGCAGCCAGATCATCTGATACATTTAGATAATCTTTACAGCCGGAAAGGAGAGTCGCACTCAATCCAAGTGCCAGTATAAAGGTCGGTAAATTCTTAAAAACTTTCATATATATACTATTATTAATTAAGTTAGAATGTAAAGTCAAGACCAAAAGTAAACGTACGGTTCAGCGGATAAGGGAAACCTCCATTGTTGTTTCCCTGCTCGGGATCCCACATCTTGATACGATCCCATACATACAGATTGTTTCCCTGTATATAAAAGCGCAATGCTTCTATATTCAACTTCTTCAATAACTTCTTATCGAAATTATAACCTAATTCGATATTTTTCAGCCTCAGGAAACCGGCGTCACGCAGCCACCACGTACTGGCTGCCGTATTGTTCTGGAAGTTATTACTATGCATACGGGGAAACATCACATTCTGACTTGGATTCTGTTCTGTCCAACGATCGGCTACCACCGAACGCACCGCAGATTCTTCGATTCCCCACTGGAAAGGAAAGAAGGTCGCATCAGCTCCGGTTCCCAATACAGTTGACGTATTACCGGCTCCCTGAAAAAAGATACCGGCATAAAAACCTTTCCATTCGGCATTAAATCCGAAACCATAGACAATTTCGGGAACAGTGGGATTTCCTACATCTTCCATTTGGTCATTGCTGTCAATTTTGCCGTCACCGTTCAGGTCTTTGTACTTGATATCACCCGGACGAACGCCGCTCGAAAGACCGGAAACAACTCCGGGTTTTAATTCATAAGTGCGGTTGAGCCCTTCACCGTTGATGATAAAGTCATCATAGGTATACAAACCGTCGGCGATATAGAGCTTGTTCGAGTTGAGACGGGTACCTTTCTTTTCCAGCCAGGGATACACCTGCGGCACCTGATCGTATTCGATAATTTCATTACGGGCAAACGTGAAGTTTCCGCGTGCACTCAGGTTGACTTGCCCTATTTTTTGGTTAAGGGTGAGGCTGGCATCTACTCCATGATTCTTCACAATACCAAAGTTCTGCCAAGGCATCTGTTGGAAACCGGTTACGTTGGACACCGTGTTGCGTTGCAATAAAATGCTCTTACGCTTATTGTTGAAATAGTCTACCTGCAAATCGATGCGGTTGTCGAATAAGCCGAGATCAATACCGTAATTCGTCTTTTCCTCAATTTCCCATGAAAGATAGGGAGCCTCAAACCGGGCCTCGGTAATTCCATTACCGATACCGCCCATGCCTCCCGTATCACTGAAGCCGAGATTATACCCTCCATTATTCTGTTTCATCGTACCACGGTACAAGAAACGGTCACCACCGGTGTCATCATTTCCCGTACGTCCGATAGAAAACCTGAATTTCAACTTGTTGACTACCTTCTTCAACGCCTCCGGATAATAAGGTTCGTTGCTGACATACCATGCCAATCCCATTGCCGGAAAAAAGCCGAAACGAAATCCTTTTGCAAAGGTCTCGGAACCTGTATAACCGAAGTTGCCCTCTACGAAATAACGTCCGTCATAACCGTAAGTGGCACGTCCCACAAGCCCCTGCTTTCTGTAAGGCAAAGCATTGTCGTGGTATTGGGTCTCTTTTTGCATATAAAGAACCATAGCGGTCACATCATGCTTCTGCGCAAAAGTCCGATTGTAGTTAAACGAAGTTTCGAAATAGATTTTTTTATTCGAAGAGTTTTCCAGTTTCTCGGTCAATACGTCGCTGCCCTCCACAACTTTCTTAAATTGCAGTGCCCCGTTTTCATCACGTCCGGTTGCCAGATACTGAGTAGGTGTCTTGGTTCGTTTTGCCGTATATTTCATATCAGCATCAAAACTGATCAGACCTTTCCAATTCAGCCCCTTGGTGATAAAGTCCAACTTCTGGTTTACTTCCAGTTTCGACTGGATAGACGTTCTCCACTCTTTGGCATATCCGGAATTTACTAATAAGTTATATGGATTCACACGGTTACCCGAAGGACGCGGATGTCCGGCAATCGTTCCGTCCGAGTATTCAGCAGGCATCAGGTAAGAGGGAGTGCGACACATCGAATTGAAAATTGTATTTGTGCCTGTACCCGGATAATTGGTTTGCAGGTATTGTCCGCTAATATCTACTTTCACCAATGTTGTTTTCGTCGCGTCGAAATCGATATTACTACGCAAATTATAACGTTTCAGCCCGATGTTATTGTCATACTCGTTTTTCTTGCCCTCTTTAAAAATACCGTTCTCCTGATAAAAGGCTCCGGAAACAAAGTAACGTGCACGCTCGGATCCGCCTCTTACATTGAGGGTATAGCGCATATTATAGGTATGCTCTCTCAGCATCTCCTTCAACCAGTCGGTGTCGGGATAAAGGTCGCGATCGGCTCCCGGACCGTATTTGGCAATTTCTTCCGCTGTACGTATACTGGCTGTTCCTTCATTGTTCAAAGCTTCATTATACAGTTCCAGCGTCTCTACCGAATTCATAAATTCAGGCAGGCGAGTCGGAGTGAGCAAGGTAGATTCGGCACGAAGGGATATTTTGGGTTTCTGCGAATTACCACGTTTAGATGTGATCAAGATCACTCCGTTAGCACCCTCGGCACCATACACAGCAGTTGCCGCGGCATCTTTCAGCAGAGTAAACGATTCGATTTCATCGGGTTCTATATCCTGCATATTACGGGGCACACCATCGACCAAAACTAACGGATTTGTACCTCCTTTGAAGGAACTTACACCTCTGATCCAGAACTCGGAATTATCATATCCCGGTTCACCCGAACGCTGAACGGCAATCAAACCCGGCACTTGTCCGGCCAGGGTATTAGTCAGATTTCTATTGGACGATACAGCCAGTTCCTTAGGTCCGATAGCATTAATAGAACTTACGACACTGTTTTTTTTCTGTTTACCGTAACCAATAACCACTACTTCATCCAGCAATTCGGTATTGGGAAGCATCTTTATGGCCAGAATCTTTTCACCTTTGTAGGTGATCCGTTGTGATTCGTAGCCCACATACGAGAAAAGAAGTATATCTCCTTTCTTGGCACTTATCGAGAAGTTACCATTTACGTCAGTAATAACTCCTGTAGTAGTCCCTTCCAGTTTAATCTGTACTCCGATCAAAGGCTGACCGTTCTCATCCACCACAAGTCCGGTGGCATTATGAACCTGGGCGAAGACTGAATTCAGCCCGAAAGACAATAAAAACAGGATAAAGCAGATCAATCTCAATACTTTATTCTTAAACGCATATTCTTCTGGCATCCTCCCGGTACGATCACCGGCAGTATCAGCATCATTACTAATATGAGCAGTCATCGGCAAAACTGATATTAGCATAAAAGGTTTTTTCATAAGCTTAAATCTTTTTTGTTGTGTAGGTTTTAAATTAATTTTCAGGAAAAAGTGATACTATCCATCTATCGATGCATAGTTCTGTTTGAAATCCGGTCTTTCTTATGTTTTCATAGGCGTAATAAATATGGTTAACACGTCATCTATACTGAACCATGCTGATATTGATTTACGCAAAACGCCTGATTTTATCAGAGTTCCTGTAGAACTTAAGAAAGAAGAAAGACAACTGAACTTAAAGGTAAATGATGTAAACGAAAAGGAGTATTTGTAAAATGTAGTCTAAAACGAGAAAGAGATATACCTATTTTCCACCTCTGTATACTTCGATATATATCACAAGAAAAAACACATAATGGAGAGAGAAAAGATCAAATCATTGATATTAAATAGTATAGAAAACCATCTTATAAAGAAGAATTTTCAGAGTTGCAATTACGATATTTTAAAAAAAGACATGCTTAAATAAGCGTTTTATTAAAGTTATTGCTATATTTGCCACGAAAATGGACCATTTATTACGTATTTTTAAAACTGTTAACTCGATAATCTAAAAGGTAGCATCTGTATGTATTGCGCATAAAACTTTCCAAGTTCTACAGGAACTTTTCTCAAGTACTTTTGAATTTATTTATTTCCAAACAGAACCGCATATCAATAACATTTTTATAGAAAAGTATTGTAAAATAATTACTTAATCAAAGAACGTCAACGGTACATCTTTGGTAGCATAAAAACAACCCGACAGCATATTAATATCATCACATCAAGATCTTTACCCATTCTTTTTATCTTTATCAGGCTATTATTCTCTTGAATGCGAATCAATAATTGGATGAATTCTCCCAACTATTGATTCGCATGATTACTTATTTATATCAGTTGATTACCGTACCTCTTACGTCCAACTCACGGATAGCAGCCACCGTACCGTTGCCTACCCCATCAGGAATGACAAGTTTGATATAGCGTGCCGTTGATGATTTTACATAATATTTCAATGCGGCATCCTGATTGGTGAAGCCAAACTGACCAATCGACTCCCAGTTGTTTCCATCCTCACTGGCTTCAAAACGTACCACTTTAATCGGATTATTACTTCCCCGCCCACGTGGCAAGAGTTCCACTTGAGCTATCTTAACGCGGTGATTCATATCAATGATTATCTCGTAGGGGAGAGGATCGGAACCTCCTTGCCAGCGAGAATGCCAGAAGGTCTCGGCGTTTCCGTCGATCAGGTGTTTGGCATGTCCGTTATTGCTACCTTCACCCGAAGGTTCCTCGGTAGTGAACGACACGATTTTCCAGTCCGTTTTAGAAAGTTTATCTCCTTCTTTTATGATGCTATAAGCAGCATAAGTATCCTTATCCGCCCGTATAGTGGCGTCAGAAGTTACCTCTGCTATCTGTACGGGCAACATATAATTTCCCGGCAGAATGTCATCCTTCAGTTTATAAGTTGCTGTTACCTGATTTACTCCGTTCTGAAGAACCGGGGTCTCGGGTGCTACATAAGCATCGGACGGAAGCATACTGAAATAAGTGCCGTTGGCTGTGTTATAAGCATCTATCACCGACTGGCGGTTTTCCAAACGGCAGGTTATTTCCCATTTATTGGTAAACGGAACGCCAATCTGTACAGGCAACTCTTTTACGTCTACCAGATTGATTTCTTCGACTCCGGCATTCATAATGGTTACAATCGGTTCTGAGACCTTAAATCCCAACAACAAAGCAGAACGTCCCGGAACCAAAGACATCCCGTTGGATGTGGCACGCAAAGGCAACACATATTTCAAGTGATCGTATCCGGAAAGCTGTTGTATCTTAGCCGGATCGTAAGTAAGTTCACCTTTCAGCAGTCTTTCGTCTGCCGGAATATCGACTGTCCCTTTTGTCAGTTGATAACAATCGGCCGGTAGAAGTTCGTACGACGTTCCATCAGCTGCATTCATCGAATCGAGCAGAGCTTTGTCCACCGAGAAACTCACCACACTGGCGGTTGATTTCAATCCTCCCTGTTGTATCCATAAATCTGCCGTATACTTTTCACCTACATTATAGGATTGCAGTGTGTTGAATCCTTCCTGAGATACAGCCAAAACTCCATCGGCTTTGGAACTTACATCAAAACTGTCATCGCAACTGCTTACCGACAGTGCAACGCAAGCTGACAGTGCTATATAATTAAATCTATTCATAAGTTAGTCTTTTTATTCGTTCAAAATCACCATCCCGGATTCTGTACCAGATTCTTAGTCTTCCGCATTTCCGAGTCAGGCATCGGATATAAATACATTTTCCGGTTAAATACAATCTGACTTGCTTCCACTACACGATTGAAATCGTCAATATCATTCGGTTCGCCACGCACATTCATTCCATGTGCATAACCGTTCTGACGACCTTCTCCGTTTTTATCGGCAATCATCCATCTTCTTACATCAAAATAACGTTGCCCTTCTGTGGCCAGTTCCACCTGACGTTCGCGCTGAATAGCAGCCCGCTGCAATTCCTGATTACCACGAATGGCAGGATTCAAGGTCTCTACACCGGGCAATCCTGCACGCTCACGCACGAGATTGAGGTATTTCAAAACTCTCACATCGTTAGGATTGACTTCATTGGCTGCCTCGGCATACATCAAATAAAAATCTGCCAAACGGAATATAATAGAAGGACGGAACTGAGAGGCTACCCCCGGATTGGTCAAACTGACTGAACGGTTGAAACGTTTGAAAAGCATATAACCGGTCAGCGTGGCCTGTCCTTCTTGCACACCGGAGTTTCCACCATTGTAAAACAACACTTGATTACAGCTCACAGGCCATTGACGTCCATTGAAGAAAACGGTGTTATAAAAACGAGGTTCACGATTGAGGTAACGGTTGCTGACAGACACGTTGGTATACTTCTTGGAGAAGTTATCATTCTGATCTTTGTAAGTCCCGTATCCCTCTTCCTGATAAAGTGTGGATTGCGGCAAATAAGCCGTAGCCGAAATGGGAAGCCCGTCTTTCATATAAAAAGCATCTACCAATTCCTGCGTAACTCCGGTGGAACCCAAACCATTTTTTTCACAGCGCGGAGCGATACGACGATCAAAAGCATCGCCATTCATCCCTCCCCAATCATTATTTGCCGTGGCCCAGATAATTTCGTGTGTATACTTCTGAAACAGATTATATACAGACTTGTCCGGATCAATGACAGCACCGTTGTCGTCTTTATATTCTTTATACAATTCATATCTTCCGGCCTCGGCATAATCGATAAAGTCTTTGCAAGCAGCAAGAGCTTTCTCCCACTTACCGGCATCATAATCGGGAAACAGGCGGGTACCATCCGGATTCGTCACCGCCAAAGCTTCTCTGTATCCTCCGTTTAAAAGAGGACTTGCAGCATACAGCCACAACTTGGCACGAACGGCCAGAGCAACTCCTTTGGTCGGCCAGGCACGATAATCCTTATCTTCAAAAATGGGCTCCTGAGTCAATTCTGAAGCAACTGCTGTCAGTTCGGAATCAATGTACGCTACCACTTCGTCCACCGTGTTCCGGGGTACGTCCTGATCTTCAGTTGCATCGTATATCTTGTCCTTCACCAAAATGATCGGACCGTACTGTTCAAACAACAAATAATGATAAAATGCCCGCATAAAACGTACGTTGGCTTTCATCTGCGTCAGCTCGTCTTCCAGCAACTGGTCACCCTGAGTACCTGTAGTCATTATCGGATGGGCCTTCTGCAAAAAGATATTGGCCTGACGGATGTATTTGTAGCAGTCGCCATAACGATGAAATCCCATGTTGGAAGCATTTCTATCCGAATTATTGTATTTGGAAGAGTTTCCATATCCTACGACCAGTTCATCACACATACCCGTCCAAGGATTCTTGAAAGCTCCCACATTCACGCTGTTTATTCCCGAATAGTCGGGGATACCGGCAAAAACATTGGCATACCATCTTTTTGTATACGATACGTTATCAAATACCTGTTCGGTATTCTGCAAACCTCCCGCAAGTTGTTCGGAAACTCCCAGATAGTCGCAAGAACTAACAAAGCACAATAGCGCTATCAGCAAAGTATATATAGAATTTTGCTTTTTCATCTTTCTATTTATTAATCTGTTTTTTCTTTTTAGAATGTAAAGTCTAAACCGAGTGTGAAAGTACGTGGCAGAGGATAATTCAAACCTGCGTTGGCATTACCGGCTTCCGGATCGAAATACTTAATCTTGTCCCACACAGCAAGATTATATCCCATAATATAAATACGGGCAGCCTCAAAACCAATCTTATCCATAAATTTCTTAGGAAGCTGATAACCGAACTCTATGTTTTTCAGTCGTAAGAATGAACCATCACGCAGCCACCAGGTGCTTGCCACCCGGTTGTTGGCATTATTGGCATTGTTTTTATGCAAACGCGGAATAATGACATCCTGGCTGGGATTGCTCTCGGTCCAACGGTCTAAAGCAAACGTACGGTAATTGGACTGGTCGACACCCCAGGAGAACGGGTACCATCCTTCTGAAGTAGCCCCTCCCAGAAGAACAGATGTATTGCCTGCCCCTTGAAAAAAGATACTTGCATAGAAACCCTTGTACTCGGCATTAAGGCCAAATCCATAAATAATTTCAGGGGTACTCGGGTTCCCTACTCCTCTTACCTGGTCGTAAGAGTCAATCACACCATCACCATTTACATCGACGTATTTGATATCACCCGGACCAACCAATCCTCCCAAAGTAGGACGCGGAAGTTCCGAACGAAGTTTATAGGTTTTCAATCCGTTGGCATTGGTACTGACTATAAAATCGTCCTCGGTATAAAGCCGGTCGGCAATATAAAGAGTATTTTCGCTGACCCGGGTACCGGTAACTGCTTGATAATCGTACTTCTGAGGTAGCTCATCGTATTCAAGAATTTTGTTGCGCGTAAAGGTAAATGTCCCACGGGCGCTGAGTTTCAGTTTACCTATCTGCTGATTGAGGTTCATTGACATATCCACACCCTGATTACGTACCTTACCAAAATTCTGCCATGGGTCTTGACGAAGTCCGCCCAACTGGGGAACAGTACGGCGTTGCAGCAAGATATCTCTACGTTCGGAACGGAAATAATCGAAAATAATATCAATACGGTTATCGAACAATCCAAGATCAAAACCATAATTCTGCTTATCTTCAATTTCCCAAGCCAGATAGGGGGCTGCAAAACGTCCTTCAACAATACCGTTACCTATTCCGTTGGTTCCGCCAGTATCTCCGATACCCTGTGTAAATCCACCGGCATTGGTCGTGAAAGTAGGACGATACAAAAAGCGTTCCTGTCCCGTTTTATCATTACCCGTACGTCCGACAGATGCTCTCAGCTTTAGTTTATTAACTATCTTTTTTACCGCTTCCGGATAGAATGATTCGTTAGAAAGATAGTAAGCGGCACCGACTGCCGGGAAAAAGCCGAAACGATTACCTTCGGCAAATGCTTCGGAACCGGTATAACCAAAGTTGCCTTCGACAAAATAGCGTCCGTCATAGCCATAAGTGGCACGGCCCACAAACCCCTGCTTACGGAAAGGAAGAGGAACATTGTGCTGTTGTGTCTCTTTCTGCATATACAGCAACATGGCCCCCACGTCATGTTTTCCAAACGTACGTTTGTAGTTGACAGACGCATCGATATAAATTTTCTTGGTGGCAGATGTCGCACTGTTTTTGGGATCCTGAATATCCGGGTTACCCGATACAACCGTAGAGAAAATCAGTTGTCCCAATTCATCACGACCAGTAGCATGATATCGTGTCGGATTATATTCACGACGGATAATCATCTCGCTGTCATAGTCATAACTTATATTCAGGTTGGCAGACAAACCTTTGGTAATGAAATCGAGTTTTTGATTGACATTTACTTTTGACTGGATACCGGTTCTGTATTCTTTTGCATAACCGGAGTTCATCAATAAGTTATAAGGGTTACGCATATTGGCATCTCTTTCCTGAGCATAAGTAGCTACTGTTCCGTCACTGTACACAGCCGGGAAAGCATAGGGAGGAGTGATCAACATGGAACGGAAAATGGTGGAAGTACCTGTTCCCGGATAATTATTAATGAGATATTGCATGGCAAGATCTACTCCTACTGTAGTAGTAGAAGATACAGCCATATCAATATTAGAACGCAGATTAAACCGGTCAATACCGATATTGGTATCATAAATCCCATTCGGTCTGTTCTTGAACAATCCGCTTTCATTAAAATAGGCACCTGATACGAAATACTTGGCCTTTTCCGTACCACCGCGTACATTGAGTGTATAACGGTGGCTGAAGGTATTCTTACGAAGAAGTTCGTCAATCCAATTGGTATTAGGGTACAGATCCGGATCATCGTTGTTACGGTAATGGGCTATCAGTTCATCAGAAAATTGAGGTCCCTCTCCATCATTGCGCAATGCTTCGTTATACAGGCTCAGATAATCGGCAGAACCAACAAATTCCGGAAGACGAGTAGGTGACGAAATCGTATGTTCTGTCTTAAAAGATATTTTAGCCTTCTCAACCCGTCCGCGCTTAGTAGTCACCAGTACTACACCGTTAGCTCCTTCCGCACCATAAATGGCAGTAGCGGCCGCATCTTTCAGTACAGAAAATGTTTCTATTTCATCCGGTTCAATATCACTCATATTTCTGGGAACTCCGTCGACAAGTACAAGCGGAGAAGTTCCTCCGGCAAAAGTACTGACTCCGCGAATCCAGAATTCGGCATTATCATAACCGGGCTCTCCGGAACGCTGGACCGCAATCAGACCTGCCACCTGACCGGCAAGGCTGTTATTCAGGCTTCGGGAAGGAACGACAATGTCTTTGGGTTTTATCGAACTCATGGATACCACCACACTCTCTTTTTTCTGTTTACCGTAACCGACTATCACTACCTCATCAAGCGCTTTTGAGTCTTCGTGCAATACGACATTGATGTTACGACGTCCTTTCACCTTGATTTCTTCGGTATTATATCCCAGGTATGAGACCAGCAAAATCACATCATCCGACGGAAGCATGACTTCATAACGTCCTTCCATATTGGTTATGGCACCGATAGCAGGATTTCCTTTTACCACTACGTTTGCACCGATGACTGACTCTCCTTTTGCATCGGTAACGACTCCGGTAACTTTGATTTTAGCCTTCTGCTGAGGGGCAGAGGCGGACTCGGAAGTTTCTTTTTTATAAATAATGATCTGACGGTCTTTAATGGTAAATCCATTATCGGTATGTGCCAATAATTGCTCTAATATTTTTTCGACCGACTGATTAACCACATTTACACTAACTTTCCGGTTCAAGTCAATAACACCATCCCTGTAAAAGATGATAAACTCACTATTCTTCTCTATCTCCTTAAAAACCTGTAGTACGGTTTTTCCGGCAGATTGCATAGTAAAGACTTTGGTTTGCGAGTAAACACTTGAAGCATAAGCTATTTCGAATGCAAAAGTGAATAACAAAAATAAAAAAATACTTTTTATTGATAATAAAGTTCCTACTTTAGTCCTATTGGGACTAAATATTCCATGATTATTCATACATTTGTACGATTTGATTAACAAATTTGTTTTTACGTAGTTTAATCTAATCAGGGGTTGGATGATATGAGGGTATTATCCAACCCTTTCTTAAAAAATTTAAGGTCCTTGTTTCATACTATTAGAAATTACTTGGTTAATAAAAAATGGTTCTCTCTGATCTCTACTTTCGCAGGTATGGTTTTACTTAACATTTCCAAAACATCCCATAAATCTTCCCGTAAATCAAGCTTACCACTACAGGTTAACCCGATCAGCCCCGAATCAGCTGTGATGTGTTTTCCATAATATTGAGATAACTTTTCGATGATTACTTCAATCTTTTCACGCTCAAAGCAATAATAGCCTTCTACCCAACTGATATATTCAGACACATCCACTGTATTTATCCGCAACTCGTTCCCTTGGTCATCATAAGTTAACATATCATTGGGGTTAAGAACTTTCTCGGGATGCTTATGTGTATCCACTTTCACTTTACCGGATACCAAAACCACCGATTGTTCCTCTGCAGAATCATAAGCACTCACATTAAATTTCGTGCCCAGCACCTCTACTTCCATCCGATTGGTCTTTACGATGAAAGGCCGGGTTTTATCAGGAGATACCTGAAGGTAGACTTCTCCATTCACATAAATCTCCCGCCTATGTGCCGCAAACTCTGTCGGATATACCACACGGGTATTAGCATTCACGGCTATTCGTGTCCCGTCGGAAAATGTTATAAAAGAACGTTTTCCGGAAGGAACTATTAACTGATTATAACCTGCGCCCCCTTCTTCATCTGCCTGAGCCGTTCCGGAATTGATGGCTATTTTACCACCCTTCTTATAGTGTAATTTACTTTCTTTCCCATCCATAACCACCTTCTGCCCTTTCGACAAGACTAACTGTATGTCATCGCTATGATCCGGTTGGGAGATACTGGCCAAACTGTAAAATGAACTTTCTTCATAAAAAGCAATAAGGGAAAAAACAAAATAACTGCTCAAGACCAACATTGATATACAGGCAGCAATACTCGCTACACGCAGGAAAATTAATCGTTTTTTTCCTCTTCTCGCTTTTTTCTCAACCGCTACCTGATAGCTGATTCGTTCCCAAAGTATTCCCACTTCATCGTCTGTCATCTGCTTTTGAGGACTTACGGCTACAATCTTTAAAAAACTTCGAGCCATATGTAACTCTTTGGCAAAATCGCTGTCTTCTTTTTCCAATCTTGCCCAAAAATCTTCACTTTGTTCCGTAGGATGCTGCATTGAGTCCAGAAAAGGTCCGTCGTTCAACAAATCAGCTGCGGTATAGTGTATATAGTGAGTTCGCTCCATTTTCTTCTTTTTATAAAAAGACAGACAGAGCTCTGAAATCTACTCAGTGAAAAGCGGATTTTTTTATTGAATTTCTATTACCAGCTGAAAAACAAGGAATTAGAATAGAAAGAAAAATGGCAATATACCATACATTTCACGCAAGCGGGTAAGAGATCGCTGAAGTAAATTATAGGCTGACTGATAATTAAGCCCCATCAGCTCACAAATAGAACTGTAATCCAGCCCTTCAAAAAAACGATAATAGATGATTTCACGCTGTCGGGGAGAAAGCGTATTCAACAAATGGGCAACAGTATGTTTCTGAGATGTTTCATCTTCGGTCTCAATAATTTTTTCTTCTACCGACAAATCGAACTCATAATTTATATTAGAGATATAAGTGTCATGTAAACTCCCTTTATTAAAGACATTAAAGATAGAATTCCTTAACGAAGACATTAAGTAGATTTTAATATTGGCAGGAGGAGAAGAGTATTTACCTTTCTGTCTGTAGATATTCACAAAAACATCCTGGACACAGTCTTTCACCATCTCTGTATCTGTAGTAAAGCGACACCCATATTGATAGAGTTGCTGAACATATTGAGAATACAGCCATGCATAAGCATTGTCATCTCCTTCCAGAAATGACTGCCACTTCGCATTACTACTCTCAACGGGATCATTATTATACATATCGCATGACTTCTGACAACATCAGTTGCGCAAAATAAGCAAAAATTCATTAAAGGTAGTCAAGAAACCTCTCTTTTTAACTATAAAATTCCTTTATAATTGCTAATCTTCTTTCTTGTATTAATTAGAGGACAAACAAAAGCCGGCATCTATTACAGCGAAATTCAATCTCCCCTTATGAAGGAAAACCGAAGAGAACAACTCTTTCCTGAAATTTATTGTTATATTTGCATATACTAAACTTTAAAGCCTTATTCAATATGTTCAATTCATTTGGCAATATTTTCAGACTAACCAGCTTTGGCGAATCTCATGGTAAAGGAATCGGAGGAGTGATTGATGGATTTCCAGCAGGTATCACTATCGACGAGGAGTTCGTTCAGCAAGAACTGAACCGCCGTCGCCCGGGGCAGTCGGTCATTACCACTGCACGCAAAGAAGCTGATAAGGTAGAATTTCTTTCGGGCATTTTCGAAGGAAAATCTACAGGATGCCCCATCGGGTTTATCGTATGGAACGAGAACCAACATTCAAACGACTATAATAACCTGGAAAAAGTATATCGTCCGTCACATGCCGATTATACATACACTGTAAAGTATGGAATCCGTGATCACCGTGGTGGAGGACGTTCTTCTGCACGTGAAACCATTTCAAGGGTAGTGGGTGGTGCTTTGGCAAAACTCGCATTGCGTCAATTGGGAATTCACATCACAGCTTATACTTCACAGGTAGGTCCAATTAAATTGGAGGGCAATTATACAGATTACGACCTTGACCTGATTGAAAGCAATCCGGTGCGTTGTCCGGACCCCGAAAAAGCAAAAGAAATGCAGGATTTGATTTATAAAATCAAGGGTGAAGGAGATACCATTGGAGGCGTATTGACTTGTGTCATCAAAGGATGTCCTATCGGACTTGGACAGCCTGTATACGGTAAGCTACATGCCGCATTGGGAAATGCCATGCTGAGTATCAATGCTGCAAAGGCTTTTGAGTATGGAGACGGTTTCAAAGGACTCAAACAAAAAGGATCAGAGCAAAACGATGTGTTCTACAACAATAATGGGCGGATAGAAACACGAACCAACCACTCCGGAGGAATCCAAGGGGGGATCAGTAACGGGCAAGATATCTTCTTCCGGGTAGCATTCAAACCGGTAGCCACGGTACTGATGGAACAGGAAACTGTTAATATCGACGGCATCGATACCACATTGAAAGCCAGGGGACGTCACGACCCATGTGTATTGCCACGTGCAGTACCTATTGTAGAAGCCATGGCAGCAATGACCATACTCGACTATTATTTATTGGACAGAATGACGCAACTTTAAAATTATTCAACGTGAACGAAATTCAGAAATATATTGCAGAGAACGAACCGATGATGATGGAGGATTTATTCAGCCTCATCCGTATTCCCAGTATCAGCGCATTACCGGAACATCATGACGATATGCTGGCATGTGCACAACGCTGGACACAATTATTACTCGAAGCCGGAGCAGATGAAGCCATCGTTATGCCTTCAAAAGGAAATCCTATCGTATTCGGACAAAAGATAGTAGACCCTAACGCTAAAACGGTATTGATATATGCGCATTATGACGTGATGCCTGCCGAACCTCTCGATTTGTGGAAAAGCCAACCTTTTGAACCGGAAATACGTGACGGACATATTTGGGCGCGAGGTGCCGATGACGACAAAGGACAAGCATTTATTCAAGTAAAAGCTTTTGAGTATCTCGTAAAATACAATCTGCTGAAAAACAATGTGAAATTTATTTTCGAAGGAGAAGAAGAAATCGGTTCACCAAGTCTGGAGGCCTTCTGTGAAGAGCATAAGGAACTACTAAAGGCCGATATCATACTGGTATCAGATACCAGTATGTTGGGTGCCGATCTTCCTTCATTAACTACCGGGCTGCGTGGTTTGGCCTATTGGGAAATCGAAATAACAGGTCCAAATCGCGACTTGCATTCAGGCCACTTCGGTGGGGCTGTAGCTAATCCGATTAATGTGCTTTGCGGCATGTTGAGTAAAGTAATTGACGCTGACGGACGCATCACGATCCCCGGATTTTATGATGCCGTGGAAGAAGTTCCACAAGCAGAACGGGAAATGATCGCCCATATTCCTTTTAATGAGGAAAAATACAAGGCAGCCATCGGTGTAAAAGAGCTTTTTGGTGAAAAGGGATACAGTACCCTGGAAAGAAACAGTTGCCGCCCCTCATTCGATATTTGTGGCATTTGGGGTGGCTATACCGGTGAAGGCTCTAAAACCGTACTCCCGTCAAAAGCCTATGCCAAGGTATCGTGTCGGCTGGTTCCGCACCAAGACCATCATGTAATCTCAGATCTTTTTGCAGACTACTTCCGCCGAATCGCTCCGGCTACAGTGGATGTAAAAGTGACACCGATGCATGGAGGACAAGGATATGTATGCCCTATATCACTACCGGCCTATCAGGCAGCAGAAAAAGGATTTGAAATAGCCTTCGGTAAAAAACCATTGGCCGTACGTCGCGGAGGGAGTATCCCTATTATATCAACCTTCGAACAGGTGTTAGGAATAAAAACCGTACTTATGGGATTCGGACTGGAATCGGATGCTATCCATTCGCCTAATGAAAACTTCTCTCTGGATATATTCAGAAAAGGGATCGAGGCAGTTGTAGAATTTCATCTGACATACAGTAAAAAGTAAGCTTCTTATCACAAATAATAACACGGATTAAAACAGATATCAATCAGGTTCCGTTGCGACCTAAAATTGAATGCTGTTTTAATCCGTGTTATTTGTGGTAAGACTTATCATGGCAACTCAAACATAAATGTGAACGATTTACTGTCTTTGAAATCTTTCACTGCGTCTCCTGTATAAATTTCCCCGTGTGTCAAAGATAATTTCCTGATATTTGCACTCGGACTAAAATCAACCCTATTCAAATCTACCCAGAACAGATTGGGAGTCAAAGTCGACTCAAAGTAGTATACCCGATTTTTCTGATCAGAAACCGAACGCCAACGTGTGGAAGAAATATACGGCTTGTCCGGAGTTGTGATTCCGAAAGGAACAGATACATTCCGCATCACGCTCAATACACTCGGTACAGCAATATTCGCATCCGATGTCTGCGGAATAGCATGAATATAGAAAGAAGCACGCACAAAACGGTCACTTGAACGGTTGGTTCCCGGCAACATATTCAAACCGCCTACCTCTTTCCAATAATCATTCACAGCCAATTGAAGATCGTAACGGGGAGAGTTTGTCATTACTTGATATTCTTTACCTTCATGGATGATCAGGTCTCCATTGATATACTCCAGAATAGCGGAATTACCCGTTTCATCAGTGATAGCCATATGCAATGTAGATGCAGAGCCATTAGGCATGTTCGGAGCATCAATGCGGAAGGTTTGTTTACTTAGCTCTTCAACAGCTTCACGTACTGTTGCAAAGTTATCAAGCACATACTGTGTCCAAATACTGATCCCCATTACAGGGCGGGTGTCATTGGGACGGGTATAGACAGACTCCGGTAGAAACAGGAGACTGGCAACCAACCCTTTTTCATTCATGCCGTCGCAAGTACCGATATCATACCCGGTAGCCACAATGCTGCCATACTTCGAAGTCCATTCTACCGTATTTCCTTTATCGTACCCTGCACGTTTGATACCACGGGGAAAAAGATATAAATTAGACTGAATATCCTCTTTCCAATCCATCGTACGTCCGGTAATCACCATATTATCCGGTCCAATGTAAACTGCACGTGTACATGCTTTCGCAGGCTGTCCACCCCAGATCAAATTGACAGCTATAGTAACCAAAGCTGCCATCATAATTTTCTTTCTCATACTCTTTTTATTAATTAAAATGGTTTTGTTATCTGCATTTAGATAACAAAACCATAGAGTATTAGTTTTATTCACAGGCAGGTACTTCCGAAATACTTCCGTACCGATGGTACTCAAAAGCAATGCTTTGCTCTTTAATATAATGTATCAACTCTACCCTTCCGTCTTTCACCGGAGGTGCTGTAGCAATATACTTGTCAGTCTGTACAGCTGCTTCGTATATTTTCACGGGTATTTCCGGTGAGCAGGTACGGATACGTTCGTATTCGGAAATACTACTGATAAATGAATCCATTGTCTCCTTCCTCAACCGACAACCTGTGTCTGCCAAAGCTTCGGTACGATCGTCCGATGGGTCATAACTAATGGTAAGTGGAGTTCCACACAACCGGGCAGCATATACTATCATCTCTGCTGTTTCATTCCTGTCATCCGGGAAAAGCCTCAATACCATACTCTTCAGTGGCAAATAACGGAACAAATTCTGTTCACCATAAAGATCATTTATATCCCTCGGCTTTGAAAATTCCTCCTGAAAGGCTTTAGTATAGCTTTGACGATAGTCGGTTTTACTATCAGGTTTATCGGCTATTTTTACAAAGCAACTGCAATAGTTCGGGCCACCAGCTTTCACTCCTCCACCGAAAGCCGAAAGTTTCATCCCGCCAAATGGCTGCCGGTTGACAATAGCCCCTGTTATACCCCGATTGATATACAGATTTCCGGCCATTAACGAATTTTTCCAGATCTTTTGTTCGGTTTCATCCAGACTCTGGAGGCCGGATGTCAAGCCATAATCCAATCCATTCACCAACTCAATTCCTTCCTGTAAATCTTCAATACAAGCCACACTCAACAACGGACCGAACAACTCGGTGCGAAAAGAGTAACTACCCGGCTTCACTCCCCACTTTACAGTAGGAGCCAGTATATATTGCTTCTTATCAATGAATCTTGGCGGCACTAACCAAGTCTCCCCGGGTTCCAGCACTAATGCTTGCAGTAATTTTTCATTTTTATTTGTTATCATAGGCCCCACTACATTGCCCGGATCCCAGACACTCCCTACTTTCAGACTGGTAGCCGCATCAATCAGTTTCTCACGGAAACTCTTATCTTCATAGACCGAACGTTCCACTAACAGCAACGAACAGGCAGAACATTTCTGTCCTGCATTGCCAAAAGCAGAAGAAACAATATTCATAATAGCATGGTCACGATCACCGGAAGCGGTAAGTATAATGGCATTCTTTCCTCCGGTCTCTGCCGAAAGTGGAGTAACCGGAGCTGATTTTGCTATACTACGGGCTGTATCTGTACCACCGGTCAAAATAATATGTTTCACTATCGGAGAAGTGGTAAGCAGCTTCAAAGCCTCCCGATCAGTTATGATCACTTGCAATGCTTCTTTGGGTACTCCCGCATCCCAAAAAGCTTTGGCAAACAACCAAGCCACCGGAGCTGCCACCGTAGCAGGTTTCAGTATAACAGTATTTCCCCCGGCCAGGCCGGCAACAATGCCACCTATGGGAATGGCACAAGGAAAATTCCATGGAGAAATAACCAGTACAGTCCCCTTTGCTGTTAAACTAACATCACCCAACTCCGAAAAAGTTCTCATCGTTGTAGTATAAAAACGTGCATAGTCGATTCCTTCAGATACTTCTACATCTCCTTCAACAACTGTTTTTCCGGTTACTGCACACATACAGCCTATCAAATCTCCCCTCATCTCCGCCAGATTATTGGCAGCAGCATACATCATCTTATGCCGGTCTTCCAATTTGGTTTTTCTCCATCCGGCAGGATCGGCTTCGGCTATAGAAAGTATCCGTTCCACCTGCTCCGCATTGGCCTGTGACATCTCACATATACAAACATCCTCTTCCTGGCAACGATCCAGATATTTATAACGTTTCTCCGTAATTATATTTTCAGTTCCAATTTGCAATGGAATAATTTCGGGCACATCCTCTTTCGACTTTTTCCATTTGGCAAATATCTTCTCCACCCACTCCTGGTTTTGCTTCAGGTCGAAATCTGTATCCGGCTCATTTTCCATTCGGTCTGAAGGCATAGCCGACGTATAAGGTTTATTCCGATCCTGTACTCGTGGCGAAGTATGAGTCAGATGATCTTTCATCGCATAAGCATCTTCAAACTGTTGAGCCAGAAAGTTCCAGGTATCGGTATTCGGCTTCAAATTGAACGAATGGGTCAGAAAATTATCAGGAGCCGTATTTTCATCCATACGCCGCACCAGATAAGACACTGCATTGAGGAAATGTTCGTCTTTCACAACCGGAGTATAGAGAATCACCCGGTTACCTAACATAGACTGTGCACGCCACAAATGATTGGCCATTCCTTCAAGCATCTCAAACGTCATATAGTCTGATGTACCCAATTTCCGGCTCAACAAATAGGCATATGCTATAGAGAACAGATTATGCGAAGCAACTCCCAAATGAAGCACTTCAGCATTTTCGGGTTGTAAGCCACGCTCCAACAAATGCAAATAATTGGCATCTACTTCCGTCTTTGACGGGCGTACCGGATTAGGCCATCCACGAAGTGAAGAAATAACGGTTTCCATTTCCAGATTACAGCCTTTCACCAGACGCATCTTGATAGGTGCCCCCCCGGATTCTACCCGTGCTTTGGCAAACTCAAGCAACTCAGTCTGAAAATCATAAGCGTCGGGCAAGTATGCCTGAACGACAATACCGGCCGAATAATTTTTAAACTCGGGTTTGCTCAGCACCTCTTTAAACAGGCGCATAGTGAAATGTGCATCTTTATACTCCTCCATATCAAGGTTGATAAACTTAGCACGTTTCAGCCCGTCTTCGTCTACATATGGATTATCGATCGCCTTTTGATAAAGAGCAGACATGCGTCTGACCAATTCAGGAAAACTCTCCCGATAATTCAATGCATGTGTCTGAGCATAGATGCCGGAGATTTTAACCGATATATAATTTATATCCGGAGATTCCAAAGCTTCCAGATAATGATGATACCGATGATCAGCCTCTCCATTACCCAAAACCACTTCCCCCAACAAATTGACGTTTTGTCCGATCTTCTCTTTAAAACGAGTCGCTAAATGTTCTGTCAGGTTCGGACGCGATTCGTCAATAATCACTTTAGAGGTATCCGTACGCAATCGCTTCTTGATAATAGGGATAGCGATAAAATCAAAATGATGTCCGAAAGCCTGATACATTTTAAAAAGAAAAGTATCCCTTTTATTTAGAAATTCAGGAACTCCATATTCATCTATCAGTGTTTTGATTCGTTTGGCAAGTTTCTTCCGGTCACGTATCTGGGAAGATTCGTCCAGCATTTTCACCAGGAATTTTTTATCTTGAGGACGCTGCACCATTACGGCATATTTATGTTGCTCACGACGCTCTTCACTTGTAATGGTTGCTTCACAGGTATTGTAGAGTTTCAGTACCCATTCGTTTACTTCAGCAATAGTTGGTCTGTCCATAAGAAATCAATGTTAAAGTAATGTATTGAATCAGAAAATAATCTCAACTTACAATTACAGAAACATGGTAGGGCTGAACATAACGGCACGATAGCGATGCAAAGTCTGCAACGCTTGCTGTGAAAACCGGTCAAAAAGCAGATATCGGTCCATAATAGTATAATTTAAGGAGGTGTGTATCTGCAAATATATAGATATTTTCTAAGAATCAATGCTCTTTGGGCTATTTTTCCTGAATCAGAAAATTACATTCCTTTTTTGATACCCGCTTTGATTAACAATGCGTTCACCGGATAGGATAAGATAAAACCAAAAAGCATGGCAATCTGCATCATAAACCAAAATGTCCAGGATGTTTTCTCAAGAGGTGCATCTGTAAAAAGTACAAAAGTAACAACAGCCATCCAACCATACATACCCACCTGCCAGGCTAACAATGAAAAGAAATCGGCCTTAAAGGCACGCGAAACAGCTTTACTAAAAGAGATTTTCTCCATTTCACGGATTGCGGCAAATTGAAAGAAAACGCCTATAACCAATGCTAAAACAAAATCAAGTACCCAGCTGCCTGCTATCAAGCTCCCCCCTATCCGTAAAGGTACCCAGTAAGTAAACCATTCTCCAATAAGATCTGCCAGCGTACAACCAGCCCCGCAATGAAAAGCAGACAAAGTGATGGACTGCCATTTGGGACGCATATCAGGCATATCCATCTCCATCGGCATTTTCATATCCATCTTCATACTTTCTACGGGAGCCACTTCTACCATGCTATCTTTCCGGATACCAAAAGTATAATAGGCAAACAACGCAAAATAATGTCCCCACAGCCCGGTAAGCACCCAGACTATATTCATTATCTTCATGGATTGTTTGTGAAATATTACATTAATTGCCAGAATAAGGGCTATGATAAGACCGGCACATACGAAAAAGCAAGATACTGCATTGAAGAACATTGTATTCATAAGGCTCATTATTAATTGATAAGTGGTATTAATAACGAGCCTTTTGCAAAATAGTTCAGTTAAAATTATGTATTAACAAAACAACAAGACTACTCGAAGGCTTTCCGATAAGTGCATCCATTTCTCCATTCGGAACAACCATAAGCAGTTTTACCTTTAATAATCGTTCCTTTTCCGCAAAGCGGACAAAGTTGTCCCACCAAAGAGTCTGCCCCTGTCAGCACATCCGGTTGAGCCGATCCGGTGGCAGGAGACGCATTCTCAGTTGCAGAAATGACTTTCATCTTTTTCTCTTTCGGAGTAGTGGGTTTACGTTCTCGTTTCTTCGGTTCTTTCTTCTTCTTTTCTTCTTCCGCCGTCGCCGCTTCCTGAATAGTGATACGGCGGTTCGTATTATCAGACAGAACACTGTTGACTATTTCGGCTACCATCAACTTTAACTCTTCAAGAAACTGCCGTGCATCATAAGTCTTCTTCTCTATCTCACGTAACTTTTTCTCCCAAATACCCGTCAACTCAGCTGATTTCAACAACTCTTCATGAATCAACTGGATCAATTCCACTCCTGTAGGGGTAGCTATCAGGTTCTTTTTCTCCTTACGGATATAATTACGCTTAAAAAGGGTCTCGATAATAGCTGCACGGGTAGACGGCCGACCAATACCATTTTCTTTTAACGCATCTCGAAGTTCATCGTTGTCAACCAATTTACCGGCAGTTTCCATCGCACGAAGCAGAGTGGCTTCGGTATAAGGTTTAGGTGGCTGAGTCCATTTCTCATTCAAGTCGGGTAGATGCGGGCCACTTTCTCCTTTCACGAAAACAGGAAGTACATTCTCCTCTTCACCTTCTTTTTCTTCATTCGGATCTTTCACATCTTTGGAAAAGACCACACGCCATCCCGGTTCCAGAATCTGCTTGCCAGTCACCTTGAATTCAATGCCATCTACCTCCCCCATTACAGTCGTGGTAGAGACTTTACAATCAGGATAAAAAACGGCTATAAACCGACGGGCTATCAGATCGAAAACCTTACGTTCCATATCCGTCAGATTTTGCGGATGAACCCCTGTGGGAATAATGGCATGGTGATCGGTTACTTTCGAACTATCAAAAACTTTTTTTGACTTAGGCAATGAAGTTCCGGACAACGGTGCAGTCAGTACTTCGTAATCTTTCAGCCCTTTTAAGATATTCGGACATTTGGGATAAATATCATCACTGAGGAAAGTAGTATCTACACGCGGATAAGTAGTCACTTTCTTTTCATAAAGCGACTGAATCAGTTTCAGGGTCTCGTCAGCAGAATAAGCAAATTTCTTATTGCACTCCACCTGAAGAGAGGTCAAGTCGAACAGACGGGGAGCATACTCTTTCCCATCTTTCTTAACCACAGAAGTTACCACGAAAGGCAGGTTTTTAATACGTTCCACCAATGCCATCCCCTCGTCACGGTTAGCTATCGGGTCAATGCCCCGGTTCTCTGTTCTCTTAGTCTTGCCACCGGCTTTTTCTTCTTCAGCAGCCAACTCTTCATCACTCTTACGAATAAGGGCAGAAAAAGTCGTATCACGGTACATTGTTTTCAGTTCCCAATATTGTTTTGGCTGAAAATTTTCAATATCAAGCTGCCGATTGACAATAAGAGCAAGAGTAGGTGTCTGAACACGTCCGATAGAAAGCACTTGTCGGTTCTGTCCATATTTTACGGTATAAAGCCGCGTAGCATTCATCCCAAGCAGCCAGTCGCCAATGGCTCTGGACATACCTGCCTCGTAAAGCGGTTGAAAATCATCCTGATCTTTTAACTTTGCAAAACCCTCTTTAATAGCCTCTTCGGTCAGCGAAGAAATCCACAAACGTTTTACCGGACACCGCGCTCCGGCTTTCTGCATCACCCACCGCTGAATCAGCTCTCCTTCTTGGCCGGCATCACCACAATTGATAATCTCATCGGCCTGTTGCATCAACCTTTCAATAATACGGAATTGCTTTTCGTAAGTAGGGTTCTCTATCAGTTTAATGCCAAAACGAGGAGGAATCATAGGCAGACTGCCCAAACTCCATGATTTCCATCCGGGAGTATATTCATGGGGTTCTTTCAGGGTACAAAGATGGCCGAACGTCCAGGTTACCTGGTATCCGTTCCCCTCAATATACCCCTCTTTCCGTTCGCGGGCTCCTAATATATCAGCAATATCACGTGCCACAGAGGGCTTTTCGGCAATGCAAACTATCATTTGTTTTTTATTATAATGAGAATTGAGCAGACAAAGATACAAAAAAATAGAAAGGGGGAAGTAGTAATCCATCGCCATTTATTTTGTAGCTTTGCTCTGTACAATCTTTAAAATTTAAAAAGACATGAAAAGCTACAAATTATTATTTGCACTTACCTTACTCTTTGTATTTGCTTTCAATGCGAAAGCACAATATGTCCATGAACGCTCTGACCAATATACACCTCCTGAAGATTCTCTGGTGGTCAGGAAACTCCATCACTGGCAGGACCAGAAGTTCGGAATGCTGATTCACTGGGGATTATATTCCGTTGCCGGAATTGTAGAATCATGGTCCATCTGTTCGGAAGAAGCGGATTGGATACCGCGTGATAGTACCATTGCCTATGAAGATTATAAAAAATGGTACTGGGGATTGAAAGATTCATTCAATCCTACCCGTTTCAACCCGGAACAGTGGGCACAGGCTGCCAAAGCGGCAGGTATGCGTTATGCCATCTTCACCACCAAACATCACGATGGATTCAATATGTTCAACACGGCTTACTCCGATTTTTCAATTTCAAAGGGTCCTTTCAAAACAAATCCCCGGGCAGATGTAGCCAAATATGTGTTTGAAGCTTTTCGCAACAACGACTTAATGGTAGGAGCCTATTTTTCTAAACCGGACTGGCACTCGGAATATTATTGGTGGCCCCGCTACGCTACTCCCCGCCGTACACAGAATTACAATATAGAAAAGAACCCCTGGCGCTGGAATCAATTCAAAGAGTTCACTTACAACCAAATCAGCGAGTTGATGCACAACTACGGTTCTATCGACATTTTATGGTTAGACGGAGGATGGGTAAATAACCCCGGAACCCAATCGGTATTGGACATGGACCGTATATCGCAAATGGCACGAAAAGCACAACCGGGTATTTTATTCGTAGACCGCACCATCCATGGTAAATACGAAAATTATCAGACCCCGGAACAACAAATCCCGGACAAACAACTTCCCTACCCATGGGAGACTTGCATGACACTGGGAGTAGACTGGGGATACACTCCACATGCGGTATTCAAATCACCCACTACAGTGATAGCAAAGTTAATGGAAATCGTAGCTAAAGGCGGAAGTTTACTACTCGGTGTCGGCCCTACCCCTGAAGGAATATTACAAGAAGAAATTGTCAGCCGGTTGGACACTATAGGAGAATGGATGACGAAAAACGGCCCGGCTATCTACAATACCGTTACGACTCCTGACTATCATAGTGAAGGCATCTGGTTTACCATGAACAAAAACAAAAAAACAATGTATGCATTATACAGTGATCCGAAAGCCCGGACTCTTCCTAACTACATAGAATGGGAAAATAATATTCCTGCTAAAGGAAGTGCTGTTTACTGCCTTCAAAACGGTAAAAAAGTAAGATGGGAAATAAAGAACAATCGGGTACGTGTCTATTTACCTCAGAATCTGAAAACAGAGGTGAACGCGCTTGCATTCTCCTTCACCCCCCAATAATAGTCATGCAACCATTTATTCCATAAATAATACGTAGATGATATTGACCGGAATAGAACTAAAATCATAAAGAGGCGGAGTATTGCAATACTCCGCCTCTTCGTTTATCATTTCTCAAAGACTGTTTTTTTATTCTTCATCCATCAGGATTTCCAGAATCTGACAAGCAGCCTTAGCCACCGGAGTACCCGGACCAAAGATCGCAGCTACACCGGCCTTATACAAGAAGTCATAATCCTGGGCAGGAATTACACCACCGGCTATTACTACGATATCTTCACGTCCCAACTTCTTCAATTCTTCAATAATCTGCGGAACCAATGTCTTGTGCCCTGCAGCCAACGAAGAAACTCCGACTACGTGAACATCATTCTCTACCGCTTCACGAGCTGCTTCCGCAGGAGTCTGGAACAACGGTCCCATATCCACGTCGAAACCACAGTCGGCATAACCGGTAGCTACTACCTTGGCACCACGATCGTGACCGTCCTGGCCCATCTTTGCAACCATAATACGAGGTTGACGTCCCTCTTTCTTTGCAAACTTCTCAGTGAGTTCGCAAGCACGCTTAAAGTCAGCGTCGCCTTTGCTTTCTGATGAATACACGCCTGATATAGTTCTAATTATTGCTTTATAACGTCCTACTACTTGTTCGCAAGCATACGAGATTTCACCCAATGTTGCACGAACATGAGCAGCTTCTACAGCTAACTCAAGTAAATTGCCCTTACCGGTTTTGACACATTCGGTAATGGCAGCCAATGCTTTGTCCACCTCAGCTTGGTTACGGCCTTCTTTCAAACGCTTCAGGTTCTCGATCTGCTCTTTACGAACAGCGGTATTGTCAACTTCAAGAATATCAATCGGGTCTTCTTTCTCAAGACGATACTTATTTACACCGACGATAGTCTGTGAACCACTGTCGATACGAGCTTGTGCCCGGGCAGCAGCCTCTTCAATACGCATCTTCGGAATACCGGTTTCGATAGCTTTCGCCATACCGCCCAACTTCTCAATTTCCTGAATATGTTCCCAAGCACTGTGAGCCAGTTCATTAGTTAATGACTCTACATAGTAAGAACCACCCCACGGATCTACGTTCTTGCAAATATAAGTTTCTTCCTGAATATAAATCTGAGTATTACGGGCAATACGGGCAGAAAAGTCTGTCGGCAAAGCAATAGCTTCATCAAGCGCATTGGTGTGCAACGACTGAGTATGTCCCAGCGCAGCAGCCATAGCCTCGATACAAGTACGTCCTACATTGTTAAACGGATCTTGCTCAGTCAATGACCAACCGGAAGTCTGCGAGTGAGTACGCAATGCAAGCGACTTCGGATTCTTCGGATTAAACTGTTTCACGATCTTTGCCCATAACATACGTGCAGCACGCATTTTGGCAATTTCCATAAAATGGTTTGTTCCGATAGCCCAGAAGAAAGAGAGGCGCGGAGCAAAAGCATCGATATCGATACCTGCAGCAACACCGGCACGAAGATACTCCAGACCATCAGCCAACGTATAAGCCAACTCAATATCAGCTGTGGCACCTGCTTCCTGCATGTGATAACCAGAAATGGAGATAGAGTTGAACTTCGGCATCTTCTGTGAAGTATATTCAAAAATATCAGAGATGATCTTCATAGAGAATGCAGGCGGATAAATATAGGTATTACGCACCATAAATTCTTTCAGAATATCATTCTGGATCGTTCCGGCCATCTCTTCAAGTTTGGCTCCCTGTTCTAATCCGGCATTGATATAAAATGCCATAATCGGAAGTACGGCACCATTCATTGTCATAGATACAGACATCTTGTTCAAAGGAATGCCATCAAACAAGACTTTCATATTTTCAAGCGAACAGATAGACACGCCGGCCTTACCAACGTCACCTACCACACGTTCATGGTCAGGGTCATAACCGCGGTGTGTAGCCAAGTCAAAAGCAACCGACAGGCCTTTCTGTCCGGAAGCTAAGTTACGACGATAGAAAGCATTCGACTCTTCAGCTGTAGAGAACCCTGCATACTGGCGGATAGTCCATGGACGAAGGGTATACATCACCGAATACGGACCACGCAAATAAGGAGGAAGACCGGCAGCATAGTCCAGATGTTCCATTCCTTCAAGGTCTTCTTTTGTGTAAACAGGCTTTACGCAGATGTGTTCCGGAGTCTTCCAGTTGGCCTCGATTCCGTTAGCCTTTTGCCATTCTGCACCATTAGCGGGCTGGAATGCTGCGTAGATATCTAAGTTTTTAAAATCTTTTCTCATCTTACTTCAATAATTTAGCGTTGAACTCTTTAAGTGTCTCCAGTACATTTACACGTACATGGATGAAGTTCTCAATACCGGCTGCTTTCAGTTCTTCGGCGCATTCCGGATTTCCGGCAACGATGAACATGGCGCGGCCATTCAAAGCCTGGAAAGCCGGAACAGCATATTGTGCATACTCTTCATCGCTTGAACAGAGCACCACAATATCGGCTTTTGCAGCCATCGCAGCTTCTACGCCTGCTTCAACCGTTTCAAAACCAAGATTATCAACCACCTCATATCCGACACAAGCCAGGAAATTACAAGAGTATTGTGCGCGTGCCTGCCGCATAGCCAGATTACCGATCGTCAGCATAAATGCTTTCGGACGTTTCCCACTGGCTTCGGTTTCAAGACGCAACGCCTCAAATTGACTTGCCGCACGATCGAAGTTCAATGTAGTAACATCTTTTTCACAAGTATCGTGTCCACCACAACAGCATGTGGCTTCTACCGGCTTCTTATCACCCGCTTTTTCATTGAAATTTGGGAACTGGTTAGTACCCAGCAGAATCTCGCGACGCTGAGCCACAGCTTTATGGCGTGCTTTATTGCTTTCATTCACAGCAGCCTGAACAGTACCGGCTTTCAATGCTGCATAGAAGCCTCCTTCTTCTTCAATGGCAAGGAAGATTTCCCATGCCTGCTTAGCAATAGAGACTGTCAGATTTTCAATGTAGTAAGAACCGGCAGCCGGGTCAATTACTTTATCAAAATGTGATTCTTCTTTCAACAGCAGTTGCTGGTTACGGGCCAGACGTTCGGAAAACTCATCCGGAGTTTCATAGGTCTTGTCAAAAGGAACCACCGTCATTGAATCTACACCACCCAGAGCAGCCGACATTGCCTCAGTTTGTGTACGAAGCAAGTTTACATGAGCATCAAACAGAGTCAGATTAAAAGTAGATGTTTCAGCATGTACCTTCATTTTAGCAGCGCAACGGCATTCTCCGTTAGGTCCTTTATTTTCGCAATCACGCAGACATTCCGGGTTGTAAGAAGCCACTATGTTAGCCCATAACATACGGGCAGCACGGAACTTTGCAATTTCAAGGAAGTAATTAGAACTGATACCGAAATTAAACTTAATCTTTTTTGCTACGATGGCAGCAGGAAGTTCAGCTTCGGTCAACTGACTCATATATTCATTACCCCATGCCAATGCATATCCCAATTCCTGAGAAATATAAGCACCTGCATTGTTCAGTGTCAGGGCATTCACATTCAGTACACGGTATTTAGGCAATTGGGCAGTAGCTTCGATCAGCGCTTTGGCTGTTTGTACCATATCCCCTTTCTCTTTGCCTTTTGTCAGCATTTTATTGAAGAAATCGTAATTGATAGAGCCTTGCAGCTTTGTCAAATCATAGTCTTTCTTTTGAAAATAAGCTACCAGCAAATCAGCCAGTTCTACCACGTGCCCCTGACAAGTAGAAAAATTCAACTCAACACATTCTGCACAAATATCGTTCAACAAAGTCTCAATGTATTCCGCATTGAGTTCTTTAGCCTTCACATGGAAAGAAAGAGAATCGATACCTTTATTCAGAATATCCAGAGCCTTGGCGTTGGCTTCCTTCGGACATTCCACCTTAATCTCCTGGCGAACCAACCACTCATTACTGTTCTTCTTTGTACCTCTTAAATAAGGAAATTCTCCGGGAAGCGCATCGGTTGTTTTCAGTCCTTCCAGGTCTTCCATCCGGTAGAAAGGTTTTACCTTGAATCCTTCGTTTGTCTTCCAAACGAGTTTCTTCTCAAAATCAGCTCCTTTCAGGTCGGCTGTGACCTTCTCCATCCACTTCTCGGTGGAAACAGGAGAAAAATCTGAGAAGAGTTTTTCTTTACTGTCTGCCATAGTTTATTTATTTAAAATTAAAATAAGATTGTTATCTCAATTTATTTCTCTGAATCCTTTATCAAAATGTAAGATTGCGACTTGCAAATATACTGAAATAGTCTAAACCCTACGCTTTTTTTAGGGAAAATTCGCACTACCCACCGCCTCCGTACCACGGCTCTTTCATTTAACCTGCCTTGCTCTCATACAAAAAACACGTTTCGATCTTCCATCTTCCACCTTTCAGAACACATATTACTGATTGTGAGACACATAACTTGGTGGAAGATGCGATTTTTATGCCATTTATCTTCCACCCCTATCTTCCATCTTCCACCCACTGTTTTAGGGGATATTTCAGTGATAACAGACTGTAAAGCAAATGGATATATCCAATTTCTTATCCGTTTATCTCTCTAAAAGCATTTCATTTTCCTTACTATCTTTAGTACAAATGGCCGGATCTTTATCTCAGCCCGGGCATGCGGGCTCATCAGCCCGGGTATGCGGGCCCATCGGCCCGGGTATGCGGGCTCACCGGCCCGGGTATGCAGGATGGACTAAAGAGTTTTATGACAATGGTTAATCTACTACACTTCTCCGGTAATAGCCGCCCGAATTCTTTCTTAAAAAAGAAATAACGAGAGGCTGTCAAAACTCACCACAGAGGACACAGAGTGACACAGAGGCGATTTTAAATTGTTGATTATTAGCAAAAAGGCTCTGTGCTACTCCGTGGTGAAAAAAGTTTCGACACAGCCTCGTGTGCGAATGGAAGGCTTTTTTTGAGGGGGGAGGAAAGACAAGGGAGGAAGACGGTTGTAAAATGAAAGAGCCGTCCCCCCGTGCTTCCCTTAAAATAAAAGGCAGGCAAATATTTGATTACCTCCGAGGTTATAGCTAATTTTGCACCCGTTTACAAAAAATTATAAACTACTATATTATGGATTGGTTACAAGATTTATTATGGAACCCCAACTCCGTAGCCCACATTGTTTTCCTCTACGCCTTCGTAGTGGCAGCAGGTGTCTATTTGGGAAAAATCAAAATCTTCGGAGTTTCGTTAGGGGTTACTTTTGTTTTGTTTGCCGGCATCCTGATGGGACATTTTGGCTTCACAGGCGATACCCATATCCTACATTTCATCCGTGAATTCGGATTGATATTGTTCGTATTCTGTATCGGTCTCCAAGTGGGGCCTTCTTTCTTTTCTTCATTCAAGAAAGGCGGAATGACCCTGAACATGCTGGCCGTAGGAATTGTGGTCTTAAACATCGCCGTAGCAATGGCACTTTATTTCATTCTGGGAGGCAGAATCGAGCTCCCTATGATGGTGGGTATCCTATACGGCGCAGTCACAAACACCCCGGGGCTCGGTGCCGCACAAGAAGCACTGAATCAATTGAGCTACTCCGGGCCACAGATCGCATTAGGCTATGCCTGTGCTTATCCGTTAGGAGTAGTGGGTATTATAGGCTCCATCATTGCTGTCCGCTACATCTTCCGTATCAATTTCGCCAAAGAAGAAGAAAACTGGAATCAAGAAACTGACGGTACACACCACAAACCACACCTGATGAGCCTGGAAGTGCATAATGAAGCCATCTACGGAAAAACTCTGGGCACAATCAGCAGCTTCCTCGGACGTCCGTTTGTTTGTTCACGTATCCGTAAAGACGGACACGTCAGCATTCCGAATCACAGTACTATTCTGGAACAGAACGACCAATTATTTGTGGTCTGTTCAGAAGAAGACTCAGATGCTATTGTAGCCTTTATCGGACGTGAAGTGCAAGTAGACTGGGAAAAGCAAGATATGCCGATGGTATCCCGTCGTATTCTGGTAACCAAACCGGAAATTAATGGAAAGAAACTTGGTATGTTGAACTTCCGCAGCATGTACAATGTCAACATCACGCGTGTGAACCGTTCGGGTGTCGATCTTTTTGCCAACCCGAATCTGGTACTTCAGGTAGGTGACCGTGTC
Organism: Bacteroides sp. FSHCM14E1; assembly: GCF_019633785.1. Lineage (NCBI taxonomy): Bacteria > Pseudomonadati > Bacteroidota > Bacteroidia > Bacteroidales > Bacteroidaceae > Bacteroides > Bacteroides sp. FSHCM14E1. The sequence continues at coordinate 156,101 of NZ_JADKYL010000009.1, forward strand.
ATGGTGGTAGGCTCCGAAGATGCTGTAGAGCGAGTAGCGAGTGTACTGGGTAATTCACTGAAGCGCCTTAACGAACCGAACATTGTCACATTGTTCGTAGGTATTTTCCTGGGTATCCTTTGCGGCAGCCTTCCCATTGCATTCCCAGGCATGCCGACTCCGGTAAAACTCGGTCTTGCCGGCGGACCATTGGTGGTGGCTATCCTGATAGGACGTTTCGGACACAAATTACATCTGGTGACCTACACAACTCAAAGTGCCAACCTGATGATACGTGAAATCGGCATTGTTCTTTTCCTTGCCAGTGTGGGCATCGAAGCCGGAGCTAATTTTGTGGATACTGTGATCCATGGAGACGGTCTGCTTTATGTAGGTTGTGGTTTCCTGATTACGATTATCCCTTTGCTGATTATCGGAATTATAGCACGATCATACTATAAAATTAATTATTTCATGTTGATGGGATTGATTGCGGGTAGTAATACAGACCCTCCCGCATTGGCATATTCCAACCAGGCAACCGGTAGCGATGCTCCGGCAGTAGGCTATTCTACAGTATATCCGCTGTCTATGTTCCTCCGTATCCTTGCGGGACAAATGATTTTGTTGTTAATGATGTAACAAATCAAAAATAGCAATGGCCAATTACTGTGTTTTCATTTACACCGTAGTTGGCCATTAACATATTATAGCATGCCCGATTCTGATTTATAAATTTAGTTTTTTAACTATAAACTCTTCTATAAACCTTACCGTTTCATCGATTCCCAATACCGAAGAGTCAATACAAAGATGATAGGTTGCAGCCGCTCCCCAAGTTTTATAACTGTAATAATTATAATATTCGGAGCGTTTCTTATCTGCCTTATTCATTTTTTCCTCAGCAGCTTCCTCAGAAATGCCATGAATACGGCACAAACGCGCCACGCGGTCTTCGTGCGAAGCAGAAATGAAAATATTGGCGCAACGGGGATGTTTGCGCAAAATGTAATCGGCACAGCGCCCCACGAATACACAAGATTTCTCTGCTGCAAGATGCCGGATGACATCACTCTGAATTTTAAAGAGAGCATCATTACTCAGACAATTGGTACAGGGCATAGCACCATCACTGATAAAAGGAAAACGCATCCCAAACAATCCACCTATAATACCTTGGGAAGCTTTTTCATCCGCCTTCTCAAAAAATTCCCGACAAAGTCCACTCTCCTCTGAAGCCAGATTAATCAGCTCTTTATCATAAAAATCAATGCCTAACCTGGCTGCCAGTTTTTCCCCGATCTCTTTTCCGCCACTGCCCAATTGACGGCCGATATTGATGACATAATTACCGTTCATAGTACATTTGTATATTGGTTCAATAGCAAACATACACATTATTTCCGAAAGAAGGAAATAAATAATGTACCAATATCCGGCACATCGCATTTCTTATCAATTGGTAACTTTTCTTCTTTTCCATAGACGTATCTTTGCATCCGCTAAAAAAAACATAGATTTTATGAAAGACAGTATTGATTTCGGAAACATGGAAATCCCGAGACTGTTCAGGAAGTTGTTGATTCCAACAGTACTCGGAATGGTTTTTTCCGCCATTTTTGTAATTACCGATGGTATCTTTGTCGGTAAAGGAATTGGTAGCGACGCCTTGGCGGCAGTCAATATCACGGCCCCGCTATTTATGATCACCACCGGCATCGGATTGATGTTCGGAGTGGGTGCATCTGTCGTGGCGTCCATCCATTTATCACAAGGCAAACGAAAAGTGGCAAGTATCAATATCACACAGGCACTTGCCTTTTCATCCCTCCTGATCCTGATATTATCAGCACTTTGCTGCTACTTTGCAGAACCGATAGGACGATTACTCGGCAGTTCGGAACGATTGCTGCCGTTGGTAGTGGAATACATGAACTGGTATGTTCCTTTTCTCGTTTTCTATCTGCTTTTGAGTGCCGGCATGTTTTATATCCGTCTGGACGGATCGCCCAACTATGCTATGATGTGCAATGCCGTATCAGCCATTATCAATATCGTACTCGATTATATTTTCATCTTCCAATTAGGTTGGGGAATGATGGGAGCTGCCTTTGCCACCAGTTTGGGAACTATGGTCGGCGGATTGATGACTCTTATTTATCTACTCCGTTTTTCCCGCAACGTGGGCATTTATCGTATCAAACTTAGCCGGAAAAGTATGCAGCTTACCTTCCGCAATATCGGCTATATGGTGAGGCTCGGCTCTTCGGCATTCATCAGCGAAGCATCTATAGCCAGTATGATGTTTTTGGGGAATTACGTATTTATCAGCCATTTGGGAGAAAGTGGTGTAGCAGCATTCAGCATCGTGTGTTACTTCTTTCCTATTATCTTTATGGTATACAACGCCATCGCCCAATCGGCACAGCCCATCATCAGTTACAATTTCGGGCAACAGAATCCGGGCAGAGTGGCACGTACCATCCGACTGGCATTGAAAACAGCTTTGGGATGTGGTATTTTATTCTTTACCGCAACTCTTGTATTCAATCACGAAATAGTAGGACTATTCATCGACAAAAGTTACAAAGCGTATGACATTGCAGTAGATGGAATTCCGTATTTTGCAGTCGGTTATCTGTTCTTTGCACTCAACATAGTTGGTATCGGTTATTATCAAAGTATCGAACGTGCCCGGCGAGCCACTGTCATCACCCTTTTCCGGGGAACATTGTTTATGTTGACAGGCTTCCTGCTCCTGCCTCCGATACTGGGAATAAAAGGTATTTGGCTTGCCGTCCCTCTTGCCGAACTGCTGACTTTGCTGCTGATTATTGGAATTTACCTGAAAGACTCTTTCTCCACTCGCCGATGATGCGTATCTTTGCATCGTTCAAACAGATGTAAAAGAGCCTTATGGAAACATTTATTGAAAAATTCAGGAATAGCTATCGTCTTTCGGAAACCGATACGCAGACTCTTCTCAATTATATGGAGGAGGTGCGTTTCAAAAAGAAAGAAGTCATTGTTCATGAAGGTTCCAGAAACGGAAATTTATATCTGATAAAGCAAGGCATCTGGCGCGCTCATTATCTGAAAGACGGGGTTGATACCACCATCTGGTTTGCCGGGGAGGGCGAAGCCGCTTTTTCGGTATGGGGATACGTGGAAAATACAGCATCGCACATCACCATCGAGGTGATGTGCGACAGCATAGCTTATTGTATATCCGGACAAACATTGAACGGTCTTTATACCTCATCACTCGGTCTTGCCAATCTGGGACGCCGCCTGATGGAGCAACAATTACTCAGCACTGAAAACTGGTTGATCAGTGCCGGAAGTCCAAAAGCCAAAGAACGTTACCTGACACTTATCAAAGAACATCCCGAACTGCTACAAAACGTACCTTTGAAACACATAGCTTCCTATCTGTGGATAACGCCACAGTCACTGAGCAGAATCCGGGGAGAAATAAAGATGTGATCGGCCTCCCCCCAAAAAATGTAATCGTCTTTTGAGAAAGAAATGTCAAACCTGATACAGGATCAACTCCTATTTACAGAAAGTATATATGCAAGCCAGCCGGTGGGAATTGAAATATATGACGCAATGGCATTTCACTAATCTATTATAATATAGTAGGTTCTTTATTCGCACGAAGGTGGCCGGCTGCCTGTCCATGTCCTGATGAATGTTTAAAATGGGTCGGCATATATTTTTTCCTTGTTCTGCATTGAATTTACATAACGCAAGCGGGTAAACACAGATCCGCTCTCTTTTCGTTAAATCTCCCTATACTAACGGCGTTCAGTAAACAATCCTCCTGATAAAAGTGTTTCATTGAACATTTTTCGTCCGTTTGCTATGCTATTTCAGAAATAATCACCATCTTTGTGGTGAACTATTTGATATTTATAAGGCAGAAACAAAGGAAATAAATAACCTTTGTTTTTACACTAACTGTAGGTGTATAATTTTATATACCTACAGTTTCTGGATAAAGACGGCTCTGCCCCCGTGTCTAACTTCGTAATGGGTTAGCATATTTCTTTCCTTGTTTCGGCATCGAATGTCAAATAGTTCAAACGGGTCAGCAGGGCCGTTCATTCTTCCCCTGCCCGATTAACACGTTTGTACTATGGGCAAACATTTAAATATCAGAATCTTGTATTTTCACTGGCGCCGAACCAACGCCAACGGTTGGTATCGGGTGGACTATATTTTCCAACGAGGCAAAAAGACCCTGCATTATACCCTTTCTACCCGGGATCAGGAATATTTAGGGTGTTTCACTTCACCTTCACATATCGAACGTGCAGACATGATTGAGTTTCTGGCCGAGATTCTTTTGGAAATCCACAAAGTGAAATATTTATCCCTGAAACGTACACCAAGCCAGGCATACATCGCTTCCAGATATATATCCCGAATCGATCAGATGTGCAAACTTAGTCGTTATTACAAAACGCCTAAAATTGAAGACGGACTATAGAACTTTAATTTTTCATAATAAATTCTCTTTTATAATTGACTTTGAATCTAAATCCGACCCACCAAAACCAGTTGACTCGCCGAACCGCTGCCACTCTACCCCCCGGAGGACAGCGGTTCTTTTTCTTTCATTTAACCAGTTCACATGAATCGTTTCTTTATTCTATTGCATATTTAATTCCTTAATTATCAGCATTTAATCATTCGTATAGGTATCTTTACCCAGTACCGTGTACGCGTGCTCATGGGCACGTGTACACGGGACCGGATGTAGATTGCACCATTTCCGGTTGAACAAGAATGGAATCTAATTCCGTTTTCGGAAGTGTAAGCCCTCGTTTATAGTTGACAAAAAAGCAAGTATCCCGGCTTTCCACCGAAGAGTTCATCCATGAGGTGAAGAAGCGAGTTTTAGAATAAACCATCTGAAAATCAATATCTTTAAAAAGTAAGATTTCTGTCCTCAAAAACTTTGTTTTAACACAGAGTTAAAGCTTGTTCTTTGGATGTGAATAACAAGTTCTTTAAATGCAAAAGACTTATTATTTGCGCATAAGAACCTGACAAACTGCAAAAGGCGTTAACAATGTTAATTGAAAAAAGAGATAAGGATGAAGATACCGGTTCAGACGGCGCAAATTCACTTCCGAAACTTGAGTTATCTTATTCAGCCGGTGTCTATTTATTCCTATTAAAGCAAGCAAAAAGGACAATTATCAACTTGAAAATAAAGAAATAAAGAATTTACCACCAAATTTGAAGAAGAACCATTTTTCGCATGAGAAGGCTTTGCATTGATTTATTTTCCGGAGTTCCATCACAAGCAATGGCTTTGAACACCCGGAGGATGTACTGCCTCACGAAGTACAGGTGTCGAAATCTAAAAGACATATCCCAGATTCACATAGAATCCTACATCGTGTGCCCTGCTTGAATAGCCGAAAGAGGCCTCTAACGGACCGAACAAGCTATCGTAGCCATATCCCAAGCTGCCTCCCCAAACCGGCTTACCACTCAGGATATCAAAAAAGTTATCTTCCCGCAACGCCACATTCCCGGTAAGAGTGACATAATTCTTCCCCCCGATACGCTGGCGCACCTTCAAACCGGCTACGATAACAGAATTATCGACTATCTCCAGATTGGTGATCCCGGCAAAAGGAAGTTGCTGGGGCAAGTAATGACCGAAATTATCTCCACCGATGGCATTCAGATAGGGATAAGGGATATCTTTGCCTATAAGAATACGTCCATACAAAGAAGGAATCAAAGCAAAACGGTCGGTAACCGAAAAGACACTGGCCCACGAGGCGGTCAAAGCAGAAAAGGGAGCATGATCTTTATACTGTGTCAGGTTATCGGTATAAAGTGAATAATTCCCCTGAAGATCGGTCCCTTTCGAGGGAAAATATCCCTTATTGTATGTATTATAATGCAGTTGGGCATAATAGCTGAAGAAGTGTTGGGGTTTCACCTTCAACTGTTGCCCGCCCGCATTATATAGAAAGTCCTTATACTTGAAGAACTCAAAACGCAGTCCGGCTCCAAAACGAAGGTTACGATACCACACATCCGAAAACCCCAACTCACCGGAATGGTATTTATAAGTAGTGTTATAAGCACGTTTCCCGTGATCGTAGATATTAATATCGTTATACTCAAACTGATAAGCGAGATTGAAATTTCGCATCTGCATCGGTGCCAATGTATAGTCAACCCGGGCCAGATAGCGTTTTCCAAGACGTCCGGTCAGTGAAAGCCACGATGGAATACGCGTATTAAGACGGGTGCTCACATTCAACAGCAATGAAGCGATCTCTTCCGAGTCGAAACGGATCCCCAGATTGAGATTACGCTCGTACTTCTCTTCCAAAATAAAGTGTAGCAGATATCCCTGGTCGGTATCAGTCAGTTTGTAACTGACATTGGAATAAGCCTGGCTTCCGCGCAACGTAGCAAGTGCTTCATAAAGTTGCTCCATGCGCATCCGGCTGTTCTCCTTCAGGTGACAGCGGTGCATAATCCATTTCTTGTCACTGTCTTCGATACCGTCAAAGGTGATCTCTTTCACAAATATATCTTTCTCGGACCATAAAGAAGTAAACGGACCGTGTCGGGGAGCAACGTAATCTTCGGGTAGACCGATCTCTTTCTTCAGTCTGCGCAAAGCAGTCCACTGCGCGCGGGCTGCCTCTTCGCCACGGTGCATCAATGTGTCGAGTGCGGGAATGTTGAAACTTGCGGCAGAATAACCTTTTACGTCCACTTTAATATACACCGTTGCCAATTTAATATTCTCTTCATATCGGGTTTGGCCGGTCAGATTGATGATCTGGTTGAATATCTCACCAAGATTATTCAGTTCATCTGCAGTCCGGAGATCATTCTGTACATCGACACCAATAATCACATCGGCTCCCATAGCCCGGGCTATGTTCGTGGGAAAGTTGTTTTTCATCCCTCCGTCAACCAGTATCTCGTCGCCCATACGAACGGGTGTGAATACGCCGGGAATAGCCATACTGGCACGCATAGCGGTAGCCAATACACCATTGTGAAACACTACTTCTTCACCGTTCACAATGTTCTCGGAGACACAAGCAAACGGAATAGGCAGCTTATTGAAGTTAATGGAATCGTGATAGCCTACAGTCAGTTCGGAGAAAAGATTACCCAGGTTCTGCCCCTTAATGACCCCTCCGAACACATTCGCCTTCAAATCCTTTTTCAAAGGGACAGAAAGAATATAAGTTTCAGAATTCTTCCGTTCAGTCATCGTTTGATCTTCCCAACTGATACGGTCACTCAACAGAAAAGACCAATTCTGGTGATTGACCATACTATCAAGCTGACAGGGGGTATATCCGATGGAATAAAGCCCGCCAATGATAGACCCCATGCTGGTACCTACGATATAATCGATAGGAATACCTGCTTCCTCGATCACTTTGAGGGCACCGATATGGGCTACTCCCTTCGCTCCTCCCCCACTTAGCACCACAGCTACTGATTTGCGCTGCTGCGCATGCACGGGCAGGAAAAGAAACAGACTGACAAATAAAACCAACAAGAAACTTACATACTTTTTCATGGCTGCTACATTGCTTTCAGATCGTTACAGATAAAAGACAAATGCAGGCAATGATTTGTTTAGCGCAGACCGAAGAATCCTATACCCGGGCAGCAGCTTTACGGAACTGGCGGAACTGCCACCACAACATGGTAGCGGATATCAGGCTGGCTATCAGGTCGGAAACCGGCATACTGATCCAGACACCCGTCTGCCCCCAAAAACGCGGAAGAATCAACAGACAGGGAATCAGGATGAGTACCTGGCGGGTAATGGAAAGGAAAATAGCTTTACTTGCCATCCCGATACTCTGGAAGAAATTGGAAGTGACCATCTGAAAGCCGACAATCGGGAAAAAGAGTACCACAATGCGGAGGCCTTCGGCAGATTGGCGAATCAGCTCTTCGTGCGATGTGAAGACGGACACTGCCAGGTCGGGAATAAACATTCCCATCAGAAAACCGGTAGTGGTGACAATGGTCGCACCATAGATGGTCAGTTTCAGCACACGAGTGACACGGGGATATAACTTTGCCCCATAATTGTATCCGGCAATCGGCTGCATACCCTGGTTCAGTCCCATCACAATCATAAGGAATAGAAATACCAGACGGTTGACAATGCCAAATGCCCCGATGGCAAGATCCCCCCCATACCGTTTCAAACCCTGATTTATCAGAATCACAATGAAACACGATGCAAGATTCATCAGGAAAGGAGACATACCTATAGCCAGCGAATCGAGAACAATTTTTCGCTTCAACCGGAAAATTCCTCGGTGGAAATGGAGTAATTCCTCCTTATTGCCAAAGAGCCTGAACTGCCAGGCAAGGGCAATCACTTGTGCCGTAATCGTAGCAATGGCCGCTCCCTGGATGCCCCAACCAAAACCATAAATAAACAAAGGATCGAGAATGGTATTGATAACCACTGTCGCAATGGTAGCAACCATCGCCTTCTGCGGATGACCTGCTGAACGAAGTACCGCATTCAGCCCCAGATAAATATGGGTGATGACATTCCCATAAAGAATCACTTTCATATAGTCACGGGCATAGCCCACCGTTTCGTCACTGCCTCCAAAGAAGTAAAGAATAGGATCAAGAAAAATAAGGGTTAATACGGTGAAAGCAAGCCCGATAATGATATTCAGTACCAGCACATTGCCCAATACCCGTTGCGCCGTATCGTAATCTTTTTGTCCCAGTTTGACCGAAATCAGCGTAGCGGCTCCCACTCCGACCAAGGAACCGAAAGCAGCGGCAAGATTCATCAGTGGAAAAGTCAGAGCAAGTCCGGAAATAGCCATCGGACCCACTCCGTGACCAATAAAAATGCTGTCTACCATGTTGTAAAGAGAAGATGCGGTCATAGCGATAATAGCCGGAATGGCATACTGCATCAAGAGTTTTCCAATCTTTTCGGTGCCCAGCGCAGTGGGCGTCTTTTGTCCTGTCATACCTATTATTTTGAGGGTGCAAAGATACAAATCTATTTAGAATTAAAGGTGAAGAATAAAGAATAAGAGTTACAATGCCGTATTTCTAAGAAAAGTTTCGTATTTTTGCCTCCAAAATTGAGTTAATATCTAACGAAATGAACATATTAGAACTAAGTGAACAGGAAATCATCCGACGTAACAGTCTGAATGAACTTCGCGCGATGGGCATCGAACCCTATCCCGCAGCAGAGTATGTAACCAATGCTTTCTCAACTGATATTAAAGCCGAATTCAAAGATGACGAGACACCCCGCCAGGTATCCGTAGCCGGTCGCATGATGAGCCGCCGCATAATGGGTAAAGCCTCTTTCATTGAATTGCAGGACTCTAAAGGCCGCATCCAGGTATATATCACCCGTGATGACATCTGCCCGGGAGAAGACAAGGAAATGTACAACACTGTGTTCAAACGCCTGCTCGACTTAGGCGACTTCATCGGAATCGAAGGCTTCGTATTCCGCACACAGATGGGCGAAATCAGTATTCATGCACAGAAACTGACTGTACTTGCCAAATCGATCAAACCACTGCCTATCGTAAAATACAAAGACGGCGTGGCTTACGACTCTTTCGAAGATCCTGAACTCCGTTACCGTCAGCGTTATGTCGACCTGGCCGTAAACGAAGGTATCAAAGATATATTCATGAAACGCAGCAAGGTGTACAGTTCTATGCGTGAATATTTCAATTCGAAAGGCTACATGGAAGTAGAAACTCCTATTCTCCAGGCCATCGCCGGAGGAGCTGCCGCACGCCCGTTCATGACCCATCACAATGCTTTGGACATCCCACTCTATATGCGTATTGCCAGCGAGTTGTATCTGAAACGTCTGATTGTCGGTGGCTTTGAGGGAGTATATGAAATCGGTAAAAACTTCCGTAACGAGGGTATGGACCGTACGCACAATCCAGAATTTACTTGCATGGAGATATATGTAGCCTACAAAGACTATAACTGGATGATGGAATTTACCGAAAAGATGATTGAAAAGATCTGTCTGGACGTAAATGGTACTACTGAAGTAAAAGTAGGAGACAATATCATCAACTTCAAGGCTCCGTACAGACGCGTCACCATGCTGGATGCCATTAAGGAACATACCGGTTACGACTTGACAGGTATGAACGAAGCGCAAATCCGCGAAGTATGCCAGAAACTGAATATGGAAATCGACGAAACGATGGGTAAAGGTAAACTGATCGATGAAATATTCGGTGAGTTCTGTGAAGGAACTTATATCCAGCCGACTTTCATCACTGACTATCCGATCGAAATGTCTCCGCTGACCAAAAAGCACCGTACCAACCCTGAACTGACAGAACGTTTCGAATTGATGGTAAACGGTAAAGAATTGTGTAATGCATATTCTGAGTTAAACGATCCGATCGACCAGTTGGAACGCTTTGAAGATCAGATGAAGCTAAGTGAAAAAGGAGATGACGAAGCAATGATTATCGACAAAGACTTTGTCCGTGCATTGGAATACGGCATGCCTCCTACTTCGGGTATGGGTATCGGCATGGACCGCCTTACTATGTTGATGACCGGACAATCAACTATCCAGGAAGTATTGTTCTTCCCGCAGATGCGTCCGGAAAAAGTCGTACCGAAAGATAGTGCCGCCAAATTCATGGAGTTAGGCATTGCCGAAGACTGGGTGCCTGCAATTCAAAAAGCCGGATACAACCTGGTAGCCGATATGAAAGATGTAAATCCGCAGAAATTACATCAGGATATTTGTGGCATCAATAAGAAATACAAATTGGAACTGACTAATCCGTCAGTAAACGATGTAGCCGAGTGGATACAGAAAATTAAATAAATCAAGAATGAAGAATGGTGATGAAGAACCGGAACATTTGTCTCCCTATCTTTCATGCACCATTCTTCATTCTTCATTTTTAATTCTTAATTTATAGAAATGAAATTACCCGGTAAGATAGCGATAATGGGCGGAGGAAGCTGGGCTACAGCCATCGCAAAGATGTGTCTGGCTCAAGAAGAGTCTATCAATTGGTACATGAGGCGCGACGACCGCATTGCCGATTTTAAACGACTCGGACATAATCCAGCCTATCTGACAGGCGTAAAGTTCGACATGAAGCGCATCAATTTCAGCTCTAACATCAACGATGTAGTGAAAGAATCTGATACGCTTATTTTCGTCACTCCTTCTCCATATCTGAAAGCTCACCTGAAAAAGCTGAAAACACGGATCAGAGACAAGTTCATTATTACCGCTATCAAAGGTATTGTTCCCGATGACAATCTGATTGTTTCGGAATACTTTAATAAAGAATATGGTGTTCCTCCCGAAAACATCGCTGTATTGGCTGGTCCCTGTCATGCTGAGGAAGTGGCACTGGAACGTCTCTCCTATCTCACCATCGCTTGCCCGGACAAGGATAAGGCACGTGTTTTTGCCCGTAGACTGGGCAGCAGCTTCATCAAAACGTCTGTCAGCGACGATGTGATAGGGATTGAATACAGTTCCGTACTGAAAAACGTATATGCCATCGCAGCAGGTATTTGCAGCGGTCTGAAATACGGAGATAATTTCCAGGCTGTATTGATATCAAATGCCATTCAAGAAATGAACCGTTTCTTAAATACGGTGCATCCCATAAACAGAAACGTGGACGAATCTGTTTATTTGGGTGATTTATTGGTAACAGGCTATTCTAACTTCAGCCGTAACCGCACGTTCGGTACCATGATCGGGAAGGGATACTCCGTAAAGAGTGCCCAGATAGAAATGGAAATGATAGCGGAAGGATATTACGGAACAAAATGTATTAAGGAAATCAATAAACATCATCATGTAAATATGCCGATACTCGATGCTGTATACAACATCTTATACGAACGCATATCTCCGATGATTGAAATTAAACTGTTGACTGACTCGTTTAGATAGTTAATAACGTAAAAATAAAAAAGATATGATTAGTTTGAACATTGAAAAGACTTTTGGATTCATCTCCAAAGAATCGGTTTCTGCCTATGAAGCTCAGGTTAAAGCCGCACAGGAAGCGCTGGAAAACGGCACAGGTAAAGGTAATGACTTTCTGGGGTGGTTGCATTTACCCTCTTCTATCAGCAAAGAGCATCTGGCTGACCTGAAGGCTACTGCACAAGTATTGAGAGACAACTGTGAAGTAGTGATCGTAGCCGGTATCGGCGGAAGTTACCTGGGCGCCCGTGCGGTGATCGAGGCATTGTCAAACAGCTTCACCTGGTTGCAGGAAAAGAAAACAGCTCCGGTCATCATCTATGCCGGCCATAATATCGGTGAAGATTATCTGTATGAACTGACAGAATTCCTGAAAGACAAGAAATTCGGTGTGATCAATATCTCCAAATCCGGTACGACTACAGAGACAGCTTTGGCGTTCCGCTTGCTGAAGAAGCAATGCGAAGACCAACGCGGCAAAGAGATGGCCAAAAAAGTAATCGTTGCCGTTACAGATGCAAAGAAAGGCGCAGCCCGCGTCACCGCAGATAAAGAAGGATACAAATCATTCATTATCCCTGACAATGTCGGAGGACGTTTTTCTGTACTGACTCCGGTAGGTTTGCTGCCTATTGCAGTAGCCGGATTCGACATTGAAAAACTGGTAGCAGGTGCCGCCGATATGGAAAAAACTTGTGGAGCCGAGGTTCCTTTTGCGGAAAATCCCGCAGCAATCTATGCCGCTACCCGCAATGAACTGTATAAAAGTGGAAAGAAGATAGAAATTCTTGTAAACTTCTGTCCGAAACTGCACTACGTGAGTGAATGGTGGAAGCAGCTTTACGGAGAATCTGAAGGAAAAGACAACAAAGGTATCTTCCCGGCAGCAGTAGACTTCTCTACAGACCTGCACTCGATGGGTCAGTGGATTCAGGAAGGTGAACGAACCATCTTTGAAACAGTGATCTCGGTAGACAAAGTGAACCATAAGTTAGAAGTTCCTTCGGACGAAGCTAACCTGGACGGTTTAAACTTCCTGGCAGGCAAACGTGTAGACGAAGTGAATAAGATGGCCGAACTGGGAACTCAATTGGCTCATGTAGACGGTGGTGTTCCTAACATGCGTATCGTCATTCCTGAACTGAGTGAATACAGCATCGGACAGTTACTCTATTTCTTCGAAAAAGCATGTGGTATCAGTGGTTATCTGCTGGGCGTAAACCCATTCAATCAGCCGGGTGTGGAAGCATACAAAAAGAATATGTTTGCTTTGCTGAACAAGCCGGGATATGAAGAAGAATCAAAAGCAATCCGGGCGAAACTGTAAAAAGCTATAAGATTACCGATATATAAAAAGAGCGATGCTTCCAACAGCATCGCTCTTTTTATATATCGGGTCATCCAATTAATCTGTTTGATTCTCGGAAGTTTTAATTTCCAGTTCATACTTAGCTCCCTCGCAATTGACGGGCTTGGAAAAAAGGTAAAACTTAAGCTTCACTCCATCCTCGGTGACTTGCTGCACCTTTGCCCGCAGCCCCACTTTAGTCTGAGAGACTCCATCTTTAAAACCTAATTTACCATTATCCTTATCCGTAAACTCCTTATCATCACTGAGAGCTTCTTCCGGCAATTCATTAAAATCAATCGCCACAGCGTTTACCTCACTGCCCAAAGTCTCTTCCTTCACCAGAAACGTATTTAGTTCTTCTCCGTTTCCATCCAGTTTCAGCGAAATTTCAAGTTCATCATCTACTTTTAGAGGGGGTAATGCCTCCATTTGCCGGGCATAATCCATCTCTCCGTCATTGATATAAAGCCCTTCCATTTCGATTGTAGGACTGGAAACAGAATCTTTGCAAGCAGTAGTCAGCAAGCATAACGACAGTAAAGGAAAAAATAGTTTTCTCATGCAATCATATCACTTTATAGATTTTGCAAAATACATATTCTGTTCGATTCACCAAAATAATCGTATCTTTGCACTCCAAATCAATAGGTATATATCATGTTTCAGGAAGCAATTACGCAATATCTCCAACAAAATCATTATCAATCCATTCAGTTGAAATCCGCACTTTTCGATATGGACGGCGTACTTTTCAACTCCATGCCTTATCACGCCGAAGCATGGCACAAAACGATGGAAGCTCACGGACTTCATTTGAGTAAAGAAGAAGCTTATTTGCACGAAGGCCGCACCGGAGCGGGAACCATCAACATCGTATGTCAGCGTCAACTGGGACGCGACGCCACGCCGGAAGAGATAGAGAGTATTTATCATGAAAAGAGCATTGAGTTCAACAAGCATCCCCAAGCCGAACGTATGCCGGGTGCCTGGGAATTACTACAAAAAATTAAATCTGAAGGTATCATTCCGACTGTAGTCACCGGATCCGGACAAGCTTCATTATTAGACAGACTTGAACACAATTTTCCGGGAATGTTCCGACAAGAACTGATGGTAACTGCTTTCGACGTCAAATACGGAAAACCGAATCCGGAACCCTATCTGATAGCACTGGAAAAGGGAGGATTAAAGCCTTATGAAGCCATTGTTATTGAAAATGCCCCTTTGGGAGTAGAGGCCGGACACAAAGCCGGAATATTCACCATTGCTGTTAATACCGGTCCGTTGGATGGGCAGGTACTGTTAAACTCCGGAGCCGATTTACTCTTTCCTTCCATGCAAGCTCTATGTGAGTCATGGGAAGCGTTAGTCCGGTTCTTACATTAACCGCCCCTTAAAACAACAATAGCTGATAATTAAATAATTATCAGCTATATCTTTGTACTCCCGAAGGGAATCAAACCCTTATCTTAGGTACCGGAAACCTACATTCTATTCGTTGAACTACAGGAGCATTGTTTTATGCGACGACAAAAGTATAAAAAAACTTCGCATTTTCCTAATGATTCACCATTTTTTGTAGTATCTATCTACCGAACGTCATATCCGCAAATATTATTTTGCAACTCTTATGCTATATAAAACGATCAATTTGATAACATTTCAGCCTATTATTCGTACAGATATAGATATTATTCATATCTTTGCCGACAAATAACAATCAATAAACCTATGAGTTACCTAATAAAACCTCAGAATTATAAACCCTTGCTTGACCTGAAACAGACAGAACTGGGTATCAAACAAATTAAAGAGTTCTTCCAGTTGAATCTTTCTTCAGAACTGCGTCTGCGACGTGTCACAGCCCCACTCTTCGTGCTCAAAGGAATGGGTATCAATGATGACTTGAACGGCATCGAGCGTCCTGTCTCATTTCCTATCAAAGACTTGGGCGATGCACAAGCTGAAGTAGTCCACTCACTTGCTAAATGGAAACGACTTACTTTGGCAGATTATCACATTGAACCGGGTTATGGTATCTATACGGATATGAACGCAATTCGTTCGGACGAAGAACTGGGTAACCTACATTCACTTTATGTAGACCAGTGGGACTGGGAACGGGTAATTACTGCCGAGGACCGCAATGCAGACTTCCTTAAGGAGATTGTCAACCGTATCTATGCCGCCATGATCCGTACGGAATATATGGTATACGAAATGTATCCGCAGATCAAACCTTGCCTGCCACAAAAGTTACACTTCATCCACTCTGAAGAATTACGCCAGTTATATCCGGATATGGAACCTAAATGCCGTGAACATGCCATCTGTAAAAAGTATGGAGCCGTATTTATCATTGGTATCGGTTGCAAACTGAGTGATGGTAAAAAACATGACGGACGTGCTCCGGACTATGACGACTATACCAGCAAAGGGCTGAACGACTTACCCGGCCTGAACGGTGACCTGTTATTATGGGACGATGTACTACAACGTTCCATTGAATTGTCTTCCATGGGTATCCGTGTGGATAAAGAAGCTCTTTTGCGCCAAGTAAAACAAGAAAATCAAGAACAAAGACTGGAACTCTATTTCCATAAGAGATTATTGGATGATACCCTTCCACTCTCTATCGGTGGAGGTATCGGTCAGTCACGCTTATGCATGTTCTATTTGCGCAAAGCGCATATCGGTGAGATTCAAGCAAGTATCTGGCCTGAAGAAATGCGCCGTGAATGTACAGCCCTTAATATACACCTTATTTAATAGCCTATGAACGTACAAATAGAAGAGAGCTGGAAAGCTCATTTACAACCAGAATTTGAGAAAGACTACTTCCGCACACTGACCGAATTTGTCAGAAGCGAATATAGCCAGTACCAGATCTTTCCTCCTGGAAAGTTGATATTCAACGCATTCAATTTATGTCCCTTTGACAAAGTAAAAGTAGTCATTATCGGACAAGACCCTTACCACGGTCCCGGACAGGCACATGGTCTTTGTTTCTCGGTAAATGATGGAGTAGCCTTTCCACCTTCTTTGGTGAATATATTCAAAGAAATAAAAGAAGATATTGGTACGGCAACTCCTCCCACTGGTAATCTGACACGGTGGGCTGAACAAGGTGTCCTGTTGCTCAACGCTACTTTGACAGTACGTGCCCATCAGGCCGGTTCGCACCAACGCCACGGATGGGAAGAATTTACAGATGCTGCTATCCGTGTTCTGGCGGAAGAAAGAGAAAATCTGGTATTCATCCTATGGGGAAGTTATGCACAGAAGAAAGGTGCCTTTATTGATCGTAACAAGCATTTGGTACTTAGTTCGGCACACCCTTCTCCCCTCTCTGCCTACAACGGCTTCTTTGGGAATAAGCATTTCAGCAAAACGAATGAATACTTGAAGACCCACGGAAAAACAGAGATAAACTGGTAGTGAAGACAGCCATCTATGAACGATAAACGGTGAACAATTTGTAGCACGAAGGCGTAAATTGTTCACCGTTTATCGTTCATAGATATTTATTAATACCACTGGATGTTGCTTTGAGTCTGGCTTCTCTTATCCCACTTCAAATCACGCAGGATACTGGCCGTTGCACGGATCGTAAAGTTATAATAGCGATAACGTCCGAAAGGAGAAATACTGGCGGACATATTGAAACAGTGCAAATCACGAGTAATCGTACAAGAGGTCTGAGTAATCTCCTTCGCTTCGAAATCATATCCGGAATTGAATGTAAACGACCAGTTATTGGAAATCTTCAGATTACCCGACATATTGATATTTTGCGTATACTTAAACGGATAACGCATGGTATTACGGTTGATCGGCTTACTACGGTCCTCACTAATACGGAACGAATAGTTAACATTCAGTGACCATGGCATCTTGAAAACCTGATATCCGTCACTGTCTGCCTGTGCTTTCTCAACTTTCTTTTCAGTAACCACTTCGTCACCGGTTGACTCTCCTCCCTCATCGTCAGCACTATCCTTTTTCTTTTTTTGATCGCTATCTTTATCTTTTCCGAACAACTTCTTCCAAGTATCATTGTTAAAAGTATAGTTGATAGAAGATCCCCATCCCTGGAATCGTCCGAAACGTCCGTAAGACCATTCTGTACGATCACCGACTATTACATTACCCGACTTATCGAATGTATAAGCATAAGTGGCAAACACCGCATTCATGTTCAGCGTATAGTTATTAAACTTTTTAAACTTCATACGCAAACGCATATTCAGGTTACTCCACGGCTGTTTCTTTGCCGCCATATTATAAGAAAGATTAAAGCCTATCTCATCGATCAGACTTATTTTCATAAGAGAATCCTTCTTGTTACGGTATTTCATTTCCAGGTTGTTCGATACATCGAAACTAACCGTTCCAGACTTTTCACGCGGAGCCGTACCAAACTGCTGGCTGGAATAAGGAGAATAATACTGGTCATTACCGTCTGCATCACGATAGTATTCCCAAAACTGTCCGAAGCTTGGAGAACCATTCAACGAAATCTGCGGTGTAAAGACGTGACGAATCTGTATTTCCTTTTTCTTCATAAACAGAGGTTGATACATACCATACATCTTTGTGCTCAACGACAAACTGGCCGAATAATTAAATACCCGGTAGAACCCATGAATCGTATCGCCGGGGTGTGTATCCCATTTCTGAGTAGTTTCATCATAGCTCTTCATCACCTTACGGGTATACCAACGCTCTGTATAATTGAATGAAGGCACTACCTGCAAATACTTGAAAAGAGTAAAGGTGGCCTGCACTGGAATGTTATGCTGCATCGCATTCTCCCACTCTCTAAAACCTGCTTTAAACAAGCGGTCATCTTTAGTTTTCAGGCTGTTGGTCAGACGCCCCGAGTAACGCAAGGAAATCTTTTCGTACCAACGCTCTTCACCTACCGCACGTTTACGTTTAAAAGGGAAAATAGTACTAAGAGTGATATTCAAGTCAGGCAAAGTGACAGCTATTGAAGAATCACGCATGGTCTGGGCTATGTTGAAAGTACCTGCAAGCGTCAGCTTCTGATCCGGAAAACTGCGGGAGTAACTGACACTCGAAGTTTTCGTATTCTGAGTCATCAGCTGAGAATTATAGAGGTTATTGATATTGGTACGCTCATAACTACTGGTCGCGAAATTCACACTTGCCGAGAAAGTACTGTTCGGACTGGCCTTCTGGTCTTGCCGATGATTCCATACAATCTTAAAGTCTTTGGCAACCGAATAGTCAGCCAATCCCTTATCTCCCAATTTAGTAACCTGATAGCCAGCCTGTAACGAACCGGAATATTTATAACGTTTATTGTAATTAGTCTCCAGATTACCGGCCCATGACCCCTTCGTAAATATATCTCCGGTCAACTTAAGATCCATTATATCGCTGATGGCAAAATAATAACCACCTCCCGTCAATCCGAAACCACGACTGGAATCGTCCATGTAGCTTGGCATCACAAAACCTGAAGAGTAACTGCTGGAAAAAGGAAAGAAAAAGAAAGGTACAGCCAATGGCAACGGTACATCTTCTACCACCAAATAGGCAGGCCCAGTCACCACATTCTTCTTGGGACGAACTTTGGCCTTGGTCAACTGCATGTAGAAGTGTGGATGATCGTGATGATCACAGGTCGTATAACGTCCGTTTTCCATAAACAGTTCATCATTAGCTCCTTTCTTGGCATTATTACCCACAACATATCCTTCACCCTGCTGAGTTACAACGTTATTGATAAATCCTTTTTTACTTTTGAAATTATACCGGATTGCTTTGGTTTCATAAGGCGTATCGCCATCCTTAAACACAGGTTTGCCTTGTTCAACCCCTAACGAATCAGTCACACCACGAGCATACACCGTACTGCTATCCATATTCATGGTGATGATCTGTGCTCCCAATTCTATTTTTTCATAATTCACTTTACCATCGCCATACAGATGTGCAAAGCCACCTTCGGTAAAAACAATGGAATCGTTAGCCGAATAGACCACAGGGGCATCCAGAGGTTGTTTCTTCTTCCTGGCAGATTGCAACGACAAGGTATCAGCCTTCAACGTATCTGCTTTTAATGAATCAGTTTGCTGGGGCGAATAAGTGATAGGCCCCCTCACCTCTCTGACACGGCGACGTTGAGCCATCGCTTCATCCGGAAGCATCAAGAGGATCAATAATAGTATAAATGATAGTATTGTATTTGCTTTCAATGGCGTCATTAACTAATAGTTTACGCTTGAAGGGGCAAAAGTACACAATCTTCACCAAATATACTTGAGAATCTTGATTTTTAATTCTTTTTTAGGCACTAAAGAAACAGCTCACACCAATTGTTAAAGCGTCGAAGTCCTTCGTCACCGTACCGGGCAATACTTTTACGGGCATCTTGCACCGATTTTTCACGATCAAGATGTGTTTTCGAAAAGAATTTATCAGCAAAGCAAATCACTTGTTCTTCTATACTGACCGGCAACATTTCACGATGCGGAATAGGAAGCTGCTGTTTAATAATCTCTTCCAGTGAAAGTCCCGCACCGGTATGACGCTCACAAACCAAAGCATGTCGCGGAAAACCTTCTTTGCGCACCAGCTCGGCTCCCAGATATCCATGACAAATATATGGCTCCTTACCCAAACACTTAATGCCCGGAGCATGTGTCAGAAAAATTCCGAGATCATGCAACATGGCAGCTTCGTTCAGAAAAGTAGTATCAAGGTTCAACTCCGGGTGCTTATCGGCTATCCATAATGCCTTATCGGCAACCGAACGACTGTGAACCAACAATATATTTCTTAACTCATTATCCTGAGGATAATATTTATCAATTAAATCAAGCGCTCCCATATTCTATTCACTTTTTATAATTTCCGGCTTGCTCATTCCTTATTCAGTAAGCAAATTCACACTGTTTATCTTATCAATTTCACGCATTTATCAACAGTTTTTAGTTTGTTATTCAGTTCAATCTGCAACTGTGGTTCCATCAGTTCACAATTGCGATCTCTTTGAATCACAGCCGTGGTCTCAAGAAGGCACGTACATAAATCGAAAGAAGCAATACGTCAAAACATTAGCCATCCCATGACAAACACTGACAAACAGGCAAAAAGCAACTTAATAAACCGATTTCTTCTGAAGAAGAAACATACAGCCGACTGCGAAAGTTTACGTAAGAGCAAAGATAGCAACAGTTTTTCAATCAGGAATGAAGATTATCAAAAGAATTGATTGTATATTTGTGCTTTTCATACAGTAAAAGTAAGCAGACTAAAACTAATTTGAAAAACAATCCAATAATTATCCTTATGACAAAACCATCTTACAAACAATGGTTAGCAACCTGTGCTTTCACCGGCGCATTACTGCTGACGGGCTGTAGCCCCACTCCCGCTACCAGAGATGTTTCTATTGTACCGTTGCCAAACAAAGTGCAACAGAACCATGGTGCGTTTGTATTAACCCCAAACACCATCATCGGTACCACCAATCCAGAACTGCTTCCAGCAGCAGAGTACCTGAAAGGTATTCTGTCAGTAGCCACCGGATATAACATCCAGGTGAAAGAAGGCAAAGGAAACATCACTCTTTCTACCGCTGCCATAGAAGGCAAGGAGGGGGCATATACGCTCACCGCAAAACCCGATCAAATAGAGATTACGGGAAATTCTTATAACGGTGTGATAGCCGGTATCGAATCACTCCGCCAGTTATTTCCGCCTCAGATTGAATCGAAGCAGGTGGTGGACAGCGTGACATGGGCCATACCCGCCGTACAGATTGAAGATGCCCCGCGCTTCGAATGGCGTGGTATTATGCTCGACGTATCCCGCCACTTCTATACCAAAGAAGAAGTAAAAGAACTGCTTGACGTAATGGCACTTTATAAAATGAATAAGTTCCACTGGCACCTGACAGATGACCAGGGATGGCGCATTGAAATCAAAAAATATCCGTTACTCACCGAAAAAGGAGCTTGGCGTACGTTCAATTCACACGACCGGTCATGCATGGAACTGGCTAAATCGGAAGATAACCCCGATTATCAGATTCCGGTAAACAAGCTTCGCATCGTGGAAGGTGACACGCTGTATGGCGGATATTATACACAAGAGGATATAAAAGAAGTGATAGAATATGCCAAAGTACGCGGCATCGATATTGTTCCCGAAATCGATATGCCGGGTCACATGCTGGCAGCCGTCAGCAATTATTCCGGAGTAGCCTGTACAGACAAAGTAGGTTGGGGAAGCACTTTCTCCTCTCCTGTTTGCCCCGGAAAAGAATCGGCAATAGAGTTTTGTAAAAACATATATAGCGAACTGATAGACCTGTTCCCTTATAAATACGTGCACATCGGCGGCGATGAAGTGGAAAAGACAAACTGGAAAAAATGTCCCGACTGCCAGAAACGTATGCGAGACAACCAATTGAAGACAGAAGAAGAACTGCAAGCCTGGTTTATCCATAACATGGAAAAGTTTTTCAACTCAAAAGGCAAAGAGATGATCGGTTGGGACGAAATCATCGAAGGTGGATTAAGCCCGACTGCTACCGTCATGTGGTGGAGAAGCTGGGTCAAGGATGCTCCGCAAAAGACTACCCAACAGGGCAACCCAATCATCTTCTCCCCCAACAGCCAGTTCTACCTGGATTATCAGCAAGATAAGAATTCTGTACGCAACATTTACGATCTCGACCTGACGATCGAGGGAGCGACTCCTGAACAACAAGGACTGATCAAAGGCGTACAGGGAAACATTTGGTGCGAATGGATTCCCTCACGCGAACGGATGCAATACATGGCTATTCCACGTCTGCTGGCTATTGCCGAATTGGGATGGAGCCAGGCTTCGCAGAAAGACTGGAATACCTTCGCGCAACGGTTGGCCAATCAGTTCGAACGCCTCAACATCATGGGTATCAATTATCGTATCCCCGATCTGGAAGGTTTCCACCGCAACAACGCTTTCATTGGTGAGGGAAGTGTTAGTGTGACTTGCCTGGATCCGAGTGCAGATATTCGTTATACTACCGACGGAAGCATTCCGACGCTGCAATCATCCAGATACGAAGGTCCTATCCCAGTGAAAGAAACAACCGATTTTACCTTCCGTACGTTCCGTCCTAACGGGAAAGCCGGTGATATCGCACGTACGCGTTTCATTAAGAGCGAATATGCTCCAGCCACAACTACCACTCCTTCCAACAAAGGTCTGGAAGCTGAATGGTATGAATTTAAAGGCAGCAAATGCGATGACATCCCCAAAGCTCCACTGAACGGAACTTATGTCATTGAGAAAATAATGATCCCAGAAAAAGCAAAGGGAAACATCGGTTTGGTAATCAAGGGATTTATCAATGCTCCGAAAGATGACATTTACACTTTTGCCCTGCTGTCTGATGACGGCAGTACCTTACTGATAGACGGTGAAGAAGTCATCAACAACGACGGACCGCACGGACCGCGCGAAGTGATTGGACAGAAAGCATTGGCCAAAGGATATCACCCAATAGAAGTACGATACTTTGACCAAAACGGTGGACAACTGAAAATGACTGTAACAGGTAGCGAAAGAAATGAAATTCCGACAAACGACTTGTTCGCACACTAAAGATTCGGGTCAACGAACAAAACTACATTAATATGCCATAGATTACATTGAAGGTAGAACTGACAGATTATCTACATTTAGTGTAATCTATGGCTTATATAAAAAGGATGCCGGATTCTGATGCCGACACTGATGACTCCGCATAAAAAACACATAAACTCACAAGAACTAATTGAATTATAACATATACTACTATGGCAAGACTAAAGCTCGGCATTCTTACTTGTACAATTTATTTTTCAATGACTGCCTTTTCACAAACAACCACTTCTTTAAGGTCGAAAATATTAGCATTAGACGATTATCAGGATGCTCCACAACTGTGGAAATTGTATAACGATTCTTCTTCTGTGATGGATGAAGCAACCCGGTTACATGCAAAAGTATCATTGAATTATTATTTTAATCGCCCCGACGAAATGCTTCAATGCGTAGACTCTCTCCTCACTCTATATCCGGAAGAATGTACTCCGGAACAAAAGTTGGCCTATTGTTATGCCAAAACAGAGAAACTTCTGGAAAAAGGGAACTACAGACAACTCAATTCCTGGTGGCAGACCTTGCG
The DNA here is from genome assembly GCF_019633785.1 of Bacteroides sp. FSHCM14E1. Lineage (NCBI taxonomy): Bacteria > Pseudomonadati > Bacteroidota > Bacteroidia > Bacteroidales > Bacteroidaceae > Bacteroides > Bacteroides sp. FSHCM14E1. The sequence goes on from NZ_JADKYL010000009.1 coordinate 179,645, forward strand.
CAAAGATAAAAAGCTCTACCAGGCGATAGAAGGAAAAGGAAACTTCCTTTGTTCAGAAAAAACAATCCAAGGTTTATCGGAAAAAAATAATTTCCGGATAGATTTTCCAGGAACATCCTGTACACTTCCTACAAGTTATACATATCCGTTAATACTCTCAATGACAATAAATGAAACCGAATTGCCTAACACCATCTTCGATACAGGAGCACCCTATACTTTTCTCACTCAGGAGATGGCACGCAAATGTAACGTGACATGTATGGGAGATACCATATCCGTAAACAGCATGTTCGGTACTTCACAAGCTACCACCGGTTTCGTAGAGACTTTACAATTGGGTAATATCACTTTCCACAACACGGTAGTCCATGTTTCTCTTGTTGAAAAGGATCCTATCTTTTCCGGTCACGACGCCATCTTAGGAATAAAAGAACTCCGGAGAATCTCTAAAATAGAATTCGAATTTGGCAAATTAACTTTCAAAAAAGAGGAGCAAAGGCAGCCCATCGATCCCAATATATGTTTCGCAGAAACCGGTTGTGTTTTTCTATTCGCGAACAACCGGAGTTATCTATTAGACACAGGCGGAGAAGGAAGTTTCATACACACACCGGACACGGCTTCCGTCAAAGTGATGGACGTGAATGATTGTCCGGTACAATTCTTCAATACATATACAGCGGATTCCATAACCAGACAATCCGGATTATTAGGGTTCCCATTCTTCTACGGATTCGAAACCTGTACACTCAACTTCGACCGTATGAACTTCTCCGGCAAAGATTATCAGTTACGTAAAAATTATTCAGAATATATCAATAGCGGAGACATTATGGGCTTGGATGCTCAATATGAACGGATAGAGAAAACTACCGACGAAATAGGCAGATGGCTTACCAATGCATTTATCGGGTTTATGAAAAATAATCCGGAAAGCTGTATCCACTACACAGACAGTTTGTTAGGCAAATACCAACAGGAGCTTGGGGGAAGTATACTTTCTGTACTCAACCTGCGTGCCGCTTCATTAGCCTATCTGGGAATGTATAAAGAGGCAGGCGAATTAATGAAAATCTGTGCACAAGCTGTCCCTGACATAATAAACGGATACAATAAATGCGTAGCTTTAGAGCCTTTCGGGGCACAGCGGCTCATTTGGACAAAACCGGAAGTATCTATCAGTACTACTCTTGACGAAAAAGGACTTTTAGTAAGGGGAAAGATAAATGAAATAAAAAGTAAACTCTACTTTGCTCCAGACCACAGTTTTTCAAGCATATCGGAAGCCGATGCCCAGAAACTTAAAATGAAAATCATTGAATTTGAAGACAGTACTGGTAAAGGTGGCAAGAAGCGCATGGCAATAGCCGATGAATTGAGGTTAGGTGACCTATTGATAAACAATGTACAGTTCGACATCGCAGAGGAAATAGAAATTGTATTAGGGAACACTTTCATACGCCTGCTTCCTCAGTTTTCTATTGAAAATCAAAGGATCGTATTGGTACAACACCCTCAGACCTATCCCAATGCCAAACAATACCCGCTACTGTTGATAAACTATACATTCTGTTTCCGTGATCCGGACGACAATACAAAACGGTATTCGATAGGTAATCCCACTCCCAATGCCCAACAGATTTCTTTGCAGGAATTAAGCAGAGCAAACAAAAAAGTAGTATTCGATGTAGAGCACATGAAACTATCAGAACTTAACTAAATTCAGAAAGTGAGAGTGTGTTCTATAACTGATAAAAAATAAAATACATCATAAAGCAATTGAAACCCGCATGTGCAAACACGGCTCCCCAAATGGAATTACAAAACTGCTTACATCTGAAAAAAATTTGGCTGACTACAAACATGGATAAAACCCAAAGAATAGCCGGAAAAGGAAGAAATTGCCAAATACCAGAAACATAAACAATACCAAAATGGGCAACATGGGTAACAGCGAAGGCCAATGAATCTAAAACAGAGGCCTTCGACTCACCAAACCTTTGAACAAAACTGCCATGTATCATCCCACGGTATAGAAACTCTTCCCCTATCGGGCTAAATATCATACTTGGAATAACAGCTATCCAAAAATAAAGCTGCTTATCAGGTCCTGAAATGAATGCCCCGGGATTATTCCCTCCTATATATACAAACGCGTTATCTATTGTTTTATCATATAATAAAAAGAAAAGGGCAAATATAACAGCACAAGACATCCCTCCCGCAATAAAAGACAAAAACAAACGTCCACAGTGATCAGGCTTCCTTATGCCAATACATTTTCGTCCGTATCCGGTAAGGAAAATAAAGGGTACAAACCACATGGCTAAAAAAACAAACATCACTATACCATAACTTCTTGTCACGTAAGATTGCAGGACAATAACAAACCGGGGAACACCGAATAATAAAATCAGGAACAGACCAAAAGCCCAATCATAATGAAAATAACGATTCCAGAAAGCTCGCAATATTTTATCCATAATCCAATATTTTATAGTTCCGTCCCACCGGATAGAGGGCACTTTAAATTCTTTATCTCCACTGTACATTATACCGGCTATAGATATACCAAACTAAATATACTCTTATAATTAATAACGGGGTAATAAGATAGTAAGAAAACAAAAATATTCACCGAATAATGAGCCTGATACACAAAGGTAACAAAAGGTAGCCAATCATAAAAACAAAGCTGGTAAAAAGAAAAAGATTGTTTTTCTTTTTACTACCACAGATATTTTGGCTCCAATAGAAGTAAGGTTTAGTTTGCTATATAAACAAAGGAATATACTAAACTTGTGGCAAACGTGTAAATGCCAGAAGTATCTCTAAAGATCAGCTGAGAAAGTGATATGTTTTTGGTAAACTCGTGTATGCTCCCCCCACGGATGATAGCAATCTCCTATATAATTAAAACAGAAATGTTCGTAATAGCCTATATGTTTTGTACACAAATATAAATCCCCAAACCCCAATTGTCGGGTATCTTTTTCTACGGTTTCGATTAATAATCTTCCATAATTATGTCCTCTATATCGCTCCTCTATGAATAAGGCAACCAGCCACGGATACAAATCCATTCGTGAATTAAAATCATTTGTTGCAAGTCCGGCACAACCTATTATTTCTTCGTTATCCATCAGAAGATAGAACTGTGGTAAGGGAGATTCTGACACCACACAGGTTCTAAAACAGTTGTCATAGACCATTTTACTGTTTTCGTCAGCCCATTTACTTTGGAAATAAGCAATCGCTTCCTCTAAATATTGAGGATTCTTTCGCAATGAAACAATATCCATAATTACATCCTTATTTATTTTCTGACGACATCGCCAGTATAGTAATCCAGTAATAAGTAGGAAAAAGGAAAAACAAAGGGACAAACAAAGTCCAACAGCTTCAAATCGGTATCTTACATTCTCTATTTCATATCATTCTTTCTCTTTTTCCACAATTGCCAGCTATTAATAATGTTTTGCCATAAAACATAACTCCCCGGTCCCACAGCCGAAAGTGAATTCAGATAAGTATGAGCCATCCAAATGGCAAGAATCGTATTCTTCTGCCCCAAAGCTTGTCCTCCACTGATTCGGTCATTATAGACACTACCCAAGGTTTTCCCTAAAAAGAATTGCAAGCAACAAGTTATCAAAGCAACTACTGCAATCATGATTTCCGTCAGTCCGTCCGCCGGATCGTTAATCAGCGAATAAATAGTTTGTGCCGTTACGATGGCAAGAGAAATACCCCACAAATAAAATGCTAATTCGTGATAGCTTAACAATACCTGATGAACTTTGGGAATGAACTTCTGCAGAAACCAGGCCACCAGAAAAGGACAAATCAACAATGGAAAGACTTTACTCAAAATAACCAGAAATGCATCTATAAAACTAATATCCGGATTTGCCTCTATTAACGGAAAGAAAATAGGAACTGCAACAGCTGCCCCAATATTTGCAATCAACGTATAAGTAGTCAGACTGGCAGCACTTCCACCCAATTTAGAAGTAATGACCGCCGCTGCCGTAGCTGTAGGACAAATGACACAAACCATTGCTCCCTCCGCTACAATTTTATTAAAACGATAAAGAAGAAGATAAACCGCCAATGAACCGAATATCTGGATCAACAAAAGCCACAAATGTAAGGGTTTAGGCTTTAGATCACAAGGAGATACTTTACAAAAAGTAAGCAGTAACATAGTGAAAATCAGTATCGGAGTCAAAAAAGAAAGGCTGATAAATACAGGATAACCAATGGCGCCTAACAACATCGCTACCGGAAGCGTCCAATTTTTCAAGAACTTCAGCATCGTTATATCATTTAAGTTTCGAGTGCAAAGTAAGGTAAAAAACTCAAAACTTAACACTAAATAGTGAGTTTTCAACAAAATTCTGCTACATTTGCACATTATTTTTATATGGAACTACGTAGACCACACATATTATATATACTGATTTGCCTTTGGCTACTCGTTTCTCCACTAAACGTCGGTAGTACCTGGGCAAAAGATTTTGTTGTCGTTATTGACGCCGGACACGGCGGTCATGATCCCGGAGCCATCGGAAAGATATCTAAAGAAAAAAACATCAATCTGAAGGTAGCATTGAAATTGGGAAATCAGATTAAGCAAAACTGCAACGACGTAAAAGTAGTATATACCCGCAGCAAAGATGTTTTTATACCACTGGATCGCCGTGCCGAAATTGCTAATAATGCCAAAGCCGATCTATTTATTTCAATCCACACCAATGCTTTAGCCAATAACCGGACAGCCAAAGGTGCTTCTACCTGGACATTAGGTCTGGCCAAATCGGATGCCAACCTGGAAGTCGCCAAACGGGAGAACTCTGTAATCCTATATGAAGATGATTATAAAACCCGTTACGCAGGTTTCAACCCTAATTCTGCAGAATCATATATCATCTTCGAATTCATGCAAGATAAATATATGGAGCAGAGTGTGCATCTGGCATCTCTGGTTCAAAAACAGTTTCGCCATCATTGCAAACGGATAGACCGTGGTGTACACCAAGCCGGGTTTCTGGTATTAAAGGCCAGTGCCATGCCAAGTATTCTCGTTGAGCTTGGTTTCATTTCCACTCCTGAAGAGGAACGCTATCTGAATACGGATGAAGGAACTACTACTTTGGCAAGAGGAATCTATCGGGCATTTCTGGCTTATAAAAGAGAACACGAAATCCGTTTGACCGGTGCCAGTCGTACCATTTTGCCAAATGATGACGAAGAAGCTACAGAAGCACCTGTGATTGCACAGACAGAGAGTACACAAGAAAAAGCAGCAGAAAGACCTAAAAACTCTTCACGCCCCAAAGAGTTAATGGCAGAAGCGAAAACTCAACGTCCAATTGTTGCAGAAAGCACAACAAACGACTCCGAAATTACGTTTAAGATACAAATACTTACTTCCTCACGTCCATTGGCCAAAAATGACAAACGACTGAAGGGATTGAAAGACGTAGATTACTATAAAGAAGGCGGAATATACAAATACACTTACGGGGCATCTCCTGATTATAACAAGGTGCTGCGGACGCGCCGTAATACGGTGACTCCATTATTTAAGGATGCTTTCATCATTGCATTCCGCAACGGAGAGAAAATGAATATCAATGAGGCTATAGCCGAATTTAAGAAAAGAAGAAATAAATAAAAAGACTAAATAACAAAACATGAAACTCATTACGAAAGAAGTCAGAATAGGAATAGCAGGTATTGCAGCCTTGTGCTTACTCGTTTTCGGAATTAACTATCTGAAGGGCATTAATATGTTTAAGCCTGCCAGCTATTTTTATGTAAAATTCCATAATGTAAACGGTCTGGCACAGTCCAGCCCGGTATTTGCCGACGGTGTCCGTGTAGGTATTGTCCGTGATATTGCCTATGATTACAACCAACCGGAAAATGTCATCGTGGAAGTAGAAGTAGACACTGATCTTCGCATACCGAAAGGAAGCTCTGCCGAATTGGTGCCCGAACTGATGGGAGGAGTAAGAATGAATATCTTATTGGCTAATAATCCGCGCGAACGTTATATGGTAGGTGATACAATTCCCGGAACTCTGAACAACGGAATGATGGAAAAGGTAGCAGCTATGATGCCCGCCGTAGAAAAGATGCTGCCTAAATTAGATTCTATCCTCACTTCACTGAACACGATTATGGCGGATCAAAGTATCCCGGCAACTCTGCATTCTATTGAAAAGACGACGGCCAATCTGGAAGTTACCAGCCGCCAGCTGAAAGTATTGATGAATAATGATATTCCACAATTAACAGGGAAGCTGAATACCATCGGAGACAACTTTATCGTAATCAGTGGCAATCTGAAAGAAATTGATTATGCCACTACGTTCAAAAAAATAGACGCAACCCTCAGTAACGTAAAAATGCTTACAGAAAAGCTTAACAGCAAAGACAACACCGTTGGTTTGCTGCTAAACGATCCACAATTATACAATAACCTGAACCAAACTACCATCAATGCAGCAAGTTTGCTTGAAGACCTGAAGGAACATCCCAAACGATATGTCCACTTCTCCCTGTTTGGCAAAAAAGATAAGTAGGTGAAACCTCTTAAATAGAATTTATCTAAATAAGCGCCTACAAAACAAGGACAGGATGAAATCCTTTAAAAGTCTATCCATAGACAGAAAGGATATCTGTACCGGCTATCAGGTTCAAGAATAGTATGTGGAAATTTATCTGATAAACAATTAATTAATAAGTAGTTACAAAAAAGCAATAGCTTCCGGCAAGGGGTATTTTACAGGAAAATGATAAGTCATTGAAAGTAAACACATTATTCTTTCAGTGAGAAATACAAGAAAAAAGAGATTTGTTTTTCTCAAATAAGATTCCCAATTTTGCAATCGTAGAAGTTTTGCTTAATTAATAAATGTATTACAGCCGCTATGAGTGAATCGAGTCATGTCGGCCTATGGAACCGCTGTCTTGAAATTATAAGAGACAATGTTCCTGAGTCGACATACAAAACATGGTTTGTTCCCATTGTTCCTTTAAAATATGAGGACAAAACGTTAATCGTACAAGTTCCCAGCCAGTTTTTCTATGAATTTCTGGAAGATAAATTTGTGGACTTGCTACGTAAGACGTTATATAAGGTTATAGGAGACGGCACTAAGTTGATGTACAATGTGCTGGTAGACAAAAGTTCAGGGACAACCGTGAACCAGGAGTCTACTACCCGCTCTACGGCTATCCCTCAGTCCGGACTCCCCCGGGTTGACGAAAGGAAAGCTCCGGGGTTATTGCGTGCTCCGGCTGTCCAAGACCTTGACCCACATCTAAATCCGAACTATAATTTCGAAACCTTTATTGAAGGTTATAGTAATAAACTTTCAAGAAGTGTTGCCGAGGCCGTTGCCGAAAATCCGGCCAAGACGGTCTTTAATCCGTTGTTTCTTCATGGAGCATCGGGAGTAGGAAAAACCCATTTGGCCAACGCCATCGGAACTCGTATAAAAGAGTTGTATCCGGACAAAAGAGTGCTTTACGTTTCAGCACATTTATTTCAGGTACAGTACACCGATTCTGTGCGCAATAATACAACGAATGATTTTATCAACTTCTACCAGACAATCGATGTACTGATCATTGATGATATTCAAGAATTTGCCGGTGTCACCAAAACACAAAATACTTTCTTCCATATCTTCAATCACCTACACCAAAACGGCAAACAGTTGATATTGACTTCCGACCGTGCTCCCGTATTACTGCAAGGCATGGAAGAGCGTCTGTTAACCCGCTTCAAATGGGGTATGGTAGCCGAACTGGAAAAACCGACTGTAGAACTCAGAAAGAACATTTTAAGAAATAAGATTCATAGGGATGGGTTACAGTTCCCTTCTGAAGTAATAGACTACATTGCCGAGAATGTAAACGAAAGCGTGCGTGATTTGGAAGGCATTGTTATTTCTATCATGGCCCACTCGACTATTTACAATAAAGAAATCGATTTGGATCTGGCACAACGCATTGTCCGCAAAGTAGTCCGCAGTGAAACGAAAGCTGTGACCATCGATGATATCATTAATGTGGTCTGCAAACATTTCGACTTGGAATCATCAGCCATCCACACCAAATCAAGAAAAAGAGAAGTGGTACAGGCACGTCAGGTTGCCATGTATTTAGCCAAGACACATACAGACTTCTCTACTTCCAAAATCGGAAAATTCATAGGCAATAAAGATCATGCCACCGTATTACATGCATGCAAAACAGTAAAAGGCCAGTGCGAAGTTGATAAAAGCTTCCGGTCCGATCTGGAAAACATAGAAACTTTACTAAAGAAAAGAAATATAAACAGTGAACGATAAACAGTGAACGATGAACATTTGCAACCAATCATGCAAGCTGTTCATCGTTCGCTGTTTATTAATCACCGCCAGTTATTGCCCATCATTCATAAAGCCTTGTTGGCGAAGTACTTTCAACAGATTTTCAGACATAAATTCATTATCCTTCTTTGTATAACGAACATCTGTAAACACTTGAGCCAAAGTCTCCTTATGATTCTCCTCTATAAACTGCTTATTCTCAGGTAAGGACTCCTTATAAGCATACAGCCGGTTTATATCTTCGGCTGTATAATCGTGATAACTCTCTTCATGTATGATACCTTCTATAGGCAGACGATCTACTTGTTTAGGAGATTCCGCCGGATATCCCACTGTTACAGTAGTAATGGGAAATACCAGTTCCGGCAAGTGTAAAGCATCAATTATCATTTGAGGATTGTAAGTAGTAGTACCCAAATAACAAATACCCAGTCCGGCCTCTTCGGCAAGCGTACAAAAGGTTTGTGCAACCAATAAAGTATCCATAGCCGCATTCAAAAAAGACATTAAATTATCATATCCCGGTTCCGCATTCCTTTCCTGACAATATTTGCAGAAACGACGGAAATCTGCGCAAAATGTCAACACCACCGGCGCAGACTTTATCATCGGCTGGTTAAAATGAGCCGGAGAAAGTATTTCTTTTTTCTCGGCATCACGAGTGACAACCACACTATAAAGCTGCATTCCGCCCATCGTAGAAGCACGAAATGAAGTTTCAAGCAAATCATTTAACAAATCCGACGTAATATCTTTTTGCTGATATTTGCGGATAGTTCTTCTGTTCTTAACTGTATCCATCATATCTTTTTTCTGCAAAGATATAAAAAGAATAATCATTCTATCTCATTTCCAATTTAGATTAATTTTCTTTTTGGAAAACTTCAGGCACTGAACAAAACCATCATTCATTTGTTTATCAATTGCTTATCATTTATAAACGGATAACTTAGTACCGGTTAATAAATTATCTCGTTTTTATTTTGATATACCAAAAAACATTCATAGCTTTGCAGGCACGTTTGTTAATGATAAGTAAGCTTCTACATATTTACTTATTAATAATGATATCTAAGACACATTGCATCGTGGAAAAGCAAATTTACTCTTACGAGGAAGCCTACGAAGAATCTTTACGATATTTTCAGGGCGATGAACTTGCTGCGCGAGTTTGGGTAAACAAATACGCAGTAAAAGACTCTTTCGGAAATATTTACGAGAAATCACCGAAGGACATGCATTGGAGACTTGCTAACGAAGTGGCCCGCATCGAGGCAAAGTACCCAAACGCACTAAGCTCCGAACAGCTGTTTGAGCTTTTTGACCATTTTAAGTATATCGTGCCGCAAGGCAGTCCGATGACAGGTATCGGTAACGATTATCAAGTTGCTTCACTTTCCAATTGCTTTGTGATTGGTATTGATGGTTCTGCCGATTCATACGGAGCTATCATCAAAATAGATGAAGAGCAGGTGCAACTAATGAAAAGACGCGGAGGTGTAGGTCATGACCTCTCCCATATCCGTCCCAAAGGTTCTCCTGTGAAAAACTCAGCCCTGACTTCTACCGGGCTGGTCCCATTCATGGAACGTTATTCTAATTCTACACGTGAAGTTGCCCAAGACGGACGCCGCGGTGCGTTGATGCTCAGTGTATCGATCAAGCATCCGGATTCCGAAGCATTCATTGATGCAAAAATGACAGAAGGCAAGGTTACAGGTGCCAATGTTTCAGTAAAGCTGGATGATGCATTCATGGCAGCAGCTGTAGAAGGCAGAAAGTATACCCAACAATACCCCATTGACTCTGACCATCCCACTACGGTGAAAGAGATCGATGCTTCCAACTTGTGGAAGAAGATTGTGCATAATGCATGGAAATCGGCTGAACCGGGCGTATTGTTCTGGGATACCATTATCCGTGAATCAGTGCCCGACTGTTATGCAGATTTGGGATATAAAACGGTTTCGACAAACCCTTGTGGAGAAATTCCTTTGTGCCCTTATGATTCTTGCCGCCTGTTGGCCATCAATCTGTATTCATATGTAGTCAACCCATTCACTAAAGATGCCTACTTTGACTTTGAGCTCTTCCATAAACATGTAGCACTGGCTCAGCGCATCATGGATGATATCATCGATCTGGAATTGGAAAAGATAGAACGCATCATGGAGAAGATAGATCTGGATCCGGAAAACGAAGAAGTGAAACACACTGAACGCGGTTTGTGGGAAAAGATTTATAAGAAGAGCGGTCAGGGAAGACGTACCGGTGTCGGTATCACTGCCGAAGGCGATATGCTCGCCGCACTCGGAATGCGTTATGGAACAGAAGAAGCGACTGACTTCTCTGAGAAAGTACACAAAGCCGTAGCACTGGGTGCTTACCGTTCATCGGTGGATATGGCCAAAGAGCGTGGTGCATTCGATGTATACGATACGGAAAGAGAAAAGAACAACCCGTTCATCAACCGTTTGCGCGAAGCTGATCCGGCATTGTACGAAGACATGAAGAAATATGGTCGCCGTAACATTGCGTGTCTGACCATCGCTCCTACCGGAACAACCAGTCTGATGACTCAGACAACCTCAGGTATCGAGCCTGTATTCCTCCCGGTATATAAACGCAGAAGAAAAGTGAACCCGAATGACACCAACGTACGCGTTGACTTTGTAGACGAAACCGGAGACGCTTTTGAAGAATACATCGTGTTCCACCACAAATTCGTGACCTGGATGGAAGCGAACAGTTACGATCCCGCCAAACGATATACTCAGGAAGAGGTGGACGAACTGGTGGCCAAGTCACCTTATTATAAAGCAACTTCAAACGACGTAGACTGGTTGATGAAAGTCCGTATGCAAGGCAAAATCCAGAAATGGGTAGACCACTCCATCAGTGTGACCATTAACCTGCCGAACGATGTAGACGAAGAACTGGTGAACCGCCTGTATGTCGAAGCATGGAAGTCCGGTTGTAAAGGCTGTACGGTTTACCGTGACGGTTCCCGTTCAGGAGTGCTTATCTCTGCGAAGTCCGACAAAGACAAGAAAGAAGAGCTTCCTCCTTGCAAGCCGCCAACGGTAGTCGAAGTACGTCCGCCGGTACTTGAAGCTGATGTTGTGCGTTTCCAGAACAATAAAGAGAAATGGGTAGCTTTGGTCGGCCTGCTCGACGGCAGACCTTACGAAATATTCACCGGTCTGCAAGACGACGACGAAGGAATCATTATTCCGAAAAGTGTAAATACCGGACGCATCATCAAGAATGTTGATGAGAACGGAAACAAACGTTACGACTTCCAGTTTGAAAACAAACGCGGATACAAAATGACAATCGAAGGTCTGTCCGAGAAGTTCAACAAAGAATATTGGAACTATGCCAAACTGATCTCAGGTGTGCTCCGCTGGAGAATGCCGATCGAACAAGTCATCAAACTGGTAGGTTCGCTACAATTGGACAGCGAAAACATCAATACCTGGAAGAATGGTGTAGAACGTGCGCTGAAGAAATATGTGCAGGACGGAACGGAAGCTAAAGGCAAAAAATGTCCGAACTGCGGAAATGAGACATTGGTTTATCAGGAAGGTTGCCTCATCTGTACCACTTGCGGTGCATCCAGGTGCGGATAAAAAACAAACCTGTAAATGATTAATATATAAGCAAAAGCATTGAAAGGAGCCTCTTGGCTCCTTTCAATGCTTAATAACATAAACAACACAAACGTTTGCATACTATTTTAAAGTAGTTCGATGAAAGTAAAGATACGACATACGTAGAATATTTCTATACTTGCAAAATCATTAGTCAAAAATTAAATCTAATATATATGATAGTATCATTTCATATTGAGTATCGCACAAGTTGGGGAGAAGAAGTCAGAATATTAGGTTCTGTACCCGAACTTGGAAACAATGATCCGGATAAAGCTATCTCCCTCACCACAGTAGACGGTATCCATTGGAGCAGTGAAATAGCTCTTCAATCACCGGCAGAAGGAGTTATAGAATACAGTTATCACATTTATCGCGACAATAAGAACATCCGTACTGAATGGAACTCTTTCCCCCGGCGTGCCTACCTGCCTGCGGATGACAAAAAAAGTCTGCGCATCAATGATTGCTGGAAGAACCTTCCGGAGCAGCAGTATTTCTACAGTTCGGCATTCACCGAATCGCTTCTGGCACACCGTGACCGGAGTGCAACCCCCAAAAGTTACAAAAAAGGATTGATGATCAAGGCTTATGCTCCACGCATCAACGGCAACTACTGTTTGGCCATCTGTGGCAATCAGAAAGTCCTTGGCAACTGGAATCCGGACAAAGCATGGCCTATGAGCGACATCAACTTCCCAGAATGGCAAGCCGAATTGGATGCATCTAAACTGGAATTTCCATTAGAGTACAAATTTGTATTATATAATAAGGAAGAGAAGAAAGCTGAAGCTTGGGAAAACAATCCTAACCGTTACATGGCTACCCCCGAGATCAAAGCAAACGAAACACTGGTTATTTCCGACCGATATGTCTACTTTGACGTTCCGGCCTGGAAAGGTGCAGGAGTGGCCGTCCCCGTATTTTCACTCAAATCGGAGAAAAGCTTCGGTGTAGGAGACTTCGGAGACCTGAAACGAATGGTAGACTGGGCAGTCAGTACCAACCAGAAAGTGGTACAGATCCTACCGATCAATGACACCACCATGACCCATACATGGACAGATTCCTACCCTTACAATAGTATTTCCATCTATGCTTTCCACCCGATGTATGCCGACCTTAAACAGATGGGTACCCTGAAAGATAAAGAAGTCGCTACCGCTTTCAACCAAAAACAGAAAGAGTTGAATTCACTTTCTGCCATCGACTACGAAGCAGTGAACCGGGGAAAATGGGAATATTTCCATCAGCTATTCAAGCAAGAAGGAGAAAAAGTATTGGCTTCGAAAGCCTTCCGTGATTTCTTTGAGGCCAACAAAGAATGGCTGCAACCCTATGCTGCCTTCAGTTATCTGCGTGACGTATACCGGACACCAAACTTCCGCGAATGGCCTAAATATTCGGAATATAATGCACAAGAGATTGAAGAGCTTTGCCGTCCCGGTACGGAAGTCTACCCCAATATCGCCATCTATTTCTATATACAGTTCAACCTCCACTTACAACTGCTGGAAGCAACCACATATGCCCGCGAGCACGGAGTGGTACTAAAGGGAGATATCCCTATCGGCATCAGCCGCAACAGTGTGGAAGCCTGGACAGAGCCCTATTATTTCAATCTCAACGGACAGGCCGGTGCCCCACCCGATGATTTTTCTGTCAACGGGCAGAACTGGGGTTTCCCCACCTACAATTGGGACGTAATGGAAAAGGATGGCTATAAATGGTGGATGAAACGTTTCCAAAAGATGGCCGAGTATTTCGACGCTTACCGCATCGACCACATTCTGGGATTTTTCCGCATTTGGGAAATCCCGATGAATGCCGTGCATGGATTACTGGGGCAGTTTGTTCCCGCACTGCCCATGAGCCGTGAAGAGATAGAAAGCTACGGACTACCTTTCCGCGAAGAATTCCTGACGCCTTATATCCACGAGTACTTTCTCGGACAAGTGTTTGGTCCCCACACCGACTACGTCAAACAAACCTTTATTGAGCCGACCGACACGTACGAAGTGTACCGCATGCGTCCGGAGTTCGACACTCAACGCAAAGTGGAAGCTTTCTTTGCCGGCAAGAACGATGAAGACAGCATATGGATCAGAGACGGATTGTACGCCTTGATAAGCGACGTACTGTTTGTGCCCGACCGTAAGGATACGAACCTCTTTCATCCGCGTATCGGAGTACAGCACGACTTCATCTACCGTGCCCTGAACGATTGGGAGAAAGCAGCATTCAACCGGCTTTACGATCAGTATTATTATCATCGCCATAATGACTTCTGGCAACAACAAGCCATGAAGAAACTGCCACAACTGACTCAGTCGACCCGCATGCTGGTATGTGGTGAAGATTTGGGAATGATACCGGATTGCGTGGCATGGGTGATGAACGACCTACGCATTCTGAGTCTCGAAATCCAGCGGATGCCCAAGAACCCGGCTGAAGAGTTCGGTCGTCTGAACGAATACCCGTATCGCTCGGTTTGCACATTCTCTACCCATGACATGTCGACTTTACGCGGATGGTGGGAAGAGGATTATCAACAGACTCAACGTTACTACAATCAGATGCTGGGGCATTATGGTGCCGCCCCTGCCGTAGCAACACCGGAACTGTGTGAAGAAGTGGTCCGCAACCACCTCTACAGTAACTCCATCCTTTGCATTCTGTCACTACAAGATTGGTTATCGATGGACGGAAGATGGCGCAACCCGAACGTGCAGGAAGAACGGATCAATGTCCCTGCCAATCCCCGTCACTACTGGCGTTACCGGATGCATCTGACACTGGAACAGCTCATGAAAGCCGAAAGCCTGAATGAGAAAATCAGAGAACTGGTTAAGCAAACCGGCAGAAATCCGGAAAAATAATATCCGTCAGTTTCCCAAGGAAGAAAAAGAACAAAGAGAGAAGAGCGAACCGGTGTGTTTTTCGCTCTTCTCTCTTGCTTTTCAGTAATATTCAGTATCTTTGCTGCACCAATGCACAAACAGTCAGAATGGGAGACGACAAAAACAAACGAATTGATTTTGTAGACTTGACGAAAGGAGTCTGCATCATCCTGGTGGTGATGGCACACATCGGTGGAGCTTTCGAAAAGCTCGATTACCATTCGATGATCGCCAGTTTTCGTATGCCCCTTTATTTCTTTATCTCAGGTATCTTCTTCAAGTCGTACGAGGGGCTTTTCGGATTCTTCATCCGGAAGATAAACAAATTGATCGTCCCCTTCCTCTTTTTCTATCTCAGCGCATTCCTCCTGAAGTATATTGTATGGAAAATTGCTCCGGGTGTATTTCAACTCCCGGTCAGTTGGACAGAGCTTTTAGTTGTGTTTCATGATCATGCCCTGATCAAGTTCAACCCTCCTATCTGGTTTTTACTGGCACTTTTCAATTGCAATATCCTGTTCTATCTGGTCCACAGCCTGCGCGACCGGAAGTTAGGTTTAATGTTTGCCCTCACCCTCCTGATCGGAATCGCCGGATTCTATATGGGTAAACACCAGATCGAACTGCCCTTGTACATAGACATAGCCATGACCGCCCTGCCCTTCTATGTGGCCGGATTCTGGATTCGCCGTTACAACTTTTTCCTCTTTCCCCACCGTTTTGACAAACTGATTCCGCTATGTATCCTGGCAGCCTTGGTCGTGATGTACTTCACCGCCACGTTTGTCGGTATGCGTACCAACAATTATGCAGGCAACATTTTCCAGTTCTGGGCCTCAGCGTTTGCCGGCATCTTTATGATTATGCTTTTCTGCAAAAAGTTTAAAAAGCTCCCTGTCATCTCTTATCTGGGACGTTACTCGGTCATTACATTGGGAATACATGCCCCCCTTTTACATTTCGAATATCCGGTTGTCAGCCGGTTTATCCATAATGAATGGGGACAAGCCATTGTCTTGCTATTGCTCACCCTGACAATCTGCATTGCCGCAACTCCCATATTTCTGAAACTGATTCCGCAGGCTGTGGCGCAAAAAGACTTTATCAAAACCAAGCAATCGCAACAACAGGAATCATAATTGCATTTATTATCTTATCTTTGCCAGAAGACAATATCAATCTTTATATTTATGACTACCCACTATTATATCTTTTTGGAAAACGTCCGTTTCTACAGTTATCATGGAGTAGCTCCACAAGAGACTGCGATTGGCAACGAGTTCATCATCAACCTGAGGTTGAAAACCGACTTTGGCAAAGCCACCGAAACGGATGAAGTAGAAGATACCGTCAGCTATGCAGACATACACGCCGCGCTGAAAGAAGAAATGGATATTCCCTCTAAACTGCTGGAACACGCCTGCGGACGAATCGTGAAAAGACTCTTCCGGGACTTCCCGAAAATCAGTGAGATAGAAATCAAACTGTCGAAAAGGAATCCGCCCATGGGAGCAGACATCGACTCTGCCGGAGTAGAGATGCATTGCACGAGAGACTGAATCAACATTAATATACTAATACGATGAAAAACCTTTTATTAATCCTCCTGTTGTTGCTAACGGGAGAAATCAGCGCACAACAAACTGCGACAATTGTAGTCAAGACCACCCCGGACAACGAAATCGCTTACTGGCCTACAGGAAAAGATCACCTGTTCTTCATTACCTTGGGCACTAAGGCACAAGCTGACCCTCAGGGGCAGTTCGTTCATGAATTCAGCGTGAGCCGTCCCACTACGATTCATGTATGGGCCAAAGGGAATAATTCTTTCACGCTCTACCTGACACCGGGAAGCAAAGATACTATCGCTGTGGCCAAAAACACGATCAACTTCAGTGGCACCAACCGGGTCTACAACCGATGTCTGAAAGCGGTGGACGACTATCAGCAATATAGCGACAATCTGATATACATGCAGCCTCACGAACTCGAAGGGGTGACTTCATTGGAACAATATCATCAGTTGGCAGATGCCAGGATGAAACAGGCACTCGACTCTGTAAATGCCTCCGGACTTGATAAAGAGTTTCTCGCAGAGCAGCATGCACACATCGATTACACCCATCGGTCTATCTTTCTGCACGTCGCAATGTATCTGGTGAAAAATGAAAACTTTACCGAAAATTGGCGTAAAGAACTTGCAGAAATCATCAATCAACCCGTAGACAGTGATTATCTGCGTTCCTACCGCGGAATCGGACTCTTTATAAACGACTTGATCGGCGCACAATTCATAAAACTGGAAAATGGCAAACCCGAAGAGATAAAGGACTATTGCGCCTTCCGCTTCGACCGCTACCGGAAATTCTTCAAAGGCGACAATCTGCAATATGCACAAGCGCTACTTATCTACGAAGACGAATTTCAAACAAGAAATACTCCCTCAATCCCCCAACTATACGAAAGATATAAGGCCGAATTCCCCAATAGCCCCTTTCTATCTGTTCTTGAACCGGGCGTTAATAAAAACCTCCGCTTCCAAAACAGCCGCATCGACGACAAGGACTATCACATTCTGCCTTGCGACTCCACAGTTGAAAATCTGGAAGATGCGGTAAAACCCTTCAAAGGCAAAGTGGTCTATATCGACGTATGGGCTACCTGGTGCGCCCCATGCATCAAAAAGTTCCAATACCTACCCGCCCTCAAAGAAAAAACACATAACATGGACATTGTGTACCTATACATCTCGATAGACCGCCCTCAGGACAAGGAGAAATGGGAGAAAACCATCGGATATCACCAACTGAAAGGCTATCACTTATTGGTAAACGAAAAGTTAGGAAAATCGTTGTATGCCGAACTTGGAAACGAACGGCAAATACTGAGTATCCCCTGCTTTGTAGTTATTGATAAAACAGGAAAAATAGCTATCCGACACGCAGCCGCCCCGGACGAACCGGAAAAGGTAATAGAACAGTTGAGCACCTATTATAATGAGTGAAAACATATTCTCGACCGGATCATTGGAAAAATAAAAACAGGCAAAAGCTTGACTTCTGCAAGAAAACAGAGTATCTTTGCCTATGTAGTCATAAAGTATATTCGAATTAGAATACGGTAATAGGGAGGAATAAATGTTTCTCCCTATTTTTTTGTACCTGCATCAAAAAATTCCGGAAGAGCGTTGGTTTGAAGCCTGCAGAGCCGGTGTTTCCCCCATTTAGAGCCTGAGTTTTACTCATTCAGACGGTTGCTTCCGATACTTTTCCCGGTATGTCGGGACACATTTCCCGGCATGAAAATGTGTTTTCATCAGAAGATAATCTTTTTTCTCCTATTGATAATCAACGGCGGGAAAGATGAAGGCTTGGAAGTTAACAATACATAAATCTGCTCTTGACAAAAACAGAAAGATAAACGACAGGCAAAACCGATACGCCACAAAGTAGATGTACCACCGAACGCACAGAGGGCACGGAGTTATTATATAGTAATTCTATATAATTAAAGCTCCGTGCCCTCTGTGTACTCTGTAGTGAAATATACTTGCAGCCGAATAGGCTCTTATTTCTTTCTCTTTCTTTTCTTTACCGATTCTACTGCTTCGGTAACTACCGGTTGGTTTTCGAAACGTTTCGTATAGCCGGAGTAGTCCGGATGTGTCCGTTCGTAATCCGGATCAACAAAGAGCGGACTCGAAATAATATGATCGGCAGTGGAACGGTTGCAGCAGAAAACAATGTTCTCTACACTTGCCAGACGGGTCAGTGCCTTTACATCCGTGTCGTGCGGTTGCAGGGTCATCGGGTCAGTGAAGAAGAAAAGATAATCGATCTCTCCGTCCACAATACGCGATCCCATCTGCTGGTCACCCCCCAAAGGACCTGACTTCAGAATGGTAAAATCCCATTCCACATCGGGATGTTTCTCTTTCAATGCTTCCAATATCAGCGTACCGGTGGTACCTGTACAATAAAACTTATGTCCCATCAATAACTCCGAGTTCCAAAGAACCCATTCAATCAGGTCTTTTTTCATAGCATCGTGTGCTACCAGCCCGATTCTTCGAATTAGTTTTTCCATAACGTTATCCTTTAAAATCTGGTAATTGCGAAAAGAACTTCCGCCCTTTCACATAGAACTGCACTAAGATACTACTTTTTATCCGTTCGGGAATAAAGTGTGAGGAAGTTTTTCTGAGATTCTCCATTCTTGCATCCCGGAAGCTATCGCGCAATTGTTTAAATTCACGACGGGCATGGAGAACGGCCTTTGCGTTGGGCAGCTGTCCTTTAAGAACAAACGTAGCTGCCGCAATGTAATCGAGCCAGCAACGTACCCGCATCACTCCGGGCAACTCTTCATCCGGAAGATTCTTATAGAGCATGACAAGATTATTACGAAAGTTGAGGAAGGTTTTATGCGGATTCTCTTTTTTCAATGTGGCCCCTCCTACATGATACACCGTACTTTGAGGAATGCAAACGATCCCCCGTCCACGGGCACGAAGCCTCCAGCAAAGGTCTATCTCTTCCATATGAGCAAAGAAACGCCCGTCAAGCCCGCCTGCCTCACGATAATCTGCCAGACGAATGAACAGGGCGGCACCGGTAGCCCAGAACACGGGGAATACTGTATCATATTGTCCTTTATCCGCCTCGACCACTCCCATCACCCGTCCCCGGCAAAACGGATAACCATAACGGTCGATGAATCCGCCGGAAGCGCCGGCATATTCAAACAGGTCCTTTTGTCGCCAACTGAGTATCTTAGGCTGGCAGGCAGCAACCTCCGGATGGGTATCCAAATAATCAGCCATCGGTTGCAGCCAGTGCTCTGTTACTTCTACATCAGAATTCAGCAGAACTACATATTCGGCTTCCACCTGTTGGAGGGCAAAGTTATAACCGTCGGCAAAACCATGATTTTCATCCAGCAGAATCTGGCGAACCGAAGGGAACTCGTGCCGCAGCATCTCTACCGACTGATCTGTAGAACCATTATCAGCCACACAAACTTCCACACCTTCCGCCTCGGAATGCCGGAGTACGGAGGAAAGAAACGAACGGAGCATTTCGCAACCGTTCCAGTTCAATATAACGACAGATATCTTATTCATCTTTCTTTTCGGGGCGTTTCAGCTTCCAGCGCTTATGTGACCAAAGCCAGTAAGCAGGTTCCTTCCGGATGGTCTGCTCCAATCTGCGGGCAAAGATTTCGGTAATCTCACCATCGGCGGTTTCTTTCGGACGATCGGTGACCAGATCGAACTCTACGCGGCAATACCCTCTCCGCTCCTTGCGCAACTCACAATAGAAAACCGGAAAGTCCATCATCTTGGCAATGCGCTCGGCACCATCCATGAACACCGTGTCCTGATTCAAAAAAGTAGTCCAATGGTGCGCCTCGTTCGTATTGGGCGATTGGTCGGTAATCAGTCCGATAGCCATCTTCTTGCCGTCACGTCTCAGCCTGATCACTTCGCGGGCGGTGGAGTGCTTCGGCACATTGTACCCTCCGAAGCGGCTGCGGATGTACTTGAAAAGACCATCCAGATAAACATCTTTCAAAGGTTTGTATACCTGTACAGGTACATCGCCGGGACGCATAATCATTCCCATCCCCGTAATCCATTCGAAATTAGCATAGTGGGGGATCAGCAGGACAATCCCGCCCCGTTCGTCAATCATCCGGAGATAAGCTTCCTTGTTTTCGTAAGTCATACGTTTGCAAAGCTCTTTCTCGGACATGCGCAACATTTTCACATCTTCGAGCATATAGTCGCAAAGGTAATGATAGAACTTACGTTCAATGGCCTTCAATTCTGCTGCCGACTTCTCCGGAAAAGAGTTCTTCAGATTGGTACCCACCACCTTTCTCCGGTAACCGATCACGTGGTACAACCAGAAGTAAATAAAATCGGACAGAGCATACAACACCGGAAACGGAAGAATAGCCAAAAGCCACATCCCCACATAGGTTAACAAATAAAGAAGTTTCGATTTCATGTTTATTGTGTTATAGTTCCTTTCAGTGCAGTGCCATCTTCGTTAAAATCTCCCAAGAGAACATTTACAACTTGATTATCCAATGCCGGGTCACTTTCCACCTCTACACGAATGTAGTTTGCCGTAAAGCCGTGCATAGGCGCTCCTGCCTTAGGTTTCTCCATCAGGACAGGCATAGTCTGGCCGATATGACGGGCATAGAAGTCCTTCGTTTTCCCATCCGACAACGCAAGCAAACGCTGGCTTCGCTGATGCTTCGCCTCAGGAGTCACCACATGGTCTATCTTCAGTGCCTGGGTACCGGGACGTTCCGAATAACTGAACACATGCAATTGCGTGATATCCAGTCCGGAAATAAATTCATAGGCTTTCTCAAAATACTCGTCGGTTTCGCCACGTGTACCCACAATTACGTCCACGCCGATAAACGCATCAGGCATCACCTCTTTTATCTTTGCAATCTTCGAAGCAAAAAGTTCCGTTCCATACCGACGGCGCATCAACTGGAGCACTTCATCGCAACCGGACTGCAAAGGGATATGGAAATGAGGCATGAAGCTACGGGAGGTGGACACATATTCTATAATCTCATCCGTCAGCAGATTGGGCTCAATAGAAGAAATGCGATAACGCTCAATGCCTTCTACCTGATCGAGCGCTTTCACCAAATCGAAGAAAGTCTCGCTGGTAGATTTTCCGAAATCTCCGATATTGACTCCGGTCAGCACAATCTCTTTCCCACCTTCGGCAGCAGCCTGCCGTGCCTGCTCCACCAAAGATGCGACAGTCCCGTTGCGACTCCGTCCACGGGCAAAAGGAATGGTACAGTAAGAACAAAAGTAATCGCACCCATCCTGTACTTTCAGGAAAAAGCGGGTACGGTCACCTCTTGAACAAGACGGGGCAAAGGAACGGATATCTTTCGTTGCGGTTGTATAAGCCTCTCCTCCTTCGTGTTTATGCAAGTCGCCCAGGTATTGAAGCAGGTCTTTCTTTTGTTCCGCACCAAGCACAACGTCCACTCCCTCTATCTTTGCCACATCACCGGGTTTCAACTGGGCATAGCAACCTGTCACCACCACAAACGCACCGGGATGTTGTTTCACCAGGCGGTGAATAGCCTGACGGCACTTCTTGTCCGCCATCTCGGTCACCGAACAGGTATTGACAATGCAAAGGTCAGCCTTTTCACCTTTCCGGGCCGTACGCACACCTGCCTCACGCAGGATTTTACCAATCGTCGAAGTCTCTGAGAAATTCAGCTTGCAGCCTAAAGTATAGTAAACGGCTGTCTTATCTTGAAATACAGTGGTATCTATCATAATCTGTAAAAACGCATATTCGGTACAAAGTTACACATTATTATTAGGAGTAAAGATGCAGAAGGAGTTAAAAGGAGTTAGAGGTTTTCTATTCTGAAAGTTTATACCTACTTTTGCACAAATCTTCAAAAAACGTGCAATGATAAAAGAAAACTTTATAAAACTCTACGAAAATAGTTTCCGTGAAAACTGGGATTTGCCCTGCTACACCAATTATGGTGAACCGGAAAGTTATACTTACGGTGAAGTAGCCGAAGAAATAGCCAAACTTCATTTGCTTTTCAAGCACTGTAGTTTGCGCCGGGGAGATAAAATCGCAGTCATCGGAAAAAATAATGCCCGTTGGTGCATCGCTTACATGGCGACCATTACCTACGGGGCCATCGTAGTACCTATCTTGCAAGACTTCAATCCGAATGATGTACACCATATCGTAAATCATTCTGAATCTGTCTTCCTTTTCACCAGCGACACCATCTGGGAAACTTTGGAAGAAGAACGACTGACCGGCATCCGTGCCGTCTTTTCACTGACAGACTTCCGTTGCCTGCACCAACGCGATGGCGAAACGGTTCAGAAATTCCTGAAACATATCAATCAGTGCATGGAAGAAACTTACCCGAAAGGATTCCAAAAAGAAGATGTCCTTTACACCACCTTGTCCAACGACAAGGTTATGTTACTGAATTATACCTCCGGCACTACCGGATTCAGTAAAGGAGTAATGCTGACCGGCAACAACCTGGCCGGTAATGTGACTTTCGGTATCCGAACGGAATTGCTAAAAAAAGGTGATAAAGTGCTCTCTTTCCTCCCACTTGCCCATGCTTACGGATGTGCTTTCGACTTTCTGACAGCTACGGCAGTTGGCACGCACGTAACCCTGCTTGGCAAAGTTCCCTCCCCCAAAATCATAATGAAAGCTTTCGAAGAGGTCAAACCCAACCTGATTATCACAGTACCGCTTGTCATCGAGAAGATCTATAAAAATGTAATCCAACCCATCATCAGCAAGAAAGGCATGAAATGGGCGTTGAGCATCCCCCTTCTCGACAGCCAGATATACGGACAGATTCGCAAGAAGCTGATCGATGCCCTTGGAGGACGTTTCAAGGAAATTATTATCGGCGGAGCCGCTATGAACCCGGAAGTAGAAGAGTTTTTCCATAAAATCAAGTTCCCTTTCACCATTGGCTACGGCATGACGGAATGTGGGCCGCTCATCAGTTATGCTCCCTGGGATAAATTCGTCCCTTCCTCATCAGGTAAAATACTCGATATCATGGAAGCCCGTATTTATAAGGAGAATCCGGAAGCCGGTACCGGAGAAATACAAGTGCGTGGAGAAAACGTAATGACGGGATATTATAAAAATCCGGAAGCCACCCGCGAAGTTTTCACTAAAGACGGTTGGTTGCGCACCGGGGACTTAGGCACTATGGACGATGAAGGTAATATTTTCATCCGTGGCCGCCTGAAGACGATGATACTCAGTTCGAGCGGACAGAACATCTTCCCCGAAGAAATTGAGGCTAAACTTAATAATCTGCCTTTCATTCTCGAAAGTCTTATCATAGAACGAAACAAGAAACTGGTTGCCTTGGTATATGCCGATTATGAAGCGCTGGATTCTTTAGGACTCAACCACGAAGATAACCTGAAAACGATTATGGACGAAAACCTGAAGAATTTGAATAATAGCGTGGCAGCCTACGAAAAAGTAAGCCAGATTCAACTCTACCCCACTGAGTTTGAGAAGACTCCGAAAAGAAGTATCAAACGCTATCTATATAACAGTATAGCAGAAGATTAGATATGTTTTAAAACATACAAAAAAACATAATGAAACATTCTTCTAAAAAAAAAATAAAAAAAAGTTGGGTTTAGGAGTACAACATATGCAAAAAGTACATACCTTTGCATCGTTTTAATAAGCAATTGATTGTATTACAGATTTAAAAAGCAAAGAAAATGAAAAAATTAGTTTTGATGTTCGTAGCTATCGCAGCAGTATCATTCGCATCTTGTGGTAACAAAGCAGCTAACGCTGAAAAAGCAACTGCAGATTCTATCCGTATCGCTGACTCTATCGCAGCAGTTGAAGCAGCTGCAGCTGAAGCAGCAGCTCAGGTAGCTGATACTACAGCAACTGACTCTACTGCAACTGAAGCAGTTGTAGCTGAATAATCTCGAACAACATTAGAGAGAATTGAAAGTCTGCCGTGCAAAAGCACGTACAGACTTTTTTTATATCCGTACCTTTCCATTACGGAAGTCGTTTCCTCCACATCTCCCCTTCTTCAACACTGGGCACCTCTGCCGGGTATCTCTTTATTTATAAACAAAGACACTCTCCCAATAATCTCTCAAAAAAAAAAGGACATCCCGTTTTGGAATGTCCCTTCTCAATGTCATATGATAGGCTTATTCAGCTACTACTTCAAAAGGAATTTCTACAGAAACTTCTTTGTGCAGTTTAACGATAGCTTTATAAGAACCAACTTCTTTTACAGCGTCTTTTACAACGATGATCTTTCTGTCGATTTCGTGACCCAACTTAGCCAATTCCTCAGCGATCTGGATGTTACCAACAGAACCGAAGATAGTACCGGTTGAGCTAACCTTTGTAGCGATAGTCAAAGATACACCTTCCAACTTAGCAGCCAGTGCTTCAGCATCTTTCTTGATTTTCTCAAGTTTGTGAGCACGCTGTTTCAGTTCTTCAGCCAACATTTTCTTTGCAGAAGGAGAAGCAATAACAGCTTTTCCGGTGGGGATCAAGTAATTACGACCATAACCAGACTTAACAGTTACGATGTCATTCTTATAACCCAAGTTTACTACGTCTTCTTTCAATATAATTTCCATACTTTTCCTCCTTATTTCATCATGTCAGTTACAAATGGAAGTAACGCCAGGTGACGTGCTCTCTTCACAGCCTGCGCAATACGACGCTGGAACTTCAAAGAAGTACCGGTGATACGGCGCGGAAGGATCTTACCCTGCTCATTCAAGAATTTCTTCAAGAATTCAGGATCTTTGTAGTCGATATACCTAATACCACTCTTTTTGAAACGGCAGTATTTTTTCTTCTTAACGTCTACTGAAGGCGGAGTTAAATATCTGATTTCTGATTGAACTTGTTGTGCCATGATTAATCCTCCTTTTTGTTTGATTTAACACTTCTTCTCTTTGCAGCATATTCTGCAGCGTATTTATCCATTCTGAAAGTCAGGAAACGGATTACGCGTTCATCACGACGGAAATTTAATTCCAACTTGTCAATAACAGTAGGTTCTGCATTGAACTCAATCAGCTGATAGAATCCTGTAGACTTCTTCTGGATTGGATAAGCCAGTTTCTTCAGTCCCCAGTTTTCTTCATTGATAATCTCAGCACCTTCAGCCTGAAGAATGCCTTTGAATTTTTCTACCGCTTCCTTCATCTGAACATCAGACAAAACGGGAGTTAAAATGAAAACGGTTTCGTATTGATTCATACTCGTTTTAATTAAATAAATAAATTATTTGATTTTAAAAATGCGGTGCAAAGGTAGGCATTTTATTTTGAACTGCAAACATTTAATCTTTTTTTATGCCACGGGATAGGATTTGTCGAAGAAGACATTTATCTTTGCAAAGTTGCTTAAACAATAATTTCATGATCGAACAATTTAATTTTGATATCAGACTAATCTTTGCTATCCTGAATGGCAAAGTTTCTGCCGCCATCAACCGTAAGCTATACCGTAACTTCAGACAGAACGGTCTGGAGATCAGCCCGGAACAATGGACGGTTCTTATTTTTCTCTGGGAAAAAGACGGAGTGACCCAACAAGAGTTGTGCAATGCAACTTTTAAAGATAAACCGAGTATGACCCGCTTAATCGACAATATGGAACGCCAGCATCTGGTTGTCCGTATCTCCGACAAAAAGGACCGTCGTACCAATCTGATCCACCTGACCAAAACAGGAAAAGAACTGGAAGAAAAAGCCCGTGTTATAGCCAACCGGACACTGAAAGAGGCGTTGCACGGCATCACAGTCGAAGAATTAAGCGTAAGCCAGGAAGTATTGAGAAAGATATTTTTCAATACCAAAGATTAATCAATACGGAGAAGTGAAAGCAACCAAATCAACTATTTATGGCTAATTAATGGTTTTTTTGCGAAAATAATTTCGCTCGTTAAAGAATTATGCGTTAATTTGTGACTGGAATATAATAATCTATTAAAATACACACACATGAAAGGCTTATTAAAGAATTTAGGATTGATATTAATCTTAGTCGGAATAATCATTCTGATTGTTTGTTCTCTGACCGGAGACGTGAACAACAACGCTATCCTGGGAGGCTCGATAGTATTGGTGGTACTCGGACTCATTTCTTACATTGCGATCAATAAAAGAATTGCGGATTAATATTTTCAACAGAAATAAAAAAGCCGGAAAACGAATGTTTTCCGGCTTTTTTATTTCTGTATATCCCCCTCTCCATTATGATTCCGGTTCGGGGGTAATCAACTTGTAACCTTTTCCGTGGATGTTGATAATCTCAATCGAATCATCATCCTTCAGGTGCTTACGCAGTTTGGTGATATATACGTCCATACTACGGGCATTGAAATAGTTATCATCAATCCAGATAGTCTTCAAAGCAAAGTCACGCTGCAAAATCTCGTTGGCATGTGCACACAACAATCCCAGCAATTCCGATTCCTTGGTAGTCAACTTAGTTTGTTTGTCACCGATAGCCAGAATCTGCTTTTGTGTATCAAACGTAAACTTACCGATCTTATAGATATTGCTTTCTTTGTTCTTCTTTCCACGAACACGTCTCAAGATCGCTTCAATTCTGAAAGTAAGTTCTTCCATACTGAAAGGTTTGGTGATGTAATCATCCGCACCGATCTTAAATCCTTCCAGAATATCCTCCTTGAGTGTCTTTGCAGTCAGGAAGATAATCGGAATTTCAGCGTTGGCCGCACGAACCTCCTGTGCCAGCGTGAAACCATCTTTCTTAGGCATCATCACGTCGAACACGCACAAGTCATATTTATTCTTCAGGAAAGCCTTAAATCCGGCTTCTCCATCAGGATACAACTCAGCAGAGTAACCTTTCGCCTGTAAATATTCTCTTAAAAGCATGCCAAGATTTTCATCATCTTCGCATAATAAAATACGCAGTTTCTCGTCCATATCAATCATTTTTTAATAAAGGTAATGCAATAATAAATTTAGTTCCTACATTCAGTTCACTCTCCGCCCGGATGGTTCCCTTATGATCCTGAATAATCTTTTTCACATAAGCCAGTCCCAGACCGAAACCTTTTACATCGTGCAGATTACCTGTATGCACGCGATAGAACTTATCAAACACCTTCTTCAGGTTTTCTTTTTTAATACCAATACCGTTGTCCTGTATCGAAATCATCAGTTTACCGGGTTCGTTCCAAGTTCTCACGTCGAGCACCAGGTCTTCTTCGGGCTTCTTGTATTTCACCGCGTTATCCATCAGGTTGAATATCACATTGGTGATATGCATTTCGTCCGCAAATATAACAGGATTGGTAGCCTCAAGGTTCGATGTAATCTTACCATTATAGCGTTCCACCTTCAGAGCGAACGTATTGATAACCCCGGTAATCAACTCATTGGCATCGAGTTCTTTCATCTTCAGTGTTGCTTTCTGTCTGTCGAACATAGACATCTGAAGAACTTTCTCCACCTGGAATCTCAACCGCTTCGTTTCATCATTAATGACTCCCGATATATGCTGGAACATCTGCGGTGATTTCCCGACTGCGGGATCTTTCAGCATCTGCGCGGCAAGCGAGATGGTAGATATCGGTGTCTTGAACTCGTGTGTCATATTGTTGATAAAGTCATTCTTCATTTCTGTCAGCTTCTTCTGGCGGAAGACGATGTAGATAGTGAAGATGAATGTAATCAACAGTACGAAAGTGAATATCATCGAAGGGATCATAAAACTAACCGAGTCGAAGATATAATCTTTCTTTCCCGGAAAGTGCACCTTCACAATACTCATCTTCGCAGGCGGATCATTTTGGAACAGAGGTTGGGTATAAGAATCCTCACTTCCTCCCTCTTCGTAATCCGAACAGCGATATACCTCACGTCCATCTTTATCGATTACCGAAAAATGATATAGCAACTCTATACCATTATTAATAAAGTTAGACTTCAGATAATTATCCAGCTTCTTAAAGTTCACCCGTTCGCCAATCGACTTATCGCTTGCTTTGTAAATCATCCGCAAAGCTACATCGTCGAGCAGGAAACGCTGATACATATACCTATTTTTAATAGCGTCGGTCAAGCTTCGCGATGTCTGCGGAATGGTATTCCGGCCATGTCTCTCCGAAATCATGGCTTTGGGCACCTTCGACGGCTCGGTGGTAATCATCTTTAGTTCAAACTCCGAATACAGGGTTCCGTCCGGTGACTTGAACCTATAACGCTCCGATTGCTGAATCAAACCATTTTTCTGTTCGGTAGTAGAAGAAGACTGAGCCAGTGCTCTACGTTCCGCTTCAGTAATGTCTTCTAACAGCCAACGTTGCGTTTCATCATACTCCACATCCTTTGAAACCTGAAACAAAGCATTTCGCACGGATGTATTAAATTGTTCTTTACGCATCTTCACCATTTCTTCGATGTAGCTCACTTGTAAATAGAGCAAACTCAGAAAGGAAAGACCCATAATAATGCCTAATATCCAGATTGTTGACTTTTTCATAGCAACAAAATTAACACTCCCTAATTAACACTCCTAACAGCTTAACCTGTTTTAACAGGATGTTCTCTATAATTAACCGAAAGACGTTTTTTAGGTCGTATTCTGACCACTATAACAAAACGTATATGCCTTTGGTTTGCAAATTTAATAAAAAATTAAAGATTTCTCTTCAGAAAATCTACTTTCTTTAATCATTGTTAATGAGTAAGCAGGTTTCAAGAGGCGACCGACGAACTGTCAATGGCATGTAACGGCAGCTACAACCACAAGCAGAATGCCTTAAAAGAATAAAGCTACGAGCAGTTGCACATACATTGTACACTCCTCATAGCTTTATAACTCAGCAGTTCAGCCATTTGCAGCCCGCAGTCCGGCAGGCTGTAACCACATTATTCTTCTGTTTGCTTGGATTCGAAGTCTTTTATTAATTTATCCTGCACATCACTCGGAACAAGTTCGTAACTTGCAAATTTCATAATGAACGAAGCACGACCTCCGGTAAGCGAGCTGAGCGCTGTCGAATAAGAAGACATCTCTTTTAAAGGCACTTTAGCGACCAGCTTTTCATAACCGTTTTCGCTGCTCATGCCCATGATCATGGCACGACGTCCCTGAAGATCTCCCATCACATCACCCATCTTATCGGAAGGCACAAAGACTTCTACATCATAAATAGGTTCGAGAATCTTCGGTCCCGCATTCTTAAATGCTTCGCTGAAAGCATTGCGTCCGGCCAGCATGAACGAGATTTCATTAGAATCTACCGGGTGCATCTTTCCGTCATATACGATGACACGTACATCGCGGGCGTACGAACCGGTGAGAGGTCCCTGCTCCATACGGGACATGATACCTTTAAGGATAGCAGGCAGGAAGCGGGCATCGATAGAACCACCGACAATACTGTTAACAAATACCAATTTTCCGCCCCATTCCAATGGAACTTCTTCGGTACCTTTCACATTAATCTTAAATTCCTGTCCACCGAACTTATACGTATCGGGCACCGGCATTCCTTCATAATATGGTTCTACAATCAAGTGCACTTCACCAAACTGTCCGGCACCACCCGATTGTTTTTTATGACGATAGTCGGCACGGGCCGCCTTAGTGATGGTCTCACGATAAGGAATCTTCGGTTCCTCGAATTTCACCTGAAGTTTTTCATTATTCTCCAGACGCCACTTTAAAGTACGGAGGTGGAATTCACCCTGACCATGTACGATGGTCTGTTTCAATTCTTTCGATTGTTCGATGACCCAAGTCGGATCTTCCTCGCGCATACGGTTCAAGATAACCATCATCTTCTCTGTATCGGCTTCGTTCACCGGTTTGATGGCGCGTGAATATTTAGAATTCGGATATTTAATAAAATTAAACCGGTTTTCGGCACCTTTACCATTTAGCGTGTTTCCGGTATGAACATCTTTCAGCTTCACGGTACAGCCGATATCACCGGCCACCATCTCTTCTACTTTGATACGGTTGGCACCGGCACAAGCATAAATCTGTGCCACACGTTCTTTCGAACCGCGGTCGGCATTCGTAAAGTCATCTCCTTCGTGCACTTTTCCGCTCATCACCTTGAAGTATTGAACGTCGCCAATATGCGGCTCCACACCTGTTTTGAAGAAATAGAGTGAAGTAGGCCCATCGGGATCGGGTTCCACCACTTCACCACGGGTATTATGCACTTTCGGCATTTCGGATACACCGGGCACTACATTACCCAGAAACTCCATCAGACGACGTACACCCATATCTTTGCCTGCACAGACACAGAATACGGGGAACATGCCACGTGCAGCCAATCCTTTGCGGATACCTTCACGCATTTCGTCTTCTGTCAGTGAATCCTGTTCGAAGAATTTTTCCATCAAGCCTTCATCATTCTCAGCAGCGGCTTCTACCAGGGCTTTGTGCATTTCCATAGCCTTGTCCATCTCTTCGGCCGGGATCTCTTCAATAGTGGGTGCTCCACCTTCGGGTCCCCAAGAGTATTTCTTCATCAGCAGCACGTCGATCAGTGAGTTGAAATTCGGGCCTGTAGCCAAAGGATACTGGACGGGAACCACTTTCGGTCCGTAAATGGACTTCAGTTGTTCAAGCACCATATCATAATCGCACTTCTCGTTATCAAGTTGATTCACCAGGAAGATTACCGGTTTACCCAGTTTTTCGGTATAGCGGAAATGATTTTGTGTTCCCACTTCCGGTCCATATTGTCCGTTCAGCAGCAAAATAGCTGTATCGGTTACGTTGAGTGCCGTCATGGCAGCACCTACAAAGTCATCGCTGCCCGGACAGTCTATGATGTTCAGTTTCTTTCCATTCCATTCCACATGAAAAATAGTTGAAAAGACGGAATATCCATATTCCTGTTCCACCGGAAAGTAATCGCTTACGGTATTCTTGGCAGTAATCCTGCCGCGACGTTTTATAATACCACTCTCATAGAGCAACGCTTCTGTGAGAGTGGTTTTTCCTGAGCCGTCATTGCCAAGAAGGGCAATGTTCTTAATTTCGTTAGTCTGATATACTTTCATGATATATAAGATTTAAATGAATGATTCAGTATGTGTTTTTCGCATACCCTTTTTTTACTGAGGCGCAAATTAGGCATTAATCAAATGAAAAGCAATAAAACTGACAGTGTTACTAAACAATGTTATGTAACATACAGGATCTGTTTATTAAGCAGATATCACAGTGTCACAAACTCTTGGCACTCTCTAAACGAAGTTGAATTAGGATAACAACTTTCCGTATTATCGAACTTGGTAACACCAATATAATATACCTCTTGGCTTATGCTTCCTTATAAAACAGATTCTATAAATGGAACAACTTCTCTATCATCTGATGTATTAGGGAATATATAGTCTTTTATACAGTTTGAAGAATCCAATAAAAGCATTATAGGTGTTGGAACATATTTCAATTCTTTTCTTATCAGATCTTTTGAGTCAAGATATATATACTCATAATATTTATTACGTTTCTGGAAAGATGAAGGGCTTCCCATAGTTGAAATAATAGCTACTTTATTATTTCTATAAAGAGAATCTATTTTTTTTGTAATAGAGAATCCTAAATCTATACAACTCCCACAATCATAATAGTTAAATAGAAAAATAACTCTACAAGTCTTATTTGACACAATAGAATCAATGGAGGTTACCCTTTTCCCTATTAAGTTATAAACATCCTTTTGGGGAGTTTTAGTAACATCATTTTCTTTTTTTTGATTATTGCTACATCCCCATATAATGCAAAGCAATATAAATAAGGTAAAGAATTTATTTTTTCGCATCACCTATTTTTATTTTTTCAATGGTTACTCCTGCCACTTCTTGTGAAGCAAATAGATATGTGTCTGAAACACAAAAAGAAGAATATATATCATGTGGAAGAATGTAGGTAGAGATATGCTTCATTTCGTCATTGATTGATAATTTCAAAATAGTATTTACACGATAATCGCCTGATGAGCTCCGTGATGAACACAGTATATATATATGGTCATTTGCAAGATAAGCATCACGTATGTATATATAGACAGATTTCTCTTTATTAGAATTCTTTTTAGCAATTTCTGTTGCTTCTTTTATTATAGGAATTGAAGAGATATCAAATGTTTTAATATATTCTCCATGAATATTATATTGCTCTATATAAGGGTAGCAATTTGAAATCGAAAATATTCCTTTGCCTTGATCATAAAGAATATGTTTCTTGTTAGATATAATGGTTTTAAAAGGAGTTTTTTCTCGTACAACCTTTCCCATTGGGATTTGTTTGTTTGGGTGATATTTATCAATCATTAGAAAACTTGTCGAATCCGTATTCGCAGATAAAAAGATTAAAGAATCATTGAGACTAAATCTGTTTTCATTTGCATTTGAAAGTGAAAAATCACCATAGAAAACTCCTCCATGAAATTTTTTCATTGACTTTGTTCCAAAATCAACAACATATACCGTGTCATTCAGTACATTAAAGGTAAATGGCCATGTTGTTTCATAAGGGGCTTCACCATGTTTGCTAACATATTCCATCTCTTTTAAGTTATCACTTAACGCCACAATGTCTCCCCGTTTTTTGTCCAAAACATATATCTTATTCTTATAATAAGTCATACACGTAATGTTGGAGAAGAAACTAGAATCAGGATATTCTTCTATCTTAATTTCCGACTGACAATACATTAAGTTACGATTTTTCTCCTTGTTGTTACAAGAAGAAAAACATAAAATTGCGATAATAAGAATCAATATTCTATTCATTACCCTTTAGCAATAAGTCTTATTTCCATCACATTCAACATAGGCACCATTTAACCAATCAAGTCCTCTACTACATTTTTTACCACTACAAGATACTGAACCAGATAGAGGAAATCCACATTCTACAGTTACTGTACATGAATAGTTGCCTCCTCCTCCTTCTCCGGTATCAGTACCTTCTCCCATTGCAAGACACTCTAAAGTAAGCATCTTCATATTCGCTTTTTTATCTTTGTTTTTCAACGCAGACAAACAGACATTAACAGAAACAAATAAAAAGAAAGTCACTCCTAAACAAATTCTTAAGGTCTTTTTCATGATATATAAGATTTAAATGAATGATTCAGTATGTGTTTTTCGCATACCCTTTTTTTACTGAGGCGCAAATTAGGCATTAATCAAATGAAAAGCAATAAAACTGACAGTGTTACTAAACAATGTTATGTAACATGTTGATACAAACGGGAAGAGAATAAACCGTTTGTCAGAATGAAAGTCTTTTCCTTTATTATCTATTAAAAAACATTATTCACCTCACATTTGCTTACACTGCCTTCTGCCAAACTGAATGAAATAGGATTCAGTAACGGGGTTTTCGCCGCAAAACGGGAGTATTTGAGGCAAAAGACGGCGGTTTTTCAGCACAAAGACGGTGTATTTCCGGAAAAAGAAGTAAGCATTCGGACCCAAAGAAGTAAGCACTTTCCGGAAATGCTTACTTCATTTCCGAAAATCTCCTCATGTTTTGCCACATTACATATATTGTTATAACAAAAAGGCCGTATGAATGCCTCTTTCTCCTCCGGTTGTTCTGTAAAGCCAGTCAAACCATATATAACAGAATCACCGGAGGAAGAGGAAAATAAAAGAAAAAGGGCAGGATTCCGCCGCACAGCTATCTATTGGAGAACAGATATCACAGATCTGCGACACATGGGAAAATCCTACCGGCAAATGCAGGCGTTTTTTTCTCCAACTTTCAGAGCGGCACGAAACGAAAGCATTCTGAGATCATCAGATAATCAGATTGTCAAATGGTTAAAAAGGAACTTTCCTCCCGTTAAATAAGAAAGAATATATGCCCTGCAAAGTTGTTTACTAAAACGAAAACCTTACTTTTGCAATTTAAAACGCAAAAATAACTCAGACTATCATGGCAGGCATATACATACATGTCCCCTTCTGTAAGACACGCTGTATTTATTGCGATTTTTACTCCACCACGCGAAGCGAACGGAAAGGACACTACATCGAAGCCCTCTGCAAGGAGCTGGAAATGAGATATACTTACCTGAAAGGAGAGCCCATAGAAACGCTCTACTTTGGTGGAGGTACTCCTTCGCAACTTGATGAAGAGGACTTCCGGAAAGTGTTCGACACCGTCCGGCGTGTATACGGAATGGAAAATTGCCATGAAATAACGCTTGAAGCCAATCCGGATGACCTCTGTCCGGAATATGTGCAAATGCTCTCCCGCTTGCCATTCAACCGCATCAGTATGGGTATCCAGACTTTTGATGATGCCACGCTTACGTTATTGAAGCGACGCCACAATGCCACTCAAGCCATTCGTGCAGTAGAATTATGCCGTACCTACGGGTTCCGCAACATCAGCATCGACTTGATTTACGGACTTCCCGGTGAGACAGCAGAGCGTTGGGAAAAGGACCTGCAACAGGCCGTTGCCCTCAATGTGGAGCATGTTTCGGCCTACCACCTGATTTATGAAGAAGGTACTCCTATTTATAGAATGTTGCAAAAACACCAGGTTGAAGAAGTGGACGAGGACAGCAGTGTCCGGTTCTTCACCTTATTGATAGACCGGCTGCAGGAAGCAGGATATGAGCACTACGAAATATCCAACTTTTGCAAGCCGGGAATGTATTCACGCCATAACACTTCGTACTGGCAAGGGACCAGCTACCTCGGTTGTGGTCCGTCGGCACACTCTTTCGACGAAGCAACACGCGAATGGAACTGTTCGTCGATAGAGAAATACATAGCAGGCATCGAAAGCGGTAAACGGGACTTTGAACGGGAAGAACGGGATTTAACTACCCGGTACAATGAATTTGTCATTACCTCCGTCCGCACTCAATGGGGAATTTCACTCGAACGCCTCCGCAACGATTATGGAACCGAACTGGAACAATACTGCCTCAAGATGGCACGTCCTTCTTTAGAAAACGGCAAATTAGAAATACACGAAGGTGCTCTGCGCCTCACCCGAGAAGGAATTTTTATTTCCGACAGCATCATGAGCGATCTTCTCCGGGTGGACAACTAAAATTATAAAGTCATGACCGAATCAGAGGTTCGAAAACTATTAAGACGAATGAAGGAGCTGGACTCGCAAACGGCGTTCCGATCCTTCTACGATATGACGTACGACCGGCTTTACCGCATTGCCTACTATTACGTAAAGCGGGAAGAATGGTCGCAGGAGATCGTACTTGATGTATTCTTGAAACTCTGGGAACAACGCAGTTCGTTGCCCGAAGTCAAAAGCATTGAGGACTATTGCTTCATACTGGTGAAAAACGCCTCACTCAACTATCTGGAAAAAGAGAACAGGCGCACAACCGTATCCACCGAAGTATTGCCGGAACCGGAAGCACAAAGCGATTCGCCCGAGGAATCGATGATCAGTGAAGAGCTGTTCGCCATCTATGTGAAGGCGCTCGACCGCCTGCCTGAACGTTGCAGAGAAGTGTTCATCCGCATCCGCGAAGAAAAACAAAGCTATGCACAGGTGGCCGAAGAATTGGGCATCAGCACAAAGACCGTAGACGCCCAACTCCAGAAAGCAACAATCCGACTGAAAGAAGCGATATTGACGATGAACGATAAACAATGAACCACCGGCCGGAAACGATGGACAAGGTTTAACTTTTATTTGCACATCCCCGATAGGGAGATCCTTCGAACGCTCTGTCTTTATCAGTGAAATTCATTTTAATCAAAACACAAAGACTTAGCTTATGAAGAAGTTATTAAGACCTACAACCTTTGCATTGCTTACGATGGCACTGTGTTTCACTGCATGCGAAAACGGCAACAACTCCTATCCCAAGGAATATCTGGGATTCGAAAAGAAAGCGCAGGACTTCTCTTACCAAAAGAATACTGCGGAAGCCGAATTCCAAGTAAAGATCATTGCGGTTGATAAAACGAAAGAAGACCGGATTGTCTTCATCGAATCACCCTCACGTCCGACGAAGCCCGGAAGCCCTTCGGCACAGTTTTTTAAGATTAAAGATAATAAAGTCACCATCAAGGGAGGCAGTAAATCGGCCAAAGCCACTATTCTGGTCTATCCCCAGAAAGTGGGAACGAATGAATACATTCAGCTTGTCTGCCGGCCTCAGAACGGAAAGTCGGAAACGACCCAGATGTCTATCCGGCTGGTGAAAAAATAACGAAATAAAAAATGAAGTATACCGACCAGGAACTTAACCGATTATTGGAGAAACTCATAGCCTCCACCCGCTCGCCCAGAGGAAGATTCTCGGCAGCGGCAAGCTATCAGATATTAGAGAAGCGATTGCCACGTCCGGCACACCGGCTTTTCTCTATACGCATTTTCTCGGCAGTAGCCGCCATCGCTTTGTTCTGCTACATCGGATGGAGCACTTATTGCTATCTGAAACCTGCCGCCTTGCAAACCGTTTCTACACTGGCCGACACACGGACTATAAAGTTACCCGATGGAACGGAAGTGACGCTGAACCATTTCTCTTCTCTCACCTATCCCGAGAAATTCAAAGGGAAACACAGGGAAGTAGACTTGAAAGGAGAAGCCTATTTCGAAGTGACGAAGAATCGGGAACACTCTTTCATCGTACAGACAGAGTCGGTCAATGTAGAGGTACTGGGAACTCACTTCAACGTAGAGTCCTATCCGGACGATCCGGAAGTGAAAACCACCCTACTCGAAGGTTCCGTGGTGGTGAGCAATAAAGCCAATTCTGTGCGCATGGTTCTGAAGCCAAACGAAAGTGCTATATATAATAAGGTGAAAAAGAGCATGACCCTTGAAGTTTCAGATCGCGCTGCCGAAGAGATAGCCTGGCGGAATGGCGAATTAGTCTTCACCAACCTTCCCCTGCAGGAGATCGCCCGACAGTTGTCCAACACGTTTGGTGTAAACATCTCCATAGCAGACAAAGCATTGCAGAACTACCGGATCACGGCACGATTCTCCGACGGAGAAGGACTCGACCAGATTCTCGATCTGCTGCATACAGTCGGTAAATTCAACTATTCACACAACAATGAAAAAATAACGATTACTACTAAACTTAACTAAACATGAGAAAATCCAATCCGGATTTCCACCACATCAGAAGTTACATTCTGATGTGTGTGGTTTCCATATTCTTTTCAACTATCAACGCGCAGACACCGGAGCCCAGGATCACCCTCAAGCTGCAAAACACCAGCCTCTCAGAGATTATCCGGCATATAGAACAAGCCACCGGTTTCTCTTTCATCTACGGTGAAGAGGTGAAACTCGACCATAAAGTCAGCCTCAACGTACAGAAGAAACCTCTCGGAGAAGTTCTGAACCAGTTGTTTGCCAACGAACCGATAAGCTATAAAATAACAGGAAAGCACATCCTGTTACAAAAAATCCCCCCCAAACCCGTAAGCCGCAGGTTTACTATCAGTGGATACGTAACCGACGGGGCGTCTGCCGAAACGCTGATTGGTGCCAATATTCTTGAGAGTCGTCATCATCAAGGAACCACCACCAATCCTTACGGTTTCTACAGCATTACGCTGCCGGAAGGAGAAGCTCAGTTGAGCTTCTCCTATTTGGGTTACACCAGCCAGCAACACGTACTGACCCTGACCCGTGACACCCTGCTGAACATCCGGATGAAAGACAGCAACATGCTGCAAGAAGTGGTCGTCGTGTCGGACAAGACCGAATCGGGGATCATGGCCACTCAAATGGGTGCCAGCGAGATACCGATGACACAAATAAAAAACACTCCCAGCATACTGGGAGAAGCAGATGTAATGAAAGCCATCCAGTTGATGCCGGGCGTACAGGCCGGAATGGAAGGATCTGCCGGATTGTATGTACGTGGTGGTGGCCCCGACCAGAACCTGATCTTGCTGGACGGTGTACCGGTGTACAACGTAGATCATTTATTAGGATTCTTCTCTGTCTTCACTCCCGAAGCCGTAAAGAAAGTAACCCTCTTCAAAAGTTCTTTCCCCGCCCGCTTCGGCGGACGCCTCTCCTCCGTAATTGACGTACGCACCAATGATGGCGACATGAAGAACTATCATGGCGTAGTCAGTATAGGACTCCTGACCAGCAAACTCAATTTCGAAGGGCCGATCATCAAGGACCGGACTTCTTTCAACATTTCTGCCCGCCGCTCCTACATCGACCTGCTGGCCAAACCCTTCATGCCGAAAGAAGAAAAGTACAGTTATTACTTTTATGACATCAATGCCAAAATCAACCATAAATTCTCCGACCGGAGCCGCCTCTTCCTCAGTGCATACAATGGCAAAGACCATTTCATGACAAAGTATGACGACACTTACTACGGTGACGAAGACAAGTACAGGGACGGCGGAAAAATGAACTGGGGCAACACCATCGTTTCGGGACGCTGGAATTACATCTTTAACAACAAACTGTTCAGCAATACCACAGTCGCTTTCAATAACTATAAGTTTGACGTCAGCACGTTCACCAAGAACGAGATACATACAAACAACCAAATAACCTGGAACCGCTATAAAGCCGACTATAAATCGGGAATCCGGGACTGGAGTGCTCAGATAGATTTTGACTATAATCCTATCCCCGCACACCATGTCAAGTTCGGAATGCAATACCTGCACCATAGTTTCCGTCCGGAAGTATCCACCTCAAAGATATTCGACAAGACCGGAGAAACCATCGAGCGGGATACGACGTATTATACCGCCTCTAACAGCGAAATCCTTGCCCACGAAGCATCTGCCTACCTTGAAGATAACTTCAATCTAAGCAGTCGCCTGCGTATGAATCTGGGCCTGCACTTCTCGACTTTCCAAGTGCAAAAGAAAAACTATTTCTCCATACAACCCCGCATCTCCGCACGCTATCAGCTCAACAAGGACATCGTAATCAAAGCTTCTTACACCAAAATGAGCCAGTATGTACACTTGATTTCATCCATGCCGTTCGCCATGCCCACCGACCTGTGGGTGCCGGTGACCAATAAAATCAAACCTATGCAGGCGCATCAGGTATCGTTGGGTGGCTATTACACAGGAATCGACGGATGGGAATTCTCGGTGGAAAGCTACTATAAAGGAATGAAAAATGTGCTTGAATACAAAGACGGAGTCAGTTTCCTCGGCTCTTCCACCGGATGGGAAGACAAAGTGGAGATGGGACGCGGACGCTCCATGGGTATAGAATTCATGGCACAGAGAACCATCGGGAAGACAACCGGATGGCTGGCATATACATTGGCCAAGAGTGACCGTAAATTTGCCAAAGGAGGGATAAACAATGGGGCACGCTTTCCATATAAATATGACCGGAGGCACAATATAGACCTGACCCTCAACCACCGGTTCAACGAACGAATCGACGTAAGTGCCTCATGGATACTTACCACCGGAGGTACAACCACAATCCCCACTGAACTGACGGCTATCATCCGTCCGGGCGATAACAATTCATCGATACAAGAAGGAGATTATGTCAAGCACCGCAACAACTATCGCCTTCCCGCCACGCACCGGCTCAATGTAGGTGTTAATTTCAGCAAGAAAACACGGCATGGCATGCGTATCTGGAACGTCAGTATATATAATGTATACAATGCCATGAACCCTACCTTGGTATACCGCACCTACAAAAAGACTGAATATACTCAAGGCGAACAAGCACAAGGCAACCGCATACCGGTCATCCGGAAATTCACCTTGTTGCCTTGTATTCCTTCATTCAGTTATACATATAAATTCTAAGTATTTATGAAACGATCCATTCACGACATACTCCTGTTCCTGCTGGTTATTATATCTGCCACAGCCTGCAACCACGATCTCCCTTTCGATCTGAAGGAGAATCCGCCTAAACTGGTGATGAACGCCATCATCAACGCCGATAGCACTTACAACGAACTGTTCCTGAACTTTACCGGCAGAAACCAAATCGGACAAATCAACGGAGCCACTGTGGAAGTACGCATTAACGGTTCTCTCAGCGAAACGCTGCGCCCCGATCCGTACAGCAGCGATAAAGGACGTTTTTATATCAACAGTACTTTCCGTCCGGGCGATGTAGTCCGCATAGACGCCATGACAGATGACGGTGCATATCATGCATGGGCGGAAGTCACCGTCCCCCAACCTATCGGGAAGATAGAAAAGGTAGATACAGTCTCTATCATGAGAATACCAAGTAACTATGGTTACGGGACTCCGCCGAGAAGACATCTCCGTTATCAAATCCAAATAAACGACCGTCCGGGGGAGAAGAATTTCTATCGGATCATTGTGGAACAGCGGAAATACTGGAAATACTATTGGCAACAGGGTGACCAGATTAACTGGGAATCGGCCATGTCGAAAAGTTTTAAGTTGCAGACAAACGAAGATGTGGTATTGACCGACGGCAAGCCGAGTACGGAAGAAGATGACGAAAACGGCCTGTTCGGCAGTGTCACTAACAAGTATGCCGTATTTGACGACTCACGTTTCGCGGACGGAAGTTATACAATGACTGTCTATAACGATATTTACGGATGGGGATTCTGGGGAAGTGAATATACATGGATAAAAACAGATGTCTATATCCGCATACTCAGCATCACCGAAAAAGAATATTATTATCTGAGAGCACTGAACCTGCTCGACTCAGATGCCTATGACAATACCTTAAGTGAGCCCATTGCTTTCCCCAGCAATGTGAACGGCGGTACCGGAATGGTTGGATTCAGCGCAGAAACCAACTACATGCTGACGGTTAAAAACCACGCAGTTCCCCCAACGATGCCGGATTTATAAAGAAACCACTATCTTTGTGCCCTAAAAGCACATTTATATGTTTATAATAATCGGAATCATGCTTACAGGTATGCTGCTTGGCTACCTGTTACGTAGCAAAAGACTCACATGGATACATAAAGTCATCACATTATTAATATGGCTGTTGCTCTTCCTCCTCGGCATCGATGTAGGAGGCAACGAAGCCATCGTGAAAGGACTGCACGCCATCGGGCTGGAAGCCTTCATCATCACCACAGCAGCCGTAGCCGGAAGCACACTGGCTGCATGGGGACTATGGTATCTGCTTTATGCACGTTATCAGAAAAAGGAGGTGAAGCCATGAAAGGCAGCCTTATTATCGTCTCTTTTTTTATCGTCGGCACCCTGTGCGGACTTTTTCATCTGATTCCATATGATTTCAGCCAAAGCAAACTCAGTTTTTATGCTTTATGCGGGCTGATGTTTTGTGTCGGTATCAGTATAGGCAATGATCCGCAAACATTGAAAAGTTTCCGGTCACTGAATCCGCGCTTACTCTTCCTACCCGTAATGACCATTCTGGGCACACTGGCAGGATGTGCCGTAGTCAGTCTCTTTCTATCGCATCGCTCACCGGCCGATTGCATGGCAGTGGGTTCCGGATTCGGGTATTATTCACTCTCAAGCATTTTCATCACCGAATACAAAGGAGCCGAACTGGGAACCATCGCACTGCTCTCAAATATCATGCGCGAAATCATCGCCTTGCTTTGTGCTCCTTTATTGGTAAAGTTCTTCGGAAAACTGGCCCCCATTTCAGTCGGAGGAGCTACCACTATGGATACGACTCTTCCCATTATCACCCGTTGTTCAGGGCAGGAATTCGTCATAGTCTCTATCTTTCATGGTTTCATTGTGGACTTTAGCGTGCCGTTTCTGGTGACACTATTCTGTTCCATATAGGTATCTTATTACAAAACTGTTTCAATTTTCGCAATAATGTTATCTTTTTCACACTTCTTTCTTGATATACATCAAGAAATGACACCTTATTGCCTACTTCCCTTCCCTATCCCTTTTATGTTGAACAACATATTTGTATATTTGCATAGGTAAAAAGAAAAAGCTAAGAGCTTAACAATTGTTTTTAATAGGTATTAGGGGTCCTTATGATAAGGATAGGGACAAAGATTAGTTTTCAGGAATAACAATTAAAAAAGTAGGTATTATGAAAAGATTAGGATTAACATTAGTAGCAGCACTCTGCCTTGCTGCCACCACATTTGCAGCAGAAAATCAACCTACAGTTGCAAAATGGGAAGGTAACATCAATGTGAATAAATTGGGTAAATACCTGAATTTATCTTCTGTACAGGCAGAAGAAGTAGC
This sequence comes from Bacteroides sp. FSHCM14E1, assembly GCF_019633785.1. Classification (NCBI taxonomy): domain Bacteria; kingdom Pseudomonadati; phylum Bacteroidota; class Bacteroidia; order Bacteroidales; family Bacteroidaceae; genus Bacteroides; species Bacteroides sp. FSHCM14E1. The sequence goes on from NZ_JADKYL010000009.1 coordinate 222,351, forward strand.
CAACATTTGTAACTACTTTGACGAGCAGATGGGAAGAGCCACTACGTCAAAAAAGAATAAAGACACCCTGGTTCGTAACGCTGTCTACGGAAATCTGAAGTTGATGAAAAAAACGTTGACGGATGCTCAGTACACGAAGTATACTACAATATTGAATATGACTTTGAAAAACAAGGGCATCGAAGTAAAGTAGAAACTTGATTGATGAATAAAAGGATAAAAGACCGGTGTCGTCGAATGAACTGACACCGGTCTTTTATTTTTATACCAATCACCGACAGCCGCGAAGATGGTTAGCACTGATGTTTCCGGTTAAATCAGTAATTCCTCCTAAGCCAAATATTGAAAAGTCTATCATACACCTGATATCCTCCAGACCCCTGAGTCGCAAATGATTGATTATCAATGCACTTCATTCTCCTCTTTTTTATTTCTTTTTCAAGTACTATCTCCCTCTTTCCAGGGCGGACGCTCAATAAGTATAACATCTTATTAGGGTTGTATTATTTCCTAAATATGTAGTCCCTTCCCTGTATTTTTCAATATTTCCTGCTCCTTTTGTCTGTGTGTAATATAATTCATTACAT